>JBGAGX010000041.1:0-29392 GCA_044226515.1 Flavobacteriales bacterium | reverse complement strand
TCTGGTGCGGGCGGTGTTGGAAGGTAGCACAACGGTGGTGCAGGTCGGCCCCTGGAACCGCCAGACCCATGAACGCAGCGTGCGGCGCGCGGAGCGCGCGGTGGCCCATGCGGCCTACATGGCGCACGTGGCCGCACTGCGCAAGGCCGGTGCTGGCGAGTAGTGGGTCGTGCGCTTGAGGCCCCATGGCCTTTCCACGGCTCGGTTTGCTTGCATGGGCCGCCGTATTCTACCTTCACCGGCGAAGCGCCCGACGGCGGACCCCCTGGAATGAAAGGGGTACGAGGAGCCCAGGTGAAAGCCCTGGGTCGAGATCCAAACGACGTCGGGCGCTTCGCTATTTCCGGCGGTCGGGACTTTGGTTCGCCGCCGGATGTTCCAACGCCGGTCGCAGGATCCGGGTGACCCACGGCATCACACCTCCAGGTACGCCCACTTCACCACCACGTTGTCGCGGCTCAGGCGGCTGCCATCCTGAAAGCGCCACTCGGGCACGTTCCAACGCATGAGCACGTACTCCTGCTTCTGCAGCCGGGTGTAATGGATGAGCACCACGCACAGGCGCTTGCCATCGGTGGGCAGGGTGGGCGGGTTTTGCCAGGGTCCGTTGGGGGCCATGGGGTCAAGGTAGGGGTGGGTCACAGTTGCCCATTCACAGTGCTCAGTTGTCAGGAATGCCTGGTGGGGAGTCAGTACCCAGTGCATGGTTCTCAGTTGTCAGGTATGCCTAGCACGCTCTGCTTCCATCAAGGGGTCTGGGCACTGGGCACAGAGCACTGGCCACTGGGTACTAAGCCCTGGGCACTACGCATCGGGGCCCTCCTCGAACGCATCGAGCAGGGGCTTCATGTTGACCGCCGCCCAAGCCTTGAACTGCTGACGACGCGCGTCGGACCAGTCCTTGGTGGCGGCATGGGCGCTGAGCTCGATGGCCAGCCGCTGTTGATCGGCATGCAGCATGTCCTGCGCGAGGTAGGTGTCGCAGGCCAGCAGGCCGCCGTTGCGCACGGTGCCCAGGTAGAGGCCTTCCCGCGCCAAGCCCGCCGCCTCGCGCAAGCCGTGGCGCTCGGTGTCGAGCACCTTCATCGTCACATCGTAGTTGGTGCGCAGGAAGCGCTTGAGGTTGGCCACCGGGTCCTGCACATCGGTCTCGCGCAGGCGGTAGCGCTGGAAGAAGTGGCTGTCGAAGTAGAAGCCGCCGGTGGGCGAGAGGGTGAGGGCCTCCAGCCCGGCGCCCACCACATGCCACCAGGCCGAGAGGAAGATGCGCTCGCTCTTCTTGCCCACGCGCACGGTCACCACCCAGTCCACCTGGGCGGGTGAGCGGTAGTCGCTCTGGTGGATGCGGACCTGCTTGTCGCGGCTGGTGCGGAGCGCGCGCCGCAGTTCGTCCACCGTGCGTTGGTGTTTGCGCAGCACACGGTCCACCTCGGCGCGCACGTGGGCGTGCTTCTCGTCGAGGTCCATGGTGGCCACGATCATGGCGGGGCGGTTCCGGTCCGAAAAATAGGGCGGCGTTCGGCCTGGCACCCGCGATCCGGGCCGTTGCACGCCTGTTCCTCCGCGCTGCACCAGCCACCGCGGGCTTCGCCTCGCATGCCGCCCGCGTTGCTGCAGGTGCCGCCCGCGCTGCGCCCCATGCCGCGGACCTTGTACACCCCCACCGCGCACCGGTCACGGACGGTCCGCGCCGCCTGCCACACGTGCCGCCGGGGTTGCACCGCGTGTCGCCCGCCTTGCATCGCGCGACGCCGACCAAGCACGCCTGTTCCGCCCGCCGGTCACACCGGCACCGCGACCTGTGCACCGATTGCCGCATGCCGGTCACGCGGCGCCGCCGTCGTTGCACCGCATGACCACGCCCTCGCACCGATGCTCCGCGTGCCGGTGACGCCCCGCCCCGCCTGCTGCACCGCGCGCCGCCCGGTCCGCACCGCCCTTCCGGTGCGTGGTCACACCCCCACCGCCGTGTTGCACCGTGCGCCGTGCCAGGCTGACCCCGCGCATCCGTGGTCCGCGCGCAGCCCCTTCCTTTGCCACCGGATGGTCCGCCTGCTGCGCCTCATCGCCCTGTGCCTGCCTCTGCTGCTGCCCGGCCTGCTCGCCGCGCAGAAGACGGACACCATCCACCTGTTCAACGGCGACCGCGTGGTGGGCGAGATGAAGGACCTGAAGCTGGGCCTGCTGCGGGTGAAGACGGACTACATGAGCTACGTGTACATCGAGTGGGACCAGATCCAGACGGTGCGCACGGACAAGCGCTGGTACATCCGCCTGCGGAGCGGTGCCTTCTTCGATGGCCGGCTTGCGGCGAGCCCCATGCTGGACCACCTCTACATCGTGGATGGGGACAGCGTGCACGTGAACCTGATCGACATCACCACGCTCTACCGCTTGAACCAGGGCATCTGGCCGCGCATCGACGGCAGCCTCAACGCCGGCTACAGCTACCAGAAGAACAACGGGCTCAGCCAGCTCAACATCAACGGCAGCGCGCTGTACCGGGCTGACCACAGCACGGTGAACCTCTCGTTCAACTCGATCACCACGGTGCAGCCCGAGGTGCAGGACAACCTGAAGCAGGACGTGACGCTGAGCCTGGAGCAGAACCTGTGGGCCCGGTGGACCGCCGGGGCCTCGGCGGGTGCGGAGTCGAACACCGAGCTGGACCTGGACCTGCGCCTGCGCGCCAACCTGAGCCTGGGCAACTACGTGCTGCTCGCCACCCACGCCAGCAACCTGGTGGGCGGCGGCGTGCAGGGCAACCGCGAGCGCAGCGGCAGCGGCGAGGGCAGCGACAACTACGAGCTGTTCATGGGCGACCGCTTCCGCTTCAAGACCTACCGCTTCCCCAAGGCCGAGGTGACGATCGACATGGCGGGCTACTACGGCCTCACCATCCGCGACCGCTGGCGCTACGCCACCAGCGTGTACCTGCGCTATGAGGTGGTGAAGGACCTGCAGCTGGGCCTGGAGTTCTACGACCAGTACGACAGCAAGCCGCTTGATGGCGGGCCCTCCTTGAACGACTGGCGCATCGCCACCACGGTGGGCTATGTGTTCTGAAGGGATGGGCAGACCCGAGTGACAAGGGTCAAGGGACAAGTGACAAGGGTCAAGGGACAAGCATTCGCCAGAGCGTGCTGACGACTGCGCGCGTGCGAGGCAGGGGCCTGGTCACAAGCGCCCATCATGCGGGTCTGCGGATCGCTGAGGGCGTGGTTCAAGCCAACGGGCGGAGCGTCGCGCGCACTTCCTTCGGCAGGCTGGCCAGGATGAAGTCCACGGCCTCTTTCGGCGAGTCGGTCACGTGGCCGAAGTCGATCTCGTCGCGCGTGAACACACCCTGCTCCATCATCTCCTGGCCCCATTCACGCAGGCCGCGCCAGAACGCGCTGCCCATGAGGATCACCGGGAAGGGGCCGATCTTGCCGCACTGCACCAGCGTGGCGGCCTCGAACAGTTCATCCAGGGTGCCCAGGCCGCCGGGCATCACGATGTAGGCGCAGGAGTACTTCACCAGGCAGGTCTTGCGGGTGAAGAAGTACGCGAACTCCACGGTCTTGTCCACGTATGGGTTGGCGCTCTGCTCGTGCGGCAGGATGATGTTGAGGCCGATGCTCGCGCCACCCGCCTCGTGCGCGCCGCGGTTGGCCGCCTCCATGATGCCCGGCCCACCGCCGGTGAGCGTGGTGAGACCGGCCTTCGCCAGCTCCCGGCCCACCTCGCGTGCCAGTTGGTAGTAGGGATGCGCGGGCTTGAAGCGCGCCGAGCCGAACACCGTGACCGCGAGGCCCGTGTCCAGCAGCGCGGTGGTGGCGCGCGCGAACTCGTCGTTCACACGCTGGATGCGTGCCCGCTCCCGGGCGGGGGTACGCCGCTGCGTGAAGAGTTCGCGGTCGGGGTGCGCACCCGGCGGCAGCTCGAAGGTGGTGCGTTGCTTCGTCCACCGGGCCTTCCATTGGGCCAGGGTGCGTGCGGCAGGGAGCTTGCGGGGCATGGAACGTGTTCGGCTGATGGGGCTGGTCGTTGCGGGGATGGAGCGTGCTACAGCAACAGGTGGATCATGAGGATGGTGAGGCTGGCGAGCACCACGTTGGCCACGGCGTAGGGCACGGTGAAGCCCAGGGCGGGCGTCTGGCTCTTGAGCGCGTTCTGCACCACGGCGAGCGCGGCGGCCTCGGTGCGGGACCCACAGGTGGCGCCGAGCGTGATGGCCGGGTGGAACCTGAACACGTAGCGGCCCAGGAGGATGCCGAGCAAGGCCGGCAGCAGGCTCACCACCACGCCCGCCAGGAAGAGCTGCAGGCCCATCTGCTTGAAGCCGATGAAGAAGCCCGCGCTGCTGGTGATGCCCACGATGGCGATGAAGAGGTCGAGGCCCAGGCGCTGGAACAGCCAGATGGTGGCGGGCGGCACCGGCGCGATGCGGGGCACCCGCGTGCGCACCCAGCCCGCCAGCAGGCCCAGCACCAGCACACCGCCGCCCATGCCCAGGGTGATGGGCACGTTGCCGATCACCAGTTGAAGGGCGCCGGCGCACAACCCCAGGAAGATCGCCGTGGCCATGAAGGGCACGTTGGTGGCGATGCCGTCGGCCGCAGGGCGGCCCGCCAGGGCGATGACCTTGTCCACGGTATCGCGTGTGCCCACCAGTTCCACCACATCCTCGCGCCGCACCACGTAGTCGGGCCCCAGCGGCATGTCCACGGTCCCGCGCCGGATGCTGCGCACGCCGACGCCCCGCGCCTCCGGTCCCTGCCGCAGCACCTGCAGGGGTTTCCCAACGAAGTCCGGCGAGGTCACCACCACGCTCCGCACGGTGATCGGGAAGTCGAGCAGCTCACGGTCCACGAGCTCGGTTCCCACGTGGGCGCTCACTGCCGTCACCACGCGCAAGGGCATGCTCAGCGCGATGGCATCGCCCACCTGCACCGCCGTGGTGGGATCGGGATCGCGGAGCCCATCTCCGCTGCGGACACGCATCACCCGCACCGGTACATCCAGCGCGTTCAGGTGCGTCTCGAGGGCCTCCACCGTGCAGGCGGAAGCCCCCTGCGGCAGGTGTTCCACCCGGTACGCCCGCACGTTCCAGTTCTGCAGGGCGCTATGCCCTCCGCCATCGGACGCGGGCGAGCCGAGGTTCTGTTCGTACTCCTTGCAGCGCGCCACCACATCGGTGTCGAGCATGCGGAAGCCCAGGGTGGTGAGGAAGTAGGCCGTGCCCGCCGCGCCGAAGAGGTAGGTGACCGCATAGGCCATGGCCACGTTCGCGTTGTAGCGCGCCGCCACCTCGGGCGCCAAGGCCGTTCCCTTGAGGGTGTCGCCCGCGATGCCGATGAGCAGGGAGCTCGTGCTCCCCCCGGCGAGCAGGCCCGCGCCCGTGCCGGCATCCCAGCCCATCCAGGCGGTGATGGCGTAGGAGGTGACCACGCCTGCCAGGCACAGGATGAACGAGAACAGCGCCAGCTTTGCGCCATCCTTGCGCAGCCCGCGGAAGAACTGCGGACCCACCGCGTAGCCCGTGGCGAAAAGGAAGAGCAAGAGGAAGAAGAGCTTGTGCTCGCCCGTGATCGGGATGTCGCAGCGGCCCACCAGCACACCCACCAGCAGGGTGCCCGCCACCGAGCCCAGTTGCACCCCGCCCACCTTCCGGTCGCCGATGAAGTTGCCGATGGCCAGCGTGAGGAAGACCGCAGCGATGGGCTGCTCGCGCAGGAAGCCGATGAGGAGGTCGGTCATGGTACAGGTTCCGGATGAAGATAAAGGCAAAGGTCCAATTCGCGGGACATCCGCCCGGATATCAGGTCAACATCATCATTTCGTTCGCCGACCTGATGGTTATCAGGTCCCGACCTATATTCAATGCGCAATTTCCACCGCCGATCTCCTCTCCTGCGTCGGCTTGACCATCAACCAAAACCAGAACGAATGAGACCGTATCGTACGCTGACGGGCGCGCTGTTGAGCGCCGGAGCACTGACCGCGGTGGCGCAGGAGGCGACCCCGGAGAAGGCCATGGACATCTATGGCTTCGTGATGATGGACATGGGCTACAACGCCGGGGCCATCGATCCGAATTGGTTCGACACCATGCGCCCCACGAAGCTGCCCGGTTTCAAGAACGAGTACGGGGCCGAGGGCACCACCTACTTCAGCGTGCGGCAGACGCGTCTGGGCTTCAAGAACTACATCCCCACCGCCAAGGGCGACCTGTTCACGCAGTTCGAGTTCGAGATGTTCGGCACCGGGGTGGACGCCGGGCAGACCACCATCCGCCTGCGCCACGCCTACGCCCAGCTGGGCAAGTGGGGGGCCGGTCAGTACTGGAGCCCCTTCATGGACATCGACATCTTCCCCAACAGCGTGGAATACTGGGGCCCCAGCGGCATGGCCTTCTACCGCAACGTGCAGCTGCGCTACATGCCGATCCAGGGTGATACCAAGTTGACCATCGCCTTGGAGCGCCCGGGCGCGAGCTCCGACCAGGGGTCCTACAACACCTTCATCGACGGGCAGGACGTGGTGGGCCGCCTGGCCATGCCCGACCTGAGCGCCGAATACCGCAGGGCCACCGGCTTCGGTTACGTGGAGCTGGCCGGCATCGTGCGCAGCGTGAAGTGGGAGGACCGCGTGGACGACAACGTGGACCTCAGCGGCAGCGATGTGTGCTACGGCCTGAACCTCACGAGCAACATCCACTACGGCAAGGAGAAGCGCAACACCATCCGGTTCGGGGCGGTGTTCGGCCAGGGGATCCAGAACTACATGAACGACGCCACCGCCGACATCGGCGTGAAGGCGAACCCCGGCAACGCCACGCGGCCGGTCGAAGGCTATGCGCTGCCCATGATGGCCGGCTCCCTGTTCGTTGACCACTACTGGAGCGAGAAGATGAGCAGCACCGTGGGCTACTCCATGATGGACTTCGACCTCGCCGAGTCCTCCGATTCCAGCTCCTTCAAGAAGGGGGGCTATGCCATCGCCAACGTGATGTTCTACCCCGCGAAGGACGTGATGTGGGGCGTGGAGTACCAGTACGGCAGCCGCGAGAACTTCAAGGACGGCTGGAGCTACAACGCCTCCAAGGTGCAGGTCTCCTTCAAGTACAACTTCGGCACCGCCCTTTACCGCAGGAAGAGCAGCTGACCAACGGAACACAACGAACATGAAGACCATGCGCACATTCACCGATCGGCTGGCACTGGGCCTGGCCGCGCTCACCCTGGCCGGTGGGAGTTTCGCTCAGGAGAAAGGCGGCATGACCGCCAAGGTGCCCGTACCTGACCTGTACCAAACGGTGGTGGACCAGGCCTACACCAAGTACAAGGACCTGAAGGAAGGCAAGAACGCCGACTACATCCCCGCGCTGGCGCAGGTGCCCAGCGACCTCTTCGGCGTGAGCCTGGTGACCGTGGACGGCAAGGTCCACGAAAAGGGTGATGTCACCTCGATGGTCTCCATCCAGTCGATCAGCAAGGTGTTCACGCTGGCCCGGGTGGTGGAGGATGACGGGGCGAAGAGCATCCAGGACAAGGTGGGCGTGGACGCGACGGGGGAGGTGTTCAACAGCATCACCGCCATCGAGCGCATGCGCGGCAAGGAGATCAACCCCTGCGTGAACCCCGGCGCCATCGCCACCACCAGCCTGGTGCGCGGCAAGACGTACGAGGAAAAGTGGAACGCCATCATCGGCATCCACAACGACTTCGCCGGGCGGCAGCTGCAGGTGAACCAGCCCGTGTACGAGAGCGAGGCCGCCACCAACCAGCGCAACCAGGCCATCGCGCAGCTCCTCTTCGCGTATGAGCGCATGTACTGGGACCCTGCGAAGAGCACGGACCTGTACACCAAGCAATGCGCGATCAACGTGGGCGCGCACGACCTGGGCGTGATGGCGGCCACGCTGGCCAACGGCGGCGTGAACCCGGTGACCAAGAAGCGCGTGGTGAGCCCCGAGACCGTGGAGCATGTGCTGGCCGTGATGGCCACCGCCGGCCTCTACGATGACAGCGGCATCTGGCTGTACAACACCGGCCTGCCCGGCAAGAGCGGCGTGGGCGGCGGCCTCATCGCCGTGTGCCCCGGCAAGTTCGGCATCGCCGTGGTGAGCCCGCCCCTGGACGCCGCCGGCAACAGCGTGAAGGGCCAGCGCGTGATCTACGATGTGATCGGCCAGCTGAAGGCGAACCCCTACCTGGTGCAACCCAAGTGACCGCGCGGAGGCGGAACATCCGACCACAGCACGGTCCTTCGCGCTGACGTGAGGGGGCGGCCGTGATCCGGTCGCCCCCTCGCGCATTCCAAAACCCCATCACCGCACCATGCGTTCCCTCCCGCGCTTCCTGTTGCTCCTCCTGCTCGCCGCACCGCTGCTCACCCGCGGCCAGGCGGGCGACACGGTCGTGGTGGTGCGCCCGTTCAGCGCGACGGACACCTTCTATGTGTTCACCAAGGCCGAGCGGGACAGCATCCGGGCCATCGTGGCCAAGAACTTCACCATCGGCGATTTCACCCCGGGCCGGGGCTTCGAGATCGCGCACGGCAAGTACGGCACGGTGAACTTCAGCGCCTATGCGTTGATGCGGTGGGTCGATCAGGTGCCCGATGACAAGACCTATACGGACCACCTGGGGCGCGAGCGGACGCTGGACCCGCGGAACGACATCCAATGGCACCGTTCCTACCTCTACTTCAACGGTTGGGCCTTCACCCCCAAGTTCATGTGGCAGGTGAACACCTGGAGCGTGATGAGCACCGGGCAGATCCTGCTGATCGGGTCCATGACCTACCGCTTCGACAAGCACTTCAACCTGAGCTGCGGCATCAACGGCCTGCCCAGCACCCGAAGCATGCAGGGCTCGCACCCCTTGTGGCAGGCCAACGACCGCGCGATGGCCGATGAGTACTTCCGGCCCGGCTTCTCCGCCGGCGTGTGGGCCCACGGGGAGGTGACCCCGAAGCTGCAGTACACGGTGATGGTGGTGAACAACCTGAGCCAGCTCGGCATCAACGCCACGCAGCTCACGCGCGACCTGGCCAAGGGCTTCAGCCTGCTGTGGATGCCCACCACCGGCGAGTTCGGTCCGCGCGGCGCCTACGGTGATTGGGAATACCACGAGAAGCTGGCCGTGCGCTGCGGCGGCGGTTACGGCTGGAGCCGCGAGGACCGCTTCAACCAGGACCTGTCCATGAGCTCCTCGAACACCCAGGTGAAGATCAGCGATGCGCAGAACCTCTTCGAGGTGGGCGCCCTGGCCGACGGGGTCACGGTGCAGAAGGCCACCTGGCAGCAGTTCGCGCTCGACGCCGGCCTGAAGTACCACGGGCTCTTCCTGCATGTGGAGTACTTCCAGCGCCTGCTCGACCAGTTCCAGACCGTGGACGACCTGCCGCTGCCGCTCGACCGGATCAACGAGAACGGCTACATGGTGCAGGCCTCGGGGTTCCCGGTGAAACAGAAGCTGGAGCTGTACGGCTTCCATTCCTACATCAACGGAAAATTCAACCCTGCCTGGGAAGTGGGTGGTGGGCTCAACTTCCACCCCTTCGGCACCCGCTACTTCCGGGTGAACGCCCACACCATGCACGTGTACAAGAGCCCGGCCAACAGCGTGTTCGGTTTCTACCTCGGCGGCATGACCGGGCAGATCTACTCCATCGGCGTCTCCTTCATCCTGTGATCCATGCATCGTCGAGCGCTGTGTTCCGTCCTGCTATCCGTAGCCCTGCCTTCCCTGGCCCAGATCAGCGTGGAGTCCGAGACCACCAGCGTCATCCCGGCCGGCACACCGGAAGCACAAGGCAACTACCGCCCGGGCGCAGGCTTCCTGCTGGCCAGCTCCGGCCAGGGGGAGCTGCGGTTCAAGTTGTTCACCTACGTGCGTTACCTGAACACGCAGGGCCTCAACGACTCCTACACCAACGCCTTTGGACGCACGTACGATCTGGACCCGCGCAATGACCTCCAGTTGAACAAGGTGAACGTCCAGTTCATGGGTTGGCTTCGGGACCGCCGATTCCGGTACCTCGCCTACGTATGGACCAACAACACCGCCCAAGGGCTGGGCGCCCAAGTGGTGGTGGGCGGCAACCTTACGTACAAGGTGCACCGCAGCCTTACGGTGGGCGGCGGCGTGAACGCGCTTCCGGGCGTGCGCAGCACCGAGGGCAACTTCCCCTACTGGCTCACCTTGGACAACCGGTTGATCGCCGAGGAGTTCTTCCGCCCATCGTACACCATGGGGATCTGGGCGAGAGGCGATGTGGCCAGGGGTGTCGATTACCAGCTGATGGTGGGGAACAACCTGAGCCAGCTGGGCATCGATGCCGGTCAGCTCGATGATGACATCAGCACGGTCTCGGCGGCCATCGGATGGAACCCGACCACCGGGGAGTACGGTGCACGGTCCACCTTCGGCGATTTCGAACCCCATGACCGTGTGGCCACCCGCGTGGGCGCCCATTTCACCACCAGCGATGAGGACGCCCAAAGCCAGCCCGATGTGCAGGCTCCCGAGAACGTGCAGCTCCGCCTGTCGGATGGCAGCACCATCTTCACGCCCGGCCTCTTCGGCCAGGGCACCTGGATCCAGCGCGCCCGCTATTCCATGTTCAGCGGGGACGCGGGCGCCAAGTACAAGGGCTTTTCCATCGATGCGGCGTTCTATCAGCGCACCATCAGCGACCTGCGCGGTACGGGGATGGATTCACTCGGCGTTCACCGCTTCGAGGACCAGGGGTTCCAAGTGCAGCTGTCGGCGATGGTCCTTCCCCGGCTCCTCCAGGTATACGCCGGATACGCCAGCATCAACGGTGAATACGGCGACCCCTCGGAATGGCGGACCGGCCTCAACATCTACCCCTGGAAGGACCAGGAGATGCGGTTCAACCTCGAGTACATCCAGCTTGATGGAAGTCCCGTCGGAGGCCTCTCCCTGCCGTATGTGGTGGGGGGTACCGGTGGCGTGATCAACCTCAATTTCATGATGAACCTCTGACCCATGCGCCATACCTCCTTGCTCCTCCTGGTGCTCTGCACCTTACCGCTCGCCGCACAGGTGAAGAAGCCGGCCCGGGCGACAACGCCTCCGGCGACGCAACCGCTGTTCCACGACAGCCACTTCCACCTCACCAACTACATCCAGGAGGGGATCACGGCGCGGTACTACGTGGACAGCATCATGGGCGACAAGGTGGGCCGCAGCACCCTGTTCGGCATCCCGCTGCAACAGCAATGGAGCCACCGTGTCACCGGTGCCAACGCGCCCACCTACTACCTGGAGAGCGATGCCCCGCTCTACTACTACAGCTTCACCGACGCCTACATCGCCATGCAATACCGCTCGCTGCCACCGGAGCAGCAGCGGCGCCTGGACCCCATGATCACGGGCTTCAACCCCACGGACATGTACGCGGCCGATCACATCCGGCGCGTGCTGCTCACCTTCCCCGGCGTGTTCACCGGCATCGGCGAGTTCAGCATCCACAAGGAGTTCGTGAGCAGCAAGGTGAGCGGCGATGTGGCCAGCCTGCAGGACCCGGCGTTGGACCGGATACTCGATCTCTGCGGTGAGGCCGGCCTGCTGGTGATCCTGCACAACGACATCGACAACCCCTTCCCCAAGCCCGGCGCGCCCAACTACCTCGACGGCATGAAGGACCTGGTGCGCCGTCACCCCAACACCACTATCATCTGGGCGCACGTGGGTGTGGGGCGCATCGTGCATCCCATCCAGGACCACGCCGCGGCCATCGAGGCCATGCTGAACGACCCCACCTTGAAGAACCTGTACTTCGACATCAGCTGGGACGAGACCGCCAAGTACATCGTGAGCAGCGACACCGCCCTGGCGCGCACCGTGCGTGTGCTCGAGGGCCATCCGGACCGCATCCTCTTCGGCACGGACAACGTGGCGCCGGCCACGCAGACGAAGCACCTGAAGGTGTACCACCTGTACGATCCATTGTGGAGCAAGCTGACCCCGGCGACGAGCCAGGCCGTGCGCACGGGCAACTACGCGCGTCTGTTCGATGCGGCCCGCGCGAAGGTGCGTGCCTGGGAGGCCGCCAACGTGGGCAAGGCCGAGCCGATCCCGGCGCCCACTCCGGTCTCCGGCACCGGCACCAACTGAACCCTTCCGCCGCATGATCCGCCGAGCCTTGGAACGCATCGCCTCGTGTCATGCACACCTGGCCACCGCTGCGGTGCTGCTGCTGTTGGCCGCATGGCCGGGCCTGGTCCGTGCCGCTTCGGACAGCGCGCTGGTCGCCACCTCCATCATGGCCGGAGAGCCGGCCGAGCTGGTGATCGGCAACCGCCCCATCATCACCCTGCGCGCCACGGTGTTCTCCAACAGTCCGGAGCAGCGCGTGGTGAACATCCTGCAACGGCTGGACGACGCGCTCGCGCTCAACGGTCCGGGCGTGCTGCGTGATTCGGTGCTGTTCGGCGGCCGCGGCATCCTCATCGACCGGCACCCGTTGATGTTCATCGCCGCGCAGGACCTCGACCCCTCGATGGGCGAGACGATCGACGCGGTGACCGACCGCACGATGCAACGGCTGCGGCAGGCCATCGCCGAGCAGCGTGAGATGCGGAATTCGCAACGCATGGTGAAGAACATCGCGCTGGTGCTGCTGTACACCGGCGGGTTGGTGCTGCTGCTGGTCCTGATGGGCCGCCTGCGGCGGCTGATCCACCGCAAGGCCCAGGCCTTCATCCAGCGCAGCATGGAACGCACGGGCCTCAAGGGCGGGCTCACGCGCAGCCACACGCTCTTCCTGATCGCCCAGCGCATCGCCATGATGGTCATCGGCATCCTGATGCTGGTGGTGCTCTACTTCTGGCTCACCGGCGTGCTGGGGCGCATCCCCCTCACACGCGCCTGGAGCGAGCGCATGTTCCAGCTGGTGGCCGATGCCGCCCTGTGGGTCTTCAACGGCACGGTGGAGGCGCTGCCGGGCCTGGCGATGGTGGCGCTCATCTTCCTCATCACCCGGGCGGTGGCCCACCTCATCACCAACCTCTTCACCCGCATCCAGAACGGGGAGCTGGAGGTCACCTGGATCGACGCGGGCATCGCCGCGCCCACGCGCCGGGTGATCGTGCTGCTGATCTGGGTCTTCGGCCTGGTGATCGCCTACCCCTACATCCCGGGCTCGAGCAGCAAGGCCTTCCAGGGCGTGAGCGTGCTGGCCGGTGTGATGCTCTCGCTGGGCTCCAGCGGGGTGATCTCCCAGGCGATGTCGGGCCTCGCGCTCATGTTCAACCGGCTGGCGCGCGTGGGCGAGTGCATCGCCGTGGGCGATGTGGTCACCGGCGTGGTGAAGCAGATCGGCTACTTCACCACCACCATCGTCACCAGCTACGGCGAGGAGGTCACCGTGCCCAACAGCGTGGTGATGAGCAGCAAGCTCACCAACCTCTCGCGCCACGGCGGCGGCAAGGGGATCCTGTGGACCACCGGCGTCACCATCGGGTACGACGCGCCCTGGCGCCAGGTGCACGCCATGCTGCTGGAGGCGGCGCGGACCACGCCCGACATCGCCGTGGACCCGGCGCCCACCGTGGCCCAGCACGCGCTCAACGACTTCTATGTGGACTACCGCCTCACGGTGATCGTGCAAGGACCTTTCCGGCAGACGCTCAGCACGCTCCACGCGAACATCCAGGACATCTTCAACGCGAACGGGGTTCAGATCATGAGCCCGCACTACATGGCCGATACGGACCCCGCCAAGGTGGTGCCGCCGGACAGGAGGGATCCGGGCATCCGCAAGGAGGCATGAGGTTCCTGTTCGCCTTCGCCCTGGTCCCGCTCACTCCGTTGGTGGGCCTGGCCCAGCAGTACAATTCCGACAGTTGGATCTCCAAGCCCGTGGGTACCATTACGCTCATCCCCACCATCGGGCAGCGGAACAGCATGATCATGACCACGTTCTCCCTGTTGAAGGGCTTCGAGTTCACCGGTGCCGCCTACATGTACAACAACGATGGCGACCCCACGACGGACGATGGTTACTCCTCCACCTTCTACGCCAAGTACATGTTCTACGAGAACAAGGCGGGCACCGGTGGTGCGTCGGTGAAGATGGGAACAGGGCTCTTTCCGGGCCTTGCCAACAACGAGCAACGCGTGAAGGACGCCTTGCGCACCTTCTGGGTGAACGCTCCCGCCACCATCCCCCTGTTCAAGAACAAGGTGTCATGGGACCTCATGCCGGGCGCCAGTGTCACCTACAACTACGGCGCGGAGGGCGTTACGGCCGCGTCCTTCACGTATTCCACACGCCTGGCGTGGTACTGCTTCGGGCCGGAGCTCGGTGTGGTGGGCGAGGTCTTCGGCGCCGCAGGTCAGGCCCCGTCCATACCGGAGTACAAGATCGGACTGCGTTGGGAGCCACAGACCTGGATCACCTACGCCTTGACCTACGGTGACGAATTCAACGGGAACAATGGGGCCGGCTTGGAGTTCGGCGTCATGATCTTCACACCGCAGTTCCTATGCCTTGGCGGTTGCAAATGATGCGCGGTGCGTTGGTCGCGATCCTATGGATCGGGCTTTCGGCCATCGCGCGGGCCCAGGAGCCGCAGGGCACGGCCGTGGAGGACACGGTGAAGGCGGGCGAGGCCGCCACCGACCAGCCGAAGCGCGCGCTGCTCAAGTGGAACGAGTTCGACAACCGCTTCTTCTGGTTGCGCGTGAGCGCCGGCATCATCCTCGATGCGGGCACCACCGTGCAGGATGAGGCCGCGCGCGAACAGGTCGAGGAGCCCGCCACGAACGCCCAGGTGCGCGACTTCCGCGTGCTGCTCAACGGCCGGATCAAGAGCAAGCGCTCGATCACCTGGAGCGCGGGCCTCATGTACGACGCGGCCAACAAGGCCTGGCTGGTGCGGCAGACCGGCGTGATGATCGGCGTGCCGGAGCTCAAGGGCAACCTGTGGGTGGGCCGGGCCAAGGAGGGCATCTCCCTGAACATGATCATGGTGGGCTACGCCGGCTGGACCATGGAGCGGTCCACCGCGGTGGTGGCCATGGTGCCCCTGCTCGCCGATGGCGTGAAGTGGCTCGGCTACCTGCCGGAGAAGAAGCTGCTGTACAACCTGGGCTGGTACACCGACCTGCTCAGCGAAGGGCAGTCGTTCAGCTCTTACGACAACCAGTTCGTGGCCCGCGTGGGCTGGCTCCCGATCCTGGAGGAGAAGGGCACCCTGCTGCACGTGGCGCTGGCGGCGCGCTACGGCCTGGTGAACGAGCGTTCGCTGCGCCTGCGTTCACGCCCGGAGCTGAACCTCGCTCCGTACTACCTGGACACCGGGCCCTTCGCCGCGCGCGACAGCCGCCTGGTGCAGGCCGAGGTGTACTACCGCCCCGGCAACTGGCTCTTCGGTGCGGAGTACTTCGTGCAGCAGGTGAACGCGCTGGACACGAGCGACCCGGTCTTCCACGGCGGGGACCTCACGGCCAGCTGGCTCATCACCGGTGAAACGCGCCGCTTCAACACCGCCGGCGGCTACTTCCTGCAGGTCTCGCCCGAGCGCACGGTGTTCGAGGGCGGGCCGGGCGCCTGGGAGGCCGTGCTGAAGCTGTCCTACCTCGACCTCGACGACAAGGACATCCGCGGCTGCCGCTTCTGGCGCCTCACGCCCATGGTCAACTGGTACCTCACGGACCACCTGCGCCTCGAGGCGGCCTACGGGGTCGGCCAGCTGGACCGTGCCGGTCTCCTCGGCACCACGCAGTTCCTGCAGGGGCGGCTGCAGTTCCAGTTCTGAGGGCGGTCGATCCGCTCCGACGCTCAGCGGAGCAGCGGTGTGGCCTCGATACGTCGCTTGATCACCTGCACGAGGCTGTCGGTGCGCGCCCCGCCAACGCCACCGTAGCGCGCCTCGAACTCGTCCACATGCACGCCTTCGGGCAGGTCGCGGGGGTCGGGCATGAGGTCATCGACGACGAACGGCGCCTCCAGGGCGGCCTGCATCCTCACCGCCGCAGGCACATCGCGCGTTGCGGCCAGCGCGAAGTGTTCACCCGCCGCATCCGCCGTGAGGTCGCAGAAGGAAAAGCCGGAACCGCCGGCGTTGGCATCCTTCATCTCCTTGGTGACACCCACGCTCAAGGAGCGCGTGCCACCGGAGAGGACCACCAGCCCCGCGCTCACCCAGAAATGGCGGCTCCAGTCCGCGCGGTCGTGCAGCGTGGTCCGCGCCCGCAATGAGTCGCATGCGGCCACACGCGATGGATCGATCGCGCGGTCGGCCGCCTTGGCGAGCTTCTCATCGCCCAGCACCAGCGCCAGGGCGAGCACGGCGGCCCGGTTCTCCAGGACGGGATCACCGCTGGCGGATCGCTTCGCGGCCAGCGCGAACGCCGTGCGCATGAGCGCAAGGCCGCCTTCATCCCCCTTCGGTACCGAGGGCGCCGTAGTGAGCAAGGCCTTCACCTGTGCACGCGTGGCGTGGGCCAGGTCATCGTCCACGGAATAGTCGGTAAGGGACACGTAGGTGAAGCCCAGCAGCGCGACGAGCGCACCTCCCGCGATCCAGTTGCGGCGGAGCAGCAGCGCGAACAAGGCCCCGGAGCAGGCGGCCAGCACAGCCAGTTTCAGTTGGCCGGGGATCGGGAAGTAGCCGTGGTTCACCCACAGCGTGGCGATGGCGACCGCCGGGGCGAGCACCAGCATCAACAGGCTGCGCCGGTCGAAGCGCCGGGTGGAGGCCGCGCACATCAGCAGCACGCCCAGGACCCCCAGCAGGACCAGGCGCAGACCGATGGCCGCGATGACCCGTGCCGCCGCCTCCTGCAGGCCCAGCGCGGAGCGCACCGCCTCGATGGTCCAGGCCGGCGTCGAAAGTGGACGTGGGTCGGGGGCGAAGCACAGCACAAGGGTCCAGATCACAGCGGCCAGCGCCCACGGGCGCGACCAGCCGTTCGCAGGGATGTTCGATGTGCTGCTCATGGGATGACGGTACGCTCCGTTGGCGGGTGTGTGGGTGGGAGGCCACCGTGTGCGAAACGATGTTCCCGGCTCACGGCTTCCCGCCCCACCGGTACTGCCAGATCAGGCTCACCATGTCGAAGTTGTTGCCGGTGCGCGCATAGACGCCACTGTTGGCAACGAGCTTGATGGAGTGGTGCAGGCCCACCGGCATGGCAAAGGTGGCGCCCGTGCGCCAGTTGCTCTGGAACTCGGTGCGCGTGCCAGTGCCCAGGTCGCTGGCCCCGCCGGTGAAGAAGGTGGCGTCCACCGAAGCCCACATGCCCTTGGGGAAGTTGCGGATCACGCTGCTCTTGAACGACAGCACAGGTTCCTGGGCACGCGTGGTGCCGTAGAACTCGTTGTTCGTGGTGAAGGCCTGCACTGCGGTGGACAGTTCCGCGATCCACCTGCCCAACGCCTTCGAGGCGCCTAGGTCACCCATGAAGGACCACCGGTTGGCGCCGATGTTCACCAGGCGTTCGGGGTCGTACTGGCCCGTGGGGGCGATCACGCTGACGCTCGCACCGATCACCAAGTCCTGCTTGTAGGAAGCGAAGTCCTTCATGTTCATGGCCGGCGCACCATATAGGTTAACGGCCAGCCGCACCCGCGCATCGGTGATGCCGTTCACCTCGCGCGTCAGCCGGTCGTCGCCGTAGGTGGCACTGCCCTTGAGGAAGGTGTAGGGGGCCTGTGCGCTCAGCTTGGCCGAGCAGCCCCACAGGTCCAGCACACGCGCATAGGCCATCACCAGGCTGTAGGTGTTCAGCTTGGGGTCCGTGATGGGCAGGCCGGCATCGATGGGGAAGCCGTTGCGCGTGCCGGCGTAACCCCCGATGGCGAAGTTGACGCCGACGGGTGCGTTGGCGTACAGGCGCGGCTCGATCTCCTGGGCGCGAAGGGCCGTGCTGGCGAGGACCGCGAGCGAGATGATGGGAACGAGGATGGGCCGCATCATGCATGGTCGCGCAGATGACCTGCGACACAAGAGGCGATCCATGCTGAAAATGTACGCTTTGCGCACATTCCGATACCTGACCGATATCGATCGAAGTCGCCGCTCATGCGGGTATCCTGTTCAGGGGACGGTAAAGGACAACCCCGCTCCTTCCGAGGAGCGGGGTTGTCCTGCGCACCTGTGCCCACGGACCTCAGCACATCACTTGCCCACGTACTTCGACTTGTCGAGACCCGTGAGGCTCGCCGGATCGAGCAGCTGCTTGATCTGTTCCTCGGTGAGCACCTTCTTCTCGCGGATGATCTCCAGGATGCCCTTGTTGGTGGCGAGGGCCTCCTTGGCCAGCTCGGTGGCCTTGTCGTAACCGATGATCGGATTGAGCGCGGTGACGATGCCCACGGTGCGTTCGATGTGCGCCTTCAGCACCTCGGGGTTCAAGGTGATGCCATCGATGCACAGGGTGCGCAGGGTGCGCATGCCGGTGACGAAGAGCTCCTGCGATTCGAAGATGGCGATGGCCACCACGGGTTCGAAGGCGTTCAGCTCAAGGTCGCCGTTCTCGGAGGCCAGGCTCACGGTGACATCGTTGCCGATCACGCGGAAGCAGATCTCGCTCATCAGCTCGGGGATCACGGGGTTCACCTTGCCGGGCATGATGCTGCTGCCGGGCTGCAGCGCGGGCAGGTTGATCTCGAAGATGCCCGTGCGCGGACCGCTGGTCATCAGCCGCAGGTCGCTGCTGATCTTGTTCAACTTGATCGCGAGGCTCTTGAGCTGCGAACTGTAGGCCACGTACTCCTGCATGTCCCAGGTACCGGCGATGAGGTCGCTGGACAGGTGGATCGGCTTGCCGGTGAGCTCGGCCAGGTGCGCCACGCACTTCTCCGAATAGCCCTTGGGCGCGGTGATGCCCGTGCCGATCGCCGTGGCGCCCATGTTCACGCCATAGAGCTTGCTCTCGGCGTACTTCAGCTCATCCAGCTCCCACTGCAGCGCCTCGGCGTAGGCGTGGAACTGCTGGCCCACCGTCATGGGCACGGCGTCCTGCAGCTCGGTGCGGCCCATCTTCACCACGTCGATGTACTTGTTGCCGATGGTGCGGAACGACTTGATCAACAGCGTCAGCTCGTCCATCACCTCCTTGTTGTTGAGGATCATGGCCACCTTCAGCGCCGTGGGGTAGCTGTCGTTGGTGCTCTGCGAGGCGTTCAGGTGGTCGTGCGGTTCCACGGTCTTGTAGTCGCCGATCTTCCCGCCGGACTCCAGCAGGGCGATGTTCGCCATCACCTCGTTCACGTTCATGTTCGCGCTGGTGCCTGCGCCACCCTGGTACATGTCCACCTGGAACCACTCGTGGTACTTGCCGGCCATGATGGCATCATAGGCCTTCTGGATCTTGGCGAGGACCTCGGGGGGCATCTTCCCCACATCCGTGTTCGCACGCGCGGCGGCCAGCTTCACGATGGCGAAGGCCTTGATCAGGTTGGTGTGGTCGCTGAACGTGTCGTCGCTGATCTGGAAATTCTCCAAGGCACGGGCGGTCTGCACACCGTACAGGGCGTTCGCCGGGATCTGCTTCTCGCCGAGCAGGTCCTTCTCGGTCCGGGTCTGTTGGGCGGTGACGCTCACGGCCAGCAGGGTGGCGCAGGCGAGCAGGGTGGGAATGCGGTTCATGGTCCGTATGGGGTTCAAAGAAGGAGGTAACTGAAGGCGAAGGCCAGCAGCACGGCGCTGATCGTGGTGACCAGGCCGGGCAGCATGAAGCTGTGGTTGACGACGTACTTCCCGATGCGCGTGGTGCCGGTGCGGTCGAAGGAGACCGCTGCGAGCATGGTGCCGTAAGTGGGCAGGAAGAAGATGCCGTTCACCGCCGGATACAGGGCGATGAGCAGCGGTGTGGGCATGTCGAGCGCGAGCGCGATCGGCATCAGGGTGACGATGGTGGCGGCCTGGCTGAAGAGCAGCATGCTCAGCGCGAAGAGCCCCACGCCGAAGAGCCACTCGTTCCCGGCGATCACGCCGCTGAAGCCCGAAACGATGGCCGCTTGGTTGCCCGCGAAGAAGGAGGAGCCCAGCCACGAGATGCCGAGGATGGAGATCACCGCCACGATGCCGCTCTTCATGGTGGGGCCTGCCACGGCCTTGGCCGCACTGGCCTTGAACAGCAGCATGATGAGCCCCGCGATGGCGAGCATGATGATCATGATGGCCTGCGCCATGTCCACCTCCTTGTCCACGGACACGCCGTCCACGCTCATGGTATAGTGCGGGCGGATGGCGGGGAACAGGCCGATGAGGACGACCAGCACCACCGAGCCGAAGAAGAGCAGGGTGGCACCCCGGGCGTTCCTGAGCGCCTGCCCTTCGAGCACAGCAGCGGGCGCATTGGCCGGCTGGTCACCCTCGGCATCCTGCGGCACCGGCGGCTCATCCTTCAGCTCCTTTCCGCGCTTCGACACCACGAGCGCCCCGATGAACACGGCGATGAGCGTCGCCGGGATCGTCACCATCATGATCTGCGGAAGCGATACCGAGCGGCCGCTGAGCTGCGCGAGCATGGCCACGGTGACCGCGCTGATGGGCGAGGCGATGAGCCCGTGCATGGACGCGATGACGGTGATGGAGAGCGGGCGCTCCGGCCGGATGCCGCTCTTCCGCGCGATCTCCGAGATCACCGGAAGCAACGCGTAGATCACGTGCTGCGTGCCGCTGAGGAAGATGAGCGCGTAGGTGACGAAGGGCGCGATGAAGGTGATGCTCTTCGGGTTCCGGCGCAGGATCTTCTCCGCCACCGAGACCAGGAAGGTGAGCCCGCCAGCGGCCTCCATGGCGCTGAGCGCCGTGATCACCGCGATGATCATGCCCAGCACCACGCCGGGCGGACCGCCCGGTGGCAGGCCGAAGACGAACACCAGCACCACCAGTCCGATGCCGCCCATGGTGCCCATGCCGATGCCCCCGAGCCGCGATCCGATGAGGATGCAGCCCAGCAGGATGGCGAGCTCAAGCCAGATCATGCGCGGGGTGAAGGAAGGGACACCGAGGCCCCGCGATGTGCTGCATCACAGGGCCTCGCCGTCGATCGTGGTTCAGTAGGTGAGGAAGTACTCCTGCAGCTTGCCGGTGTCCTTGGTCTGCGTGAGACCGAGCATCAGCAGGATGCGTGCCTTCTGCGGGTTGAGGTCGTCGCTGGCGATGGTGCCCAGCGCCTTGTCGTCCACCTCATCCTCCAGCACCACGCGGCCGGCGGGGATGCGCGTGCTGCGCACCACCTTGACGCCGGCGGCCACGGCCCGTTCCACCGCTTTCATGGTCGCGGCGTTCATGTTGCCGTTGCCCACGCCGGCCAGCACCAGGCCGTCCACCTTCTTGCCGATCCAGAAGTCGATCACATCGGGGGGCGAATCAGCGTAGAGGTACACGATCTCCACCCGGGGCATGGTCGTCACCTTACTGATGTCGAAGGGGGTCTTCAGGTCGCTGCGGTCGTTGTGCAGGTAGTACACCACTTTGGCATCGTACACCTGCCCCACAGGACCGGTGTTCAGCGCGGCGAAAGCGCCCACCTTGGTGGTGTTCACCTTGATCATGTCGCGACCGTCGAGGATGTTCTCGTCGAACAGGGCCAGCACACCGCGCCCGCGGCTCTTGGGGTCGGCCGCCACCAGGATGGCGTCGAACAGGTTCTTCGGTCCGTCGGCGCTGATGGCGGTGGCCGGGCGCATGGAGCCGGTGAGCACCACGGGCACCTCGGGGTTGCGCACGGTGAGGTTCAGGAAGAAGGCGGTCTCCTCCTGCGTGTCGGTGCCGTGGGTGATCACGATGCCTTCGGCCTCCTTGTTGGCGATGATCTCGTTGATGCGCTTGTCCAGCTTCTGCCAGATGGCGATGGTCATGTCCTGGCTGCCCACGGAGCTGATCTGCTCGCCGCTCACGCTGGCGTATTCCTTGATCGCCGGGATCCCGCCGATGAGGTCCTCCACGGGGATCTTGCCGGCGGTGTAACCCGCACGGCTGCTGCTCGTGCCGCTACCGGCGATGGTGCCGCCGGTGCCCAGGATGATCACCCGGGGCAGGTTGGGGCTCTGTGCGCTCAGGCCAAGGCTCAGGAGCAGGAGAAGGGAAAGTAGACGGGTACGCATGGGTTCGGGTTTCGAACGGTCGGGAAGTTGCCGTTGGTCGGAGCAAGGTAGTCCGACCACCTGGACGAAGGTCGAAGGTCGTTCGGATCGGGCTTGTAGAACCTGATCGACATCAATGCGCGGCCGGTCGGTGGTGCGGCACCAACAGCGGCCTGTTGACCACCTGTCGCGGTGCGGAAGGTCGCGGCGGTGCGGCTGCAACACCTTTGTGTACATCCACGACCATGAAAAAGCTCCTTTTCCTCCTCGCGTTCCTTTCCCTGGGCAGGTTCGCCACGGCCCAGGAGCTCGGTCTTCGTTTCGGTGATGTGACCGGCAATGCCGTGGCGGTGGACGGGGTCTTCTCCCTCGGGGACTTCAGCCGGGTGCACGCGGACCTGTCGTTCGGTACGGGGGTGGGGGTGGAGGCGCTCTGGGATTTCCTCTACCGCCCGCTGGGCACCGAGCCGTTCAACTGGTATGTGGGCGCGGGCCCGTCCATGCTCATCGACGACCCCTTCTACCTCGGTGCGAGCGGGGAGGTGGGCCTGGAGTACCATTTCGATGGCGCCCCGGTGGCCCTCGGTGTCGACTGGCGACCCACCTTCTGGCTGATCGAGAAGACCGACTTCAGCGCCGACGGCTTCGGCTTCAACGTGCGCTACGTGTTCGCGCGGTAGTCGCCGCCGTTCGTGAAATGAAGAAGGGGCGGCCTTGCGGTCCGCCCCTTCGCTTTCACCGGGATCGGTCGTTCACTTCTTCGGCATCAGCGGGATCTCGCTGGCCAGCTGCAGTTGCACGAGCATGTTGAGGCGGTTCTCGATCTGCACCCAACGCGCCGCGATGGTGGTGGGGAGCACCTTCGAGATCTTCTTGCCGTAGGTGTCGCGCAGCTTGATGTTCTCCTTGTCGAGCGTGCTCATGCGCTTCATCAGCGACGCAGCGGCCTCGTCGTTCATGGTCTGGTACTGGGAGGCATAGTCCTTCACCAGCTGGATGCGCTTGTCCCAGTGCTTCTTCAGCTCGGCGTTGTAGGCGTCCCAGATCGGCGTGAAGGCCGCGCTCTGCGCCTCGTTGAGCTGGAGGTTGTCCAGCACGATGGCCTGGTGCTGGGTACGGAGGTCGGAGCGGAGGACCTCCACGAGGTCGTTGTAGTTCTGCGCCGAAGCGGCGAGGCCGATGCTCAGGGCAGCGGCGGTAAGCAGGGTCTTCATGGGGTTCGTTCGATCAGGGCGCGAAGGTAGTGGTGCTTGCCATTGCCTCGCCGATCGCCATCATCCGTCGGCCTCGCGGCGGGCTTTCAGAACCGCGCAGGTCCTGCAACCCACCATGAAGGGCGGCCTTGCTGACCGCCCTTCCGTTCACCGCTGACCGGTGTTCACTTCTTCACCGGCATCAAAGGCATCTGGTCCTCGATCTGCAGGTCGATCAGCTGGCCCAGGCGACGCTCGATCTGGACCCACCGCGCCACGATGGTGGCGGGCAGCACCTTCAGCATCTTCTTCTCGTAGGTGCCGCGCACGCCCAACATCTCCTTCTCCAACGCGTCCGAGCGCTTCAGCAGGTCCTTGGCCGTCTCCTCGGTCATGGTGCCGTGGTAGCTGCTCGCATAATCCTTCACCACGAGCATCCTCTTGTCCCACACCGCCTTCAACGCCGCGGTGTACTGGTCGTAGATCGGCATGAACAGGGCGCTCTGCTGCTCCGTCAGGCCGAGGTTCGCGAGCACGATGGCCTGTTTCTGGGCGCGGATGTCCGAGCGGAGCAGTTCCATCGCATCGGTGCTGTTCTGGGCCTGCAGGGCCGCGCCGATGAACAAGGTCGCTGCGGTGATGAGGGTACGCATGGGGAAGGGTCGGTTGATGGGGTGAAGCTAGGAGGGCCCAGGGATCGGGGAACTGAGCTTGATCAGGTCGGGCCGGTTACCGCGCATCGCCTGGGGATCGCGCGGTATCCCGTTCGCACGGCTGCGGCACGGCCCCCGTTACCCCGGTTTCCACCCGGAAATGCCGACCTTCGCCGGCAGTTCCATCCGAGGTCCCATGCCGATCATCCGGTCCTTCGCCGTTGCGTCACTGATGGTGCTGAGCGCTGTTCCGCTTGCCGCGCAGCCCGATAGCGTGGGCTATTTCCCGCGCAGGAACCTGGTGAAGGCCGGGGTCGTTTCATCGGTGGTGAGCATCGCATCGCTCACCTACGAGCGCGTCCTGGACCCCGATTGGAGCGTAGCGCTCACGGTGAGCTACATGGTGCCCAAGCAGCCCAGCAGCCTGCTCGACCTGAGCTCCGACAAGATCACGGTGAGCGCTGACCGCAAGCTCACCGGCATCTACTTCACGCCCGAGGTGAAGTGGTTCCTGGAGAAGAGCGACAAGCGCCCCGCACCCCGCGGGCTGTACCTGGGCGCCTACCTGCGCTACAGCGACACGCGCTATACGGCGAGCATCTCGGGCACGGGCACCGGCGACAATGCGGGCGGTGTGGTGAGCACCGACCTGCGCATCGACCTCCTGGAGTTCGGGGCCGGGCCGCAGCTGGGCTACCAGTTCCTGTGCATCAAGGACAGGCTCGCGGTGGATGCGGTCTTCTTCGCCCCGCGCTGGGTGCTGTACAAGTTGAAGGTCGAGGCCGACCTGCAGGGCGAGGGCCAGCTGTACGACGACCTGGCCCAGGCGATCGAGGACAAGTTGGGGCACGAGATCGTGAACACCAACATCGCCCTCAACTATACCGGCACCACCACGATCGACCGCAACAGCCTGGGCTACCGCTACGGCATCAAGCTGGGGTACGCGTTCTGAGGAATGCACGACCACAGAGGCACGGAGACACAGAGGATCAGGAAATACCTGATCCCGGAATTTGCTCCTTCGCGGTTCTCCGTGCCTCTGTGTCTCTGTGGGTTTCAGCCGATCTAGAACGCCTCGTAGAACGTGACGTAGAACGCGCTGCTGTTCCGGCCCACGCCGTAGTCCACGCGGATGTTGGAGCGCTTCTCCGTCTCCAGCCGCAGGCCGATACCGGCATTGGGCAGCACGGTGGGGATGGAGGCCAGGTCCGGCGCCACCGCGCCCATGCCGAGCCAGGAGGTGAAGCCCCAGCGGCTTTCGAGCGAGCCTTTCTTGTTGGGCGACCGTCGGTTGAACATGTGGCGGTACTCGCCCATGGTGTACAGCATGAGCTCGTCGCGGTACTGGCCCCACACGTAACCACGCAGGTCCCAGGGCGTGCCGATCTGCGAGAGCTCGGTCCACGGTACATCGCCCCGGCAATTGCGGCTCCGCACCTCCCAGGCCATGGTGTGGCGGTGCCCCACGGGCTTGTACTGTCGGTAGTCCAGGTCGATCACCCAGAAATCGCTCTTGCCGCCCCAGAAGGGCCCGTAGTTGGTCACGCTCGCATCGAGGAACAGCCCGGTGTAGGCGTTCACCGGCACGTCGCGGCTGTCGAACTCGAACACGGCGCCAAGCCCCCGGTTGCGCGTGGTGGTGCCGTACTGCTGGATGTAGGGGTCCGCCTCCATCACGGGGTTCAGTTCGGTGGCCTTGGTGTTGGTGCCGTCGTAGATGCCGCCCACGAAGAAGCGCGGCTTGTACTGGTGCATCACCTTCGCATAGAGGCGTTCCCAGTTGCGGTGGTACAGCGTGGTGCTGTCGCTCTTCGGGGTGTTGTACGCCTTTTCGTAGCCCACGCCGTAGTAGTTGTCGGGCATGTCCTTGCTCCAGATCTCGCCGGTGATGCGCCACTTGTCCTCGCGCAGGTACAGGTTGGCCTTGATGGACAGCTGTGTGGAGCCGTTGGAGCTCTTGCCGTAGGAGAAGGGAATGGAGGAGCGCAGCAGGCGGCGGTCCTTGCGGTCGAAGCTGAAGGTGACGAGGCCGCCCGCGGTGAGCAGGAACTGCATTTCGGGCGTGTAGCTCGGCGCCGCGAAGGGCACGAACTTCATCGGTCCGGCCTCGAAGGAAAGGGCACGCAGCGAGTCGCTGTTGTGCAGCACCTGGCCCATGGCCGTGCGCGGGATCGTGTCCTGCACCTCATCCTGTGCAAGACCGGTGAAGCACAGTGTGGCCCCGAACAATGCCAAGCCGGCGCGTGCACGCATGGGCGGTGAATGTAGGCGCCTTGGACGGACCCGGACATGAGCACGCTCCTGTGGTCTTTGCGCCACAGGACCGCAACTTCGCGCTACCTTCCTTCGCCCTAACGAACCACCACCATGAGGACCATCATCCGCACCACCCTTGCGCTCGCCCTGATCGCGCTGTGCACCACGGCCGTGTCGGCCCAGCGCACCATCCGCCTCAACGCCTTCGGTGGCTGGACCTTCCAGGACAAGTTCGACATCTCCGGTGCCTACAACGGCTACACCTATAGCAACAACGCCGGTATCCGCGATGGGGCGCACTACGGCGGCGGGCTCGAGTTCGAGATCCGGCCTTATCAGTGCCTGGAGATCTTCTACCAGAACCAGACCGCGGAGGGCTTCCTCAGCACGGGCTTCGACACCTACACCACCACGGTGAGCGTGAACTATGCCATGATCGGCGGTCTCGGGTACGCGCCCTTCAGCGACAAGGTGCACGGCTACGGCGGCTTCAACATCGGGGCGGCGTGGTTCAACAGCGATTACGGCAACGCCACCAAGTTCGCCTGGGGCGGCAAGCTGGGCCTGAAGATCAACGCCTCGGAGAAGGTGGGCATCAAGCTGGGCGCACAGCTGTTGAGCCCGGTGCAGGGTGCCGGTGGCGGGGTCTATTTCGGTACCGGCGGCGTGGGCGCGGGCGTGAGCACGTACAGCACCATGTACCAGTTCGGCGTCACCGGCGGCCTGTGCTTCACCCTGGGCAGCTGACATCCCTCGTCGACGTTCCCGGAAGGATGATGCGCACGCTTCTCTCCTTCACGCTGCTGGGCGTGATGGCGTCGGGCGCCACGGCCCAGGAAGGCCCGACCGAGGCCGGCGGCGAGGAGCACGCGCGCCATGAGGTGAGCCTGCTGCTCGCCCATACGCACGTGTCGCAGGGCGTGAACGTCGACGGCCGGATGACCTGGCTCTCGCTGCCCAGCTGGGGCCTCAACTACAACTACTGGTTCGCTCCGAAGTGGGCCATCGGTCTGCATACCGACCTCATCAGCGAGACCTTCAAGGTGGAGGAGAACCTGAACGAGGCCGAGGGTAAGCCGACCGTGGAGCGTACCCTTCCCGTGGCTCCGGCCGTGATGGTGTCGTACCGACCGCACCACCACTGGGCCTTCACGGCGGGGGCGGGCGAGGAGTTCGCCAAGGAAGGGAACCTGGTCTTGATGCGCGCGGGGACCGAGTACACCATCCACCTCGGCGGTGCGTGGGAGACCAGCGGCAGCCTGGCCTACGACATCCGCTTTGACGCCTACGACAGCTGGACGATCGGCATCGGCGTCACGCGCACCTTCAAGTGATCCGGTTCACGGCGTCATCGGCGCCTCCTTGCGGCCCAGCACGAAATAGCTGAAGCCGAAGGTGAAGCCGATCTGCTGGAAGGTGGTGCGCAGTTGCACCGGGTCCAACGCCGCATCGAAGCGGTCGTCGGCCGCCACCACCTGTTCCGGCGTGCCCGTGCCCTGGCCGAAGGCGTACACCAGCCCGGCGGTGAGCTTCACGCGTTCGCTGTGCAGGTCGATCCCCGCGCTGGCGTGGTACAGGTCCCAGTAACTGAAGGTGCCGCTCACGTCCGTCGGCCGGTCCAGTGCCGAGCGGTCCAGGAAGTTGAGGTCGGTGCGCAACCCGGCGAGCAGGTCGGCCTTGTCGTTCAGCCGGATGGTGGCACCCACCGCGCCGTTCAGCAGCCTACGGCTCGCGCTGCGGACGCTCAGCACCGGTTCATCCCTGTCCGTGGGTGTGGGGTACACGGCCTGCGCCCGGGTCAGCGTCATGCGGTCGTAGGCCGCCACTGCCGTGGTGTAGCACAGGCGCACGGCGACCACGGTCCTTCCCCGCTGCAGCTGCGCCCCGGCGTCCACCACCCAGGGCGTGCGGTAGCGCGTGGCCAGGGCCTCGCTGTAGTACAGCTCGCTGATCACCTCGCCTGACAGCGTGCGTCCGGTGGTGGACCGGTACATGGAGCCCTCCCAGAAGTTCGTGGACCAGCGCGGCAGCGCCACGGAAGCCCCGAGCTGCAGGCGCTCATGCCGGTAGAGATAGCCCAGCTTCAGCACGAAGCCGAGGTTCTCCACCTCGCCGTTCTTCGCCGAGGCCATCTCCGCCGTCGGCGCTGCCGCGGCCGTGTCCGGCAGGGGGAACACCGTGAGGTTGTTGATGTAGGTGAAGCGCTGCGTGAAGGAGCTGCCGAAGAGCGTGGCCCCGACGGCGTGGCGCTCGCCGAGGGCGTAGCTGGCACCGAGCCCCAACTGATCGTCGCGCAGTTCGGTCTTGTTGTTCGTGAGCCCCCGCACCACCACGGGCCCGTTCGTGCCCGATACGCCGCTCACCTCCGCAGCGTTGGCGCCATCGAGCTCGAAGCGGCTGTACACCGCGCTCACAAAGCCCAGGCTGATGCGCCACCGCCTGCCCGCGTCGAAGGCGCCGGCCACCGAGCGCGGGCTGCTGGCCGAGGACCCTTCGGTACCGGAAAGCCCGTAGCCGCTCTGGTCCTGCACGGCGAGCTGCTGGTAGTAGATGAAGCTGGTGCTGGCGGTGATGCCCTTGCTCTTCACGAAGGCCATGGCCGCCGGGTTGTAGAAGAGCACCGCCTGGTCATCCGTGCCGGCCATCATGGCACCGCCCAGCAGTTGCGCATGCGCGCCGTGCTGCTGCGTCCAGTACTGGTTGTCCTGGGCCATCCCCGCGAGGGCCACCAGGGGAGCGGCCATCGTCCACCAGCGGCTCTGCAGGGATCGGGACATCGGCCACGAAGATGCCACATCGGACGCAGCGGAGGATGACATGCGACAGGCACCCGCACCGCCGATCGTGACATCCATCATCCCGCTTCATGCAGGCCGACCTACCTTTCCCTCGAAAAGACCGACCGACCATGAACCGACCGATCCTCGTTATCCTGGTGATGTTGATGGGCCTGCAAGCCATCGCCCAGAAGAAGAAGAGCAAGGAGGAGATCCTCCAGCTGCGCATCGACTCGCTCACCCAGGTCAATACGGCGCTGAACCTGCGGCTCGATTCGGTGAGCAAGGAGGCCGCGCGCTACATGGGTGTTTACACGACCGTGAAGGACAAGGTGATCAAGTACGCGTTCGCGCCGGAGCGCACCGCAGCGCTGATCGATTCGCTCGCCACGATCCGCCAGTCGGTCTTCACCAGCGCCAAGACGGCGCAGGATTCCCTTGCCGC
>JBGAGX010000040.1:0-30322 GCA_044226515.1 Flavobacteriales bacterium | reverse complement strand
GGGTTGTTGCGGATGAAGGTGAAGCAACGCTGTAGTTCAGCGAGAAAGCGATGACCCAAGCCCTTGCGTTGCTTGTCGTACCAGATGGCGACCGCGGAGAACTCACGCACCGCCTCAACGCGGACGTGGAAGGAATAGCTCATTTACCCAGGGCTTCACGCGCCATGCGCATGGCCTCGTCCATGGACACGTAGGCATCCTCACCGCTTTCCTGCCTGCGTTCGATCTCACGCAACTCGGCAAGCTCATCGTCCGTGAGGTCGACATCCGTACGCTCGCGGCGGTCGAACAGGTCCTTGATGCGTTGGAGAAAGGTGGCGTCCTGCTCCAGGAGCAGTCGCTGAACCAGGCCGAGCTTGAGGTCGGAGGTGCTCATGGCGGAGGGGCTATTCAAAGATAAGGTGAGGCGCAGGGTTCCGATGATGGAACGCCCTGCGAGAGCTGGAGATCGCGCCAGGCGGAGTCAGCGGCACGGTCCAGGGTCAACGCCGCCGATCCTCGCTCACCCGCATCACCGGAGACCATCCGGATGGACCGCCAAGGAACCTGATGCTATCCCCAACCACGACCAGGTGGGTACCGAAGCGCCACACCTGATCATCAAGCCGGAAGTGCTCCTCGACGAGTTCGATGGTATCACCCGTCAACTGGTAGGTTCCGTAAAGGATCGGGCCACCGAGTACGGAAGCATCCACTGCGCGATAGGTGCCGTCCGTTCGGAGGTCGATCCCTACGCCGTTGATGTCGCCGTCGTAGTAGGCGGAAAGCACCGTAGGGACGGTCTCGCGCTTGTGTTCCAGCCTGCCGATGAACCAGACCGTGGTCAGGCCAAATGCTACGAAGAGACCCGGCAGGATCAGTCCTTGGCCCGAACAGCTGCGCCACTTCATGAACGCCGACATTGCGATGGCCAGATGGACCAGTGCGAAGAGGCCAAGACCAAGGAACAGCGCGTAGCCGTCAAGGACGAAGAACTCCGGCGTGAAGTACCTCCGCACCACGAACCAGACGAGCAGAAGGGTCGTGATGCCGGAACTCCACGCCCAGAGCTTGACCTGGAAAGACCGATCATCGCCGTTGTTCATCGTCTGAAAGAAGGCTCAAGGTAAAGACCGAGTGCGGTGCCGCGTGAGCGGGCGAAGCGGCAGCCCGGCGCAGGAGCGGCATTGCGGATGCGTGGAGCGAGGAGGCGACCGAAGGAAGCCCCCGTAGCCCCGCGACCGCTAGCCGCGATAAGTCCGGCTACAGCATAGCACGCGACCCCGGCTGCATTTGAGCCGGGGGCACGCCCCAAGAAACCACCAACTGTCTAATCACCCGATCTTCTGATCCTACTTCCCCTTCATCTCCCCGCCCGTCTGCTTGTTGCGCTCCATCTGCATGGGGTTCGGCTGGCGCCATTCCCGCTCCTTGAACACATCGAAGCGCGTGGGCACCATCTTCGGCGGCCAGCTGTTGTTGTTGAGGTCGCAGTCGGCGGTCTCCAGGAAGGGATCGAGGGTGACGTTCTTCACCTCCTTGCGCTTCACGAAGACCTTGGTCACCTCATCGCTGGTCTTCCACAGTTCGGCGGGGATGCGGTCCACTTCCTTGGTGCCGTCGACGTACTCCCACTCCAGGATCACGGGCATCACCAGGCCGCCGATGTTCTTGAAGGAGAGCTCGTAGAGGTGGAGGTCCTCGTTCAGCAGGGCCAGTTCCTCGGGCTTCAGGCCCTTCTTCCACTTCTCGTAGGCCGCAACGTCCTGCTCGGTGGCGGTGAGCGGGTCAAAGCGGTTGTAGAAGTCGCGCGTGGCGGGGTCCTTGTCCACCACGAACTCCACGCCGCCCTCGATGTTGCGCTGGCGGCTGAGGTCGGGCACCTGGCGGTCCTTGTCGGCGCGCTTGAGCTGCTCGGCCATCACGGGGTCGCGCGGGTCCATCCGCTTGTACTTCAAGCCGGTGATGGCGAGGTCCACATGGTCGGTGGTGTAGAACCAGCCGCGCCAGAACCAGTCGAGGTCGGTGCCGCTGGCGTCCTCCATGGTGCGGAAGAAGTCCGCGGGCGTGGGGTGCTTGAACTTCCAGCGCTCGCAATAGGTCTTGAAGGCGTGGTCGAACAGTTCACGCCCGAGCACTGTTTCGCGCAGGATGTTGAGCGCCGTGCAGGGCTTGCCGTAGGCGTTGTTGCCGAACTGGGTGATGCTCTCGCTGTTGGTCATGATGGGCTCGATGCGCGCCTTCACCTTGTCGGGCGCGGCGTTGGGGTCGCCCTTCATGTAATCCACGATGTTGCGGGGCTTGCCGCGCCAGCTGGGGTAGTCCTTGTCCCACTCCTGCTCGGTGAGGTATTGCACGAAGGTGTTGAGGCCCTCGTCCATCCAGGTCCACTGCCGCTCGTCGGAGTTGATGATCATGGGGAAGAAGTTGTGCCCCACCTCGTGGATGATCACGCCGATCATGCCGTACTTGGTGCGCTCGCTGTAGGTGCCGTCCTTCTCGGGCCGCCCGCCGTTGAAGCAGATCATGGGGTACTCCATGCCGATGCGGTCGGTGTGGATGCTCTGCGCCACCGGGTAGATGTAGTCGCAGGTGAACTTGCTGTAGGTCTTGATGGTGTGGGCCACCACCTTGGTGCTGTACTGCCCCCACAGCGGGTTGCCCTCCTTGGGGAAGAAGCTCATGCACAGCACGTGTCCCTTGCCCACAGGCTGGTCCATGCCGTCCCAGATGAACTTGCGGCTGCTGGCGAAGGCCACGTCGCGCACGTTGGTGGCCTTGAAGGTCCAGGTCTTCTTTCCGAGTGAACGCTTCTCGTCGGCGCTCTTCGCTTCGTTCCTCCTCGCCTCCTCTTCGGTGACGATGTAGACCGGTGAACTGGCGGTGCGTGCCTTGGCCAGTCGGCCGCGCTGTTCGGCGGTGAGCACCGCGCCCTCGTTCTGCAGCACGCCGGTGGACGCCACGATGTGATCAGCGGGCACGGTGATGCTGAGCGTGTAATCCCCGAAATCGAGGGTGAACTCGCCCTGCCCCAGGAACTGCTTGTGCTGCCAGCCGCTGTAGTCCATGTACGCGGCCATGCGCGGGTAGAACTGGGCGATGGTGAAGATGTAGTTGTCCTCGTCGGCGAAATGCTCGTAGCCGCCGCGGCCTCCCCACTTCAAGCGGTCGTTGATCCAGTTCCACCACTCCACCTTGAAGCTGTACGTGCCGCCCGGGGGAAGCGGCTTGGGCAGGTCCACCCGCATCATGGTGCGGTTGATGGTGTACTTCAGCGCGCCGCCGTTGGCGTCGGTGACGGCCGTGATCCTGTAGCCGCCTTCGAAGGGCTTCACCCACTTGCCCACCTGGTCGAGGCTGATGCTGTCGCCGATGGTTCCGGTGCGGATCATGTTCGCGTCGCTGCCCGGCTCGAAGATGTTCTGGTCGAGCTGCAGCCAGAGGTAGTCCAGCTTGTCGGGGCTCTGGTTGTGGTAGGTGATGGTCTCCCGGCCCGTGAGCTTCGGCAGCTGCCCATTGGCCTCCCCACCCACCGGCTCGGTCACCTCCACAGCGATGGCGTAGTCGGCCTTCATCTGCCAGTAGGCATGGCCGGGCGCGCCGCTGGCCGTGCGCTGCTCGTTGGGCGTGGGCAGTTCCTGGTCGAGCTGGCGGAACTTGTCGCGGCCGTAGCGAGGGCTGTCCTGGGCGGGGGCGAGCGCGGCGAACAACACCGCGAAGGCAGCGAGGGAGTGCTTCATCCACATGGTCGCGAAAGTAGTGGCACCGGGACGAGCGGCGGCATGGACCAAGGCGGCGGAAGGCTCCGGGGGATGGTCCGTGCGCCTCGGGCGCGACCTCCCCGCTACTTTCGCCGTGGATCATGCACACCGCGCCCAGCGAACGCCCTTGGATCGAGGCCGGCTACACCTTGTTCGCACAGGCGGGCCCCGATGCGTTGAAGGTGGAGCAGCTCGCCCGTCAGGTGGGCATCAGCAAATCGTCCTTCTACCACCACTTCGCGGACATCCCGGTGTTCATCGAACGGCTGCTGGCGTACCACCGGCAGCGGGCAACGGCCTTGGGCATCCTGGCGCAGGATTGCCGGAGCTTCGACCCCGACTACCTGAAGCTGCTGGTGGACCACCGGATCGACCTGCTGTTCCAGCGGCAGCTGCGCAGGCACCGGGAGGACCAGGCGTATGCGCGTTGCTTCCAGGAGGCGCACGACCTGGTGGTGAACACGGTGACGCCACAATGGGCCGAGGCCCTGGGCATCCCCGGTCAGCTGGGGCCCGCCCGCGAGATGCTCCGGGTGGTCACCGACGTCTTCTACCAGCGGCTCACCAACGACAACCTCAGCTATCCGTGGCTCGTGGACCTGCTGAAGGAGATCGAAGGGTTCATCCGGCACGCGATGCGGAGCCGTGGCACCATCACCGGCCCTGGACCGGGTCAGTCCTGAACGACCAACCGTGCGCTGACGATGCGTCCATCGGAGGTGGTCACCTGCACCGTGTACACCCCGGTGGCCAGGCCTTCGGGGATCGGGACGGTACGCCAAGGACCGCTGCCGGCCGATCGGTGGGCCACAACGACCACGGCACCCGTGGCGTTGACAACGCGCACGGACCCGATGGCCTCCGGCCTGCCGAGCATGACCGTGCCTCCCGGACGCACCGGATTCGGATAGACCAGCAGGTCGGTCGTGGTGGCGTGCTCGTGGATCGCGGCAGGCAGGTCGTTGAGGTACCGGAACACCGTGATGTCGTTGTTGGGGCCCGTGTTGGCCTTGCCTGCGGTCACGATCCTCCCATCGGCCTGCAGCGTGATCGCATTGGCCTCGTCGAAGTTGCCGGCCACGTTGTTGAGGCAGAACCCGTCGCTGTCGAATGAGATGTCCAGCGCGCCGGACGCCGTGAACCGGGCCACCAGCTGATCGCGCGGGTCGAAGAAGAAACCACCCGATGTGCCGCAGGCGAGGAGCTTCCCATCGGGCTGCAGCACCAGACCCGTGAAGACGTCCTGCACGGCGATATTGAACACCTCCAGGCCATCGGTGCTGAAGGAAGGGTCATCGGCCCCATCAGCATCGAGCTTCATCACGAAGGCATCGTAGGAGAAATCGGGCAGCGTGGTGTACCCGCCCAGGAGGATGGCGTCATCCGGCGCGATGGCCATGGCGAAGGCGCTTTCGACCAGCTCGGTGGAGATGGGCTTCACCACCGTGCCTCCGGTCCCGAAGCCGGTGTCCAACTGACCGCCGGAGGTGAACCGCGCCACGAGCACGTCCTGGTTGAACTGCCCTCCTGCCGTAAGACCCTGGTCCAGATGGCCGCTGGCCACGATGCTGCCGTCGCTCTGCAGCCCCACGCTCCAGAACTTGTTGTCGGTGTTCACCACCGGCAAGGACGCCACACCGTTGCTCCCGAAGGTGGTGTCGATGCTGCCATCCGCGTTCATCCGCACCACCACAGGCTGGTTGTTGAAGGCGGCATCGATCGCCGTGCCGGCCAGGAGCATCTGACCGTTGGGGAGCGGCGCCACCGCGTAGGCGAAGTCGTCGCCGGTGCTGATCTCGGGCTCGCTGAAGCCGCCCGTGCCGAAGGTGTTGTCCAACGTGCCATCGGCATTGAGGCGCATGGCCAGCATGGAGAACTGGTAATTGGCATCGGCGCGTGCGCCCACCACCATGATCCCGCCATCGGGCTGGAAGAACAGGTCGTACGCATAGGACTCCGTGAAGGCCGTGATAACCACGGTACCGGTTCCGTTGAACCCGCTGTCGAGGGTGCCGTCCGGGTTCAGGCGCACCACCAGCAGCTGGCCGGCGAACGCCGGGCTGAGCGCCGTGCCCACCGCCACGATCTTCTGGTCGGGCTGCACGCGCACCTTGGTGAGGTTGTCCTGCGCCCCGAAGTCCTGCACGTACTTGCCCGCGTTGGCGAAGGTGGCATCCAGGCCTCCGGCCTGGGCGTTCAACACCGCCGGCACCATGAGGCCGTGGGCCACCAGTACCGAGGAGAACAGGAGGGGTAAGGTTCGCTTCATGGGGCGAAGATGGGCCAGCGCAGGCCTGCTTTCTGGACGGCACCGTACAGAGGCCACGAAGCGCGCCATCTTTGCAGCACATGAACGTGCTGCTCCTGGCCGGTTCCGTGGTGCTCGCCACCCTGCTGCCCCACGACTTCTTCATCTCCATCCTCACCATCCGCCACGCTCCCCACACCCGCACCCTCGACCTCACCTGGCGGATGACCGCCCATGACGTGGAGCACGCGCTCGAGAACGTGGCCGACCTGAAGCTGGCCTCCGCCCACGAGCACCCCAAGGCCGACAGCCTGCTCAACGCCTACTTCCACGAGCACCTTACGCTGAAGGTGAACGACCGGCCGGTGGACTGGATCTGGGTGGGCAAGGAACTGGAAAGCGAGAACCTCTATTGCTACCTTCAGGTGGAGGGCGTGGACAGCCTCGGAACGCTCACCGTTTCGAACACGCTGCTGCAGGACCTCTTCTACGAGCAGCAGAACATCGTGCACTTGGAAGAGGAAGGAAGGCCGGTGCGGTCACATACCTTCATCCGGGGGGCGGAGCCGCATACGTTCACGTGGTGAATCTGCGCGAGAATCTGCACTGACCGAGGATGAGCAGCCAATTCCGAGCAAGACTGATCGAACGCATCACCGCCCCTAAGGAAGGCCATTGGGTATCCAGGGTATTTCAGAACGCCGGTTTGCTCCTCCTTCTCCCGTTCATTCTCCTTTTCGGTGGACTGGTCATGATCGCCGCGCTTCCTATCTCCCTGTACCAGAGAGTCTTCTCATCACGAGCACAGGTACAAGTCAAGGCTGATGCCCATCCTGAAGAAGAATGGATGCCGTTCATTCATGTCGGCAATGTCACCCTTCACAAGAAACACGTCGGAGAGATCCGCTTTGGACCGGAATACCTGAGCCTGACGAGCGTACCGATGATCTCCGGACTGGCCAACGCGATCTTCGGAGACTGGCATCACCGCACGACCAATGGGTTGCTTCTTCAGAAGTGGAACTCCACAGCGATAGCCGATGCCGACCTGATGTTTCTTGATGCACGTGATCATCAGCTATACACACTGCTGGCGCATATTAACAATGTGAACTGGTCGATCGAGGACCTGAACAATGGAAGCATGTTGTTCACGCATGACAGCGGTAAGGTGAGGATGAAGTACAGCATCATGGGATCGGCTCCGGGAGCTTCAACCGACCCCGTCCAATGACCCGCCCCGAAAAAGCCGCCTTCGTCGCAATGCTCTTGTTGGTAGTGAGCTGCGATCACGTGCCCGTGGGCACACTCGATGGAGCACGCGACAAGGTTGACGTCAATGCGAAACCGGATACTCTTTCGTGGACCATGTTGAGCGAGCAAGGTCTGATGGGTGCTCATGTGGAATTCTTTACGATAACCTCGAAGGATTCCACATTCTCTCGGGTCCTACAATGGGGAATCGGCGACGAAAGCTGGTCGGAAGACCTGGATGCTCTGACGCAAGGAGAAGGGTACCGAATACCACCGACACTGGAATGGCACAACCGGGACTACATCTGCCTGATGACGAACCATACTGGCCCCTTCTCGCAGCACTTATTCCTACCCCTTCGAAAAGACCTGAAGCCACGCTTCTACAGCGAGGATGTGGAATACGCCGACAGCTTGGACAACTTCGTTTGCTTCATTGACAGCGTTGATGATCTACACAGTAAGGTCCATTGGGAGATCGTCAGCCTATACGACGGCAAGGGCCAACCATTCCAGACAGCGATCTGTGGTCTGCTGGACGGATATCCGTGGCACACTGGCGTAACGAGGATCGATGACTCACTGGTTCTCGGGTCGCCTTGTGAGCGAAACGGTCGAATAGCGGTCAAGGTCATCAGTACTCCCACAAAAGAGAAATGACCCGTCCCGAAAAAGCCGCCTTCGTCGCCCGGAAGCTCGCCGAGCTCTACCCGCGCACGTCCATCCCGCTCTATCACGAGGATCCGTACACGCTGCTGGTGGCCGTGGTGCTCAGCGCGCAGTGCACGGACAAGAAGGTGAACGAGATCACGCCCCTGCTCTTCGCCAAGGCGCGCACGCCGCAGCAGATGGTGAAGCTGGACGTGAAGGAGATCGAGGACATCATCCGCCCCTGCGGGCTGGCGCCGGCCAAGGCCAAGGGCATCCACGGCCTTTCGCGGATCATCCTCGATGAGCACGGCGGCCAGGTGCCCGCTTCGATCACGGCGCTGGAGGCACTGCCTTCCGTGGGCCACAAGACCGCCAGCGTGGTGATGGTGCAGGCCTTCGGCGTACCGGCCTTCCCGGTGGACACGCACATCCACCGCCTGGCCTGGCGTTGGACCTTGAGCACCGGAAAAAGCGTGGAGCACACCGAGGCCGACCTGAAGAAGCTCTTTCCCAAGGAGGACTGGGCCGACCTGCACCTGCGCATCATCTACTTCGGGCGGGAACACTGCCCCGCCAAGGGCCACGACCCGCGCAAGTGCCCCATCTGCAGCGTGATCGGGCGCAAGGAGCTGTTCAAGGCCTGAGCCACGGACTACCTTCGTGGGAATGCGCGTGTGCCGGTCCCTGATGCTCGTCCTGGCCTTCCTGGCCCTGCCGTCGGCGCAGGCCCAACGTTCGCAGGAATACCAGATCACGTTGGTGAACGGCCGCTCCTTCTCCTATGTGATGGAGGAGGATTGGAAACCTGTCGTGCGCCAGGGCCAGATCCTGCTGAAACCCTCCGTGCGCATCCTGGCCATGGACGTGGCGCTCATCCAGCCGGTAACGCCGAACGACGTGCGGGGGCTGCGCCTGGTGAAGCTGCTTCCCCGCGAACCCCGCGTGAACGGGAACGCCGTGCAGGTGTGGGTGGCCTTCGACCCCTTCGAGCCGGGCGCACCGCTGGACGTGCCCTCGGGGCTGGTGCCCGTGGCGCCGCAGACCTGGATCAGGCCCGGCGCCTTCCGGATGGTGCTGGAATAGGACCGCTCAGTTGAGCACGATGTCCACGCGGCCCACCGGCGGGGCGTCCACCACCTTCAGGGCCCTGCTGTAGTTCAGGATGGCCGTGATCGTGCTGGCGCGGGGACCGGGTTGCAGGTCGAGGGTCATGCGGGTGGGGCGGCGGGAGATAGCGCGTTTGCGCGGGGTAGTGTGGGCCATCAACAAGGTGGTTTCGTGCTCTTTGAACGCCGCTGCGCCCCACCCTATTGCGCGCACCCCGAAAAAGGCCGACCCCGGCTTACAGGCCGGGGTCCGCGGGGCATGGAACTGCCCGGGTGACCCTTTCGGGTCGGAACGGAGGCGCTCAGGCGCGCTCCAGGTGGATGTCGTGCTCCTTGATCATCTTCCGCATGTTGATCAGGGCGTAGCGCATGCGGCCCAGCGCGGTGTTGATGCTCACGTTGGTGTGCTCGGCGATCTCCTTGAAGCTCATGTTGAGGTAGGTGCGCATGATCACCACCTCGCGCTGCTCCTCGGGCAGGTGGTCGATGAGCTTGCGCACATCGTCGTCGATCTGCACGTTCACCATGCGCTGCTCGGCGTTCTTGCCGGGCTGGGCCACCGTGGCGAACACGTCGTGGTCGTCGTTGCCCCGCACCAGCGGCATCTTCTTGCTCCGGCGGAAGTGGTCGATCACCAGGTTGTGCGCGATGCGCATCACCCACGGCAGGAACTTGCCTTCCTCGTTGTACTTGCCGCCCTTCAGGGTGTGCACCACCTTGATGAAGACCTCCTGGAAGAGGTCCTCCGTGGCCTCCCGGTCGCGCACCATGAGGTAGATGTGCGACCACACCTTGCGCTTGTGGCGCTGGAGCAGCATTTCGAACGCTTGCTCGTTGCCCTGGATGTACAGGTTGACGAGCTCTGTGTCTTGGAGCACCTTGGACAGCATGACCTTACCGTTTTGGCCGAAGAGGAACTAGGACTTCGGGGGTAGAGGTCTCGCTATGCGCTGTCCGGTTTGGTTGAGTACTGGGCGGGGCCCTGGGTGCTTGGCTTGAACGCTATACGATCGTCGTCTGTTCCAGTAACGCTGCCCACAAGTGGGTATTGTGCACGGGGACGAAAATTTCCTGCGTTCACCCAAAGATAGTGTCCGGCGGGGTTCCCGGCGCACGCCGATGGCTAATTTCGCGCCGCCTTTGCCTGCCCCCCGTAACACGAAGAGGTCCGCCAAGCCCGCTCCCGCGGCGGAAAGCCCGTCCACCAACGGGCACGCGGCCTTTCGCCCAAGCCCCACCGGCCTCATCCGGGTGCAGGGGGCCCGGGTGCACAACCTGAAGAACATCGACGTCGACATCCCCCGGGGGCGCCTGGTGGTGGTGACCGGCCTCAGCGGCAGCGGCAAGAGCTCCCTGGCCTTCGACACCCTGTACGCCGAGGGCCAGCGCCGCTACGTGGAGAGCCTCAGCAGCTACGCCCGCCAGTTCATGGGCCGGCTGGAGAAGCCCGATGTGGACCGCATCACCGGCATAAGCCCGGCCATCGCCATCGAGCAGAAGGTGCTCACCAGCAACCCGCGCAGCACCGTGGGCACCAGCACCGAGGTGTACGACCACCTGAAGCTGCTCTTCGCCCGCGCCGGCCGCACCTACAGCCCCAAAAGCGGCCAGGAGGTGAAGCGGAACACCGTGGAGGACGTGGTGGCCGCCCTCGACAGCTTCCCGTCCGGAAGCCCCGTGCTCCTCCTCTGCCCCATCCTGGTGCCCGGGGAGCGCACCCTCCGCGAGCACCTCGACGTGCTCCAGCAGCAAGGCTATGCCCGCGTGCACGACGGCACCACGGTTCACCGCATCGAGGACCTGCTGCTGGCGAAGAAGCTGGAGAAGGGCCCCTGGCACCTCGTGCTCGACCGCCTCACGGTGGAACCGGGAAGCGACGAGACCGCCAGCCGCTGCGCCGACAGCGCGGAGACGGCCTTCTTCGAGGGGCAGGGCGCCTGTGAGCTGCTCGGCGAGGACGCCAATGGACACCCGCGCCGGCTCAGCTTCAGCGACCGGTTCGAGCTGGACGGCATCACCTTCGAGCAGCCCACGCCCAACTTCTTCAGCTTCAACGACCCCGTGGGCGCCTGCCCCCAGTGCGAAGGCTATGGGAGCGTGATCGGCATCGACCCCGAGCTGGTGATCCCCGACCGCAACCTCAGCGTGTACGACGACTGCGTGGCGCCCTGGCGCGGGGAGAAGCTCAGCGAGTGGAAGAACGACTTCATCCGCGACAGCGCCGGCCGCGATTTCCCCATCCACCGCCCCTACCGCGACCTCACCGCCGAGGAGCGCGACCTGCTGTGGAACGGGGCGCGGGGCATCCGCGGCATCCACCGCTTCTTCCAGTACGTGGAGGAGAAGAGCTACAAGATCCAGTACCGCGTGCTGGCCAGCCGTTACCGGGGCAAGACCGAGTGCCCCACGTGCAACGGCACGCGCCTGCGTCCCGAGACCGCGTACGTGAAGGTGGGCGGCCGCAGCATCCACGAGCTGGTGCGCATGCCCATCGGCGACTGCCTGGCCTTCTTCGACACGCTGGAGCTGAACGCCCACGACCAGCGTGTGGCCGAACGCCTGCTGAAGGAGATCCGGAACCGGCTGCGCTACCTGGTGGACGTGGGCGTGGGCTACCTCACCCTCGACCGCCGCAGCAACACGCTCAGCGGTGGCGAGACCCAGCGCATCGACCTGGCCACCTCGCTCGGCAGCAGCCTGGTGGGCAGCATGTACATCCTCGACGAGCCCAGCATCGGCCTGCACCCGCGCGATACCCAGCGCCTGATCGGCGTGCTGAAGCGCCTGCGCGACCTGGGCAACACCGTGATCGTGGTGGAGCACGACGAGGAGGTGATGCGCGCCGCCGACCACATCATCGACATGGGCCCCATGGCCGGTTCGCACGGCGGGCAGGTGGTGTTCGCCGGCACGCACACCGACCTTGTGAAGAGCGACAGCCTCACCGCGCGCTACCTCACCGGGCGCGAGCGCATCGAACGTCCGGCCCGGCGCCGCCCGGTGAAGGACCGCCTCATCGTGCGCGGGGCGCGCGAGAACAACCTGAAGCACATCGATGTGGCCTTCCCCCTGCATATGCTCACCGTGGTGACGGGCGTGAGCGGCAGCGGCAAGACCACGCTGGTGAAGCGCATCCTCCACCCCGCCCTGCGGCGCGAGCTCGAGGGCTTCAGCGAACGGCCCGGTGAGCACACCGCGCTCGAGGGCGACATCCACCGCATCCAGGCCGTGGAACTGGTGGACCAGAACCCCATCGGGCGCTCCTCGCGCAGCAACCCCGTGACCTACGTGAAGGCCTGGGACGAGATCCGCCAGCTCTTCACCGAACAGGACGTGGCGAAGGTGCGCGGCTACAAGCCCGCCTACTTCTCCTTCAATGTGGACGGTGGACGCTGCGAGGTGTGCCAGGGCGAGGGCGAGGTGCACATCGAGATGCAGTTCATGGCCGATATCAGCCTGCGCTGCGACGCCTGCCATGGCAAGCGCTTCAAGGAGGAGATCCTCGACGTGAAGTTCATGGGGCGCGATGTCGCCGAGGTGCTGGACATGACCGTGGACGACGCGCTGGCCTTCTTCCGCCTGCACGAGGGCACGCATAACGCCTGCCGGCGCGTGGTGGAGAAACTGGTGCCCCTCCAGGGCACCGGCCTGGGCTATGTGAAGCTGGGCCAGAGCAGCAGCACGCTCAGCGGCGGCGAGGCCCAGCGCATCAAGCTCGCCTCCTTCCTCACCAAGGGCCAGGAGCAGAAGCCCACGCTCTTCATCTTCGACGAGCCCACCACCGGCCTGCACTTCCACGACATCGCCAAGCTGTTGAAGGCCCTGAACGACCTGGTGGAGAACGGGCACAGCGTGCTGGTGATCGAGCACAACCAGGAGGTGATCGCCTGCGCCGACCATGTGATCGACCTGGGACCCGAAGGCGGCGAGGGCGGTGGCCACCTGCTCTTCGAGGGCACCCCCGAGGCCCTCGCCGCGCAGCCCGGCTCGCACACCGGGCATTTCCTCAAGGCCCACCTGGGCTGAGAAAGCGGAAGGCCCACCTTGCGGCGGGCCCTCCCTTCAGATCCCAACCCATCGGGATCATCTCAGCAGGGTCACATGTCCAACTTCCTCCGTTCGGCCCTGGGCGCAGGAGGAACGGTAGTTCACGATGTAGAAATAGGTGCCATCGGGCACGGCGTTGCCGTTGTACCGGCCGTCCCACAGGCGGCCCAGGTCGGGGCTGCGGAACATCTCCATGCCCCACCGGTTGTAGATCGCCACGGATACGTCCTTGGGTCCACCGGTCTGCGGGAAGAACCGGTCGTTCTCCCCATCCCCGTTGGGCGTGAACACGTTCGGGATCCATACGGTGAAGTTGTTCGGATCGTTCTGCACCGTCACACTTCCGCTCCACGGGCAGCCGTTCACGTCCACCACCGTGTAGGTGTAGGTGCCGAAGTCGCCCACCGTGACGGACTGCGTGGTGGAACCGTCGGCCCAGAGGTAGGACTGGCCCGTGATGGGCACGCCCACGCCCACCTGATCACCCGGACAGGCCTGTACCGTGTCCACCAGCACGCCGGGCTCCGGGAACAGGCCCACCGTCACCGTGTCCGTGGCCGTGCAACCACCGATGGAGGCGGTCACCCAGTACGCGCCAGGGTCGTCCACCGTGATCGAAGCGGAGGTGGCCCCCGTGCTCCACACGAAGCTGGCACCCGGCAGCGCGGCGGTCAACGTGGCGTCCGCTCCCGGGCAGATCACCACATCAGGTCCGGCATTGAACGAAAGGCCTTGCGTCAACGTCACGTTCTGCACCAGCGTGGCGGTGTCACCGCACAGCGTGTCGATCACGGTGAGGGTGACCGCATAGGTGCCGATGGTGGTGTACTCATGCACCACCGAGGGCCCCGCCAGCAGCGTGCCATCCCCCATGTTCCAGTTGCTGATGAGCCAGGTGCCCGGCGTGGTGTTCGTGGCCACCACTTCGAGCACGGTGCAATCGGTGGTCTGCTGCAGCAGGAAGGTGGGCTGCAGGCTGCCCGGCGCGTTGATCACGAGCGGAATGAGGGTGGTGTCGGCGATGTTGCAGGTGGTGCTGTCGATCCCGATGAGCATCACCGTGTACTGGCCCGGCGAGCCGTAGGTGTGCTGCGCGTTCTGGGTGGTCACCTGGGCCGAACCGTCGCCGAAGTCCCACACCCAGTACTGCGCGTTGCCCGTGCCGGTGAACTGGATGTCCGAAGGCGCACAGCCGTATGCCGCGCTGGCGTTCGCATAGGTCTGCACGCCCGCCTGCTGGAAGTCGATCTTGAACACCCCCACATCCCAGCCGCTCGGTTGCACATTGGACCAGGCGTTCGCGGTGGTGGGGAACGGTCCGCTGGTGCACACGGCCTGGTACACGATGCCATTGGGATCGAACCGGCTGGTGCCGCCGTCCACGTGGCCGGCGCCCTGGTAGAAGGTGCCGTAGTTCAACGCGGCCATGTCGGGCGCGAACACCGCGAGGTAGAAGCCGCCGTTCTGGTAAAGCGCGTTCGGTGTGGTGGGCGGCGAACTGGAGATGGAGTAGCCGGAGAAGTAGATGTTGCGGCACACGTCCACCAGGAAGGCCACCGGCACCATGTCGGCGCCGAAGGTGGTCTGCACCTCGAGCGTGTTGAGGTCGGCGTTGAACTTGGCCACGTAGGTGCCACCGGCCTGGTTGAACACCCCGGTGGGCTGTGGGGTGAAGGTGCCATCGCACTGCCCGTAGATGTACGCATCGCCGAAGTTGTCGAGCTGCAGGAAGAAGGCCTCATCATCGGCGGATGTGCCCCAGAAGGTGCCCGCCAGCATGCTCGTCCCCCCGGGCGCCAGGCGCACCAGGAAGGCATCGTGCCCACCGTTGGCCGTAGGGTCGTAGCTGCCGGCCGTGGTGGGGAAACCGGTGCCGTCCGTGCCCCCGGCCACGTACACCGAACCATCGCTGCCGAGCTTCACCCCGAAGGCCATGTCGCCCCCGCTGCCGCCCAGGAAGGTGCTCCAGTTGAGCACCGAGCAGTAGGGGTTGAGGCTGAAGACCACACCGTCCTGCGCACCGCCCAGGGCGGGCTGCACCGCACCGGCGGTGACCGGGAAGTCGCTGGAGCTGCTGCAGCTGCTCACGATGGCGTTACCCGCGGCGTCCGTGATGATCTCGCCGCGGAACGTATCACCGTAGTTGAACGTGAATGAATTGCGCCCGTCGACACCGCTGCCGCCCATGAACGTGGAGCCCACGAGCACCGTTCCGGACTGGTCAAGCTTGCTGATCACGATGTCCTCCGTGCCGAAGCCCGATCCGTTGTAGGTGGGGTCGAAGGCGTTGGCGGAGGTGGGGTAATCCGTGGACGAGGTGGAGCCGAAGACCCACAGGTTGAACTGATCGTCGACCACCAGGCTGTGCGGATACTCCTCGCCCGCACCGCCCAGGTAGCAGGCGAAGAGCAGGTCGGACCCGTCGGGGTTGAGCTTGCTCACGGCGATGTCCGTACCGCCACCACCGTAGATGGACTGGAAGGCGCCGGTGGTGACCGGATAGCCCTGGCCGAAGCAGCGCGCCCCGGTGTAGATGTTGCCTTGGGAATCGTAGGTGGCGCTGTGGCCGTAGTTCTGCGTCTGGCCCAGGTTGCCGGTGCCGCTCAAGGTGCTGGCCACCAGCACGGGGTCGATCACGATCGCGCGGCGGGTGTCGGCGCCCGGCAGCTCGAACCGCAGGCGGTCTCCTTCCAACCGGTACCGGCAGGCCACACGCTCCTTCGCCCCATCGCCGTACCAGGCCACCGGGTGCAGCTCCTTCACTTCGCCCAGTGAGGTACGCAGCACCAGGTCGCCATCCGCGTTCACGGAAAGACCGTCAAGCCCCTCATAGCGCAGCACCACCTGCGCCACGTCGGCGCCGGGGGCCAGCTCAAGGTCGTACTTGAACGAGCCGTCCTTCGCGTACAACCGCATGTCCACCCCGCTCCATAGCTCCTCGTAGCGCACGCCTTCGAAGGAGGGCACCCGCGAGCGCCAACGCGACCGGTCGTTGCCCAGGAAGAAGCTCGTGGGATGGCTCGCGGCACGTTCACCGGAGATGGCCCCCGGACGTGCGCCCTCGAAATGCACACGCCAGGCGTGGCCTTTCAACACGGGCCGCTCCTGCTCATGGAACGCCTCGTGCAGCACCTCGCCGAAGTCGTCCTGCAACAGGCTCCAGGTGAGCGCGTCGCGCTCCGCGAAGAGGGCCACGGGCCCCGCTTCGGCCTTGAACAGAAAAGGCTGTTCCCACTGGCCAAGGTTGGCCGTGAAGGGCGCACCGGGTCCTCCGGCCTTCACCGCACCAGGGATCATCAAGGCCAGTATCAGGGCCGGTCCCATACCGTTCAGCACAGACTTCCTCCTATCCATGGTCGTTCGACTTGGTTCAGTTCGTCTTCGTTCGATCGCTTCAGCGCAGCACGCTCACGTGCCCGCGTGCCGTGGTGAACACCTCCTGCTGGCACACCGCGTTGTACTTCAGCACGTACACGTAAACGTCCTGTTTCACCGGCTGCCCGTTGTAGGTGCCGTCCCACGGCTTGAGCAGGCTGTTGGTCCGGTAGATCTGCTCACCCCAGCGGTTGAACACCAGGAGCTCCACCTCCTTCTCTCCATAGCCGGCCACGCTCCACACATCGTTCAACCCGTCACCGTCGGGCGTGAAGGCGTTCGGGGCGAACACCCGCGCATCGGCGTCGAGCGGATCCACGGTGATGGTGTCCGTGTAGGTGCAACCCTGCATGCTCACCACGGTGAAGACATAGGTGCCCGGACCGATCACGGTCGCATCACGATCGGTGGACCCCGTGTTCCAGGAGAAGCTCTGCCCGTCGATCGGCACGGAGAGCACCAGCTCGGCATCGGGGCACGCGCTGAACCGCGAGCTCAGCTCCAGCTCGGGCGCCTCCACCACATCCACCGTATCGGTGCCGGTGCAGTTGGCCGTGGACACGGTGAGGATGTACTCGCCAGGGTCCCACACGTTGATCACCGGCATGGGCTGGCCCGTGTTCCACAGGTACGTGGCCCCGCCCTGGCTGAAGGTGCCGTCGAGCACCGCCACCTCGCCGGGGCAGATCACGCCCGTGGTGGCGATGGCCACCGGAAGTGTATTGATCACGTTCACCTGCATGGACAGTTGGTCGTTCTGTCCGCATCCGAGGTCGGTCACCGTAAGGGTGACATTGTAGATGCCGGGCGTGGTGTACACGTGGCTGGCGTCGGTGGTATTGAGCACGGTACCATCCCCCATGTTCCAGCTGTAGGCCACGCTGTCGCCTGTGCTCTGGTTCACGGCCTCCACCAACAGCTGGGTGCAGTCGCCCACCTGCGCGAGGGTGAAGTCGGCCACCACGGGGATCAGCGGGTCCACCACGAGCGTGGCCGTGGCCGTGTCCGGGGGTGAGCAGCCCAGCAGATCGCTCACCACCAGCGTTACCGTGTAGGTACCCGGCACGGTGTACATATGGGTGATGGTCGTGTCGGCGAGCAGCGGCGATCCATCGCCCATGTCCCAGCTGAAGCCCATGAAGGTGCCCGTGCTCAGGTTGGTGGTTGTGGCCACCATCTGCGCGCAGTCGAACACCTGTTCCACGGTGAAGTCGGCCACCACCGGCACGGTGGGATCGACGGTCACCTGCAGGCTCGTGGTATCGGCCTGGTTGCACGTGTTGGGGTCGTTCGCGATCAGCGTAACGGTGTAGGTGCCGGCACCCACGTAGGTGTGCGTGGCGTTCGCGCCGGTGTAAGAGGTGCCGTCGCCCATGTTCCACTGGTAGCTCTGCGGGCCAGGCCCGGTGCTGGCGTTGGTGGTGGTGACGATGAGGTTGTCGCAATCAGGCACCTGGTCCACCGTGAAGAGGGCGGCGACGGTGTCCGGTGGCAGCACCGTGAACTGGATCGTCATGGAATCGGGCTGGCTGCATCCCGTGGGGTCGTAGGCCAGCAGCTCCACGTCGTAGGTGCCCGGACCGGCGTAGTTGTGCACGACGTTGGTATCCGTGAGGAAGGTGCCGTCGCCCATGTCCCAGATGAAGGCCAGCGGCGTGCCGGTGCTCAGGTTGGTGGTGCTCACCTGGCTCACGGTGCAATCGGTGTTCTGCACCATGGAGAACGCGGCGGTGAGGGGTTGCGCCTGACCGATGGTGACCGGGAAGGTGATGGTGTCCGCCAGGTTGCAGCTCAGCGAATCGAACGCGATGAGCGTTACGGTGTAGGCACCCGGCGTGGTGTACAGGTGGCTCGGTGCATAGGTCCCATCCAGCGGACTGCCATCGCCGAAGTCCCACAGCCATTGGTTGCCCGTGCTCGTGTTCAGGAAGTCGATCTGCACAGGAGCGCATCCCTGGTTGAGGGTACCGGCACCGGCGGCGTTCACTCCGGCCACCTGGAAGTCGATCTTGAACACGCCGATGTCCCAGCCGCCCGGATAACTGCTCGCATAGGCGTTCGCCGTGGTGGGGAAGCCGCTCACCGTGCACACCGCCTGGTACACGATGCCGTTCGAATCGAAGCGGCTGGTGCCGCCGTCCACGTGCGTGGCGCCGCTGTAATACGTGCCGTAGAGGATGTTCGACATGTCGACATCGTACGCCGCGAGGTAGAAGCCGCCCGAGGTGTAGAGGGCACCCGCCGTGGTGGCGAAGCCGCTGGCACTGTACCCGCTGATGTAGATGTGCTTGCACACGTCCACCAGGAAGGCCACCGGCACACAGCTGTTGCCGAAGCCGCCGGTGCCGCCCACGGTGCTGGTGAAGATGGGTGCGGTGAGGGCCGGATCGAACTTGGCGATGAAGATGTCGGCGCCCGCGTTGCCGTAGGTGCCCGCCGGCTGGATGGTGAAGCTGCCGGGGTCCGACTGACCGTAGATGTACACGTCGCCGTCCACGTCCACCTGGAGGAAGAAAGCGTGCTCCTCACCCGTGGTGCCCACGAAGGTGGAGTTGGCCAGCGTGCTGCCGTTGTTGGTGAGGTGCACGATGTAGGCATCGGCCCCACCGCCTTGGAAAGCGGTCTGGTAGGCACCGGGCGTGGTGGGGAAGCTGGCCGTGTTGGTGGACCCGCCCACGAACACACCGCCCGCACCGTCGAGCTTGATGCCGAAGGCCATCTCGCTGCCCGTACCGCCGAGGTAGGTGCCCCAGAGCATCGTGCTCATGTCCGGGCTCATGCACACGGCCACGCCGTCCTGCGTGCCGCCGCCGTAGTTCCCTTGAAGAGCACCGGCCGTGGTGGGGAAGCCGGCGCCCTGCGAACAGCTCGCCACGTAGGCGTTGCCGGCGGCATCCACGATGATCTCGCCGCGGTAGCTGTCGCCGTAGTTGGTGGTGAAGTTGTTGTTCCCATCGGCCGCCGGGCCACCGAGGTAGGTGCTGCCGATGAGCGCCGAGCCGGTCGCGTTCAGGTGGGTCACCACGATGTCCGCACCTGTACCGCCCCCGAAGGTGGCGTCGAAGCAGCCTGTGGTGGTGGGGTAGTTCGCCGAGGAGGAGGTGCCGTACACATACAATTCCTCGTTGGCGTTCACCACCATGCTGTGCGGGAACTCGGTGCTGCCCCCGCCCAGGTAGGTGGCGTAGATCAGGTTGCTGCCATCGGGGTTCAGCTTGCTCACGGCGATGTCGGTGCCGCCCCCGCCGTAAGTGAGGTCGAACGCGCCGGGCGTGGCGGGATAGCCCTGCCCGAAGCAGCGGGCCCCGGTGTAGATGTTGCCGGCATCGTCGTAGGTGGCGGAGTGCCCGTAGTTCTGCGTGCTGCCGGAGGTGCCGCTCAAGGTGCTCGCCATCAGCACCGGGTCGATCACCACCGGACGGGTGAGGTCCGTGTTCGTGCCCAGCGCGAAGCCCACCCTACCTTGCTTCAGGGTGAAGCGGCATTCCACCGGCTCCTTCCCGCCATCCGCATACCAGGCCACCGGTCGGAGCTCGGTCACCGTGCCCACGCTCGTGCGGAGCACCAGATCACCATCCTCTTCCAGCACCAGCCCATCCAACCCCTCGTAGGTGAAGCCCACCCGGGCCGCATCGCTGCCGGTGTTCAACAGCAGGTCGTACTTGTAGTTGAGGTCCTTCGAGTAGAGGCGCAGATCCACGCCTTCCCACAGGCCGTGGTAGGTCACCTCCCCGAACAAGGGCACATGGCCGGCCCACCTGCGCTGGTCGTTGCCGATGAAGTAGTTGTGGTAGGCCGTGGCACGGTCGGCGGCGGATACGCGGGCCAACGGTTCGGCACCCTCGAACCGCATGCGCCAGGCATGGCCCTTCAGCACGAAGGCCTCCTGTTCGGCCGGGGGCAGGTGGATCACGTCGTGCAGCCGCTCCGCGAAGTCGTCCTGCATCTTGCTCCAGGTCAACCCTCCGCGCTCCAGGAACACGGCCAGTCCGGCCACCTCGGCCTTGTACAGGACCGGCTGTTCCCATTGGCCCTTGTTCAGGATGTACCGGATGCGGTCGTCCGCCGGCGCGGCACCTTGCTTCATGCCCGGACCATGGTCGTGGTCGTGGGCGGTCAGGGACAAGGTCAACAGAACGGCGGGCGGAAGGGAGGTCCAACGGCTCATGGTCGATCGGAGAGGTTCAGGTAAGTGACGTGGTCCCCCACGGGCGAGTTGCCTGTGCTTGAAACTTGATCTTCAGGCTATTAACCGCTCCCACCAGCGGTTCCGGCCCGTCCCTCCGGGAGGCCGACCGCCCACCCCTTCTAGCTGAACTGGAGGTCGTAGAGCCGCTTGTAGGCGCCACCCTGCCCCAGGAGCTCCTGGTGGCTGCCCTGCTCGATGATCCGCCCCTGGTCGATCACCAGGATCCGGTCGGCGTTCTGCACGGTGCTCAGGCGGTGCGCGATCACGATGCTCGTGCGCCCCTTGGTGATGCGCGCGGTAGCCTCCTGGATGAGCTGCTCGCTGAGGCTGTCCACGCTGCTGGTGGCCTCATCCAGCACCAGGATCCGCGGCCGGTGCACGTACGCCCGCAGGAAGGCCAGCAGCTGCCGCTGACCCACGCTGAGCATGGCCCCCCGCTCCTTCACGTCGGTGTCATAACCGTCGGGCAGGCGCTGGATGAAGTCGTGCGCGCCCACCGCCTTCGCGGCCTCCACCACCTCCTCGCGGGTGATGGTGGGGTCGTTCAGGGTGACGTTGTTGTGGATGCTGTCGCTGAACAGGAACACGTCCTGCAGCACCACCGCGATGCTGCGCCGCAGGGCCGACAGGTCGTACTCCCGGATGTCCACCCCGTCCAGCAGCACGCGGCCGTGCTGGAACTCGTAGGCCCGGCTCAGCACGTTCACGATGCTGCTCTTGCCGCTGCCGGTGGCGCCCACCAACGCCACCATCTCCCCCGCCCGCGCCTCGAAGCTGATGTCCTGCAGCACATAGCGCTCGTCGTCGTAGGCGAACGACACGCCTTCGAAGCGAAGGTCGCCGCGCACGTGCTCCGTGGTGCGGGTGCCGACCGCGTGGATCGCGCTCTCCGTGTCGAGCACCTTGAACACGCGCTCGCTGCCCACCATGCCCATCTGCAGCACGTTGAAGCGGTCGGCCAGCTGGCGGATGGGCCGGAAGAGCATGTTGATGTAGGAGATGTAGGCGACCAGCTCCCCGAAGGTGGCCGTGCCCTCGAGCACGTCGCCCATGCCCCAGTAGATGAGCGCGGCCAGGCTGATGGCGCTGAGGATCTCCACCACCGGGAAGAAGATGCTGTACGCGAGCACCGAGCGGATGTGCGCGGCGCGGTGCTCCTTGTTGATGGCCTGGAACTTCCCGTACTCCTGCTCCTCGCGCCCGAAGAGCTGCACCACGCTCATGCCCTGGATATGCTCCTGCACGAACGCGTTCAGCCGCGCCACCTGCGTGCGCACGTCCTGGAAGCTCTTCTGGATGCTGTTCTTGAACACGTTGGTGCTCCACAGCAGCAACGGGATGGGCACCATGCAGAACAGGGCCAGCTTCCAGTTCACCACGAACATCACCACCACCACCACCACGAGCTTCAGGATGTCGCCCATGATCATGAGCAGGCCCTGCGAGAAGATGTCGTCGATGGTCTCGATGTCGCTCACCACCCGCGTTACCAGCGTGCCGATGGGTGTGCGGTCGAAGTAGCGCATGCGGAAGCCCATGATCCGGGTGTAGAGCGCGTTGCGCAGGTCGAAGGTGACGCTCTGCCCCAGCCAGCTGGTCCAGTACGACTGGTAGAAGGTGACGGCGGCCTCGATGAAGAGCAGCGCGGTCACCACGCCCATCATCACGAAGAGGCCCCGGCGGTCGCCGGTGAGCACGTAGCCATCGATCATGTCGCCCATGATCAGGGGCCGCACCACGCCCAGCCCGCTGAGCACGATGGTGAGCACCAGGCTCATCCAGAAGACCCGCTTGTAGGGGCGCACGAAGCCCATCACCCGTGCGAAGAGCTTCCGGTCGAAGGCCCTGCCCTTCACCTGCGGTGCGCCGCCCTCGCTCATGCGCTCAGGAAGGGATAGGTGACACGCTCCAGGTAGAGGCCCCGGGCCGGCGCGCTCTTGCCGGCGGCACCACGGTCGCGCGCGGCGATCACGGCGGCCATGTGCGCCGGCGGCTGCTGGCCCTTGCCGATGCGCAGGAAGGTGCCCACCACCGCCCGCACCATGTTGCGCAGGAAGCGGTCGGCGCGGATGGTGAAGGCGTACCCGTGCTCGGTGCGCTCCCAGGCCGCATGCCGCACATCGCACAGCATGGTCCTGTTGTCGCTGCCGGCCAGGCAGAAGCTGCTGAAGTCCTGCTTCCCCAGGAGCGCCGGCACCGCGGCCGCCATGGCCTCGATGTCCAACGGTGGTCGCAGCTCGTACGACCTTCCGGCCAGGAAGGGGTCCTTCCGCCGGTTGATCAGGTAGCGGTAGCCACGCTCGGAGGCGCTGAAGCGCGCGTGGGCCTCGGCCTCCACCGGGAACACACGGTAGGCCGCGATGTCATCGGGCAGCAGGCTGTTCACGCTGTACACGAAGCGGTCGCCCAGCTCGCGCTCCTCCGGCAGGTCGAAATGCAGGAAGAACTGCGTGGCGTGCACCCCGGTATCCGTGCGACCACAACCCACCACGAAAAGCTCGGGCAGGTGCAGGGAGAAGCGCAGGGCCCGCTCCACCTCGGCCTGCACGCTGGGCGCATCGGGCTGCCGCTGCCAGCCCCGGTAGGCGGTGCCGTTGTAGGCGAGCTCGAGGAAATAGCGGGGCATGGGTCAGAAGGCCCGGTGCGGTCCTGCTCACAGGAACACCTTCCGGCGGGGCGCAAAAGTAGCGCGGCGGCACCGCGCCGATCGGCCGGGATCACCACCTTCGCCCGGCATGCCACGCATCGGCCTCCTCAGCGACACCCACGGCTGGCTCGACCCGCGCCTGCGGGAGCATTTCGCCCAGTGCGATGAGGTCTGGCATGCCGGCGACATCGGCGGCCTGGCGGTGACCGATGAGCTCCAGCGCTGGTTCCCCGACAAGCCCCTGCGCGCCATCGTGGGAAACATCGACGATGCCACCGCGCGGCGTGCGTTCCCCGAGGACCTTCACTTCGAGCTGGACGGCGTGCGCGTGTGGATCACCCACATCGGCGGCCGCCCGCCGCGCTACGACAAGGGTGTTTCCGAAGCCCTGCGCAGGGACCCGCCCACCCTCTTCATCTGCGGCCACTCGCACATCTGCCTCGTGCAGTTCGACAAGGCCCTGAACATGCTCTACATGAACCCCGGCGCCTGCGGCCGCCATGGCTGGCACCAGGTGCGCACGGTGCTTCGCTTCACCATCGCGGCGGGCCAGCTCAAGGACCTGGAGGTGGTGGAGCTGGGGAAACGGGGGGAAGTGGCGAGTAAGGAGTGAGGCGTGGCGAGTGAAATGCCCCTTGGGTCATTCACTCGCGACTCGCCGCTCGGGCCCTGGAAACCCAGCTCCACGGGCACTTCACCGCAACCGGTCCATGCTCTTGATCAGCTCCTCATCGGCCTTGATGCCGCGCCCCGCCAGGAAGCAGCAGGCGATCACCCCGAGGGGCAGGAAGAAGCCGGGCAGGAAGGTGTGCTCCACCGCGCTGTTCAACGCGAGGTAGGCGCGCACGCTGGTGTGGGTGAAGAGCTCGGCCGCGAGCAGGCCCATGGCGAAGATGTGGCCGAAACGGAGCAGCCGCAGCTGGCGGGCACGGTTGCGGTACAGCAGGGCCACCACCACGAGCAGGGCCACCAGCAGGCCGGCGATCACGTGCATGGGGAACTTGAGCGTGACATCAGGCACCATGGCCCCCGCCGCATCGAAGAGACCGGTGGCACGCAGCTCGAACACGTCCGCGCCGCGGGTGTACCGCACCAGCGGAAGAAGGAAGAGGAGGCCGGCGAACAAGGCGCCCACGGCCAGGTACACGGTCTGCTTGCGTTGGATCATGGCAGCCGCAAAGATGGCATGCCGGGTGCTTGCGGGATCCGCCGATCGGCTTACGTTTGCGTCGTACTCCCTGGTGGTCGCCGATCGGTACCGCCCCCTTCCCCGAAGACCTTTCCTGAACGAACCGAAGCCCCAGCAGGGCTTTCCCCGGGCGTACCACACGCCTCCCCCCCATCCCCCAGTCCCTCGTCATGTACGAAAAGACCGCGCTGGAGAGCATGAAGCTCGCCGAGCTGAAGGAGATCGCGAAGAAGCTCGGCATCAAGAAGGCCGACACCTTGAAGAAGCAGGACCTGGTGGCCCGCATCCTGGACACCCAGGGCGGCGGCGCTCCGGCCGGCTCCAACCGCCTCGACACGGACGACCTGGCCGCCATGGCCACCGCCGACGAGGCCCCGGAGCCGGAGCCCGACCCTGAGCCCGAACTCCCGCTGACCGATGGCGAAGGCGAGGACGATGAGGACGACGAGGAGGATGAGGAGGATGACGACGACGAGGAGGAGGATGAGGAAGAGGAGGCCCGGGAACCGGAGGCCCGCCCCGCCCCCGAACAGCCCATCGCCGAGGAACGACGTGAGGAGCGCGGCCCCCAAGGTGGCGAACCGGCCCATCGCGACCGCAAGCGCGACCGCGAGCGCGAGTGGCGCGAACGCAAGGAGCAGCGGCAGCGCGAACAAGGTCAGGGCCAGGCACCAGGCCAGCCCCAGGCGGGGGTGCCCGAGCCCCGGCCCGAGGAGCGCCGCGATGAACGGCGCGGCGATCGGCGCGATGAGCGACGCGACCAGCCGCGCGATCAACAGCGTGACCAGAACCGGGAGCATCGCGAGCAGAACCGGGAGCAACAGCGGGAACAGAACCGCGAACAGCGCGACCAGAACCGGGATCAGAACCGCGATCAGCAGCGCGACCAGAACCGGGATCAGCAGCGCCGTGAGCAGCAGCAGATCGTGTTCGATGCCTTCGTGGAATGTGAGGGTGTGCTGGAGATCATGCCCGAGGGCTACGGCTTCCTGCGCAGCAGCGACTACAACTACCTGGCCTCGCCCGACGATGTGTACGTGAGCCAGCAGCAGATCAAGCAGTACGGTCTGAAGCTCGGCGACACCGTGAGCGGCTTCGTGCGTCCGCCGCGCCACGACGACAAGTTCTTCCCCCTGGTGAAGATCGACCGCATCAACGGCCGCGACCCCGAGTGGGTGCGCGACCGGGTGCCGTTCAAGTTCCTCACGCCCCTCTTCCCCGACGAGAAGTTCAACCTCACGGGCAAGAACCCCAACCTCAGCATGCGCGTGCTGGACCTCTTCTCACCGATCGGCAAGGGGCAGCGCGGGCTCATCGTGGCACAGCCGAAGACCGGCAAGACCATCCTGCTGAAGGACGTGGCCAACGCCATCGCCGCCAACCACCCGGAGGTGTACCTGATCGTGCTGCTGGTGGACGAGCGCCCCGAGGAGGTGACCGACATGGCCCGCAGCGTGAAGGCCGAGGTGATCGCGAGCACCTTCGACGAGCCCGCCGCCCGCCACGTGCAGGTGGCCAGCATGGTGCTCGAGAAGGCCAAGTGCCTCACCGAATGCGGCCACGACGTGGTGATCCTGCTCGACTCCATCACCCGCCTGGCCCGCGCCTACAACACGGTGCAGCCCGCCAGCGGCAAGATCCTCTCCGGCGGTGTGGACGCCAACGCGCTGCAGAAGCCCAAACGCTTCTTCGGTGCGGCGCGCAAGATCGAGAACGGCGGCAGCCTCACGATACTCGCCACGGCCCTGGTGGAGACCGGCAGCAAGATGGACGAGGTGATCTTCGAGGAGTTCAAGGGCACCGGTAACATGGAACTGCAGCTCGACCGCAAGCTCAGCAACCGCCGTGTGTTCCCCGCCATCGACATCCTCGCCAGCGGCACCCGCCGCGACGACCTGCTGCACGGCAAGGAGGTGCTGCAGCGCACCTGGATCCTCCGCAAGCACCTGGCCGACATGAACTCCATCGAGGCCATGGAGTTCGTGAAGACCCGCATGGAGGGCACCAAGAGCAACGAGGAGTTCCTCGTGAGCATGAACGGTTGATGAGTGACGAGCAGCGAGCGACGAGTGGCGAGTGAATGCCTGCCACCCTGAGCGGAGTCGAAGGGGGCATTTCACTCGCCACTCGGAACTCACCACTCGCTACTCGACCCGATGATCCCACGACTTTCATGAGGACCGCCTTCTTCGTCGCCCTGGCCGTGATGGCGCTGCGCGTGGGGTTGTTCTACAGCGGCCGCTCGCTCGAGGGCCCCGACTTCATGTTCGTGCACCTGCTGGCGCTCTCGGTGATCGCCTTCTTCAGCGGGCACGCGCTGCTCGGGGAGGACCGCAACGCCACCTTCCCCGCCCTGGTGAGGGCCGCTTTCAGCGCATGCGCGGTGTACGCCATCATGATGGGGCTGTTCATCTGGACCTACTACACCTCCATTGATGTGGTGGAGTTCCCCTCGAAGATCAACGAACGCGTGGCGGCGGTGGTCGCCGCCGGAGGCCAGGAGGCCAAGGCACGCATGGAGTTGGAAAAGGTGTTCAACCCCTTCAGCTACGCGTCCATCACCTTCTTCGCGCTGCTCTTCGCCAGCCTGCTCAACGCGCTGCTCTTCAGCGCGGTGCACCACAAGCTGCTTCGGAAGCTGCGCTGAACAGGCCACAGGCCTTCTCTGCGCTGTCACTCCGGCCTTGAGCCGGAGTCGCGGAATGCACCACGCACCTCATCGCGGTCGAGATCCTCGACCATCACGCGACTCCGGGTGGAGCCCGGAGTGACAGCTCCGGGAATATCGGTCGAGATCATGCGATGAAGGCCTCGCTCAAGGCCTGAAGGTCGAGCCCGCCGAAGTTGCCGCTGCTCATCATCAGCAGCACACCGGGATCGGCCTGCGCCGCGCGCACCGCGCCCATCAGCTGGATCGGATCGGTGAGCACCTGCAGGTCGGCGCGCGCGAAACCGCGCTGGATGCGCTCGGGCGGGATCGGCGGCAGGCGCTTGAGCTGCACCGCGTGCGGATCGTAGAACACGATGGCCGCATCGGCCTGGTCCATGGCGCCGGCGTACTGGTCGAGGAAGCCCTCGCTGAGGCTGCTGTACGTGTGCAGCTCCATGCAGGCCACGAGCTTCCGTCCGGGGAACTGCTCGCGCACGGCCTCCACCGTGGCCTTCAACTTGCTGGGGCTGTGGGCGAAGTCCTTGTACACCACCTTCCTCCCCTGCTCGGCCAGCTTCTCCAGCCGCTTGGCCGCGCCGTGGAAACTGCGGATGGCCTCGAAGAACACGGTGTCGCCGATGCCGAGCTGATGGCACACGTGGCGCGCGCCCTCCAGGTTCATCAGGTTATGCCGGCCGAAGACCTGCAGCGGCACCTCGCCCTGCGCGGTGAGCAGCACGGTTGTGCCATCGTCGATGCGGTGCGCCGGAACGCCGTACGGGATGCGCGCGGCCTGCACATCCTGCTCCTCGGCCACCCGATTCACCTCCGCATCCTCGGCGCAGTACACGAGCTTGCCGCCCGGCTCGATCACGTGGATGAACCTGCGGAACTGGTCCACGTAGCTCTCGAAGGTCTTGAACACGTTGATGTGGTCCCACGCGATGCCGCTGATGAGCGCGATGTCCGGGCGGTACAGGTGGAACTTGGGGACGGGCTCCAGCGCCGAGGCGAGGTACTCGTCGCCCTCGATGATGGCCACCTGACTGGTGGGGCTCAGCCGCACCATGCAGTCGAAGCCCTCGAGCTGCGCGCCCACGAGGTAGTCGAACTCCACGCCCGCCTGCCGCAGCACGTGGATGATCATGCTGGTGATGGTGGTCTTTCCGTGGCTGCCGCCGATCACCACGCGGGTCTTGTCCTTGGTCTGCTCGTGGAAGTACGAGGGGTAGCTGAACACGGGGATGCCGAGTTCCCGCGCGCGCAGCAGCTCGGGGTTGTCGGCGCGGGCGTGCATGCCCAGGATCACCGCGTCGATGCCGCTGTGGATGCGCAACGGGTCCCAGCCGAGCTTGTCGGGCAGCAGGCCCAGGCGGTCCAGTCGGCTGCGGCTGGGCTCGAAGATCTCGTCGTCGCTGCCGGTTACCTCGTAGCCCTTCTGGTGCAGGGCGATGGCCAGGTTGTGCATGGCGCTGCCGCCGATGGCGATGAAATGGACCGTGTGCATGCTCGGCTCGCCGAAGCTTATGCGAAGGCGATGGGGCGAAGATCCATGTGCCCATGGTCTCTTGCGGCGATTTGCCCGTGGAATGCTTCAACGGGGGGGTGTGGGCAGCGGCGATGGGGCGAAGATCCATGTGCCCATGGTCTCTTGCGGCGATTTGCCCGTGGAATGCTTCAACGGGGGGGTGTGGGCAGCAGCAGCCTAAAGCCAGATCAGCACGCTCGCTCCAAGGATCCACTGATCACCGAAATAGGGATCCGTGGAAGGGGTTACCGTCGTTCCGCTGGGCCGCTCCACGGTCACCTTCGGAACGTTCAAGGCCCAGGAATAGCCCGTGCTCAGGACGACGGACATGTCGTTGTTCGTGCGCAGTGTGAACGAGGCGCCTGCCTTGATCGACGTGCTCTGCTCGGTGATGGTCCTGTAACCACTGTTGAACTCGTCCGACTCCTCGCGGCCAAAGGCGTGGTTCCAATAGGCCCATCCCCGCGCACCAAAGCGCCCCTGCCGCCATAGCCAAGCCTCATTGCCAAGCGCAATGGTGGCCCCATCCGGACCGCCGCCGAGCCCGAACACGGCCGCGGGCGCGGCCCATGACCGGAGTTCAACACCTCCTCCGAAGCTGAAGAACCCTCCGGGGGTGCGGCTGCCGAGGGTGAACTGTGCCCAAGGACGAACGCGGTGATAGGTGGTATCCTGTTGCGCCTGAAGGCCGAACGGAAGAAGCAACAGGAACGTAAGCGCGGCGCGTGCCATCGCTGTGAAGTTGAGGGAAACGGCCGGGAACTACGGTTTCACCAGCACCACCTTGCCGTCCTTCATGATGGCGATGGGAGTGCCGTGCATGCGGGCCGTCTTGCGCGCGACTTTCGCTGCTCGCTTCAAGGCACGGCTGACAGCCGCCACGAATTCATCGTGTTCCTTTCCAGCTGTGGACCTAGCCATGTGAACGGTCGATGAGTTTGAGCGTCTCGCCAGTGTTATCGAAAATGGTCCAGCCATTAACGATGCCCTTGTAGACGGTGTCAAAATTACGCCAACCGCGAACAAAGCGACGTCGAACATCGCCTTCAGGCACATGGTGCCCCCCTTGCTTCACCCGCAAAGCCACACGCTTCAACGCCAACTGGACGTTCGGCAGCTTGAGAAAAACGATCTCCACCCGATAGCCAGCCACCTTCCAGCGCTGTAGCCGCTCCATGTAACCCCGGCCGCTGAGGGTGGTCTCGAACGCGAAGTCGAGCCGAGCTGCCGCAAGACGATCCAGTTCCTCCAGGAAGATCCGGGCCGCCGCCACTTGTGCAGCGGGTGGATCCAAGGGGGAAAGCCCGGCAGCGATGAGGTCGGCGCTCACGAAGTGCAGGATGCCCGCGTCCTTTGGCAGGAACTCCCGCGCGAAGGTCGTCTTGCTGCGCCTTCGCGAAGCCGCTTCGGCGAAGCAAGGCCCGCTCCGTTCGGACCGGCGATGATGATGCAGCGGGGCCTGCGCTTGGGCATGCGACGAAGGTAGCTGAGGCCACGCCGCCGTGAGCCGTACCGCACGATTGCACCTTTCCAGCTCTCCACCTTCGCACCATCTTTACCCCATGGAACTCTACCCGATCGACACCGGTTTCTTCAAGCTCGACGGCGGCGCCATGTTCGGTGTGGTGCCCAAGACCCTCTGGAGCAAGGCACACCCGCCTGACGAGAAGAACCTCTGCACCTGGGCCATGCGCTGCC
>JBGAGX010000039.1:0-30677 GCA_044226515.1 Flavobacteriales bacterium | reverse complement strand
ATCAACGGGTATGGCTATGTCGGGCTTGGCAACGGTGCCAATGGAGGAGTCGGCATCGATTGGTGGCAGTATGATCCCAATACGACGAACTGGACCGCGAAGGCGAGCTTCCCCGGGAGTGCTGCAACCGGGATCGGTCTTTCCGATGGCAGTAAGGGCTTCGTGCTCTGCGGCGCGGCGCTTTGGCAGTACGACCCCACGGCCAATGCTTGGACAATGAAGGCCAATTACCCTGGTACGCAGGCGGAAGTCGGCTTCGCCATCGGGGGCATCCTGTATTTCAGTGGTGCGCAGTTGTGGGCTTATAACCCAAGTACGGATCAATGGTCAGCCAGACAGGCATGCCCGAACACGGCACCCAACTTTGCTTGGACCTTAGGCACGGCCGGTTTCGTTGGTGGCTACGGAAGCACCAACGGCGATCTGTGGGAATACGATCCGCTCACCAACGTCTGGACAGCACGCGCCGCTTATCCAGGGGGGGCGCGCGACATGGCAGCAAGCTTCGCGATGGGGCACCGTGGCTACGTTGGCATGGGGTTCAATACAGCCACGGCGACATTCGCCACGGATTTCTGGCTATACGAGCGCAATACGAATACGTGGGCCTTCTGTGGCTTTGATGGTTCCATGAGCACGGCGCGCACTTTCGCCGCATCCTTCGATATCGGGCCTTACATCCACCTCGGCACCGGAGGCGGCTTCAACCTCCAACCGTATAGCAACAGTTTCACCACCTACGACGCCACCATCTACGACTGCCAAGGTGTACTGGAAGGCCCTGCCTTGCCGGGGGCACCGTGCAACGACAACAACTTGAACACCGCCAATGACACGTGGAATACCACCTGTGTTTGCACCGGTACGCCCATTGTTGTCCGTGTTTCGATTCGCGCACTGCTCGAAGGCCCTGCCATTGTTGGATCCAACAGTATGCAGGACAATCTGCGCGCAAGCGGGTATATACCCATAAGCGAGCCATACACTGCGCTGGGGTACGGGTTCATGAGTGGTGGCGGTGAAGCAACCACGGTACCCGTATTGGCCACAACAGGAAACAACGCTATTGTGGACTGGGTGATCGTGGAGCTTCGAGCAGCGGGTGCCCCGGGGTTGATCGTTGCCAACAGACCGGCGCTGATCCAGCGCGATGGGGATGTGGTGGACCTTGACGGCACTTCACCTGTCCCACTGAATGCGGCCAATGGCAACTACTACGTGGCCTTGCGCCATCGAAACCACCTGGGCGTCATGACCGGCACCCCGCTCGCCCTGAGCTACACCCCGCTTAGCATCGACCTTACCTCCGCCGGTACCAGCACTTATGGTACCGATGCTCGCAAGAACTCCTTCGGTGTGATGCTGCTGTGGGCAGGCGATGCCAACTTCAATGGCCGGATCAGCTACACGGGTGCTTCGAACGATCGGGACCCTATACTCTCGGCAATCGGCGGTTCCAATCCCACCAGTTCGTTGATCGGTTACCGCAAAGAGGACGTGAACATGGATGCTGTAGTGAAGTACACCGGTTCGACCAACGATCGGGATATCGTACTACAGAACATTGGGGGCAGTACACCCACCGCCGTTCGCTATGCCCAATTCCCTTGAGCTGCCTTCATCAGCTTGCACGAAAGTCCGACGCAACGTTGCAACGTGTGGCGCTGCACATAGGAGCCCGGCTGAGTGCATGAGTTCCATCTGGTAAATGCTATGTGATGGACACTCCATCGACAGGGCGCATACGTCTAGTATTTACCGGATTCTCCCTACTTCCACGGCGCCGTGCTCACCCCCTTGGGCGTGGGCGTTAACCGGTGCTCCTCCACGCGCTGCGCCACCACCCCGCTTGTCGTACACCAGGTCGTACACAATGCCCTGCAGGCGGCGGCTCCAGTAGCGGGCCATTACCGTCCAGTCGCCGCTGGTGGTGAGGTAGACCTTATCGCCCACGGCGTAGTGGTCGGCCTGGGCCAGGGCTTCGGGGCTGGGTTGCACGGTGCCGGGTTTTGTGGCAGGGGGGCGAAGCCCAGAATAACACCGACGCGGTGGGCGGCTAAATGCGACGGACGGCGACCCGACGCACGTGAGGCCAGCGGAGGAGGAGGAGCAGGACTGCACCATGGCAGTGAACCGGTACGTAAATCCGCCCGGTCAATCAATCGAGCCGCTTTGCGGCTGGCGGACGGCAAGAATGACCTGGTCATCATTAAGCAGCAACGTTCCATCGGCCACCTTTCCTTCAACCATGGTGCGCACCCGCTCCAAAGAAGCACCTGAATGATGCTGGATCCTGAAGACCAGTTCATCCAGTGGCCGCCCGATGTATGCGCGTAGTACTGAGCGCCGCAAAAGACTGCCGGGTATCCGAGGTCGTGGATCGGGGACGCGCGCATAGACCGTGTTCGTCAACCCGATATATCCACCTGGAAAGAACACGAAGCGCTTCTCTTGGTCAAGTTGAAGGTTCAACCTCACGCTGGGCGCGGTCGTATCCGGGCGGTATCGTTTGATCAATACCGTGAGATCGTCCACGTGCATGGGTTCCGAACTGTCGGATAGGATGGACACGACGATATCCCTGATCGTGCCACCACGCACTGCAGCCCGCTCGGCCTCCCATCGCCTTAACCCATACGTGCTCGTTCTTCCGATGGAGAAGAAGCGGTCCTTCTCCCGGACGGCCACACTCCGCACGCCACGTTCATTGATAGGCTCTTCAGGGAACAGCTTGTTCCATTCTTCGACCACACGTGATACATGACTTGGCTCGTTCAAGGAGCGTAATACATCTTCCAGCATCTCAACCTGCCGCTTCCTGGTGGTTGCCGGAAACGTCGCGAACCCATTGGTGACCGTGATCAAAGGAAAGCGCAAAGCCATTAGGGCAACCAACACCTGCATGGCTTGCGAGCGCTGGTCGTCATCCAATTGTTGGAAGACAGGCGATAGGTCGATGCGTTCAGGTACGAAACGACGTTGAGCCATGTGCTCGGTCACCTGACGGGTTGCTGGGCCGATGTAGCCAACCAGCCCGCGATCCATGATGATGGGCGCATTGTGGTCGAGCTGCTTGGAGGTGGCATCGCGATCGAAGAGCTCGGTCCAATGCACACGCTGATGCCGGCCTCGGTTGAGCGCCATTGCAACGTAGAGGATGAACAAGGGGGACCAATGCGTCCCCTCAGCCGTGTTCAGGCGGCCGGTCAATTCAAGGTCGACCACCAGCATAGGCCCGTCCACGCATAGCTCAGGATACCGGTCGGCAACCTCCGGAAGGTCAGCGATGAATGCGATGGTGGCCAGGAACTCCCGGTCCATGTGGACCAGCAGTTGCCTAACTCGCTCGCGTGTCAGCCCGATACGCTGGGCGAGCTCCTCACGCCCATTGGGCGCTGCCCCCAGTTTCAAGTAGGCCGAGCGGACACGCATCTTGGAATCGTTCCCGTTCAGCTCGAAGAAATGCTCCAAGAACCGAAGCAGGGTCATACGGCCATGCTCATCGAACAACATGCTCCGCAGCTCAACAGGGATGCGGTGCCGGTAATACCAACGGGCTATCCCTGTACGTGCATCGGCTCCTTCCTCATTGCTCGCGAGGCCGGAATTGCCGTCAGCTGCTTCAAGCAGCCTTCGCCGAAATACGCGAAGCTCACGGCTGGCCACAACACCCACACCCGGCTGGCCCCACCAACGGGAACCATGCCGCTTGAAGTAGGCAAGCGTGGATGCCGCCGACAGCTGACCGACCATCCCGGCGAGGACATTCCGGGTACGGATGGAAAGACCGGCCAGGAGGACCTCGAAGAAGCGCTCCAGGTCGGACATGTCCACAGGTGTACTGGGCACGGACCCCGGCGTTCCTTGGTCAAGCCCCTTGGCCGCAGCCTTCTCCAGCAACACCTCAAGCTCGTACTGGGTAGTGGTGCCACAGTTGCGCAGCTTGAGAAAGCCGCCCTGTGTCCGGTGGAAATCGCGGATGGCCGAGAGGGTGGTCAACTTTGCGGCCTGAAGGACATTGAAGGCCCTGACCGAAAGGCCCAAGGTCGAAGCGATCTCGGCAAGATCAAGGTCGCGAGCAGGGTTACCGGCATCCTCACGGAGGCCTTGCTCAGCCGCGCCCGTTCCGGTATCAAGGCCGGATGCCGGTCGCACCTCATCCACCCCCATGGTGCCCCCCGTTTTGGCAAGCAGGTCCTCCAATTCCATGATCGTGCCCCGCCCGCAGCCTTGCAGGCCACGGAAGCCGTTCATGCTGAAGCCGATCTGTCGCATTCGGCCCAAGGTCTCGATCCCATAGCGTCTGCATGTGTTCCAGGCGCGGGTGGAAAGACCGAACAGGTCATCCAGTTCGTCCAGCGAGGTGCTGTCAGCCAGGGGGCGACCACCTGGCTCGTGCATTTCGCTCATGCCGTTTCCAATTTGCTCTTCCATCGTTCCCATTCAGGCAGCACGCGGTCCAGCAGTTTCCGGAACGCAGGACCATGGTCCGGATGCACCAAATGGCACAGCTCATGCACCATCACGTAGTCGATGCATGGCCCCGGCGCCTGGATCAATTCCGGGTTCAGGAGGATGGTGCCCTTGGGCGTGCAGCTGCCCCAGCGCTTGCGCATGTGTTGCACCCGGACGGCCGGGCGGGCGATACCGTGCTTCTTGAAGAGCGGCATGGCCTTGTCCACGGCCTGCTCAAAACGCACCAGGGCATGGCTGCGGTACCAGCCGGATAGCAGGCCGCGCACGTGCTCGTGATCCTTCGGGTGATGCGTGTGGATGTTGATGCGACCACCCAGCAGCTTCACCGCCTCCATACCGGTGGTGACGTGCACCTTCAGGCGGTACTGCTTGCCCAGGTACCGGTGCGTTTCGCCGCTCACGTACTCCTTGGCCGGAGCGGCTGGCAGAAAGCTGCGGAAGAAGTCCTGCTGCCGCACGATCCAGCGTGCCTTGCGCAGCACAAGCTCATCCACCTTGGATACCGGCGCGTCCATCGGTGCGCGCAACTCCACCCGCGCATCGGGGTGTACCTCGATGCCCAGCGTACGCCGGGGGCTGCGCACCAGGGTGTACCACACCGTGGTGGTGCCGTATTGCACGCTGCGCTCCTCCATCACGTGTACCGGTTCTCGGCGATGCGCATCACCCCCTTCAGGATCTGGTCGATGACGTCGAAGCCCAGTTCCAAGCCTTCGTTGCGCAGGTCGTAGAGGTGGTCCTCCATGGCCTGCTCCATGCGCTTCTTCACGTCCTCGTTGCGGGTCCAATCCACGATGCGGAGTGCGCGGATGATGTTGTCCAGCGATACCGCGATGGCCGCGCTGCGCTCAGGTTCCAGCTCCATGCCGGCGGCTGTGATCACCTCGCTCACCAAGTGATAGAAGGCCCGTGCCTCATCGCGCTGCTGGAGCGCTGCGGGTTCATCGCCCGTGCTGCGGTGCCGCAACTGCTCCATCACGCTGGTGGCGCGTTGCAGGTACTCCAGGTCGCTGATGCGCTTGGCCTTGAAGGCGTCGATGGCTTCCTGCAGCAGCTCGCTCAGCTTCTTGAAGAGCACCGGGTCCTCGTCCATCCGCTCGCTCAGGGTCTTCTTGGTGCGGCTGGCGATCATGTCCGCCCGACCGGCGGCGCCCTCCACCTTCTCCACCTCCTTGGCGAAGGCGTCCTGATCGAAGATGTTCACCTGATCGGTGAGCTTCAGCACCTCGGTGCTCTTGATGTGCGTGTCGATGAGCTTTTGCACCTGCCCCTCGTACTGGCGGTAGTCGATGGCATCGCTGTAGCGCTGCTTCACCGCCACGCGCAGACGCAGGAAGAAGGCCGCATCGCGGCGGTAGCGCTCCACCTTGTCCTCCGGGGTGCTCTTCACGAAGTCCAGGGTGCTCAGGGCCATCTTCAGGGTGCGCACGTAGAGCGAAAGGCGCTCGTAGAACCGGTCGCGCACGTCCTTGGGCGCCAGGTGACGCTGGAAGGCCTCGGTGTCCTGCTTGTTGGGCAGGGTCTTGAACAGGTCCCATACCTGGGCGTGGCGCTCGGCCAGCTTGGCCACCTCCTCCTTCACGTTGGTCAAGGTGCCTTCCAGGTCCTCGTCGTCGTACTCGCTCAGTTCGCTGTACTTGGTCAGGGCCTGGTCCAGCTCACCCAGGATGCCATAGTAGTCGATGATGTAGCCGAAGTCCTTGCCCTCGAACAGGCGATTCACGCGGGCGATGGCCTGCAGCAGGGTGTGGTTGCTGAGGCTGCGGCAGATGTAGAGCACGGTGTTGCGCGGCGCGTCGAAGCCGGTGAGCAGCTTGTCCACCACGATGAGCAGTTCGGGGTCCCCTTCGTTCTTGAAGCGGCTCACGATGCTCTTCTGGTAGTTGGTCTCGTTCCCATACTGGGCCATCATGCCCTTCCAGAATTTCGATACGCGCTCGTTGGGCTCGGCATAGGCGCTGTCGTAGCCCTCGCGCTCATCGGGCGGGCTCATCACCACCTCGTTGCTCACCATGCCGATCTGGTCCAGGTACTCTTTGTACTTGAGTGCGGCCACCTTGCTGGGTGCGGTGAGCTGGGCCTTGAATCCGCTACCCTTCCAGTTGTTGCGCCAGTGCAAACTGATATCCCAGGCCGTGCGTAGGATCTTCTGGTCGGCCTCGTTCAATTGGTCGGCGCGGGCAAACTTCTTCTTCAGGTCAGCGCGCTGGTATTCGTTCAGCGGCTCGCTCACCAGGTCGAAGAAGGTGTCGATGGGCTGCTTGTCCACCTCTTGCACCACATGGCGGCCCTCATAGAGCAAGGGCACCACCGCGCCATCGGCCACGGCCTGCTTGATGGTGTAGGTAGGCCGGATGATGCCGCCGAACTTGCGCGCGGTGTTCTTCTCTTTGCCCATCAGCGGCGTGCCGGTGAAGCCCAGGAAGCAGGCCCGGGGCAGCACCTTCCCCATGCGGGTGTTGCCGGCGCCGTAGTGGCTGCGGTGGCTCTCGTCCACCAGCACGAACACATCCGGGCTGTCGGCCACCAGCTGGCCCTTGTTGGCCACGGCCTCGAACTTCTGCAGCAGGGTGGTGATGATGCGGGCCTTGGGCTCGCGAAGCAGCTCGGCCAGGTGGGCGCCGCTGCGGGCCTGCACCGCCTCGGCCTCGCAAGCCTTGAAGGTGCCGTAGAGCTGGTCGTCCAGGTCGATGCGGTCGGTGACCAGCACGATGCGCGGGTCTTTGATGCTGGACTCCATGGCAATGGCCTTGGCCAGTAGCACCATGGTGAGGCTCTTGCCGCTGCCCTGGGTGTGCCAGATGACCCCTCCGGGACGTTGGCCCTCCTGCACGTGCTTCACGCGCTCCAGGGTGCTCTCCACCGTGAAGTACTGCTGGTAGCGCGGCACCTTCTTCTCGCCGTTGTCGAAGAGCACGTAGCGCTGCACGATGCGCAGCAACCGCTCCGGACGGCACAGGCGGTAAAGCAGCTTGTCCTGCTCGGTCACCTCCAGCACTTCGCCCTGCTGCTGGTCGAAGAAGGCGCGCACGTAGCGGAAGCGCTCGGCGAAGAGGGCGTCCAACTCGGCGCGGGCCAGCGGACGGTTCTTGATGGCGTGGAGGGCGCCTTCGTCGCCGTTTTCTTTCCAATGGCTCCAGAAGGGCGGCGGGGTGCCGATGGTGCCGTAGCGCGCATCGTTCTGCGCCAGGGCCAGCAACAACTGGGCGTGCAGGTAGAGCTGCGGCACCTCATCCGGGTTTTGATTGCGCAGGTGCTGGCTGATGGCCTGGGCCACCGGTGTGCCGTGCTCGGTGCTGTGCAGGTCGGGGCGCTTGCACTCGATCACCACCAGGGGGATGCCGTTCACGAAGAGCACCAGATCGGGGCGGCGGGTCTTGGCGCTGCCCCGGCGCTCCACGGCGAACTCCTCGGTCACATGGAAGGCGTTGTTGGCGGGGTTCTCCCAATCGATGAAGCGCAGGGGGAAGCTGCGCGTATCGCCCATGATGGTCTCCTCGAAGCTGCGGCCCAGGGTGAGCAGTTCGTATACCTCCTTGTTGGCGGTATAGAGGCCCTCCACCAATGGCATATCCCGCAGGCCGCGCACGGCCTGGTAGATGTTGGCGGGGCTGAACTGGTACTGCTGGCCCTTGTGGGCAATGCGGTTGATGGCCCGCAGCCGCTCCTCCAGCACGCCCTCCAGCAGCACCTGGCCGGCCTTGCCCTTCCGCTGCGCCAAGGCCTCCTCCGGGCTCAGGTAGGTGTAGCCCAGCTTCACCAGCAGCTGCAGCGCCGGCACCTGGCTGATGTGGTCTTCGAGGAAGGAGGGGGTGATCATGGCTTGAGCGTGTCCTTCGCCTCCTTCAAGGTCTCGTTGATGTTCTTCAGCGAATCCTGAAGGTCCTTCGCACGCCAACTGAACAGGGAACCTCCTTTCTCACTGTGCAGCTTCGGTGGGTTGTGCACCTGCTTCAGGGCGGCAAGGATCAGCTTCTGCCGAGAAGCATTCTCCGGCTTATCTCCACCCTGAAGGATGTCGGCGTAAGCATTGATCGTCATTGATACCGCAGCCTTGAAAGCATAGTCCTCACGCAGGTTCCTCTCCTTGCTGTACTGCGCCATGACAAAGCCGACCAGGACGAATGCAGGCGCTGTCTTCAAGAGGTTCACCAATAGGTTTGCCCAAGCCACATCGAACATGTCGGAGGAAAAACATAGAAACACTGCTATCACCCATCCTATGGAAAGAACCAAAGATGCCGGCACAGCCCAGCGCCACCACCACAACACGCTGCCGATCTCCGTGCTCCGGGCGTTGAACTTCGTACCGAGTGTACCATCAGCGGCCATTCCGGTGAGACGAATGATCTCTTCCTCCTTGCCCTTTACAAAATCGTAGAGTGCCTGGGCCTTTTCGAGCGTCTCCTTTGAGTTTTTTGCATCGGCAGCAAGTTGGTCCTTGAGCTCAGTAGCAGAGCTTCGGAACGCATCCAGCTCTTTCTGGACCACACCAAGCTGCACGTTCAACTCATTCAAGACGTTCTGAGCCTGTTCCTTGATCGAGGCGATGTCGCTGTTCTTAGCAGTGGCTTGCTCGAGCAAGGACAGGATGCCGTTCACATGTTGCTTCGCCTCTTCCAGGCCACGGCGAATGTCCCCCAGCTCGCTCTTCTTCTCCTCCGTGAAGTTCACGAGGTCCTGTCTACGCTCTACAAGTTCTGCACTCGCCTTATCAATCGATTCCAACTGCCCTGCGATCCGCTTGGCAGAGGCGGACAATTCATCGGCCAGTTGCTTGACTTCGGTACGAGAAGGCAACTTCACCTTCTTGTCATCGATCCAGATCCCACACGCCATACAATACCAGACCAGCCGCGAAAGCTGTTGTGTGGCCGCATCGATGTTCTTCTGCGCAAGGAGGTCCACATAAGAGGTCAACGCACTGTTGACATCCACTTGGCCGAATTCGTTATGGCCTTGAACGCTCGCCGGTAACGTGTGCCACAAGGAGGCGGTCATTGCCGCTTCGATAGACTCAATGGCATGGTTGCCCAAGCTCAGGAAGGTGGCCGCCGTGTAAGGCCCGAGCGTTACGGCCGTGAGATCCGGTTGGTCCGGAAACCGCTCCTGAATGATCGCGACCGGCGTGAGGCTCCTAAAGCGCTCGATGTAGGAGAGGATCGATGTGCGATAGTCATTCTGCATGGCTCACTCCATTGTAGGTTTCACCCGCACCGCCCCCGTCAGCAGCTGCTGCATCAGCCCCCGCTTCTGGGTGGTGAGGTGGTCGAGTTGGTTAGTCATGGTATCGATCTCGGCATCGCAAGCCATCAGTGTTCGTGCAATGGCTTGTTGTTCCGCCTTGTCTGATGGGAAGCTGACCAGCGTATCGGCAAAATCGCTTGCTGACAGCGTGTAACGCGTGCTTCCGGTAGCCTTGGCTGAGAACTGCTTCAAGATCCGGGCATTGTTGAAGACATAGGCGCGGAAGTCGAGGACAAGGGCATCGTCATGTGGCCTGAAGCGCATGACGTGGTAGCTGAACAGGGTGTTGTCCATGTCATCCACAACAACAGCAGAGTGGCCAATGTCATCCGGGGTCTCACTGGAAGGGGTGAAGAGGATATCGCCGCGACGCAAGGATGAAGACTGAAGTTGACTGTCCTTCGCCGTCACCTCCATGAAGGGCATGCTGCCATGGATCCGCTGGTTGTTGTACACATCCATGTAGTTAACCAAGCGAACTCGTTTCTGTCCTTCCACGAGCTTCTTGTCCACTGAGCTCGTGCGGAACTGTCCGAGTTCACCAAGCTCACACTCGCACCACTTCCCCCCGTACCCCTTGAACCGCCTTCTTCCCGTGAGCAGCTCCTGCATCAACCCCCGCTTGCGCTCCTGCTGCGCGGCCAGCAGCTGCTGCACCGTAGCAATGGCCCGGTCCCAGGCACCCAGCACCTGGGCGATGCGGCGTTGTTCGGGGAGGCTCGATGGCTTGGCTATCTCCACTTTGCGGAGGTCGGTCAACGAGATCTCCTGGAATGTGCTGCCCTTTGCCAGAATGTTAATCCGCCGATCCACAAGAGGTGCGTGCAGCGCTGCCTGAACAAATTCGTTCAGGTAGTCTTTGCTCACAGAGATCCGGGCAGTTCCCTGGGTAAGGTTAGCCTCGCCAAGATCATCAGGGACGATGGCTGTTGATGGCAGATCCCCGCGCAGGGAGAACACGATATCACCAGGTCGAACAATGGACCGCTTGTACTTCGCAGCGATCGCCTGGCTGGTGCGCTGAAGGGTATCCGGCCTGATCAAGCCGTCCTTGATGTCCGTGCTCTTGATATAGGGTACCCCACCCTCAACGTGAGGCCCTGCCTGAACAATACCATAGACGATCGGCCTCTCTGTAGCAACAACTTTATCAAGAGTGACTGCATCCCACTCCTCCGGAATCCACCCGAGCTTGGTGTGCTTGTAGCCCGCCTTCGCTCCTGTAGGAGCCTTGGTGGGCCCGCCAGGCTTAGCAACGGTCCGTTCACCATTGACCACCTGATGTGCGATCCCTGGCTTCATCTTACCCATTGGCTACACCCGCTTGGTCACGCAGTTGCTGGAGGAAGCCACGCTTGATCTCCCGCACCATGTCCTTCATTTCCTGCTCGCTAAGTTCAACGTGATAGAGGCGTTCCAACTTCTGGCTGTTCCGGCCCATGGAATCCACCGTGTAGATATAGTCCCCGAACGTGGCGCGCAGCTGACTCTGCATGTTGAAGATGTTGTTGCCTGCCTTCTGGAAATCGCGGTAGATCAACGTGATGCCCGTTTCTTTCAGGTCGTCGGCCGTAAGCTCCCGATGCTCGCTTGAAATGTTCATCAGAAGGCCTTTCTCACCTTTCTCCAGCCTTGCCTTGTACTCGATGGTGTCGAAGGCGTTCGCCATGGCCCGCACGCAGCCGGCCCGATCGTAATGGGTGGTCCGCTGGCCGATCTTCACATGGCATTCCACCGCGAGGAACAGATCGTTGAAGGCATCCATCTCCTGTAGGTAGAGCTCGAACAATGGCCTCAGGCTTTTCCGGAATACCAAGGCCATATCCTCAGCTGTTCGGCGCTTCTTGGGTCCGTCGTTGGCCTTCACGAGCTGTTTGAACAGGGCAAGCTCCTTGTCCACATCGTCGGGTTGTTCCACGCTGCGTCCTTCGATCGCGTCAAGGACCAGCTCCTGCGCCCGGATGAGCCGCTCGGCCATGAAGGCGAAGAACAGGTCAGGCGATGCCCCGTAGGCCTGTACCTCGGCGAGGTAGCGGTTGTAGGTCTCTTTCTCGTCCACTCGGATCACCACGGGCGGGTACCCGAAGCGCATGAGCAGCAGGTTGCAGAAGATGCGGGCCGTGCGGCCGTTGCCATCGTGGAAGGGATGGATGCTCACATACTCCAGGTGGAAGCGGAAGGCAAGCAAGGCCGGGTGCGGCGCATCCTTCGCGTTGCGTTCGATCCGTTCGATGTCCGCCTTGGTGCGGTCCAGCAGCTTGTGCATGGCCTCGGGCACGGCTTCCGGCGGCGGAAAGTCGAAGCGCTCGCCCTTGAAGTTGAGCAGGTAGTTGCCTTCCTTCTTCCACTGGCCCACCTGCGCCTGCTTGGCCGGGTCATCCTCGTGCACGATGGCACCGTGCACTTCGCGGATGCGCGCTTCGCTGAGGTTGAGCTCGCCCTTGGCCATGCCGAGCAACTTGGTCACGAGCTGGTCGTGGCCCTGCATCTCCAGCACATCCTTGATGGGCTTACCGCTCACGGTAACGTTGCCCATCATGATGCTGCGCGTTTCCTGCTGGGTGAGGGAGCTGCCCTCCATCACGTTGCTGTGGTAGTTCCAATCCAGCCGGAAGCGGTAGTCCAGCTTGCGTTTGGCCTCGGGGCTGAGCGGCCCTGCGGCCACGATGCGGGCCTGCAGCTCATCAATGCGGTGGAGGAGTTCGGGGAGTTCCATGTGGTGACCTATTTGATGAAGCCCAGTTCCTTCAGGTAGCCGTCCATCTCCTTACGCACATCGGCCAGCTGCCCTTCCAGCTGCACGATCTGCTGCTGCACGGCGGCGATGTCCACGGGAGCCTCCTCCTCGAAGGTGTCCACGTAGCGGGGGATGTTGAGGTTGTAGTCGTTCTCCTGCACCTCGGCAAGGCTGGCGCGGTAGGCGTACTTCTCGGCCAGCACCCGCTGGTCATCGGGCACGGTGGCCGGTGCGGCGCGGAAGGCGGTGTAGGTATCCACCACGCGCTGGAGGTCCTCTTCGCGAAGGCGGTTCTGCTTCTTGCCGTCGGCGTAGTGCGCGCTGGCATCGATGAAGAGGATGTCGGTGGTGGTGCGCTGCTTGTTGAACACCAGGATGGCGGCGGGTATGCCGGTGCCGAAGAAGAGCTGGGCGGGCAGGCCGATCACGGCCTCCAGCAGGTTCTCATCGATGAAGGCCTTGCGCAGCAGGCGTTCGCTGCTGCCGCGGAACAGCACGCCGTGAGGCACGATGACGCCCGCGCGGCCGTGCTCGTTGAGGCTTTCGAGCAGGTGGGTGATGAAGGCGTAGTCGCCCTTGCTCTTGGGCGGGGTTCCGCGCCAGAAGCGGTTGAAGCGGTCGTGCCCGGCGTTCTCCTGCCCCCACTTGTCCAGGCTAAAGGGCGGGTTGCTCACGGCGATGTCGAACTTCATCAGCTTGTCGCCCTCCACCAGCAGCGGGTTGTTGATGGTGTCGCCCCACTCGATGCGCGCGGTGTCGTTGGCGTGGATGAGCATGTTCATCTTGCACAGCGCCCAGTTGCCGCCGTTGCTCTCCTGCCCGTAGAGGCTGTAGTTGTGGTCGGGCACCTTTTCGGCCACCTTGATCAGCAGCGATCCGCTGCCGCAGGTGGGGTCGTAGATGCGCATGCCGGGCTGCGGGGCCATGAGGCGGGCCAGCAGTTCGCTCACTTCCGCTGGTGTGAAGAATTCACCCCCTTTCTTTCCCGCATCGCTGGCGAACTGGGCGATGAGGTACTGGTAGGTGTTGCCGATGATGTCCAGGTTGCCGATGCGGCTGGGGCGGAAGTCGAGCCGCTCGTCCGCGAAATCCTCGATGAGGTTCTTCAGGCGGCGGTTGCGGTCCTTGGTCTTGCCCAGGTTGGCCTCGCTGTTGAAGTCGATGTTGCGGAACACGCCATCGAGCTTGCCCTTGTTGGCCTCTTCGATGGCATCGAGCGCCTTGTTGATGCGGTCGCCGATGTCGTCCTTGTCGCGGGCCTCGTAGAGGTCGTAATAGCTGCTGCCAGCAGGGAGCACGAAGCGCTCGCGGGCCAGGGCGCGCTCGATGCGCTGCTCATCGCCGCCGTATTGCTTCTGCAGTTCTTCACGCCGGTCGAGGGCCACATCGCTCAGGTATTTCAGGAAGAGCATCACCAGGATGTAGTCCTTGTACTGGGCAGGGTCCACCACACCTCGGAAGGTGTCGCAGGCCTTCCAGGCCAGGGCATTGATCTCGGCTTGGTCGATGGTCTTGGTCATTGGTCGTTCAGTTGGGCCCAGGCGCTGTTGAGCAGCTGGGCGTGGGCATTGGAAAGTTCGGTGAGATGGCGCATGGCCCGACGCGAGGCGTGGGCGAGCTGCACCATGCGTTGCTGCGTAGCGAGCGGGGGCACGGGCACCAGCAGTTCATTGAGCGCTTCGCGGCTCAGCACGTTCACGGTGCCGGTCTTCTGGTGGGTGGCGAACCAGGCCTGTGCGGTGGTGCTTTTCAGGAACCCGGCGAGGTAGTCCGGCAGCACCTGCTGGCGGTTGGGCCGGATGACGAAGAGGGTGTTGGAGGCGAGCGTATCTTCAGGGCTGCCTGGCCATACAGCAGCATGGTTCGAACTCCCCTTGCCCACCAACAGCACGTCGCCTTCTTCCAGCAGGTCGGCCGGTTGGCAGCGCACCACCTCCGGGGCGATGCGGCGCAGGTGGTGGGGCAGGATGTCGCCGTGTTCGCCAATGGCCGAGGCAGGCACCAGGGCCATGGAGCCCCTTTCCAGGGCCTTGGCGTGGACCCCGAAGCGGATGCTCGCGAACTCGACGAGTTGTTGTTTCATGGAGGATAACTTTGACAAAGATAAGTGAATCTGAATTCGGTATGATGTTATTCGACATAATATCATGTATGTTCGACGAAAAGTTGGGGTTGGCACACAAGGGCTACGCCTTGTGACCTGCGGATGTGTAGGTTGAATGACCTCCCCGAACGGTACCGGGGGGCCACTGGCATCCTTGTTCGTGGCCGACCAAGCCGGAGACCAATGAGCCTGGAAGGCCTCACCGCCGGGGGCGGCTTGTCGCCTTTGACCGCCGAGCCCAAGGGCCACTGGCCCAGGCCCACGCGCATTCGGCTTTCCGGCTTGTAGGCAAAAGGCTTCCAAGCCTGTCCGCCGCGCAGCTTGTGACCACGGACCGCTGAGCCACTGGCCGACATGACCGGTAGCCAGGTGAGGGTCGACCAGGATCGTCAGAAATGCCTGCGATGGCCTGTGATGCCTTTCGGCAAGTAGGAGCGAACAACCTGAGCCGATGGGTGGAGCATGGGAACTGCTTTCCATTGCCTGCTGCTTCCTAGTTTCGTGAGCATGTGCCGGACCGCCATTTTCGCTCTGTTGCTGGCCAGCCTGCTGTTGGCCTGCACCAAGGAACCAGAACACCACACCGTCGAGTTCCGTGCCATCTGCGGCCAGTGCACTGTGCAGTACGGCACCAGCCAGGGCGATACGGGCAGCGCAACCGTGGACACAACGCACAGTTTCTTTACGGTCATGGAAGAAGGTGCCGCGTACACCTTCAGTGGCTGTAGTCAGGAGTACCCCTTCAACGTTGGCCAGGACACGGCCATGCTGCTTGGCGTATGGGTGGACGGCACCGCGAGCGGCAGTTACCTGCTCAACTTCGCCGATAGCTGCGGTAGCTTGAGCGGCGTGGTGGAGGAGCGTTGATCAACGCTTCGATCACCGCTTTTCGGCGTGGGCGTTTCTGCACGGTCAATGCCCGTTCGGCCGGTGTTCCACAAACGCAACTCCGTTCAGCCCCCACCTGCCTTGATCTCCTTTGGCCACTGGTCCAGGCCAAGCCGCATTCGGCCACTAGGCGTGATGGCCAAGGGCCTCTCCGCCTGTGGCGGCCTGAGTGCCTGAGCCTGCAGGCCCAAGTCGCATTCAGTCCTTCAGGCTTGTTGGTCAACAGCAAAGGCCAAAAGGGGGCGCCATGCGGTCTCCGCGGTAGTTCCGCGACAGGCGGAGGTGCTTACCGTTGGCCTTGGCGCGCGACCTGGTTGGCCTGGCCCACCACCCGTTCGGTACGGCGCGCGAGCCGATCGGGAAGGCCGCCATACCAGTTGGACGGGCAGGCGACCGGATCGGCATTCCCCGAAAGCCGATCGGCATGGCGCAAGACCCGTTCGGGTCGCCCCGCTTCCGCAATGGGTCGGGCGCGGAGCGGAACGGAAAGCGCGCTGGTCCGGTCGGGTGTGTGCACACGCCGAACGGAACGGCCGGCGCACCGAATGGGAAAGGCCGATTGCCGATGAGGTGAACAGGAGGTTACTGTGCACCGTTGAAAGGGTGGAAGGAAGGAAGATCCAGCCGTTATCGGCGAACGAAGGACTTGTCGGAAAAGATGGCGATCAATTTCCGGATCTGTTGGCACGTGCGCCAGGCCAATGTGGACAGGGGTTTTCGGGGGGCGTGTAACTGGAAAATAACTGGGACGTAACTGGGAATTAAGCAGTTCTTCATCATGTCACAAGGGCTTGTTTAAATGCTCTGAAGGTGTTGATCGGCGCGGCTTTTTGGTGATCGAAGCTTTGTGGCGGATCAACCAAACCCACAACCCCCGGGACGGCCCCCGGCGATCCGCAAGCGCCCCATACCATGGCAACCTTGAAGAAGGGAACCAGCAAGTTGAACGCCACCGAACTGGTGGCCAAGTCGATGGTCGTTGAACAGGCAATGACCGACAACCCGGACTTTCCCTCCCCGGAGCCCCCGCTCGCGGAGGTGAAGGCGGCGCGCGAGGCCCGGGAGGCCTCGATCACCCTGGCGGCGGACGGCAGCCGCAGCGCGCACGCCCGCAAGCGGCGCGACCAGCTGGCCTTGCGCGCCCTGTTGGACCGCCTGGCCGGGCATGTGATCAGCGTGGCCGATGGCGACGAGCTGATCATGCGGGGGGCGGGCTGGGAGATCCGCCGGCGCAGCGCCTCGCCCGGCCCGCTGCAACCGCCCACCGATGTGCTGGCCCGGATCAGCTCGTACACGGGCCGCATCCTGCTGCGCTGGAAGATGGTGCCTTACGCGCACGTTTACCAGGTGCACATCAACGAGGTGGATCCGGCGGACGCGACGGCCTGGCGCCAACTGGACCTTACGACCAGCACCCGGTACACGGTGGACGGGCTCACCCCCGGCCGGTTCTACTGGTTCCGCGTGAACGCGGCCGGCTCCAAAGGGGCGGGTCCGATGAGCGACGTGGCCCGCTGCATGGCCGCTTGAGCGCAGCCCCCGCCGGCGGGTACGCACCACCGGCGCCCGAAAGGGCACACCCCCTGTCTGCTGGCAGGGGGTGTTGCGTTCAGGGGCGGTCCGCGTCCGCTGGCGCGGTGGCCGCTGCCCCCGGCATGGCCTGCCAACGGCGGTGGCCACCGATCGCGCTTGCGCCGGCAGGATGCCGGTGACCCTGGACCGGCCTTTGCCGCCCCGTCACCTTATCCGGCACGCGGCCCGGATGGTGGTGGTGCTACTTTTCGGGCCATGCTCCGCTGGGTGCGCACCTCCCTGCTCAGCCTGCTGCTCGGCTTCCACAACGCGCTGGAACAGGATGACGCAGCGCTGGAGGAGCTGGCCGTGCACATCCGCGTGGCGCACCACGACCCCTACAGCGCCCTGCTGGCCCGGCCCGAGCGCTGCTTCTTCTGGAACGGCAGCAGCCTGCTGAACTGAGCCCGTCCGGGTTAAGGTCGCCTTAATGTCCGGGGTCGCGGATCGAGCGACCTTTGCAGCCCTGTCGCCGGAGCCCATGACCTTTTCCCGTTCCCTGAGCGCGTTGTGCCTGGTCCCGCTGGGCGCCACCCTCCATGCCCAGGTCCCGACGCAATGCCTGGAGATCGAGCGCATCCTGGTGGACGCCTGCATTTCGTCCACGGCCTGCCCGGGCTCGCAGGAGGGGCAGAACGAGATGGTGCGTTTCCGGGTGGGGCCGCAGCCCATCGCCCTGAGCGACCTGAGCGTGGACTGGCCGAACAACAGCTTCCAAGGGCTGGTGCAGAACAGCACCACGGCCGCGGTGACGGCGGCGTTGAACGCGAGCGTTACCGCCTGCGGGCTGTTGCTGGAGCCGCCGGGCGGTGTGATCCCCGCCGGGGCGCCGGTGCTGCTGATCACCAGCACGGCCATGTGCACGCAGGCGAACTCGTTCGCGGGCCTGGCCGATACGCTGTACGTGATCTTCCAGCAGGCGGGCAACACCCAGGGGCACTTCGCGAACCAGAACAACGGCAGCCTCCTCTCGCCGGTGCCCACCGGGGGCAGCTCCACGCGCACGCTGGTGATCACCCAGCTGTCCACCAGCTGTTCCGATGTGGTCACGTACGACCGGCAGGAACTGGTGAACGTGTACGGCACCTACGGTGGCACGAGCGCCGAGAACGACGGGGCCACGGTGAGCTTCAGCTGGCCGGGCGCGGCGGTGGTGACCTACACCAACGGCGGTTGCCAGGCGCCCGTGTCGGGCACCACGGTCTCGGCGACGGCCTCCAGCGGCAGCGTGTGCGCGGGCGGCACCGTGTCCCTCGCGGGCAGCCTATCGGGAAGCGCCGCCAGCGTGCTGTGGAGCGGTGGTACGGGAAGCTTCAGCACCAGCACGGACAGCCTCACCACCTACACCGCCGGTGCGGGTGACGCGGGCACCGTGGTGCTCACCTTCTGCGCGATCGGACCCTGCGGCCAGAGCACCTGCGACACCGTGCTGCTGGCGATCGATCCGGCCCCCACGATCACCCTGACCGCCTCCGGTCCCGCCGAGCTCTGTCCCGGCCAGGGGCTCGACCTGCTCGCCAGCGGAGGCACCGCCTACGTGTGGAGCACGGGCGCCACCACCGCCCAGATCACGGTGAACGCGCCGGGCGTTTACACGGTGACCGGCACCGGCGCCTGCGGCCAGGGCACGGCAGGGATCACGGTGACGGCGGGGCCGCCGCCCGTGGTGTCCATCACCGGTGGCACCACCCTCTGCCAGGGCGCCACGCTCACCCTCACCGCCTCCGGGGCCGATGCCTATGCCTGGAGCACGGGGGCGACCACCGCGTCCGTGCCGGTGGCCAGCCCCGGCACCTACACGGTGGTGGGAACAACGGCCTGCGGGCAGGATACCGCTTCCGTGACCATCGTGGCGCCGCAGCCCCCGGTGGTGCAGATCACCGGCGAGCTGGTGATCTGCCCGGACGGCACCACCGTGCTCACCGCCAGCACCGGTGCCACCTACCTGTGGAGCACGGGGGCCACCACGCCGTCCATCACGGTGAACGCGCCGGGCACCTATGCGGTGACGGTGAGCGACGGCTGTGCCTCGGCCACGGCCCAGGCGGTGGTGGTGGCCGGGGTGATCGATGCGGCCTTCACCGCGCTCCCTGTCGCGGGGTCGGCACCGTTGCCCGTTTCCTTCACCAACACGAGCGTTCCCGCCAACGCGACCTGGTCCTGGGCCTTCGGCGACGGTGGCACCGCCACGGGCAGCGATCCGCAGCACACCTACACCGATCCAGGCACGTACACGGCCGTGCTCACCATCACCGCGGGCGACTGCACCGATGAGGCTTCGGTGCTCATTCTCGTGGAGCCAGCGCCCGCGGAGCCGGTCACGATCGTGGTGCCCAACGTCTTCAGCCCGAACGGCGATGGACGCAACGACGAGCTGGACGTGATCACCACCGGCATTTCCCAGTTGAACATGGACATCTTCAACCGATGGGGGCAGCGCGTGGCCGGCATCACGCGGATTCAACAGCGCTGGGACGGACGTGACCTGAGCGGGGTGAAGGTGGTGGACGGCACCTATTTCTACACGCTCGAGGCACGCGGCGACCTGGGCGCCACCTACACGCGCACCGGCACCATCACCGTGCTGCGTTGAACACGGCATCCCCTTGGGCATCAGCACAGGAGGGCGACGGTGGTGCCTACCTTCGCGGCGTGTTCCGCGCACCGTTCCCGATGAACGGCCGGCTGTTCCCCGCCCTGGCCTTCGCGGTGCTGTTCGCTCCACAGCCCGCACGGTCCCAGTGCGGCCCGCCGATCGGGACCTTTCCGTACACGGAGGACTTCGAGGCAGGCCCGGCCTGGACCAGCGGCGGCACGGCCAGTGATTGGGCCTGGGGCACCCCCGCGCACCCCACCATCAACAGCGCCGGCGGCGGGGTGAACAGCTGGTGCGTGGGCGGCCTTACCGGTTCGTTCTACAACCTCGGGCAGCAGTCTTGGATCGAAAGCCCGTGCTTCGACATGAGCAGCCTGCAGTACCCGTGGATCAGCTTCAAGATCTTCTGGGAGGTGGAGCGCCAGTACGACGGCCTGGTGCTGCAGTACTCGCTCAACGGCGGGCTCACCTACGCCAACGTGGGGGCCTACGGCGATCCGGTGGACTGCCTCAACGCCAACTGGTACAACGAGGACTACGTGAACAACCTCACCCAGGCCAATCCGCGGCATGGCTGGAGCGGGCGCATCGGCGCCACGCAGGGCAGCTGTTCGGGCGGCCTGGGCAGCGCGGGCTGGGTGGTGGCCAAGCACTGCCTCACCGGCCTGGCCGGCCAGCCCAGCGTGCGGTTCCGCTTCCTCTTCGGTGCGGGCACGGCCTGCAACAGCTACGACGGCATCGGGATCGACGACGTGTACATCGGGGAAGCGCCGCCCAACGCGGCCTCGTTCACCTTCACCTGCACGGGCAGCACCGTCGCCTTCCAGAGCACCAGCGGCCAGTGCCCCACGGCGTACGCGTGGGACTTCGGCGACCCCGGCTCCGGCGCGCAGAACACGGCGACCACGGCAACGCCGAGCCACACCTATCCCGGTGCCGGCACCTATCCCGTCACGCTCACGGTCTCGGGGCCGTGCAACGCCAGCTCCACCATCGTGGTGCCGGTGACGGTCCTGGGCGTGTCCATCACCGCGGTGGATCCGGTGTGCACGCCCACCTCGGGATCGTGCACGGCCGTGGTATCGGGCGGCAGCGCGCCCTACAGTTATGTGTGGAGCCCGGGGGGCCAGACCACGGCCACCATCACGGGGCTCGCCGCGGGCACCTACGATGTGGCGGTATCGGCCACGGGCGTGTGCGGCGCCACGGCTACGGCCACCCTCGTTGCGGCCCCGGCGCCCCTCACGCTCGCCGTGAGCACCACGGACGTGAGCTGCAGCGGCGGCTCGGACGGTGGCGCCACCGTGACCCCGTCCGGTGGTGCGGCGCCCTACGCCATCCAGTGGACGCCCGGAGGGCAGGGCGGCAACAGCCTGGTGAACGTGCAGGCCGGCAGCTACACCGCCACGGTGACCGATGCCGCCGGTTGCACGGCCGACACCGCGGTGAGCGTGGGCGCACCGTTGCCCCTTGTGGTCACGGCCATGGCCGACGCCACCATCTGCAGCGGGTCCTCCACCACGCTCACGGCCACCACCACCGGTGGAACGGGCGGAAGCACCTTCGCCTGGAGCCCGGCCGGACCGGTGGTAGCGCCGTCCGCCACCACGGTGTTCACGGTGGTGGCCACGGATGCGAACGGCTGCACCTCGGCCTCCGACGCGGTGCAGATCACCGTGGCCGCCCTGCCCATCCCGGTGGTGGAGAACTCCTTCCCGGTGGGCTGTGCGCCCTGGTGCGTGGACCTGAGCTCGCCCAGCGCCGGTGCCGCCTACGCCTGGGACCTCGGTGACGGCACCACGGGGCAGGGGCAGAGCCTCACGCATTGCTTCACCGTGGCCGATGCGTACGATGTGTCGCTCACCATCACCGATGCCTCAGGCTGCCAGGGCACCACCACCGTACCCGGCCTTGTGCTCGTGCAGCCGGTGCCGCAGGCCTCGTTCACGGCCTCGCCCGCGGTGGCCCTGATCACGGAGCCGACCTTCACGCTCACGAGCACCACCAGCGGCGCCGACGAGCTCCTGTGGCACCTGGGCGATCCGGAGGGCACGCTCGCTTCCGGCCCGTACGCATCGATCACCTATCCCGCGGTGGGCTGCTACACGGTGCGGTTGGTGGCCTCCACCGATGCGGGCTGCGCGGACAGCACCGAGGCGGTGCTCTGCGTGGAGGACGAATACGCCCTGTACGTGCCGAACACCTTCACGCCGAACGGGGACGCGATCAACGATGTGTTCGGCATCGTCACCTCGGTGCGCACGCCCAAGGACTTCATGCTGCGCGTGTTCGACCGCTGGGGCGCCGAGGTGTGGAGCACCACCGACCGCGATGCGTCCTGGACCGGCGATGGGGTGGAGCAGGGCGTGTACGCTTGGACCGTGGAGCTGCGCGATGCCACCGGAACCCCGCGGAAGGCGCGGGGGCATGTGGTGCTGCTGCGTTGATCAGCGCATGGCCCGCGGATCGGGCCGCTCCCCGTGGGAGAACTCCATCTTCCGGCCGTCGAACAGCGCGTAGCCCAGCGATACCGTGAACAGGTTGCAGTTCAGCCCGGCGTAAGGCTTCACCGTGGTGGAGACGCCGTTCACGTCCATGGTCTCCTGGTAGTCGGTGTTGTGGAAGTTGGTGAGGTAGTAGCGCAGGGTGAGCGTTACGCTGCCGGGGCCCTGCAGCCCCACGAACACGCTCTGGAAGAACGGCTCGGTGCGGTCGCTGAACCAGGCATCGAACTTCTCCTTCTTCTCGTTCTGGACGACCTTCTCCTTGTAGTTGAAGGGCATCTCGAACTCGTAGCCGGCGAAGAAGAGCGAGCCGTTCATGGTGCCCACCTTGAAGCCCACCGGGATCCCCACGTTGTACGTGCGGAACTTGTAGCGGCGGTCCAGCGAGTCGCCGGGCACGTCGTAGATGAAGCCCTGGTTGCGGATGGAAAGGCCCGTGAACAGGCCGAAGTGCTGGCTGAGGTCGTAGTTGAGCATCCCCTGCGCGTTGAAGAACGGCGAGAAGCGCACCACGCTGCCCTGGTCGCTGCTGTTGGCGTCCTCGGTGATGGCGCCCTTGGTGCCGCCGGCCACGTCGAGCACGGGCATGGAGAAGATCCACTCGCCGCTGGTGGACCAATAGGCCTTCTTCACCGGCGGGGTGGAGAGGGCGAAGGATTGGGCCTGGAGGCCCGAGGCGGCCAGGGCAAGCCCGGCGAGGAGAAGGGTGCGCAACATGGGAGGGACCTTACGGTGGTTGGACGCGGACGTGCGGCCGAAGTTACACGCCGGTGCCCGAAGGCTCGGGCAGCGCGCGCAGGGCCTCGTACACGCGGTGCATCGGCAGGCCCATCACCGTGTAGAAGCTGCCCTCGATGCGGGTGACGGCGGTGTAGCCGATCCAATCCTGCACCCCATAGCTGCCGGCCTTGTCGAGCGGGTGGTGCACCGCCACGTAGTAGGCGATCTCGGCCTCGGTGAGCGGCCTGAACGTGACGTGCGCGCTGTCGGCGAAGCTGTGCAGGGCATCGGGCGTGCGCAGGCACACGCCGGTGATCACCCGGTGCGTGCGGCCGGCGAGCAGGGCGAGCATGCGCCGGGCGTCGGCTTCGTCCACGGGCTTGTTCAGCAGGCCTGCCCCGGTCCTGGCACCGGGGTGGGCGCCCGACGCCTCATCGAGCAGCACGGTGGTGTCGGCGGTCACCAGCACCTGGTCCGGCGCGAGCGACCCTTGCCAGGCGCGGGCCTTTTCGCGGGCGAGGTGCTCGGCCACCTGATCGTCGGGCATGCCGGCGGGCGGTGTCTCGTCGATGTCCACGCGCGTGATCTCCACCGGCAGGTCGAGGCCTTGGAGCAGCTGCCGACGCCGCGGACTGGCCGAGGCAAGGATCAGCCGCCAGGGGAAGAGGGGAAGGGCGTTCATCCGTGCAGGATCGGGCCCAGCAGCCAGGTGTAGCCGATGGCCACCACCATGGCGGCCTTCATCACGTTGCCGGCGAGCACGTGCCGGTCGCGCGTGGTGGCCGAGGCCGAGATCCACGCCGAGGCCAGGATGGGCAGCACCACGCCGAGCGCGATCACGCCCAGCGAGAGCGGGTCGCCCAGGTACCGGTGGCCGAGCACCCAGGCGGCCACCGCGATGCTCACGGCGTAGAACACCACGAGCGCCTTGGCCTGCTTGATGCCGAACACGATGGGCACCGTGCGGCACCCGTCGGCCTTGTCGCCGCGCACGTCGGCCAGGTCCTTCTGCAGCTCGCGCACCAGCGTGGTGGCGAAGGCGAAGGCGGTGTACACCAGCACCCCGGCCCAGAGCAGCTTGAAGTAGGCCCGGGCCTCCTCCTCCGGCACGCCCACGGTGACGAGCTCCGGACCGTATCGCGCCTCGAGCAGCGGGATCTCGTACAGGCCCACGGTGAGCGGCACCAGCGCGGTGAGCAGGGCCACCAGCGCGTTGCCGATGAGCAGACGGCGCTTGAAGGTGGTGCTGTAGGTCCACAGCGCCACGATGGCGAAGGCGGGGATCACCACCAGCCGCAGGGCTCCGGCGCGCCAGGCCACCCAGGCGCCGAGCAGCAGCCCTGCGCCGCTGAGCACCAGGTGCCCGGCCATGGCCACCCTGCGTTTCACCAGGCGCCCCACGATCACCCCGTCGGGCTTGTTGATGCGGTCGATGCGCGTGTCGAAGTAGTCGTTGATGATGTTGCCGCCCGCCGCGATGAGCACGGTGCTCACCACCAGGGCGATGAACTCCGCCAGGGGCTGCTGCAGCGCATGGCCGCCGGGCCACAGCAGGCCGCCGATGAGCCCGTAGCGCATGGTGACCATCGTGAGCACGATGATCAGCAGGTTGAGCGGGCGGGTGAGGGCGAGGAAGGCGCGCATGGGGCTTACCAGGTGTAGGCGCCATCGGTGAGCCAGCGGCCCTGCACCTTCATGGCCTGTTCGAGCAGGTCGCGCACGCAGCCACCGCCGCCGGGGAGGCGGCTCACGTACCGGCTGATGGCTTTGATCTCCTCGGCCGCATCGCCGGGGCAGCAGGGCAGGGCCACGCGCTGCATCACGCGCAGGTCGGGGATGTCGTCGCCCATGTAGGCGGTGCGCGCCAGGTCCAGCCCATCGGCGACCAGCTCGTCGAGCTTGGCGGCCTTGTCGTACACGTGGTCGTGGTACTCCATGACGCGCGACCGGGCGAAGCTCTCACGCATGCCATCGGAGCGGCCGCCGGTGATGATGATGATGCGGTAGCCCTCCTTCACCGCATGCTGCACCGCGTAGGAGTCGCGGCTGTTGAAGGTGCGCACGGGGTCGAGGCCGGGCATCAGCAGAACGCGGTTGTCGGTGAACACGCCGTCCACATCGAAGACGAAGGCGTTGATGCCGGCGAGCAGTTCCTTATAGGTCGGTGATGCCACGCTTGCGGGGGTGATACGCCTTGAGGATGAGCTCGCTGAGGAGCGCATAGGCGCGGCGAAGATCGCCTTCGTCCTCCAACCGCTCCAAGTGGCGCTTGATGGTGCGCAGGTCGCCGCGCCGCGCGGGACCGGTGAGGGCCTGCTCGGGGCCCACATCGGCGGCCTTGCCGGCCATGGTCCTCCACAGCGGTGTGAGCAGCTCGGGTGAAAGGCCTTCCTGCTCCAGCAACCGGCCGGCCTCGCGCAGCAGGAACACCGGGAAGTTGGAGGCGAGCACGGCGGCCAGGTGCACGGTGCGTCGCTTCTCCAGGGGCAGCTCCACCACCTTGCCGCTCACGCTGCGCGCCACATCGAGCAGCACGTGCCGGGCGTGCTCATCGTTGGCGTCCACCACCAGGGGCACCCGGCTCAGGTCCGCGGGCCTGCCGGGGCTCAGGCTCTTGATGGGCCACAGCACGCCGCGGTGCGCCGCACCGCCCAGGATGGCGTGGCCCTGGGCGCCGCTCGTGTGCGCCACCACATGCTCCCCCTTCGGCAACTGCTTGGCCACGCCCGCCACGGCATCGTCGCTCACGGCCAGGATCAGCAGGTCGGCCGCGGGCACACGGGGCAGGAGGTAGGGCGTGCAGCCCAGCTCGGCGGCGAGCGCGTCCACCCTGGCCTGCTCGCGGCCGCACAGGCCCTTCAAGGGGACCCCCGCGCGCAACAAGGCGTGGCCCAGGTGGTAGGCCATGCGGCCCGTGCCGATCAGGGCGACGGTGGGAGCGTGGCGCTTCATGCGGTGGTGCGGCCCCGCTTCACGCGCTGCCGCACGGCCATGAAGGTACCCAGCGCCATCAGGATGCAGCCCACCCACAGGATGTTGATGCCGGGGAAGACGATGGCCTGCAGGATCACGAACTCGCGCTCGCTCACGTCCACCACCATCGTATCGCCCTTCACGCCGGTAAGCTCCAGCTTCACCTTCAGCTCGGGCACCTCGAAGCCCTTGCTGGCCACGGGCTCGCCCATGCGCGTGATCATCACCGGACGGGCCTCGAAGCAGCGCGTGCTGTCGTACACGTCGCACACGGTCATCCGCAGGCTGTACGCGGTGAAGTCGGGACCGAGCACGGCCGCGGTCATGCTGTCGCGCACCGTGCGCAGGCTGTCCATGTGGATGATGCACGTGGGGGTGACGATGGCCTCGCCGAGCTTCTTCTCGAAGGTGCGGGCCGGCATGTATCCGGTGGTGTCGGCCGCGTCGAGCTTGGCGTAGCGGATGTGGGTGTACAGGTCGCGCGTGAGCCAGTGCTTGGTGCTGGGCTCGGCCACGTTGCCGAAGCGCGGGTTGATCTGCACGAAAGGCTCCAGCGCGAACTGGCTGGCGCCGGGTCGGAAGGCGCTCCACCGGTGGGCGTGCCAGAGGTCGCGGCGCGCGTAGTTCTCCAGCTCCTCCCAGTGGCCGGCCGCCAGGTCCTTCAGGAAGTCGACGTCGGCGGTGTGCGCCGACTTCGCCCGGAAGAGGCTGTTGCGCACCCGCACCGTGTCGCCGGCGACGAAGGTGCTGGGCTCGGCGGCCAGGTAGTCCATGTCGAAGTGCAGGTCCACACCGTCCTGCCGCCGCCCGAGGTAGGTGACGAAGTGGGGACCCATCCGCACGGTGTCGCCCTTGTACAGCAGCATGTCGGTGCCGTTGTCGAAGCCTTCGTTCAACAGGCGCAGGTCGGGCCCCTGCAGGTTGCGGCTGATCTCCTGCTGCCTGCTGGTGCTGATGAGGGCGCCCAGCAACACCAGCGCGAAGCCCACGTGCGCCACGCTCGGCCCCCAGCCGTCCCACCGGCCCTTCAGCACCTGCACGATGTAGCCGGCGTTGGCCACCGCGGCGAAACAGGTGGCGAAGTACAGGGCGATGAGGTTGAGGTCGGCGAGCTTGTAGTCCAGCAGCATCACGCCCAGCACGGTGATGCCCAGGGCGATGAGCGCATGCAGGCCGATGCGCTTCCCGAAGCGTTTCAGGTCGGTGTCCTTGTAGCTGAGGTACTGCCCGATGGCCACCAGCAACGACACGATGAAGGCGAAGGGGATCTGCCACTTGTTGTAGTGGGCCTTGGCGTTGCCCGGAGGCGCCAGCTTGGCGTGGCTCAGGTCCTTGAAGAGCTCAACGCCGGTCTTCTCCGCCAGCCAGCCGAACACATGGCCGAAGGGCTCCAGCAGCATGTTGAACACCGGCACGCTGGTGCTCCAGGTGATCTGCACGGCGCTGAGCAGCAGCACCAGGGCCCCGATGAAGAGCCAGAACTCGCGGCTCCACAGCTTCTCCTCCTCGGGGTGCTTGTAGGAGGCCGTTCGGTACCCCACCACCAGCATCACCACGCTGGTGAGGGCGAAGAGCACGATGGCGGCCACCTGCACCTGCAGGGTCACGCCCAGCACGAGCATCAGCCCGCTCAGCAGCAGGTAGAAGCGCCGCTGCTCCCACTGCTCGTTGAGCAGGGCCACGCCGAGCATGATGAACACGAGCAGGAAGAGCAGCAGGCCGGGCAGCATGCCCTCGCCGGTGAAGCTGTGCACGCTGGTGTCGCCCAGCACGCCGCTGCGGGTGAGGAAGGTGCTGTAGAGCACCAGGATGAAGGTGAGCAGCGTGAGGAAGAGCGCGGTGAAGAGGCTGGTGCCCTTGCGCTTGTTCACGAGCATCAGGTGGCCGGCGCCCACGAGGGTGAGCCAGGGCACGAGGCTCGCGTTCTCCACGGGGTCCCAGGCCCAGAAGCCGCCGAAGCTGAGCGCCTCGTAGGCCCACGCACCGCCCATGAGGATGCCCACGCCGAGCACCATCACACCGAAGAAGGTCCAGGGCAGGGCGGGGATGATCCACGCGCTGAACCTGCGCTTCCACAGCCCGGCGATCGCGTAGGCGAAGGGCACCAGGGTGGCGGCGAAGCCCAGGAAGAGCGTGGGCGGGTGGATGGTCATCCAGTAGTTCTGGAGCAACGGGTTAAGGCCGCGGCCGTCGGCGAACTGCGGGATCTTCGTGAGGTAATCGGGGAGCTTGGTCCAGGGCAGGCCGATGTTCTCGGGCAGCTCGCGGATGAGCAGGAAGGGGCTGCTGCCCACGCGCACATCGCCGATCCACACGCCCAGCAGCATGGTGGCGAGGAAGCACTGCACCAGGGCGAACACGGTCATCACGGGCGCCTCCCATTCACCGGCGCGGCGGATGAGGACGTTGCCGAGCACCACGTGCCAGAAGGTCCACAGCAGGAACGACCCCTCCTGCCCCTCCCAGAAGCAGCTGAGGATGTAGCGCAGCGGCATGGCCGTGTTGCTGTGCTTCCACACGTAGTCGAACGCGAACCAGTGCTTCAGCAGCATCACGAAGAGCAGGCCGATGATGCCGACCACGGCCATCGAGTGCACGCGGAAGCCCAGGCGGCCCAGGCCGTTGTGCTGTGCTTCGCCGCGGTAGGCCCCGGTGAAGTAGGCGAGGAGCGAAAGGAGGGCCCCGCCGAAGCTGAGGCTCGCGAGCACATGGCCGAGCGTTCCGGCCCAGGCGTGCTCGCCCACGTATGCGATGGTGTCGTTCAAACCCCGGTGACCTTGTTCTCCTCGTTGTACTTGCTGGGGCACTTCATGAGCATGTCGCGCGCATGGAAGTTGCCGTTCTCATCGGCCTCGCCGATCAGCACCAGGCGCTCGCTGCGCTCCAGGTCCTGCGGCTTGGCCTTGTGCAGCATCACCGTGCAGGTGCGGCCCTTGAGGTCCACCATGCTGAACTGCGTGAGGCTGGCGTTCCGCGAGGGTTCGTAAACGATGGCCTTGCTGCGGTCGAGCACGCCGACCACGTGGTACTCCTTGCCGGGGTGCTCGAAGGCCTGATCCAGGTCGGCGTAGGTGCTGCTGTCGTACAACGAACCCACCAGCGCGGCGATGGCCACGGCGATGATGAGGATGGCGATGATGTGGGAGCGTTTCATGGTCGCATCACTTCTTGAGCCGGCCCTCCATCCGCGCGATCCGCCGGTCCATGCGGAACAGCCACAGGCCGATGCCGATCAGCAGCACGCTCACCACGGCGATCACGGTGTTGATCTTGCCGCTGTGGTAGAGCTGCTCCTCCAGCCAGCCCGGTGCGCCGTTCTGCGCGAAGGTGGCGGTGGCGGTGAGCATGCCGAGGAGGAACGCGGGTGTCCTACGGATGGTTCGCATCGTCGAGGTGATGTTGCAGGCGCGCCAGGCGCAGGCGGAGGGAGTACATCCATACACCGATGCCGATCCAGCCGAGCACGGCGGGATAGAACACCACGCGCAGGGTACTGTCGAGGTCGTAGTTGCTGAAGGCGGGGTTGCCGCCGTTGCCGGGGTGCAGGCTGTCCACCGCGTTGAGGCGCGGCAGGATCCAGATGAAGAGGATGAGCAGCACGAAGGCGAAGATGTTGTAGATGGCCGCGAGGCGCGCGCGCTTGCCGGGCTCGGGCACGCTGCCGCGCAGCACCAGGTAGGCCAGGTAGATCAGGGCGCTCACCGCCGCGCCGTTCAGCTTCACGTCGTTGGTCCACCACGCGCCCCAGGTGGCGCGGGCCCAGATGCTGCCGGTGATCAGGCCCAGGGTGCAGAACACCAGGCCCGTGCGCGCGCTCAGGTCGGCGGCCAGGTCGTGCCGCAGGTCATTGCTGCCCAGCGTGCGGATGCTGGCCACCACCGAGATGCCGAAGAGCACCATCATGGTGAACCACATGGGCACGTGGAAGTTGAGGTTGCGGATGGTCTCGTAGAGGATGTTCCGGTTGGGGAAGGCGAAGCGCAGGTCCAGGTTCTTGCCGCCCTTGCCGCATCCGGTCTCCGCGATGCCATCGCCCAGCCCCTCGGTGAACAGCGCGCCGTTCATCCGCAGCGGACCCACGCGCACGTCGGTGAGGTTGGCCTTCAGCCCGGCCGGCACCTCGAAGCGCGCCCGCAGGAAATGGTCGTTCACCACCTCCACGTCGGATGCGCATACGCCTTGCCCGTCGTTCAGCAGGAACACCCGCTCGCCGGTGGCGAACGCCGTGTTGTAGCCGGTCACTTCAAGGGTAACGGGACCCGGTGCGATGCGGTCGGGGCTCACGTGCACCAGCGCCGGCCTCAGGGGCACTTTCAGGGCCGTGATGGACGCGGCCAGCACCAGCACCACCGCGAGGATCTTCCACCACAACTGCTTCATCGCCTAGTCGCGCCAAAGGTACGGGAACAGCATCCAGGCCAGGACCACGGTGATCAGATCCAGCAGGGCCAGCCCCAGGAAGTACTTGCCGTTCACGCTGAAGGCCACGCCGTCGAGGGCCAGCTTGCTGGCGCGCATCACGGCGATGAGCATGGGCAGCACGATGGGGAAGCCCAGGATGGCCATGAGGCCGAGCCCATTGCCGGCCCGCGCGGCGATGGCGCTGATGAGCGTGAGCACCGTGGCGAAACCGATGCCGCCCAGCACCACCGCGCCGAGGAACTGCGGCAGGTCGGCTTGTTCCATGGCCTCGCCGCCCACGAAGAGGGCGAAGAAGAGCAGGCTCAGCAGGCTCAGCACCGTCATGGTGACCGCGTTGTACACCGTGCGCGCCAGCACCACGCTGCGCGGGTCGGCCAGCGTGTACAGGTACAGCTGGCGCCCCTGGTCCTCACGCTGGAAGCTGCGGGCCAGCGCATT
>JBGAGX010000038.1:0-32780 GCA_044226515.1 Flavobacteriales bacterium | reverse complement strand
CCGCTTCGGTCTCGGCATTGAACGACCTGCGCACCGAGCTGAACGCGCACGTGGCGGCCAGCACGGCGTGGATGCATCTTCATCAGCGCACGGCCCTGCTCATGTATCCCCTGGCCGTGACCGGCGGGTTCCTCTTCGGCGGCCTGATGGGTTCCGGTCTTTCCCCTGTCGTGTTCATGGCCCGGCCGTACATGTGGCTCTGGCTTCTGGGCTCTTTGGTGGTGCTCGTGCCGCTGTGCCATCTGCTGTTGAAGTGGATGAACCGCCAGGCCTTCGGGGTGCATGTGGAAGCAATGCGCGTGCGTATCGCGGAGCTGGAGGGCACGAGCGCCTGATCCATACGGCGATGGCGCCGGCACTTGCTCAGCAGGAAGTCCACGTTCGTCCGGATGCGTAAGGCGTTCATCGAACTTCACATGCGCGCCATGCGGGCAACCTACTTTGGGGCACCATGCGACGGACGCTCCACCTCTTCTCCACCCTGGCGATCATCCACTCCGCACAGGCCCAGACCAACAACCTGCTCACCTATGCGGGCGGCGCGGGCAACGAGCGCTTCAACGATGTGCTGCAGCTGAGCGACGGCCGCGTGCTGGTGGTGGGCGTTGCGGACGACCTGACCTGGGTGCCATGGTCCGTTCCGCAGAACACACTTCAGGCATCAGGCATCGCGAACGGCCTGGGCACCGGGCGCATCCCGTTCATCCTTGTGCTGGATAGCACGGCACAGACGCTGCTGGGCGTGTGTCAACTGCCCCAGGGCGCGGCGGAGGACATCCGCTTCATCAAGAGCACGAACGCGCCCGGCGAGCCCACCGGCGACCTGTACGTGAGCGGCAATACCGAGGACGCCAGCATCGGCGGCTACTTCATCGGCAAGCTCGACAACAACTTCGTGAACGGCGATCCAGGTGGCTTCGATTGGGTGATGAACGTGAAGTGCGCGGCCGGCGGTTACCCCAAGCAGAACCAACCGTGGGACGTGGGCGGCGATGGCAAGGTGGTGTACGCGTATGGCGATTCGCATGCCTACAACTGGAGCGCGATCTACCGCCAGCAAGCCGATGGCAGCGACGATGTGGTGCCGCACTGGCGGATCCACTGGCCCACCGGAGGCGGCGAGTTCTACGGGCAGGCGGAGGACTACCCGAACGGTGGCGTGAGCGGTATCGCATACAGCGGCATCGTGTTCAAGCGCGATGGCACGCGTTGCGACCTACGCAGCCCCTCGCAGGTCGACTATGACACCTGGCTCCCGGACGGCAACGGGGGCACGAAGAAGGGGCGCTGGCCCTTGGACGTGCTCTACGACTCACCCTGCTTGCCGGGCGGTAGCAACACCACGAACGGACCGGGCTACACGGGCTACTCGCCTGCGGCCACCTTCACCTTCGGTCCAAGCGCCATCTGCATCGACCGGCGCACGAACGCGATGTACATCGGCTTCAACGCGCAGAGCATACTGCCCGGCGGCATCCCCGACTTCGAGCCCGCAGTGATGGCCATGAGCGCCGACGGCGACCTGCTGTGGTGGAGCCGCCTGTACCACGAAGTGGACCCTCAGGGTGATACGCTGCTGAGCACCCCGGACCAGTACGTCGATGCCCTGGCCATCGACTATTCCCAGCCGCCGGGAACGGGCCTGCTCACGGTGGCGGCACGCGCGCACGGCAACAACGTGGAGAACCTGTGGGAAGGTGACCAGATCGCGGCGAACCCCGGAGCGCAGGGCTTCCAGAACCGTTTCACCGGCAGCAGCGGCAACATCCATTTGAGCTGGTTGGGCAAGCTCACGCTCGCCGACGGCACCTTGATGCACAGCACGTATGTGGGTGAGCTTGCCGAAGGTGCGACCGGTCTGGGGTCACCGCATGCGAACCCCTTGCTCGCCAGCTGGCCCGACCCCAACACCGGCTGGCCCACGCTGAACACCACCTACACCGGCAAGAACCGCTTGAAGGTGACGGCCGACGGCAGCGTGCTGATGCTGGGCGTGGGGCGCCGCACGATCACCACGAGCAATGCGCACCAGCAGATGGTGAAGCCTGGCAATGGCGGTGCGAGCTGCTGGAACGAGTTCGTGCGCGTGTACACCCCCGACCTCGGCGACCTGCGTTACAGCTCGCTGATCGTGGGGCAGTGGGACACGCTCACCCAGGCCGGTGGTGACAACGTGCGGCTGTACGGCAGCTTCAAGACGCGCAGCGGTTTGCTGGTGGTGGGCATGCACACGGGCGCCGGCGCGCAGATCCCGGTGGCGAACGTACCGGCATGGGGCAACAGCGCCTTCGCTGGTGAAAGCGCCGTGCTCGCCTATTTCCGTGCGAGCGAACTGGTGAACCCGGATGATGATCCCATGGACATCAGCACGGCGGTGACAGGGATCAACGCACTGCCACCAGGGCTCGCGGTGTATCCGAACCCGGCGCGTGACCGCATCACCGTGGTATTGCCAACGTCCGAGAACGGCACCCTCGACGTGTTGGACCTGAGCGGTCGAACCGTGCTCGGTTTGCGCACCAGCGGACCAACGACGGCGGTGGACCTTGCCATGCTCCGTGCAGGGACCTATATGCTCCGGTGGCGTGGGGCTGATGGCCGGCAGTCGATGACACGCATGGTGCTGGAGTGAGCGCGGCCATGAGCGCTTGTAGCTGACGATCGACAGCTTCAGACCCTGCCGATCGGCGCACCTTCGGGCAGCGCACAAGTACATGTGGTGGAGGTCCCTCCTCTTCTGGTTCCTGCTGATGGTGCTCGCCATCCTGAACGGCACCGTGCGCATCGAGCTGATCATTCCTGGCTTGGGCCCGCCACTACACCACAGGCCTGGAGCATCGGACTGCTCTGGCTGGTGATGACGCTCGCCTTCGAGTTCGGTGCGGGGCACTTTCTCTTCAAGAAGCCATGGTCCGAACTGCTGGTGGACTACAACATCGCCAAGGGACGCATCTGGGTGCTGGTGCCGATCGTCACCGTGATGGCGCCGTGGCTGATGGCGAAGGCGCGCGGGCTGTTGGCCGGCTGATCGGTTCCGACCATGGGGAGATGGTCGCTCCTTCCGGGCTTCCTTCTACATTCGTTGCACTACCGAACACACCATGGAACACCGCTACCCTTCCCTCCTGCTGCTGGCCCTCGCCACCACAACGCTCCGTGCCCAGAACCTGGTGCCGAACCCGAGCTTCGACATCCAGGACAGCTGCCCGGCCGTGAGCGAGCTCTTCGTCGCGCAGCCATGGGACTCGCCCACCCTTGGCACACCGGATGCCTTCAACAGCACCTGCGCGACACAGAACGGCGCGGGGCACACCGGTATCGGATCCTCCGGCGTATATATCTACAGCACCTTCCCCGATAACCGTGAGTACATGCAGGCGCCGCTGACCAGCCCCCTGGTGGCGGGCCAGACGTATTGCGCCTCCTTCTGGGTCAAGCGCTCCGACTTCCGCCTGGGCTGTGACCGTGTGGGTGCGCACCTGCGCACCGGGGCATACAGCGCCAACTCCACGGGCGTGATCGCCTTCACCCCGCAGGTGGAAAGCCCGGCCGGCGTGATCCTGGGCGGCACCAGTTGGCATCAGATCAGTGGCACCTTCACCGCAGCGGGTGGTGAGGACCACATCCTCATCGGCAACTTCCGCAACGATGCCGGTACGATGACCCAGGTGGAGAACGCGGGCAACAGCAGCGCTGTTTGCTACTACCGCGTGGACGACGTGGTGATCCAGTCCTGCGTGGTGGGCATTGAGGAGGATGAGGCCGACGCACCGCTCACGGTGTTCCCGCAACCGGCCACCGATGTGCTCCACCTCGCCCTTCCCGCCTCGGAACACCTGGTACGCGCGGACCTGATGGACATGAGCGGGCGGCTGCTCATCTCCCAGGGCCATCGGAGCGACCGGACCGATATCGACGTGAGCGCCCTGCCGGAAGGGAGCTACGTGCTGATGGTGACCACCGACGTCGGCGTCAGCACGCAGCGTGTGCTCGTGGGCGGTCGGTGATCGCATCGCACCGATGGGCGGAGCGATGGCCCGGCCTTGCGATCCGTACCGGGTCTAGCCCAGCCGCGCGGCCACCGCATCCCAGTTCACCACGTTCCACCAGCCGGCCACGTACTCGTTGCGCTTGTTCTGGTAGTGCAGGTAATAGGCGTGCTCCCACACGTCCAGCGCCAGCAGCGGGGTGCCGCGCAGCTCGCCCACGTCCATCAAGGGATTGTCCTGGTTGGGCGTGGAACCGATGACGAGCTTGCCGTCCTGCTCCACCAACCAGGCCCAGCCGCTGCCGAAGCGTTTCATCGCGGCGTCGGTGAAGGCGCTCTTGAAGGTGTCGAGGTCGCCGAAGGTGGCGTGGATGGCGTCGCGCACTTTCCCTGTGGGCGCCTTCGCTCCGGGGGCCATGCTCTCCCAGAAGAAGTTGTGGTTCCAGGCACCGCCGCCGTTGTTGCGCGCCTTGGCGCTGAGCGTGCTGGTGCGCGCGAAGAACGTCCTGGCGTCGGCGGCGTCGATCTTCTCCGCAACGATGGCCTCGTTCACGTTCTTCACATAGGCCGCGTGGTGCTTCGTGTAGTGGATCTCCATCGTCAGCGCGTCGATGTGGGGCTCCAGGGCGTTGTACGCATAGGGCAGCGGCACCTGCGCGAAGGTGAAGGCGTCCGCGGCCGGATGCAGCGTGCGGGCGATGAGGGGTGCACCCAGCAGGGTGCCGGCGGTGGCCTGGCCGGAGCGGAGCAGGAAGGTTCGGCGGTCCATGGAACGATGGTGTTGGGCGATGCGGACCGGAGGAAATGCCCACGGTCCCCGCCGCATCGATCGGGAGCCGCGTGCACGACTGGAGCGAAGGTACCGGTCCCCGCAGCGGCCCCGACAGCATGATGCCGACGTGCGGGGCCGGATGATGCGGCCACCCGGCATCCGCGCTACTTTCGGCGCATGTCGACCGCCTGCGCCATCTGTGGGCACGTGAACGGCCACACGGAGCACATCGCCACCGAGCGCATGCTCGGGTTGGGCGGAACGTTCCGGTACCGGGCCTGTGCGGGCTGCGGATGCCTGGAGCTGGTCGACATCCCCGCTGACCTCGGACGCTACTATCCCGCTTCATACTACTCGTTCAAGCCCGAGGTGGTCGTACGCCCCGGCGCCAAGGAACGTCTGAAGCGCCGGGCCATGCACCACCTGTTGTTGCACCGGCTGGGCGGGAACGATCCGCTGGGTGCGCTCATCGCCTTGGGTGCGGACAAGTTCCGGTGGATGCCGCGTGCGAAGGCCGGGCTGCAGGCGAGCTTCCTCGACGTGGGCTGCGGGTCTGGCAGGTTACTGCTGATGCTGAAAGGGCTCGGCATGCGGAAGCTCACCGGTGCGGACCCCTTCATCGAGGCCGACATCCACTACCCCGGTGGGCTCACCATCCACAAGCGGGACGTGTTCACCCTGGAAGGCAGCTACGACCTCATCCACCTCGGCCACGCCTTCGAGCACATGGCGGAGCCGCTGCAGGTGTTGAGGCGTCTGCACGAACTGCTCGCGCCGGGCGGCACCGCGATCATCCGCATCCCCGTGGCGGATTCGTACGCGTGGCGCCACTATGGCACCGCGTGGGTGCAGCTGGATGCGCCGCGCCACCTCTTCCTCCACACCGGCGCGAGCATGCGCCGCCTCGCCGAGCAAGCGGGCCTGGTGCTCGCCGCCGAGCAGCGCGACAGCAGCGTGTTCCAGTTCGAGGGCAGCGAGAAGTACGGGCTGGGGCTCCTGCTCGACGCACCGGACCCCTTCACACCGGCGCAGCGCAAGGCCTGGGCGCGGCACGCGCGGGCGCTCAACGCCGAGGGCACCGGCGACACGGCCACCTTCCACCTGCAGCGGCCGGCGTGACACGCTGCGGTCGGCCCTTCGGGGCCAGACCCGCTGCCATTCGTCAACCGGGGTGACGTTGGTCAAGCTTCAGGGTGACCGGGCTCATGCCGGACCGATCGCGCTGGGGGGAACTTGGCCGAAACGAACGATCATGATCCGGAACCTCACGCTCCTCTGCCTGTCGCTGGTATCGACCTTGACGCTCGCCCAAACGCCCATCATCTTCCAACCGGGTCCGGGCCTGAACGATGGTACGGACGAGGGGGGCCTGAACAGCGGGAAGGACACATGGATCTATGATGGCGATGCGGGTACCAATTTCGGTGCCCATGAATGGTGCTATTCCACGCCGCAGACCACATGCAACAGCACCAACGTTCACGGCTTGTTGAAATTCGATGTCTCGAGCCTTCCCTTGGCGGTCGATTCCGTCGTCCTCGCGGTGGACTTCATGGATCAGACCAACTACTGCTACAGCAACTGCCAGGCGACCTTCAGCTTCAATTATGTGGATGAGCCGTGGGATGAGATGACCACGACCTGGAATGCCCAGCCGTTGACCAGTGATGCCTTCGCCGGTCCGTTCCCCGTCGCTTTCCCCGAGGTGGGCGGCGAGCGACATTACAACGTGACGGACGCCTACCTGGCCTGGCGCACTGGCAGTCGCCCGAACCATGGGTTCGCCATCCTGCCGCTGGACGGGTCCTGTAACAATGCAGCGATCCTGTTCGCCTTCTACTCCTCGGACGACACCACTGTGGCGCACGAGCCGGTGCGGCTGCTCGTCTATGAGAACACCAGTGGCCTCGCGGAGGATCCCGTGTGGCACGGGTTGCTGGTCGCGCCCAATCCGGCCACGGAAACGGTGTTCGTCGATGTCCCGTCGACCATCGGCACAATCCGCATGGACCTGCTCGATGGAAGCGGGCGAGCGGTGCTGCAACAACGCCCGACACTTGCGCAGCGGTCCACCGTGCCGCTGCATGCGCTGGATGCGGGCGTATACGTGCTGCGCTTCACCTCCGAGGACCATGGCACGGTGACGCGCCGACTGGTGAAGCAGTGATCACGGCAGTCGCGTCCCCACCGCGCCCCACCACGGTTGGATCCCGTACTTCAGCCGGCCCACCTTCACGAAGGGGTCCTGCCGCAGGTAGCCCTCCACCTCCTCACGCGTTTCGCAGTCGTAGAGCAGCAGTCCGCGCCATCCCGCATCGTTCGTGTCGAAAGGTCCTGCCATGACGATGAGCCCGCGTCGGGCCTGATCGTCCTGGTGGGCGAGGTGTTCCTTCTGCAGGGTCACCGCCGTAAGGCTGTCGAGCGCGGGGCCATCGCCCTTGGTGTACAGCACGAACCAGTACTTCTTCATGTGGTAGGTGCTGTCCCCGATGGCGACATCGAAGGTGCGCTGGGCGGGGACGGAAAGACCGGCCAGGAGCGCGGCGAAGAGCACTAGGGTCCTCATGTGTCGGTGGTGCGTTCGGTGCGGGCGCGTCGGAGCACGTCCACGATGAAGGGTGTCTTGGAGAGGGTGTATGCGGCGCGGTCGGTGTGATGGGCGGCGGCGAGGCCCTGCTTGAGCGCTTCGTACTGCCGGGCCAGCTCGGGATGCTTCCGCAGGTGATCGCGGAACACGAGCCGGTCCACCGAGGCCTGGTCGGGCTCCACCATGTGCACATGGAAGGTGCGGTGACCGCGCTCGTTGCGCTTGATGAACCAGGCGTAGAAGGGGGCCTTCTCCCCCATGGTGGGACGCCAGATGAACTCGTAGGCCAGGTCCTGCATGATGGGCACCACTTCACGCCGCACGCGGTCCAGGCTGGTCACCTCCACCTGCACATCGATGATGGGCTTGGCGCTGAGGCCGGGGACCGCGGTGCTGCCGATGTGGGCGATGCGCTTCACCAGGTCCACGGGAAGCGAGCGCTCAAGCCGCGCCTCCTCCTGGGCATAGCGCGCGGGCCAGTGCTCATCGTAGGGCACGATGGCGATGGGTTCGCGGGTGAGCTCCGCGATGCGTTCCACCGGAATGTTGGTCGGTGTGTTCATGCTCCACCCGCATAGATATTGAACCGCGCGCCACGGAGGAAACCGATGAGGGTGAGCCCATGGGCGCGGGCCAGGTCCACAGCGAGGGAGCTTGGCGCGCCCACCGCGGCCATCAGCGGGATGCCGGCGACCACGCACTTCTGCACCAGCTCGAAACCGGCCCTGCCGCTCACCAGGAGCATGCATTCATCCAAGGCCCTGCGCGCGTTCAGGGCCGCCCCGATCGCCTTGTCCACGGCATTATGGCGGCCCACATCCTCGCGCAGCAGCAGCACGCGTCCATGCCGGTCGAACAGCGCTGCGGCATGGATGCCCCCGGTGTGCCGGAACACGGTCTGCGCGGCACGCATCGCATCGGGCAGCGCGGTGATCACCGCGGGATCGACCGACCCCCACGGCCGGATGGTGGTGCGGCATTGAGCGTGGACGGACTCGAGGCTGCTCTTGCCGCACACCCCGCAGCTGCTGGTGGTGTAGAAGTTGCGTTGCCAGCGGGCGGGATCCACCGGCACATCGGGCCGCAGTTCGACGCGCACCACATTGCCGCGCTCCTCGTCCTTCACATCCTCGCAGTATGCCACGCGTACCACCTCCTCCGCCGAGGCGACGAGGCCTTCCGTGAAGAGGAACCCCAGCGCCAGCTCCTCGTCGTGCCCCGGCGTGCGCATGGTCACGCTCAAGCGGATCTCCCGGCGATCATCGAGCGGACCGTGGCCCAGGCGGATCTCCAGCGGCTCCTCGCGCACGAGGATGTCCTCCGCCTCAGCGATAGCGCCGGCATCGATGCGGGTGATGGTGACGGGAGCGACCGGTGCGCGCATGGTACCGCCCGCAAAATACCGCTAACCCTTCGCCTTGCGGAAGCACCCGTCCACGTGGTCGTCCACCATGCCGATGGCCTGCATATAGGCGTACACGATGGTGGTGCCCACGAAGCTGAAGCCGGCCTTCTTCAGGTCCTTGCTCACGGCATCGCTCAGGGGCGTGCTGGCCGGCAGGTTCCGCTGGTCCTTCCGCGGGTTGATGATGGTCCTGTGGTCCACATGCTTCCAGAGAAAGTCATCGAACGAGCCCATGCCGCCCTCCATGATCCGCAGCCAGGCCTGGGCGTTCTTGATGGCGCTCTCCACCTTGGCGCGGTTGCGGATGATGCCCTCGTCGGCGAGCAGGCGGGCGATGTCCTTCTTCCCATACCGCGCGATCTTCTCCACGTTCCAATCGTCGAAGGCGCGGCGATAACCTTCACTGCGATACAGGATGGTCCTCCAGCTCAGGCCGGCCTGGGCCCCGTCGAGCACGAGCTTCGCGTACAGCTTGCGGTCGTCGTGCTCGGGGGTGCCCCACACGGTATCGTGGTAGGCGATCATGCGCTCATCGTCCAGGGGCCACGGACAGCGGGTAAGCTCCTTCTTCGCCATGTCGGGGTTCTCGTCAGGGTGTGCCGGTCAAGGTAACTTGCGCACGTGTCCACCCCGCTCACCGACCGTCACCAGCGCGTGCACCGCAGCCTGCGGATCAGCATCGTGGACAAGTGCGACCTGCGCTGCACCTACTGCATGCCCGAGGACCAGCAGTTCCTGAAACGCCAGGAGCTGATGACGCGGGAGGAGATCGCCTTCATCGCAGGGCTCTTCGTGGAGCGGTACGGCATCACCAAGATCCGCCTCACGGGAGGCGAGCCCCTGCTGCGACCGGACGTGGTGGACATCGTGCGCGACATGGTCAAGCTCCGCGTATCGCTGGGGCTCACCACGAACGCCGTGAACCTGCACAAGCACCTTGATGGGCTGTTCGATGCGGGTCTGCGGAAGTTGAACGTGAGCCTGGACACCTTCGATGCCGAACGGTTCCGCACCATCGCGCGGCGCGACGCCTATCGGACGGTGTGGAACAACATCCGCAAGGCGCACGACAAGGGCATGCGCATCAAGCTGAACATGGTGGTGATGCGCGGGGTGAACGACGACGAGATCCTGCGGTTCGTTGAGCTCACGCAGCACAACGACATCCACGTGCGCTTCATCGAGTTCATGCCCTTCGCCGGCAACCAATGGGGGCGCGAACGCGTGTACACCTATGCAGAGATGCTGGGCCACATCGGCAGCGTGCACAGCTTCGAGAAGCTCGACGACGATCCGCACAGCACCGCCAAGGCTTACCGCGTGCCCGGTTGGAGCGGCACGTTCGCGGTGATCAGCACGGTGACCGAACCCTTCTGCGGCAGCTGCGACCGCCTCCGCCTCACCGCCGAAGGAAAGATGCGCAACTGCCTCTTCGCGCGCACAGAGACCGACCTGCTCTCCGCCCTGCGCCGCGGCGAGGACATCGCACCTCTGATCGAAGCGAACGTGCTGGCGAAGCATGCCATGCTCGGGGGGCTGCCGCCCTTCAGGCCGGAGAAGCAGGAGGAGGTGCTCCAGGACCTGAGCGAGCGGCCGATGGTGAGCATCGGCGGCTGAGCCGCGGTGGCGATCAATCGCGGAGCCGCATCGCGCGCGCCACCTTCAGCATCTCCTCCAAGGCCTTCTCGTCGTTGGCGGTCACGGCGACATGGACCTTCTCCTCCCCTTTCAGCTCCAGGATCCGCTCCATGATCAGCACGCCACTGCCGGGGTCCGAGGCACGGGTCCAATCGCCCCGCTTGCCGAACAGCTCACCGGGCACCTTGCTCGTTACCGTGCCCTCGCCGAGGTCCGCGGAGAAGAGGCCCGGGTGGTGACCGAAGTAAACGGTGATCGCGGCGCGCTGTTCATCGCCCAAGGGCCTGGGCCGATGGACCCTGTACACGACGAAATCATACGCCCCGTCCTGGGTCACATAATGGTCCTTGGGGAGGTCGATCTCCAGCTCATCGAACGTGACCTTGCGCGGCTTGAGGTCGATGACCCGGGTGCCGGGCCTGTAGGTGGCCAGGATCCGGTCCACCAACGCCTGGTGCTCGGCCAGCCGCTCCATGGCCTTGGGGTTGATGTACACCTGCAGGTTGACGAGCAGGCCATCGGCGCATTGCACGAGCAGGCCGGAGAGGAAGATGGCCTCGCCCTCCACGGCGACCTGTTCCGGCACGTACACCACGACCGCCTTGTTGCCGGCCAACGGACCGGCGTTGCAGGCCGCACCGCTCCGGCCCAGCAGGCGGATCCAGTCGCCGGCAAGGTCATCCGTGCCCAGCACGCCCAGCTCCCGGGCGAAGAACACCATGCGCTCCTCCCCCTGGTCGAGCACGATGCGAGTCTCCTCCTCCTCGCCCGGCGGAGCGGACATGATGTCGACGCCGCGCGCTTCGTTGCGTGCCTCGGCGGGAAAGGTCAGGTGGAAGCGGTCGGCCAGGATGGAAAGCTCCTGGGTAAGGCTGTCCGACGTGGCGCGTACAGGGGCCGTGGCGATAGACAGCGTCGCGAACAGAACAGCGATCGGGCGAAGGGTCATTCCGAAAGATACCGGAACGATACCTGGTCGCGCACCGTGATCAGGTCTCCTCCTGGTAGAAGATCTTGTAGTACTTCCGCCCCTTCTCGTCCACGCCGTGCTCGATGAGGCTGCGATCGCCGTGGATGTAGATGTGGAAGTTCCTGTCGAGCTTCAGCACGCTCTTGAACACGCGGGCCTGCTTGCGCACGGCCGGCGCACTGATGTCGAAGATGTCGTTGAACTGCACCCCGCGCTCGTTCTTGAACTGCTGGCCGTAGCGGTCGAACGACTCGATCACCGCCTCCTCCTGGAACACCTCCTGTGCGAAGGCCTTGTTGAACTCGGTGTTCGCCGAAGTACTGCACCGACCGGTTCGGCAGGTCGATCTGGTCGGCGCGCTCCACGGGCTTGTCCTGCGGAAGCTGCTCGGTGATGAAGTTGCGCGTCATCTCCAGCACGTTGCGGTGCTGTTCACCGTGGTCCTGCCGGGGCTGCTGGCCGATGAAGTCCTTCTGCCAGTACTCCGTGTAGGGCCCATCGTCGAGGATGAGCAAGGTGGGCCGCCGAGGGGTGAAGACCACGAGCACGGCCTTGTTGGGCTTGCTGTTCCCCAGGCCGCGGCACAGCTGCATGCCGATGGTGCCGTCGGCCGCGCGCTCTCAGGAAGACCCTTGTCGTCGAACTTGTAGATGCCCACGGCCTGAAACAGCTCACCGCCGAGCTCCACGCCGCTGAACCGTGCCACGAACAGGTCGCCCGAGCGGATGCCGTGGTGGCGCGACACATCGAAGAGGTGGCGGGCGATGGAACGCGAGCAGCCAACCAGGTCCTGCCGGCCTGCACCTCGGCGCAGAGGCCGTGCAGCACGTTGTACTCCAGGCCCACGGGGTGCGTGAACTCGGCGGTCTCCGCCACGGTGGTGAACGGCTTCAGGAAGAGCTTGCGCAGGAAGCCCTGTTCCTCGTCGCCGCGCAGCACGGCGGTGTAATCGCTGAACACGCACTCGCCAGGTCGGTGCCCAGGCGATGGATCGCGAACTCCTCGACGAAGGCGGCCTTGGTGGAGGTCATGGGGCGGCGAGTACCGAGCCGCGACCGGTCACATGCCATGTCGGAACGCATGCTCCTGCACCTTCACCACATGCAGCACGAAGGGGAACAGCGCATCCATCGTTTCCTGTGCGCCGCGTGGAACCGGGCAGGGGCGATCACCAGGGTGCGACCGATCATGCCTGCGATGCCACGGGACATGATGGCGAGGGGCATGCGCTCCTGACCGTAGCTGCGGGCGGCCTCCATGATCCCGGGCACCTCGCGGTCGAGGAGGGGAGCGTCGCCTCGGGCGTGGTCGCGGGAAAAGACTGGTGCCTCCGGTGGTAGAGGATGAGGTCGAGTCCGGTGGCCCAGGCCTTCACCATGGCGGCGATGTCCTCCGGCTCATCCGCGCATACGGCCTGCACCGTCACCTCCACACCAAGCTTACCAGCCGTTCGCGGATTGCCGCACCCGCCTTGTCCTTCGGCCTTGCCGGCGGCGACCTTGTCGCCGATCACCAGCACACCGCGCGCGCCTTGTCGAACGTGTCCTTCCAATCACCTTGCCCGCCTTCTTCTCCACCAGGCGGATGTGCGCGGATCTCGATGCCCTTGTCGATGGCTTCAGCATGTCGTGAATCGTGAGGGCGGGCGACGCTGACGCCGCATGGCCTCCACCTCCACCCCGGTGCGGTAGATGGTTCGTACCGCATCCGCACCACGATGGCGCTGTCGTTCACGGTGAAGGTGCACTCGGCGTCTCCACCGGCAGCGGGTGGCAGTCGGGGATCAGAGGTCGGCGTGCGCTTCACACCGAACAGCGCCGCCACACGCGCGCTCTCCAGCACATCGCCGGGCACGTTTCTTCCGTACGGCGGCGATGGTCTCCGGCAGGCCACATGCACGGTGGCCTCGGCGATGGCTTCGCGCAGGGTGGTGGCTGGTGGGTGATGTCGATCATCGAGAGCTACGCGAGCACTGGCGCAGAGGCGCAGAGACGCAGAGCACGAGCAGGTACACCTCGGCGCCTTCGCGTCTCAGCGGCTTCTTCATTGGCCAGGAATTACGTTTCCACCTGTCCGCCTTCCGCGAACATCTCCTTCCCGGAAGATAAAGCGTCGCTTCTTCACTTCGTCGGTGACGTAGTCACGGCCTCGCGAGCCTGCTGGCGGTGAGCCGCGCTGGCGAACACGAAGAAGCACAGCTCACCGGCCGGGATCACGCCCAGGCTGTGGTGCACATGCAGGTCATCGCCGGCCACTTCGCGAACGCCTCCTCACGGATCGCGGTCATCTGCTCGTTGGCCATGTCGATGTAGGCGGTGTATTCAATGGCCTGCACATGTTGTCGCGCCTCGACCGCGCTCGGCGTGACAACACTGTCCGCGCGCACCTGGCCCAGGAAGATCTCGTGCGCACCGATGTCGTGGCGCGTGGCGTGCTTGGCGATGCTCTCCGCGATGAAGTATGCAGGGATCGCACCTTCCACGAAGATATCGCGCTTGCGGTGGGGCTTCGGTACGCTCATGGTCCAGCTTACTCAACCACAGATGGACACTGATGGACACAGATATCCCAAGCCCCATGAGCGGTCTTCGTCCTCATTCCATCCGTGTTCATCTGTGTTCATCAGTGGTTGACATCCGCTCATCCGCCTGAGAAGGGGGGCAATACCGCGATCTCTTCGTTGCCTGAGAGCTGCACATCGTCCCTTATGATCCGCCGGTCCACAGCGATGGCATAGCTCATCCGATCGAGCCCGGCGATACGCTGTTCCAGCTCCCGTTTCAGCTGCGCGAGGGACGAGGCCTCCACCGAGAGCTCGGCGGCGCCGGCCTTCTCCGCGATCATTCCGAAGAGCAGCACGTTCATGGGTTTCATCCGCCGAAGCCTCGGCGGCGGCGGATCAAAGGTCGTCAGGACCGTTCACGTTGCGGAAGAGGTCCGCGGGCCAGCCGTCCTCCCCGGGCGTGATGTCCAGGTAGCCGGTGTTCACGGCGGCAAGGGCCTCGCTCATGCGCAGCACGCCCTTCTGCAGCAGCTCGGTGAAAGGCGCGATGCACTGCCGGTGGTACGCCGCGACCAAGGGCTCCACATGGTCGCCATGGCGAGGCACCAGCGCCTCGCCGTCCAGGGGGAAGTGGTACTTCAGCTTCTCCAGGAGCTTGGCGTTCACGCCCGGCACATCGCAGGCCATCACCAGCAGGTGCTCGTAGCGGGCATGGCCCATGGCGGTGACGATGCCGCCGAGGGGACCGAGGTCCTCCAGGTCATCGGGCACCACATCCACGTCGAAGCGGCGGTACTTGCGCGGATCGCCCACTACCAGCAGCTCCTTCACCTGCGGGCCCAGCACATCGATGGCGTGCTGGAGCATGGGCTTGCCATCCACCTCCACCAGGGCCTTGTCACGCCCCATGCGGGTGCTCTTGCCACCGGCGAGCACGATGCCGGTCCAGGCGAAGCGGCTCATCGGGGAATGGGGTGGACCTCCACCGGATCGTTGGCGTTGACGTTGCGCATCGTGGCCGGAAAGTACACCAAGGCATCGGCGTCCACGAGGCTCCGCAGCATGTGCGAGCCCTCGTCGGCGAGGAGGGTCACACGGCCGTCCTTCACCCGCGCCGCGCGGAACTCGGCACGGTCGCCCTTCAAGGTCACCGCATGCGCGATGGGCAGATGCTCGATGCGCGGCCCGGGCTCACGCTCACCTTGCATGGCCTGGAGGAAGGGGCGCACGTACTCCCGGAACAGGATCATCACCGCGCGCGGGTTGCCTGGCAGGCCGATCACGGGCGTGCCGTTCAAGGTGGCGAACAGCATGGGCTTGCCGGGCTTTTGCGCCACCTTGTGGAAGTGGATGGTGGCGCCGAGCGCTTCGAGCACCGGCCTGACGTGATCATGGTCGCCCACAGAGACACCACCGGTGGTGATGACCAGGTCGTGTTCCAGCGCAGCCGCGGCCAACGTACTGCAAAGGGCCTCCGCGTCGTCGCGGCAGCACCATACGGCGCAGGGCAGCCCCTCCCGTTCCAGGGCCGCCTGCAGCATCAGGTCGTTGCTGCTGAAGATGGTGCCTTCGGCCGGGGAGCTCGTGTCGGCGAACTCATCCCCGGTCACCACGACCGCGACCTTCGGCCTGTTCGCGACCTCCACCTCACGCACCCCGACCGACGCCAGCAGACCGATGGCCTCCGGCGTCAAGGGCTGGCCGACCTGGAGCACGGTCTCGCCTGCCTGCAGCTGTTCACCTGCACGTCGCACGTTGCCGCCGCGTTCCAACCGCACATCGGTGTGCACGATGCGATCACCGTCCCGCTGCACATGCTCCTGCATCACCACGGTGTCCGCTCCCCGCGGAAGCATCGCTCCGGTGAGGATGCGCACGCAATCACCCGGACCGAGCGAGCCGTGGAAGACGGCACCGGCCGGCACCTCGCCCACCACGCGCCAGCTGCCCACCTGTGCATCGAAGGCGAAGGCATAGCCGTCCACCGCACTGTTGTCGAAGCGCGGATGCGGATGCGGGGCACGGACATCGATGGCCAGCACCTGCCCGGCGGCATCGCGCAGCGCGATGCGCTCGGTGCCCGTTCGGGGCGCATGTGCGATCATCAGGGCCTTCGCCTGTTCCACCGTGATCATGGCCACCAGAGCTTCACCGCAGCGAACAGGAGAACGATGCCCAGGGCCTGTCGCAGCCGGGGTTCGGGAACGGATCGCGCACCAAGCCAACTGCCCACGAGCCCACCGGCCAGGGCCACGGCCAGCCAGCCGAGCATGCGGGGATCGAAGGTCGCTCCGTCCTCCACGACACCGATGAGCCCGGCCACGCTGTTCACCAGGATGAAGAGCGCGGACGTGGCGGCCGTGGTGCGCGCATCGGCCCAGCGGAACACCAGGATCAACGGGCTCAGCAGGATGCCGCCACCGATGCCGATCATGCCCGCGATGAAGCCAAGCACCGCACCGGTGACCAGTGCCAGGACCATGGGCAGGGGCCGTTGTTCATCCGCGCCGCGCCCGAACACGCCGAGCAACCGCATCACCGCCACCACCTGGCACAGCGCCAGCACGCGCTTGTACACGAAGGGGTCGAGCTCCACGCGGGATCCCAGCCATGCCGCCGGCACGGACAGCAATGCGAAGGGCCAGAAGAGCGACCACCGGAAGTGACCGGCCCGCTGGTATTGCACGAAGGCGATGGTGCTGACGCATACGTTGAGGGCGAGCGCCGAGGGCCGCACCACGGCGGTGGAGATGCCGGCCAGGGTGAGCAGGGCGATGTAGCCGCTGGCACCACCGTGGCCCACCAGGGCGTACGCGAAGGCCACCAGGGCGATGAGCACGATGAGCAGGGCCTCGTTCATCGCGGTGGATCGAGGAGCATCCAGGTGTTGCGCGATCCGTCGAAGAGCTCCAGGCGTCCGTTCACCACGGGCTCACCGAGCAGGATGGAGCGCACACGGCCCACCATGGCCCGGCCCACCTCCTCCAGCACCTCCAGCGGCACCTGGCGCATGTCGCAGCCATCCTGCTCCGCACCGGGCCTTCCCTGGAAGATCGCCGCCCGGGTGAGCGCGGAGCCCTCGCCCGGCAGATGGGTCACGAGCACCTGGCCCTGGCGTTGGTGCACGGCCCCGCTCACCAGCGGGATGCCCAACGCGCCGCAGGCGGCGTCGATCGTGTTCTTGGCATGCAGGTCGTCCACGCCCTCCACCACGATATCATGGTCCTTGAGCAGGAACTCCGCGTTGGCGCTGTCGAGGAAGGCCTGCTTCACGTGCAGGTCGGCACGGCTCACGTGCCGCAGCCAGCCGCGGGCCACCTCCACCTTGAAGTGACCGACGTCGGCGGGTGCGAAGAGCGGCTGGCGTTCGAGGTTGTGGGCCTCGACCTTGTCGCCATCGATGAGGGTGAGCGTGGTGATGGGCATGCGCACCAGGCGTGCGAGCACGGCATTGCCGATGCCGCCGAGCCCCACCACCGCCACACGCTTGCTGCCGCCGGCCTTCGCCATGCGGCCAAGATACGCGGGCTACTGCTGGAGGTAGTGCACGTCGAACGCGCCGCTCACCTGCTTGCTACCGCCGCCGTCGGCGTGGAGCACCACCTCGAAGTTGCCGGTCACGCGGTGGCCGGCGGTGTCGAGCGTGGCGATGATGAGCTGGCCCGGGTCGCTGTTGAGCGGGGTGTAGGGCTGGCTCAGGTTGGAGAAGAGCATGGCGTTGCCGGCCTCGGTGATGGGCTGGGGGCCCAGGCCGAGCGAATCGATCTGCATCACCAGGGTGCCGCCCAGGGCATTGATGCCGGTGATGGTGACGGAGCTGCCGTCGCTCACGCCGATCACGCTGGCGTTGGCGCACCAGGCGTTGCCGTCCACGGTGGCCTCGATGCGGGCCCCGCTGGAACCGCAGGAGGCGCCGGGCGCGATCACATCCGCGAGCTCATCGGGCTGGCAGGCGGTGAACAACAGGGCGGTGGCGAGGAGCGGGAGCTTGTTCATGGCGTTCGGCCGCCGGGCGTGTCCGGCAGGCGACCGTTGAACGGGGCCCGGGGTGCGGAGGTTCCACGAACGACGGAGCCCCGGCCAGGGCCGGGGCTCCGATCACGTTCCAGGAAAGGGCCTTAGCGCACCACCACGCGCTGGTTGGTGGTGTTGCCGGCCACACGCACACGCACGGTGTAGTCGCCGGCGGAGAGGGCGTTCACGTCCATCTCCACACGGCCGGTGGCGGCGCTGCCACGCTGGGCCATCACCAGGCGACCGGTGATGTCGAGCACGTCCACCAGCACATCACCCGACGCGGCGGGGAAGGTGAGGGTGAGCTGGGCGTCGGTGGGGTTCGGGAAGAGGTTCACCCCGTTGGCACCGGCCTGCTCGATCACGCCCACAGGGCCCACGGTCACCTGCACCTCGGTGCGCGGACCGGCGCAGAGCGTGGTGGGCTCCTCCACCTCCCAGTCGTAGAAGAAGTAGTAGTAGTTGGTGGTGTTCGGCGCGGCCACGGTGGTGCCGGTGATGGTGCCGAGCGTGCCCAGCGCATAGGGGAAGGTGGGGTTGCTGCCGTTGCCATCGCGCCACAGCTGCGGGTTGCCACCGATCACGCGCAGGCCGTAGGGGCCGCCCGCGGGCACGGCGAAGTCGAGCTGGATGCGGCTCTCACCCGTGGGCACGTTGATCGTGGCCTGCGCCAGCACGGTGCCCAGGTTGTAGTCCACCAGGCCGATGGTGCGGTTGCCGGCGCCGTTCGCGTACACCTTCACCGACCGGATGATGAGGTCGCTGGTGGCGTCGAAGATCAGGTAGTTGTCGGCGTTGTTGTGGTAGGCGCCGGGCGACGCGTTGTTGGTGCGGCCGCCGTAGAACTGCGCCCCGCCGTACACGATGGCGTCCTCGGCCCAGTAGCTGGTGTTGGTGTTCAGGAAGGGCGTGGTCCAGGTGTTGCCCGCACCCACCGGGGTGCCGCCCACGGCCACGTCGTACCAGCTGATGGTGTCACCGGTGGCGGTGAGGTCGGCCGTACCGGGGGTCGGGATGTTCACATCGGCGGCGGGGGGCGCCGAGGCCGCGGCCAGCACATCCACCACGGTGGCGGCACTGGTGTAGTCGCCGCAGGTGCCGTTCACCGTCACCGTGTAGCTGTTGGCCGTGTTCACGGTGATGCTCTGCGTGGTGGCGCCATTGCTCCACAGGTACCCGCTGGCGGCACTGCTGGTCAGGGTCACCGCGTCCAGGGCGCAGATGGTGGTCTCCCCGCTGGCGGAAACGGTCGGCGTTTCATCGGGGTCCTGGGCCACCATGATGCTGGTCTGCCCGGTGCAACCGCTGCCATCGTCGATGGTCACCGTGTAGGTGCCACCGGCGGTCACATCGATGCTCTGGCTGGTCTCGTTCGTGCTCCACAGGTAGGTGTAACCGGGGTTGGCGGTGAGGGTGAGCGGGGCGCCACCGGTGCACACGACCGCGTTGCCCGAGGTGCTGATGGACGCCACGGGGCTGATGCAGGAGCCCTCGAGCACGGTGATGTTCTGGTCGGCCGGCACGTTGGTGTAGGTGTCCACCTGACCGCTTGGCCAGGTCACGGTGAGGGTGGGGATCACCGTTTCGGCACCGAGGCCGAAGTGCAGGTTGGTGCTTATCACGATGCCGTAGCTCTCGCCGGCGTGCACCTCGCGGATCTGGGTGCCCCAGGGGCCGGTGATCGTCACGCGGCCGCCCACGCCGTCGCGGTTGCTCTGCACGCCGCGCAGGCGCACATTGATCCAGTGGTTGCCGTTGGGGGTGTTCAGCCACAGCCGGTCGGGGAAGGTGGGGTCGCCGTCCACGTAACCGTCGCCGTAGGTGGCGTACACGTCCTGGAAGCCGTCCACGTTCAGGTCGCCCAGGGCCATGCTGTGCATCTGCTTGGCGGCGGGGAACTTGCCGGTCACCTCGGTGAAGGTGCCGTTGCCGCCGTTGTTGTGGAAGAAGTGCTCGGCGCTGCCGGTCATGATGTCGATGTAGCCATCGTTGTCCATGTCCTCCATCTTGCCCTGGAGGAAGAAGCCGGTGGTGTTCTCCAGACCGCTGCCGGCCGTGGCGTTGGTGAAGTGGCCGGTGCCGTCGTTCAGGAAGAGCATCAGCGTGCTGCTGTGCGTGGTGCTGAAGGCGTCAAGGTCACCGTCGTTGTCGATGTCGCCGAAATCCGTTGTCCACACCTGCTCCTGGTTCTGCAGGCCGTAGGTGGCGGCCAGGTCGCTGTAGTTGTTGGTGCCGTCGTTCACGAAGAGGCGGTCCCAGCGGCGGCAGTCAGCAGGGTCGTTCACGCCCTGGCGGCAGTGGCTGATGTGCAGGTCGATGTCGCCGTCGTTGTCGAAGTCGGTGGCGGTGCTGCCGTAGTTGCCGCTCATGTCGCCGGCGGTACCGGTGCAGGAGGTGGCCCAGGGCATGAAGGTGGCGTCGTAGATCGGCGTGCCGCTGTTGTCGGTGATCCAGATGTTGCTCGGACCCACGTCATTGCAGGCGAACACATCCACCTTGCCATCGTTGTCCCAGTCGGCCATCGTCATGCACTGCGTGAAGATGGTGGGGCCATTGAGGTTCGTGAGCGTGTAAACGCCCCGCGCCGTGATGCTGAGGAAGCGCGTGGTGGAGACCCCGCTGCAGATGTCCTTGTGCCCGTCGTTGTTCAGGTCGGCGATGGCCCAGCCCCACTGGCTGCTGGCATCCACCTGGCCGTAGTCGTAGGTGACGAAGGTGTGGTCGGGGTTCTGGTACAGCACGTACACATGCGTGCTCATGTCCAGCTGGATGATGTCATCCAAGCCATCGCCGTCCATGTCCGTCACACCCACGCACGCCGCGCCGCTGGCGGTGTGCGAGAGCAGGGCGGACGCGTTGGTGAAGGTCTGTGCCGTGGAAAGCACGGCGGTGGCCAGGGTCAAGGCCCCGAGCGCGTAACGTTTCAGCATGGTCCTGAGAGGGGTGGGTTGTTGGGCTGCGGTTCCAGTGCAGGTGGCCCGAAGTTAACGGTCCCACCCATGCGCACCAACCGGCCACCGGCCTACCCTTGCGTTCCTGACAGGCCTTCGGGGCCGGGCTCGGGGGTGGCGCTCCACACGCTGCCCTGCCGCCGGATGCTCTCCTGGTGGATGGCGTTCATGAAGGCCTCGATGAAGGCGGGGTCGAGCCCCAGCCCGGCGCCCAGCCGCAGCTGGCGGCGCAGGATGCGCTCCCAGCGCTCGGGCTGCAGGATGGCCACGTTGTGCTCCTGCTTGTACTCGCCGATGCGCTCGGCGATGTCCATGCGGGCGCCCAGCTTCTGCACGATCTCCTCGTCCAGCTGGTCGATCAGGTCGCGCAGCTGCTGCAACCGGTCGCCGGCGATGGTGTCGGGGCTGGCCTGGCGGAAGATGAGGCTGGCCAGCAGCTCGCCCAGGCCCGCCGGGCTCAGCTGCTGTTCGGCATCGCTCAGGGCCTTGGCGGGGTCGCGGTGGGTCTCCACCATCAGCCCGCTGAAGTTGAGGTCGAGCGCCTGCTGCGCCACCTCGGGCACACGCGACCGCGCACCGGCCACGTGGCTGGGGTCGCACACCAGCTCCAGCCCGGGGAAGGCGGCCTTCAGGCGGATGGGGAACTCCCACATGGGGCTGTTGCGGTAGGGCGTGCGCTCGAACCAGCTGAAGCCCCGGTGGATGGCGGCCAAGCGGGTGATGCCAGCGCGCGCCAGGCGCTCAAGCGCCCCCACCCACAGCTGCAGGTCGGGGTTGATGGGGTTCTTCACGAACACCGGGATGTCCACCCCCTTCAGAGCGTCGGCGATCTCCTGCACGCTGAAGGGGTTGGGCGTGGTGCGTGCCCCGATCCACAGCATGTCGATGCCGGCCTTCAGGCAGGCCTCCACGTGTTCGGCCGTGGCCACCTCGGTGAAGGTGAGCAGGCCGGTGGTGGCCTTCGCCTCCTGCAGCCATTCCAAGGCCGGGGCGCCAAGCCCCTCGAAGCTCTCCGGACGGGTGCGGGGCTTCCAGATGCCGGCGCGCAACACCGCCACGCCGGGCGCATGGGTGCGGATGCCCCGGGCCGTGTCCAGCACCTGCTCCCGGCTCTCGGCGCTGCACGGACCGGCGATCAGCAGGGGGCGGTCCAGGCCGAGGCCCCAGCTGGCGAAAGCATGGGTGGGCAAGGTGGGTGGCGGCGGCATGGGTCAAAAGTACCGCACGGGGAACGTCCGGCAGGGCTCGGCTGTTCGCAGTTCACTGATGAGATCGCAACCTGAATGTTGAGCATACCAAGTGAAAATTCCGTCGAACCATGAACAGCAATCCTTATAGCTGACCTGGTCATGCACAACGGATCCTTTGCCCTGCCGTTAGCGGACTCTGGGGCTGGCAGACCATGGGAGAATGATGCCGCTGCTAACTTTCACCCATCATGCGCGGCAAAGGACTGATCCTGTTGTCCTCACTGTTCTTGATCTTGAGCGTTCGATCGGCCCAAGCTCAGGAGCGTAACAACAATTGGCTGCTCGGTAACGGAGTTTGGGTGCAGTTCAACAATGGAATCGCTACAGCAAATGGAGCAGTTCCACTGAATTGTACCGAAGGCATGGCCACTCTCTCCGATACATCGGGGGAGCTGCTGCTCGCTGCAGACCAAGAGCACGTCTACAACCGCCTGCTTCAACCTTTGGTCGGGGACCTGGGCCCGTATGACCTCTTCCCTGGGGATGTGACCCAAGGGGATCTGATCATACCAAGGCCCGGTGCGCCGGAGTTGTTGGACGTGTTCTGGTTGAACTCGACTTATGGGAATATCCCATGGCCAAGTGCGGGGCATCTTGTCGTCGACATGACCATGGATGGAGGGCTTGGCGGGGTTGTACCAGGGTCGAGCTACTACTTCAGCGACAGCCTGACCGAGAAGCTTACCGGCTGTCTGCATGCGAACGGACAGGATTACTGGATCCTGATGCACCAGCGCAATGACCGCTTCCTGGCGTTCCTGTTGACCGTCAGTGGATTGGATACGAACGCCGTCATCAGTGCGTGTGGCGCTTCTCACACCTACTATCCGCTTTTCCCAGCCCAGTACAACGCTCAAGGCCAAATGAAGGTGAGCGTAGCGGGTGATCGGATCGCGTTGGTCAATCAGAACAACCTTCCCAACGAGCTACCGGGGACCACACCGAACATTGCCCAGTTGTTCACTTTCAATTCGGCCAATGGGCAGGTGGAATACATGTGCTCGTTCCCCGGCCACTGTAAAACATACGGCGTAGAGTTTTCACCCGGGGGCACGACATTGTACATATCCGGGATGGACTCAGTGGTGCACTACATCGACCAGTACGATCTGTCCGCAGGAGACACATCAGCGGTCCAGGCCTCACGAGCACGGCTCTATAGCTTCAACCACGTGGGGCAATTCGACCCCTACCAGAACCGGCCCACTGCCATGGCCTTGGGGCCTGATGGTAAGATCTACATCACGAGGGCTTACACCGGGTTTCAGCCTTTGGCGGTCATCGAACAACCGGAAGCATCAGGGGTGGCTTGTGACCTTCAGTGGAACGGACTGCCTATCACCACCGGCCAGACCCGATTCAGCCACTGCAACCAGATCAAGCGCTATCACGATAGTGCGTCGACCTTATCGGTTCCTGACGCACCGCAACGGCCCGCATTGCTGCGCACATGGCCCACACCGCTCTCGAATGCGGGATGGATCACCGGTCTTGCCTTGGAGGGTGCCGTTCAGTTGGATTGGTGCAATGCTTCCGGCGCCCATGTCCGTTCGGAACGCACGAACAGTACGCATGGCCGGATCGCCATCGAGCGCGGCTCGCTATCACCAGGTCTTTACGTCGTGTCCGTTTCACGGCCAACCACCCACCTAGGCCAGGTGCGCATCCTGGTAACCGACTGACCTGAGCACCTTGCTTAAGGCACCGCTGTGCGCCGCGTGACCGCGGTCACCGTGGCGAACAGGCCATGCGTTTCACCTTTGCGCCATGCGGAACCTGTGGATCACCCTCGGCGCCATGGTCATCGGTGGCTTGCTCGGCGTGGCGTACTGGCATTTCGTCGGCTGCAGCAACGGCTGCGCGATCACCAGCGTGTGGTGGCGTAGCGGGCTCTACGGTGCGGTGATGGGTTACCTGGTGGTGGGGATGGTGCGGAAGTAGGGATCGGTCATCCGTGTTACGTCCGTCCACACCACGGACGCGCTCCCCACAAGGGGTGGTCTTTCATGATGCAGCGTACCGTGCCGGGCTACTGGGAGTACTTTGTGGTCCTTCCTCACACCCCTAGAACCATGGCCAGGCTTGCGTGCTTCGTTCTGTTGATCGCGGCGGTAGCGCCTTCACACGCGCAGCTGCCCTTTCACGTGGTGCTGAACACCCCCGGTCAAACGCCGGGCATGGATACGGTGCTCACCTGGCACGCCACCGCCAGTGGTGCCTTCTTCACCACCTCCCCCTCGGACTCGATCAGCTACACGGTGCGCCGCTATGGGCCCGACGGTCAACCGGTCTGGAGCCGGAAGGTCTCCTCGCCCGATCTGATGCAACTGCTCCCCGGTGCATCGTTCTGGTTCTCCATGGGCGGTGATGGCATGTACCAGCCCTTCTACTCCGACCGGCACGAGGGCTTGTTCTACTGTTCCAACAACGTCGGCACCCGGCTGACCGACCAGAGCGGCATGGACACGATCCTGGCACGCACGGCGGTCTTCCACCTGGACAGCAATGCGAACGTCACGTTGGCCATCGAGGTCGTCAACGAGATCATCGCCCCGTGGGCGGACCTGGATCAGAACGGGTTCCTGGCGAACAGCAAGCTGGCGGTACAGGCCGATGGCAGCTTCCATGTGATCAACATGATGCGGTCGGAGACCAACAACATCCGCGTGGCCCAGGTGATGCGCTTCGATGCCTCGGGATCACATCTGTGGACACGGGCATACTATCCCCCCGGCGGCAGCTTGTCGCAGGGTCCGCTCACGGACTTCGGCCAGCACCACCATTGGATGCCGGACGATCAGGGCGGCCTTTACGTGGATGACCGCAGCATCGGAGGTTCCTTCCTGCACATCGATGCGGCCGGCAACTGCGACTGGGCCAGGTCCTACGAAGCAGCATCCAACACCGATGGTTTCGCCATGGAGCCGAGGTACACGGTCGACCCCGTGACCCACGACCTGTTGATCGGCGACACCTGGGGCGGCATCGTGGCCAAGGACCTGGTCATGCGCATCGACCTTTCCGGCACGCTGCTCGGTGTTGATGCCTATGACCGCGGAGCCTTCGAAGCCGGTCCCCTGCCCCTGCCACACGTGCGACCCAATGGGGATGTGGTCCTGAGCTACGACCATCCGTACAACGTCCCGCTTGAAGCCTATTCGATGCTGGTACCGGACCTGGGCGGCCTGCACAAGCGCTACAAGAACAACCTGGGGTTGAACGCCGGACACCTGTACCGCATGGCGTGGAAGAACAGCCGCCTGGTCGGGGACCTCCTGTACATGGACGGCCATCTGGTGGACACCGATACCATCTGGGGCATCACGGAAGTGCACCCCATGTTCGGTGCGTTCGATGTGAACAATGTGATGGACTGCCTGATGTTCGACACGGCGGTGTCCTACAACTCCGCGCTCAGCTTGTATACCACCGTCACCCATCCGGCGTGGCTGAGCGCCCCGGCGGATTCCATGCACACCATCACACCACGACCCGTGCTGGTGAGCCCCCTTCCGGACCTCACGGTCTCCGACCTCTGCTCCACCATCCTCGGCGTAACGGAGCCCGCTTCACCGGCCACGATCAACGTCCTGAGCAGCCTGTTGGCCGTCGGCGATCCGCTCGTACTGATGAACGCCGAGCCCGGTGAGCTCACGGTGTTCGATGCGGATGGCCGTCGTGTGGCAGGGGGGATCCGCACCGCACGGCAGGCGCGCTTCGAGCTATCCACCGCAGGCTGGACACCCGGACTTAAGCTCATGCAGTGGCGCAGCAGTGACGGTGTGCGACAGCGCACGATGAAGGTGGTGCTGCAGTAGCAAGCCGTTCACCACCGCACCGCCACCTTCCCCATGGTGTCTCCGGAGCCCAGCACCTCCAGCGCTTCCGGCAGTTGATCGGGCGGGAACTCCTGGTGCACGTGCGGCCGCAGCCAGCCTTCCTGGTGGGCCTGCACCACGCCGCGCAGGCATTCGGCGATGAGCTCGGGGTGGTGCTCGCTGATGCGGAGCATGTTCACGCCGATGAGGCTGCGGCTCTTCATCATCAGGAAGATGGGCACCACCAGGCCCATGCGCCACACGAAGCGCAAGGTGCCGAGCATGCCCTTGCCTTCGCCGCGCTCGCTGCCGCCGTACAGCACCTGCGCGCCGCCGCTGCCGATCAGGCCCATGTCCTTGCGGAAGGTGGAGCCGCCCACGGCGTTGAAGCTCACATCAATGCGGCGGTCGCCGAGCAGGGCGCGCACCTGCTGCGCGTAGTCGCCGGTGCTGCGGTCGATCACGTGGTGTGCGCCGTACCGCTTGAGCAGTTCCATCTTCCCCGCGCCGCTCGCCACGGCGTACACCGTGCAGCCGGCCTTCACTGCCAGCTGCACCAGCAGCAGGCCCACACCGCCGGCCGCGCTGTGCACCAGCACGCGTTGCCCCGCCCGCAGCGGACACGCGATGCGCGCCATGTACCACGCGGTGCATCCCTGCGTGGCGAGCGCCGCAGCCTCCCCCAGCGGCATGTGGTCGGGGATCACGGCCAGCGCCCGGTGGTCGGTGGCCGCCCGTTCGGCGTAGCCACCGAAACGCGTCATGGCCACCACGCGCTTGCCGAGCAGCGAAGGCGGCACGCCATCACCGAGGCCCTCCACGCGCCCCACCACCTCGTAGCCCAGCACGCAGGGCGGCGGTGGCGCATCGCGGTACAGGCCCTTCACGGCCATCACATCGGCGTAGTTGAGACCGAAGCCCTCGCAGCGGATCAACACCTGGCCGCTGGCGGGAACGGGACCGGGGCGTTGCTGGAGGGAGAGCGCGCGCAACGGTGCACCGTGCGCAGTGAGGACCCAGGCTTTCATGCAGCGCCGAAGATCGTCGCGGCAGCGACACCACCGTCAGAATCCCACCTGGTTCCGCACGGCGTTGGGCTGCACCCCTCCGATGTTGAGCAGGATGAGGTCGCGGTCGTTGTTCACGCCCACGTACTTGATCACGCCGTCCATGTTCACGTCCTCATTGGCATAGACCCCGCTCACCGTGGCGTGCGGCACCACGCCACCGATCGCCGTGAGGATGGGGTCGCGGTCGTTGGCGGCGCCCACGTACTTCAGTTGGTGGTTGAAGGTGACGTCGCCGCTCCACAACTGCCGTTCATCGGCGATGAGGCTGTCGCCGTGCATGGCCTCGTAGTAGCAGGCCGTGGCGCTGTAGCGCGTGAGGTCCACGTGGACCGTACCGCTGCTGAACCAGTGGCCGAACTTCACGATCGCCCCCAGGTGGTTGCGGTGGCGCACGGCGGTGCGATAGGCGCCCTGGCGCGTGTTCATCACCAGCGGCCACGAGCCGTCGAGCCCCACCACATCGCCATCGCGCTGCACCAAGGCGGGCCGGCTGTACAGAAGGGCATCACCCGGGTTCAAGGTCCCTCCGTCGACGCTCATCTGCACCACGATCCAGTCCACGATCGCATCCGGTCCGGTGACGGTGAACACCGCGGGATCCAGCGTATCCGGCCAGCCCGCACCGCTGTATGTGAAACCCAGGGCCGGATAGGGATCGGTTGTGGGCAGCAGCCCCTGCGCGCGCAGGTCGTCGCGCATCATCACCGAGTCGGGGTCGAAAGGACCTTGCAGGAAAACGTGGAGGTCCAGGGTGGGCAAGGGCACGTAGCACGGGTCCGCGCTGCCGCACACCGCCGGCGTGAAACCGAAGTTGGCGGCGCTCATCACCAGGTCGGGCGGCTGGTTCGGCAGGCAGGTGAACAGGCTGTTGGTGCAGAAGAGGTTCACCAGCGCGGTGTGGAGGTAGGGCAGGCAGGGCAGCTGCGTGTCGGTCACGCGCAGGGTCTCCAGCGTGTAGCCCGTTTCGGCGATGCCCTGGGTGAGCGGGTTGAAACTGATGTCCACGCTTTCGGCATTGCTCAGGTCGGGCACGTACTGGATCTGGTTGTGGCTCAGGTCGGCGAAGAAGTTGTAGTCGGCGCCGTGCAGCTGGGTGATGTCCGTGATCTGGTTCCAGCTCGCGTCCAGGTAGGTGAGGTTGCTCCACCCGTAGGGCACCGCGGTGAGCAGGTTGTGCTGGATGTACAGGGTATTCACGGTGGGCAGGTACACGCTGGCGCCCAGCGTGGTGAGCTGGTTGTCGCTGAGGTCGACGATCGAAAGCGTGTTGCTGCCCGGCCACAGCACCGAGCTGATCAGGTTGTGGTGGGCTGTCACGAACTGCAGCTGATACGCGCTGCTCATGTCCAGGGTGGTGATGTTATTGTAGGCCACATCGCACTGCTGCAGCATGTAGGGCACGATGAAGGTGCCCGTGATCCCGCAGTTGTTGGCGTGCAGGCTCTGCACCGAAGGAGGGCCCATCCACACGGTGATCGGGTTGTTGCTCACGTTCATCACCTGCGCGCCGGTGAACACCTCCAACCCGTACAGGTTGGTGACGCTGTTCATCCAGCTGATGTCGATCACGCCCAGGTTCTGAAGGCCGGGATAGGTCTCATCGATGCTGGTGCCCACGATGCAGCCCGGGAACTGGCTCTCCGCCCAGGTGCGCAGGGCCGGGTCGGGCATGGGGGTGAGGGCGAAGGCCCCGCCCGCGGCGAGCAGGAGGGTTCCACTGAGCAGATGGCGGAGCATGCACGGAAAGTTAGCCGTATGACGCGGATCACGCGCCCGGGTTGTGCGCACGCGGTGATACCTTCACCGGACACCTCCGCACCGATGGGCCTGCCTTCGCTCCTGCCCCTGCTGCTGCTCCTGCCCCTCCCTTCCCTGGCGCAGCCCGTCACCAACATCAGCGTGGGCAGCGCCGAGGTGGAGGGCATTCTCAAGGGGCAGTATGATCCCGCCGCGTACACCGCCCCGCAGGTGATCGACGACCACGCCGCAATGCTGTGCGAGATGCGCTGGGGCCTGAACCCCGACAGCCTGAAGGCCTACCTCGTGGCGTTGGATGGCTTCCACACGCGCCACAGCTACAGCGACACGGCGAGCGCCACCAGTGGCATCGGTGCGGCGCGGCGGTGGTGCATGGCCAAGTTCCAACAGTTCAGCGCCGCACGGAACGACCGCCTCCGGCCGGCCTACCTGCACTTCGACTGGCCCGGTGGCTCCTGCGGCGACGCCTTCGACTGGCGCAACGTGCTGGCCGTGCTGCCCGGCAGCGACACCACCGACCACCAGCTGGTGATCATCGAGGCCCACCTGGACAGCCGGTGCGCCGGCGTATGCGACGTGACCTGCCCCGCACCGGGCATGGAGGACAACGGCAGCGGCACGGCCCTGGTGCTGGAGCTCGCCCGCGTGATGAGCCGCTACACCTTCCGGCACACCCTCGTGTTCATGCTCACCACCGGCGAGGAGCAGGGCCTGGTGGGGGCCGAGGCCATGGCGCAGTGGTGCGAGGACCAGGGCATCGCCATCAAGGGCGTGCAGAACAACGACATCGTGGGCGGCGTGCTCTGCGGGCAAACGAGCAGTGCGCCCAGCTGCGCTCCGCCCGGCAGCGTGGACAGCCTGCAGGTGCGGCTGTTCAGCAACGGCAGCAGCAGCGCACCCCATCGCGGTTTCGCGCGCAGCCTGAAGCACTGGTACGCCGAGAAGCTCCAGACCCAGATGGCCGTGCCCATGGCCGTGAGCGTGATCGCGCAGGAGGACCGCGACGGCCGGGGCGGCGACCACATCCCCTTCCGCCAGCACGGCTACCGCAGCGTGCGCTTCACCAGCGCCAACGAGCACGGCAACGCCAACGTGGACAGCGTGGGCTACACCGACCACCAGCACACCAGCGGCGATGTGCTCGGCGTGGACACCGATGGCGACCAGGTGATCGACAGCCTCTTCGTGGACCTGCACTACCTGCAGCGCAACGCCCTCATCAACGGCATGGGCGCGGTGCTGCTGGCGCTGGGGCCCGAGCCGCCGGACCTCACCGTGCACGACGAGCCCACCGGCCTGCGCGTGAGCATCACCGGCGGCTTCAACAGCGCCTACCGCATCGGCGTGCGGCCCAGCGGCGTCAGCGCCGATTTTGCGGCGGTGTACCTCACCACCGACACCAGCTTCGCCGTGCCCGGCCTGCTGGCCAACCACACCTACTACATCAGCGCCGCGGCCATCGACGCCAGTGGCGTGCCCAGCCCCTTCAGCCGTGAGTACGCCAAGGGCAACGATGCCGACACGCCCCCCGCCCCCACCGACCCGCTGCCCTACGGCCTCAACTGCTGGGGCATCGGCATGGCCGAGCACGCGGCTCCGGAGGATGCGCCGCTGCACATCGCGCCCAACCCCACCACAGGCCTGGTGCGCTGCCGCATCCAACTCCCCGGGGGCACGCCACGACAGGCCTACCTGGAGCTCTTCGATCCTCAGGGGCGCGCCGTGCAACGCTTCCCGCTGCGCGCGCAGGCCGGTCCCTTCACCGAGGAACACCTGCTGCGCGGGGCCGCCGGCGCCTACCTGCTGCGCCTGGTGGTGGACGGCCGCACGCTGGCCACCGAGCGCGTGATGCTGGTGGAGTGAGGGCGATACAGGTCCAGGCCCGTCACAAGCCCAGCTTCTTCACCACGTCGGTCACCTCTTTCTCGGTGGTGCGGAGCATCTCGGTGCAGAAGTGGATGAGCTGTGCGGCGCGCTTCACCTTGGTGGTGAGCTCGTCGACGCCGATCTCGTCGTTCTGGAGGGCCTCCATGATGGCCTCCAGCTCTTCGTAGGCGCTGGCGTAGGTGAGCTTCTCTTCAGCCATGGGGTTCAATGCGGTTGATGGTGGACCAGGTGCGGCCCCGGCCAAGTTCGGTGATGACCTCGTCGCCTTCCCGCAGCTCGCCTGCATCACGCACGGCACGGCCTTCCTTGCGCGTGATGCTGAAGCCGCGGGCAAGCAACTTCTCCGGCGATAGCAGGCGCACGGCCTCGTCCATGCCGTTCACTTTCGCCAGCAGCACCTCCAAGCGGCGTGCAGCGAGCAGGTGCAAGGCGTTGCGCGCCTCGGCCAGATGGGCGGGCCCGGTCTCGGTGAGCAGCCGAACGGGCAGGCGGCCCAGGTCGGTGGTGTGCTGGTGCAGCACCCGCCGGTCGCGCTGCAGGCGTGCGGTGGCCAGGCGGCCGAACTGACCGGCCAGCGTGCTGAGCCTTCCGCGTTCCAGGCGGCAATGGCCAGGCGGACGCTCGCGCACCAGCGCCGCATGGCCCGCCAGCGCTTCGCGGTGCCCGCTGAAGAGCTCCTGCATGCTCTGTTGCATGCGCACAAGGAAGCCGTTGAGCTGTGTCTCGAAGAACACGCACTTGTCCACGAGGTGGTCGGCCACGGCCGTCGGCGTCTTGTGCGGACCGCGCGCGATCAGGTCGGCCACGCTCACGTCCACATCGTGCCCGATGCCGGTGAGCACGGGGATGGGCAGGCGCGCCAGCAGGCGGCACAGGCCCAGGTCGTTGAAAGGCTCCAGGTCCAGCTTGCTGCCGCCGCCGCGGATCAGCACCACCGCATCGAAGCGCACAGGGTCCACGGCCGACACCGCCGAACAGAGTTCCTGCGCCGCAGCATCGCCTTGCACCATGCTGGGAAAGAGCGTCACATGGAACCGGTAGCCGTACTCGTTGCGCTCCAGGTGCTGCATGAAATCCTGGTACGCGGCCGAGCCCGCACTTGTGATCAGGGCGATGCGCTGGATCACCAGGGGCTCCTCCACGGCGCGGTTCAGGTCGTACAGACCTTCGGCCTTCAATGTGGTGATGGCCTGCTGCTTGCGCCGCTCCAGCTCCCCCAGGCTGAAGCTCAGGTCCACCTCGTCGATCTGCAGGCTGAGGCCGTACACGGGATGATAGGCGAGCACCGCGCGGAACAGGATCTCGGCGCCTTCCTTCAGCACCTGCGCATGCTCGGCGCCCAGGGCCATGCGGATGCGTGCGTAGTGATCATGCCAGATCACGCCCTTCATCACGGCCACCTTGGCACCATGGCGGTGCTCCACCAGCTCCAGGTAGGCATGGTGCGGTGTGCGCAACTGCGCGATCTCGGCGCGGATCCAGTAGTGCTGCCCCTGCGCCGCGTCCTCGATGCGCCGCTTCACCGCTGCACCGATCTGCAGCAGCGAGTACACTTTGCGGTCAGGTTCCATGGCAGCTGGGGCCGCACAAGGTAACGGCGCATGGAGGGCAGGTGTTGGGGTCCTGCACCGTTCACTCAGCACCGCCCACGCACACCACCAGCTCGCCCTTGGGCTCCTTCGCGTTGAAATGCGCGACGAGCTCCCCGAGGGTGCCGCGCACATGCTCCTCGAACACCTTGCTGAGCTCGCGGCTCACGCAGGCGGGGCGCTCGTTACCGAAGGCCGCGGCGAGTTCGGTGAGCGTGCGTACGATGCGGTGCGGGCTCTCGTAGAACACCAGGGTGCGCGGTTCGGTGGCCAGCTCCTGCAAGCGGGTCTGCCGCCCCTTCTTCACGGGCAGGAAGCCCTCGAACACGAAGCGGTCGCAGGGCAGCGCGCTGGCCACCAGGGCCGGCACGAAGGCCGTGGGCCCGGGCAGGCACTCCACCGGCAGACCGGCACGCACCGCAGCGCGCACCAGCAGGAAGCCCGGATCGCTGATGGCCGGGGTGCCCGCATCGCTCACCAGCGCCAGGTGCTCGCCGCGTTGCATGCGCTCCACCAGCTGCTCCACCACGCGGTGCTCGTTGTGCGCATGGAAGCTCACGAAGGGCTTGCTGATGCCGAG
>JBGAGX010000037.1:0-35357 GCA_044226515.1 Flavobacteriales bacterium | reverse complement strand
CCTCCGATCGGAGGGCGCCGTCCTACTTTTCGGCCATGACCGGCCACGACCTCCCGCACCTCCTTACCGCCGAAGCGGTCCGTCGCCTGCGCGAAGGCCAGGAGCGCATCCACGCCTGCGTGAAACGGCTGGACGATACGCAGCTGTGGCATCGCCCCAACCAACACACGGTGAGCGTGGGCAACCTGGTACTGCACCTGGCCGGCAACGTGGGCCAGTGGATCAACACCACCCTCGGCGCCGCCCCGGACCACCGCCAGCGCCAGTTGGAGTTCGATGCCCCTGCCATGGACCGAAGGGCCCTCCTGGACCGGCTGGACAGCACCCTGGTGCGCGCCCTGGACGTGATCGGAGCGCTCACCGCGGCCGACCTGGAGCGCTCGTGGAACGTGCAGGGGTTCAAGGAAACCGGCACCGGCATCGTGGTGCACGTGGTGGAACACTTCAGCTACCACACCGGGCAGATCACCCTGCACACCAAGTTGCTGCTCGACATCGACACCGGCTACTACGCCGGGCAGGACCTGGAGCGGAAAGGCTGAAGGCGGGGCAACGGACGTGTCCGCGGCGCCGTCATCCCGACGGGATGACGCGGCGGCCTGCCAAGAATGACCGCCCTTGAGGGATCTTGGCGAGGCGCGGTACGGTGCTCATCTTCATACCTTGCACGGAACCTGCCACCGGATCGACCAGCCATGACCTTCAGAGGCCTCCTTCTCACGGCCTGCCTTCTCGCCCTCAACGCGCTGCATGCGCAGGTGGTGGTGAACGAGGTGTGCGCCTCGAACGTGAGCGTGAACGCCGACAACTTCGGTGCGTTCGAGGATTGGATCGAGCTGTACAACACCACCGGCGCGGCCGCGAACCTCGGTGGCTGGTGGCTCAGCGACGACCCCTCCACCCCGCAGAAGTGGGCCTTCCCCGCCGGCACCAGCATCCCCGCGAACGGCCACCTGCTGGTGTACTGCAGCGGACGCAACACCACCGCCGCTCCGTACCACACCAACTTCAAGCTCACGCAGACCGCGCAGGAGCACGCCGTGCTGAGCGATGCCGGCGGGGCCATCGTCGACGACTTCGGCTTCACCCTTGCCAACCGCTGCCAGGTCGACCACAGCCGCGGGCGGAACACCGACGGCGCCGCGGCCTGGTCCCTCTTCACCACCCCCACGCCGAACGCTCCGAACACCGGCGCCGGCAACGAGTACATGGCGCGGCCGGTGCTCAACCCGGCGGCCGGCTTCTACGGCGGTGCTCAGAACGTGAGCATCACCTCGGCCAACGCCGGCGCCGTGATCCGGTACACGCTGGACGGCAGCGCGCCCACCGCCGCCTCGCCCACCTACGCGGGCCCCATCCCCGTGAACGCCACCACGGTCGTTCGCGCCGCGTGCTTCAGCAGCACCCCCGGGATCCCGCCCAGCTTCGTGGAGACGAACACGTACTTCATCAACAGCAACCACACCGTGGCCGTGCTCAGCGTGGCCGGTGATGAGGTGGACGACCTGCTCAACGGGAACGGATCCCTTCAACCCCTCGGCAGCTTCGAGTACTTCGGGCCCGACCAGCTGCTGCGCCACGAGGCCACCGGTGAGTTCAACGAGCACGGCAACGACAGCTGGGCCTACGACCAGCGGGGCTTCGATTACATCACCCGCGACCAGACCGGCTACAACGACGCCATCCACTACCCGGTGTTCCGCACCAAGAACCGCGACAAGTTCCAACGCCTCATCATCAAGGCGGCCGCCAACGACAACTACCCCGCCACCTCGGACGGCGCGCACATCCGCGATGCGTTCGTGAACGCGCTGTCGCAGGTGAACCACCTGAAGCTCGATGAGCGCAGCTACGAGCCGTGCGTGGTGTACCAGAACGGCCAGTATTGGGGGGTGTACGAGATCCGCGAGAAGGTGGACGATGCCGACTTCACCAAGGAATACTACGACCAGAGCGAGAACGACGTGTACATGCTGAAGACCTGGGGCGGGACCTGGAGCGAGTACGGCGGACCGGCGGCGCAGGCCGATTGGGACAACCTCCGCGCCTACATCATGGCCAACAACATGGCCGACCCCGTCGCCTTCGCTTACGTGGACGGGCTGTACAACTGGAAGAGCATGGTGGATTACTTCTGCCTGAACAGCTACGTGGTGTGCAGCGACTGGCTGAACTGGAACACGCAGTGGTGGCGCGGGCTCAACCCCAACGGCGACGCGAAGCGCTGGCGTTACTGCCTGTGGGACGAGGATGCCACCTTCGGGCATTACATCAACTACACAGGCCTGCCCAGCCAGGCACCGGATGCCGACCCCTGCAACCCCGAATCGCTCGGGGATCCCGGCGGGCAGGGCCATGTGGAGGTGCTCAACAAGCTCGTGACGGAGAACGATTCGGTGCACGATTACTACGTGAACCGCTACGTGGACATGGGGAACTCCATCTTCAACTGCACCTACATCATCCCCTTCCTCGACAGCCTCATCACGCTGATCCAGCCGGAGATGCAGGCCCATGTGAACCGCTGGGGGGGCACCGTGGCCACCTGGCAGGCCAATGTGCAGGCCATGCGTGATTTCATCACCCAGCGATGCTCCGCCATCCAGCAGGGCATGGTGGACTGCTACAACCTGAACGGCCCGTACCGCGTGGTGTACAAGGTGGACCCGCCGCTCTCCGGCTCCATCGCCATCAATTCGCTCACCCCGCCGGCCTATCCGTTCGAGGGCGATTACTACGGCGGCATCAACACCACCCTGGCCGCGATCCCCTCCTCCGGCTGGGCGTTCAGCCATTGGACGACCGTGACGAGCGCACTGGCCCCGGGAACGACCGATTCGCTGGTGACCACCGACATCACCGCGCCCGACACCATCATCGCGCACTTCATCCCGCCCATCACCTACGACGTGGTGCTGAGCGTGGACCCGCTCAACGGCGCCCGGGTGGACTTCAACGGCATCACCTACACCAGCTTCCCCGTCACCGTCCAGGTACCGGGCTCGGTGCCCATCCCCATGGAGGTCATGCCCAACCCCTACTTCGACTTCCTCCGGTGGGAGATCCGGCAGAACGCCTTCGCTTCCAGCGACAACACCCTCCTCCAGCAGGAGGTCGCCTTCTTCGAGGGGGACACCATCGTGGCGCATCTTGAGCCCCAGCAGTACGCCTTCTACGTGCCCAATTCGTTCTCCCCGAACGCCGATGGCATCAACGATGTGTGGCATCCCTGGGCGAACGTGGTGGACCTCGAGAGCTTCCAGCTGCGGATCTTCGACCGGTGGGGGCAGCTGATGCTCGAGACCCGCGACCCTCAACAGAGCTGGGATGGCACGGTGAACGGCACCTTGGTGCAGGGCGGCGTTTACGCCTTCCACGCCAGCGTCACCAACGCCATCACCAAGGAACAGGAGGACATCCGCGGTCATGTGACCGTGCTGCGCTGACCGCCTGATCGCCAGGGGATAATGCGCCCCATTTCCGGCTCCTCGTCGAAATTGTTCAATGTTTCGTCGAAATGAGTGAACAAGTTCACCGCATGGGTGTTCCCCTGTCACTGAACACAGAAACCCTATCGACATGAACCGGAACAGAACCCTGATGTTGGCCGCCACCCTGGCGATGACGGCCGGAAGTACCTGGGCGCAGACCGCGCGCCTGCAGGTGATCCATAACAGCGCCGACGCCGCTGCGGCCAGCGTGGACGTGTACGTGAACGGCGGCCTCCTCATCGACGACTTCACCTTCCGCACCGCCTGGGGCTTCAACGATGTGCCCGCCGGTGTTGACCTGCAGGTGGGCATCGCCCCCGCCACCAGCACCAGCGCCGCCGACACCATCCCCGGTCTGGGCGCCACCTTCAACCTGCCCGCCAACGGCACCTTCGTGCTCGTGGCCAACGGCATCGTGAGCGGCGCCGGCTACACCCCCGTGCAGCCCTTCGAGCTGTATCCCATCCTGGGCGCTGAATCCAGCGCGGCCGGCACCACCTCCATCAACGTCTTCCATGGCGCCACCGACGCGCCCGCCGTGGACGTGTACGAGAGCGCCGTGCTCAACGCCAACGCCATCACCAACCTGGCCTACGGCGGTTCCACCGGCGTGCTGGCCCTGCCGACCAGCGATTACGTGCTCGAGGTGCGCGCCGCGGGCGACCCCAACACCCTGGTGGCCTACAGCGCCCCCCTGCAGACCCTGGGCCTGGACGGCATCGGTCTCACCGTGGTGGCCAGCGGCTTCCTCGACCCCGCCAACAACAGCAACGGCCCCGCCTTCGGCCTGTGGGTGGCCCTGCCCTCCGGCGGTGCCCTGATCCCCCTGCCCGTGTACACCCCGCCCGCCACCGCGCGCCTGCAGGTGATCCACAACAGCGCAGACGCCGCTGCGGCCAGCGTGGACGTGTACGTGAACGGAAGTCTCCTCATCGACGACTTCACCTTCCGCACCGCCTGGGGCTTCAACGATGTGCCCGCCGGTGTTGACCTGCAGGTGGGCATCGCCCCCGGCAGCAGCACCAGCGCCGCCGACACCATCCCCGGCTTGGGCGCCACCTTCAACCTGGCCGATGGCGTGTCCTACGTGCTCGTGGCCAACGGCATTGTGAGCGGCGTCGGCTACACCCCCGTGCAGCCCTTCGAGCTGTATCCCTTCGGTCCGGCCCGTGAAGCGGCCACCAGCGGCTCCGGCAACACCGACATCCTCGTGTTCCACGGCGCGACCGACGCGCCGACCGTGGACGTGGGCGAGACCGCCGTGCTCGGTGGCGCCACCATCGTGGACGACCTGGCCTATGGTGCCTTCGCCGGCTACCTGGAGGTTCCGACCGACGACTACGTGCTGGAAGTGCGCCTTGCCGACGGCACCCCGGTTGTTTCGTACCAGGCTCCTCTGAGCGCCTTGAACCTGCAGGGCGCCGCGCTCACCGTGGTGGCCAGTGGTTTCCTGAACCCCGCCAACAACAGCAACGGTCCCGCCTTCGGCCTGTGGGTGGCCCTGCCCGCCGGCGGTGCGCTGGTGGAGCTTCCCATCGCCACGGCCGTGCAGGACGCCACGCTTGATGCGGAGCTGGCCGTGTGGCCGAACCCCACGAGCGACCTGCTCAACCTGAACGTGCGCACCGCGAACACCATGCAGGTGACCATCGAGCTCACCGACCTCACCGGTCGTGTGGTGCGCGCCGTGCGCCGCTCCACCCTCGTCGCGGGCGAGAACCGTCTCTCCTTCGAGCTCGCCGACCTCGCCGGCGGTGCTTACCTCCTCCGCATCACCGGGAACGGTGCCTCCCGCACGATCCCGGTGCAGGTGGTGCGTTGATCCCGGCCCACACCACCGAACACGAAGGCCTTCCCGCAAGGGGAGGCCTTCGCTGTTGGGGGTGCACCGAACCAAACCGCCCGATGCGTGTTCCTTGAACAGACTTAACATTGTCCGATCCTTTCCGATCAGGGATCGAACAGTACAGCCAGCCGCCGGTCGTGAACAGTCCGTACATCTCCCAATTCAGCATCAGCGACCTCGAGGGGTTCTCGGGGGTGAAGGCCCATACGATCCGTGTATGGGAGCGCCGATACAAGCTGCTCGACCCCGATCGCACCGGCTCCAACTACCGCCTCTACTCCATCGACGAGCTGCGCACCATCCTGAACGTGTCCTTCCTCGTGGACCACGGGCTCAGGATCGGGAAGGTGGCGGCCATGAGCCCGGACGAACGCTCCGCCATGGTGCGGGACCTCTCCCTCCGGCACGCCGACCATGGAGAGACCCTGAACAGCCTCAAGCTGTCCATGCTCAGCTTCGACGAGTCCCTGTTCCGCAGCGCCTCGGAGCAGTACCGCCAGCGCGCCGGTTTCAAGGCCCTGGTGGAGGGGATCTACGTTCCGCTGCTCGAGCACATCGGTCACCTGTGGCATTCCGGCGCGATCTGTCCTTCGCAGGAGCATTTCGTCAGCAACCTCATCCGCCAGCGCATCGTGGCCGAGACCGAGGCGCTGTCCCTGCCATCGGAGGTCAGCGGCCTCTATGTGCTGTTCCTGCCCGACCAGGAGATCCATGAACTGGGCCTGTTGTACACCAACTACCTGCTGCGGTCGTTCGGGAACCGCACCATCTACCTGGGCCAGAGCGTGCCTTCCGATGACCTGCACCAGGTGGCGGGGCTCTTCGAAGGCCCCATCACCTACGTGGGCTTCATCACCTCGTTCCCTCCGGCCGACGGTCTGCAGCGCTACATGGACGGCCTGCGGGCCCAGATTCCGGACGCGCACCACACCTTCTGGTTCTGCGGGTCGCAGCTGAACCGCGCCAAGGAGCTGAAGGCCCCGGCCGGTTTCCGGATCTTCCCGCACATCGGCCGGATGATCGAGGCCATCGCTGCCGGGGAGCGCTAAGGCAGCACCTTGCCGGGGTTCATGATCCCTAGCGGGTCGAACGCTTGCTTCAGCCTGCACATGAGATCGAGCTGCACCGCGTTGAACGCGATGTCCATGTAGGGGCGTTGCACCAACCCGATGCCGTGCTCCCCGCTGAGGGTGCCGCCCAGGGACACGGTGAGGGTGAAGAGCTCGCGGATGGCCTTCGGAAGCTCGTGCTCCCAGACGTGGTCATCGAGGTCACCCTTGATGATGTTCACGTGCAGGTTGCCATCGCCGGCGTGGCCATAGCACACGCTCTTGAACCCGTAGCGGGCCCCGATCTCCTTCACCCCGGCCAGCAGACGCGGCAGCTCGAAGCGCGGAACCACGGTATCCTCCTCCTTGTACACCGAGTTGCTCTTCACGGCCTCGCCCACACGGCGGCGCATGCGCCACAGGCCGTCCTTCTCGGCCGCGGTCTCCGCGAACAGCACCTCGCCCGCCTCGTGCGCCTCCATCACGGCCATGATGGCCTCGCATTCCTTCATGAGCAGATCCCCGTCGTTGCCGTCCACCTCGATCAGCAGGTGGGCCTGAACGTCGTCCGGCACGGGCACCGTCACATCGCTCACGAACCGCAGCGTCCAGTCGATGGCATCGCGCTCCATGAACTCCATCGCGCTCGGCGTGATCCCCGCGCGGAACACCGCGCTCACCGCCTCGCACGCCTTGGTGGCGCTGCGGAAGGGCACCAGCATCAAGCGGTTCTCGCGCGGCAGGGGGATGAGCCGCAGCACCGCCTTGGTGATGATGCCGAGCGTGCCTTCGCTGCCCACGAGCAGCCGCGTGAGGTCGTAACCGGTGCTGTTCTTCAGGGTGTTCGCCCCGGTCCAGATCACGTCGCCCGATGGCAGCACCACCTCGAGGTTCAGCACGAAATCACGCGTCACGCCATACTTCACCGCCCGCGGCCCGCCGCTGTTCTCGGCCAGGTTGCCACCGATGGTGCAGCTGCCGCGGCTGCTGGGGTCGGGCGCATAGTACAGGCCCTTCGCGGCCACCGCCTCCTGCAGCACCTGCGTGATCACGCCCGGCTCCACCGTCACCTGGAGGTTGCGCTCATCGATCCCGATGATGCTGTTCATCCGATCGAGGGCCAGGCCCACACCGCCGTGCACGCTCAGGGCGCCGCCGCTCAAGCCCGTGCGCGCACCGATCGGCGTGATGGGCACGCGGTGCTGCGCGCACAGCCGCACAACCTCGGCCACCTCCGCGGTGGTGCGCGGTCGCACCACCACATCGGGCGGGAAGTTCAGGTCCTCGGTCTCGTCATGGCCGTACGCCAGGCGGCGCTCCTCATCCACATGCACGTGATCGCCGGCGATCGCGGCGCGCAGGGCATCGAGGAAGGCCGGGGTGAGGAGCGTGGCGGGAGTGGCGTTGGTGCCGTTCATGCCGCGAAGTTGGTGATGCGGTCGTCACCGACCGCCACACCCGATCCCGGGGATGCGCTTTCTTCGTGCGACCGATGATCGCCTACGACCCCCGCGAATGGCTGCGGCCGGTGTTCCTGTTCCACCGGAGCGACACCTTCCGCAAGCTCCTGCCCCTGATCGGGCTGATGGGGGTGATCACCGCGGCCGTGGCCTGGTGGGAGAACGAGCACCTGCACCTCTCGCCCGACAACCTGATCAAGAACATCACGATCATGCACCAGCTGCTGGGCTTCGCGATCAGCATGCTGCTCGTGTTCCGCACGAACACGGCCTACGACCGGTGGTGGGAGGGCCGCAAGCTGTGGGGCGGGCTGGTGAACGTGAGCCGCAACCTCGCCGTGAAGATGGCGGCATGGCTGCGGCCCGAGGATGGTGAGGACCGGGCGCACTACGCCCGCCTCATCGGCACCTTCGCCACCGAGCTGCGCGTGCACCTGCTGCGCGAGGAGACCCGCCTGGGCCTGGATGAGAGCCCCCACCCCGAGCTGGCCCGCCTGGACCGCGACCGCCACGTGCCCGCCCAGGTGGTGTCGCTCCTGCACCTCCGCACCGCACGCCTGGTGCGCGAAGGACGGCTCACCCAGGAACAGCTCATCGTGCTGTGCACGGACATCAACGCCTTCCTCGACATCTGCGGGGCCTGCGAGCGGATCAAGAACACGCCCATCCCCTGGTCCTACACCACCTTCATCAAGAAGTTCATCGTCCTCTACACCATCACCTTGCCCTTCGGTTTCGCGCTCACCATGGGCTGGGTGGCCATCCCGGTGGTGATGTTCATCTTCTACGTGCTGGCCAGCCTGGAGCTGATCGCCGAGGAGATCGAGGACCCCTTCGGCCGCGACAGCAACGACCTGCCGATGGAGAAGCTCGCCGACTCCATCGCGCGGAACGCGCACGACATCCTCACCTGAGCTCCCCTCGAACGCTACTGCGCCTTGTACCGTGAGATCACCGGTGCGGAGCCCTTCCCTTCGCTGGAAAGCACCAGGTCGCCGTTGGGCAGGAAGGTGATGCCCTCGGGCTTGGGCAGCAGCGCGCTGTCCAGCTGTTCCAGGGCGACCAGGGCGCCTGTGCGGTCCACCACGAGGAGCAGGCGGTCCACCGCCGAGAGCAGGTAGTAATGGCCCGTGGCCGGGTGCACGGCCACAGAGGAAAGGCGGAGCTTCACCGCAGGCACCACCCGGCCGTTGTCGGTGGTCCGCTGCGGCACCGCGATGCCCGCCGCGCGCGCCTGGGCCACCACCGTGGAGACCGACAGCCTGAGCGCCACCTGGACGGTGTGCAATGGATCATTGGGATCGAACGCATAGAGCACCCGCTCATCGCGCAGCTCCTTCGAACCTTTCGCGAAGTCCTTCGGTGACACGAGCACACGACCGGAGACCGGGTCGTAGCCCAGGCCCTCGATGTTGCGTTCGGGCACGGCCAACCGGAACGTATCGACCACCGCAAGAAGGGACGCCTCCTGCAGCCGCCAGCGCAGGTGATGCACCAGGCCATCACTGCGCAGCGCATAATAGTCCCCGCGCACCTGCGTCAGGCCCTCCATGTCCGCCGGCCCTGCGAAGGGATAACGCCCGCGTACGGTGCCGTCCGTGAGCGATACGAGGTAGAGCGTGGAGGCCTCGTCGTGCAGACAGGCGACCGTGCGGTCGTCCACGTCCGTGAGGGCCGAGATCTCCGTGAGCTCCGCCGGCAACGTGAATACGGCATCAGGCCTCTGCAGGTCGTACGGCACGGCCTTCCGCGTGGAGGGCACCTGGCCCGGCCATGCCTGCAGTGCGACCACAAGCGCGAGTCGGTGGATCATGCCGCGAAGATGGGACCTGCCTCGCCCACTTGCACGAAGCGGCCCGTTCCGCTTCCTTCGCCCCGCGCCATGAAGCACATCTTCCCCGGCCGTTCCCTGTTGCTCGTGGTGGTGGCCGCGCTCGGCTACTTCGTGGACATCTACGACCTGGTGCTCTTCAACGTGGTGAAGCGTGAGAGCCTCGAGTTCATCCTGGGCCCGGGGAACCCGCGGATCAAGGACGTGGGGATCGACCTGTTCAACTGGCAGATGCTGGGGATGCTGGTGGGCGGCGTGCTCTGGGGCGTGTGGGGCGACAAGAAAGGGCGCATCACCGTGCTCTTCGGCAGCATCCTGCTTTACTCGGCGGCCAACATCGCCAACGCCTTCACCACCGACCTCACCACCTACGCCATCGTGCGGTTCATCGCCGGGCTCGGTCTGGCGGGCGAGCTCGGTGCCGGCATCACGCTCATCACCGAGACCATGCCGCGGGAGAAACGGGGCTACGGCACCATGATCGTGGTGACCTTCGGTGCGCTGGGGGCCGTGTTCGCCGCCGAGGTGGCCGACAAGGGCGCGTGGTTCGGCGAGCTGTGGGCCTCCCTCACCGGCCGCACCCTCATGAGCTGGCAGGTCACCTACCTCGTGGGCGGCCTCATGGGCCTGGTGCTGCTGGTGATGCGCGTGGGCACCTTCGAGAGCGGCCTGTTCCATGGCGTCAAGGAGCGCAGCGTGCGGCGAGGCGACCTGCGCATGCTCGTCAACGACCGGCACCGCTTCCTGCGCTACCTGGGCTGCATCCTCATCGGCGTGCCCGTGTGGTACGTGATCGGCGTGCTGGTGAGCCTGAGCCAGGACGTGTTCGTTCCCGGCCTGTACATCGACACCAGCGCGCTCGATGCCGACGGCCTCAAGCGCATCAACGGCAAGGCGATCGAGTACGCGTACATCGGCCTCAGTGCCGGCGACCTGTTGAGCAGCGTGCTGAGCCAGGTGATGCGCAGCCGCCGGAAAGTGATCCTCCTCTACCTCACCGCCAACCTCGCGCTCACGCTCGTCTTCCTCTTCGGCATGCGGGGCGCCAGCATCGCCGTGTACAACTGGCTGTGCCTGGCCCTCGGCGCCGCCACCGGCTACTGGGTCATCTTCGTCACCGTGGCCGGCGAGCAGTTCGGCACCAACATCCGCAGCACCGTGGCCACCACCACGCCCAACTTCGTGCGGGGCGCCGTGCTCCCCATCACCAACGCCTTCAAGTACCTCGCCGTGCCCCTGGGCAGTGTCACCGGCGCCCTGGTGGTGGGCCTCGTGTGCATCGGCGCCGCCTTCTGGGCCACCTTCCGGGTGCACGAGACCTTCCACAAGGACATGGACTATGTGGAAGCGTGACCGGTGACGACCGGTTGCACGCGGGACGGCCGATGACCGCCGCCCGAAGGGACCGGCTATCTTGGCCGTCCTTGTTGACACCCCGCATGCGTACGACCATCCTGCTCGTGCCGGCCCTTGTGCTCGGCCTCCAGTCCGCCACGGCCCAGAAAGCCCTCACCAACCAGGAGATCTGGTACAGCCCCGCCTACAGCAGCGAACGCGTGGGCGGCCTCAACAGCATGAAGGACGGCCTGCACTACACGGTGCTCGAGGCCGACGACAAGGTGCCCGTGCTGAACCAGTACGCCTACAAGACCGGCGAGAAGGTCGCCACCCTCCTGCGCGGCGATGTGCTCGTGCCCGTGGGCGCGAAGGAGCCGGTGGAGATGGACGGCTACAGCTTCAGCGGCGATGAGAAGAAGCTGATGATCGAGACCGGCAGCGAACCGATCTACCGGTACAGCTACTACGCCCACCACTACGTGTTCGACCGCGGCACCAGGCAGCTGAAGCCCCTGAGCGACGTGAACAAGGCGAAGCAGCGGCTCGCCACCTTCAGCCCCGATGGTGCGCGCGCGGCCTTCGTGCGCGACAACAACCTCTTCGTGGTGGACCTCGCCACCATGCAGGAACGCGCGGTGACCACCGACGGCGAGCGCAACAAGGTGATCAACGGTGCCACCGACTGGGTGTACGAGGAGGAGTTCACCCTGGTGCAGGGCTACCAATGGAACCCCGCAGGCACCAAGCTCGTGTTCCTGCGCAGCGACGAAAGCCGGGTGAAGGAGTTCGACCTCACGCTCTACCACAACGAGCTCTACCCATCGGAATACCGCTACAAATACCCCAAGGCCGGCGAGGACAACAGCCGCATCAGCCTGTGGGTGTACGACATCACCAGCGGCACCACCACCGAACTGCCCATCGGCGTGGGCCTCGACGACTTCTACGTGCCCCGCTTCGGCTTCACCGACGAGGAGACCGTGTGGTTCATGCAGCTGAACCGGCTGCAGAACGACAAGCGCCTGTACACCGTGGCCGTTCCGAGCCTCCGCCCCGTGCAGGCCGGCCTGAAGCCCAAGGAGATCTACCACGAGACCAGCCCCACCTACATCGAGGTCACGGACGACCTGCACTTCCTGAAGGACGGCAAGGCCTTCGTGCTCACCAGCGAGAAGAGCGGCTGGAACCACCTCTACTGGTGCGCGATGGACGGCTCGGTGCAGCGCCCGATCACCATGGGCGACTTCGATGTCACCGGCGTTTCCGGCGTGGACGAGGCCGGCAAGCGCGTGATCTTCACCGCCAGCATCAAGAGCGCCACCCAGCAGGGCGTGTACGCCATCGGGCTCAATGGAAAGGGCCTGAAGGAGCTGAGCCCCGTGGGCGGTTACAACGATGCCGAATGGAGCACCGGCTTCAAGTACTTCATCAACACCCGCAGCACCGCCAACGAACCGGAGATCACCACCCTGCACGACGGCACCGGCAAGCAGGTGAAGGTGCTGAAGGACAACGCGCGCCTGCGCGGCAAGCTCCAGGAGCTCGGACTCGCCCCGAAGGAGTTCTTCACCTTCACCACCGACGGCGGCGTCACCCTCAACGGCTGGATGATCAAGCCGAAGGGCTTCGACAGCCGGCAGCAATACCCGGTGTTCATGACGCAGTACAGCGGCCCCAACAGCAACGAGGTGCTCGACCAGTGGGACGGCCGCGGCTACCTGTGGCACCAGCTGCTCGCGCAGAAGGGCTACGTGGTGGTGTGCGTGGACCCGCGCGGCACCGGCCGCCGCGGCCGCGACTTCCGCCACATCACCTACGGCCAGCTCGGCAAGTACGAGACCGAGGACCAGATCGCCGCCGCCACATGGCTCGGCAAGCAGCCGTGGGTGGACCGCGGCCGCATCGGCATCCAGGGCTGGAGCTACGGCGGCTACATGAGCAGCCTGTGCATCACCAAGGGCGCCGGCGTGTTCAAGTCGGCCATCGCCGTGGCGCCGGTCACCAACTGGCGCTACTACGACAGCATCTACACCGAACGCTACATGGGCCTGCCACAGGACAATGCCAGGGGCTACGACGACAACAGCCCCATCAACCACGTGGAAAAGATGCGCGGCAGGTACCTGCTGATCCACGGCACCGCCGACGACAACGTGCACTACCAGAACAGCGCGGAGATGACCCTGTCGCTGATCAAGGCCAACAAGCCCTTCGACCAGTTCGCCTACCCCGACAAGAACCACGGGATCTATGGCGGCAACACCCGTTGGTACCTGTACGAACAGATGACCAACTGGCTGTTGGAGAACCTCTGAGCCAGGCGCAGGGGCAGGACCAGGCCGCAGCGCCTGCACCTGCTGCCGCCCCTTCCGCTTGTAGTTCCGACCCTTTCCTACCTTACGCCACAACCTTACACCAAGCCCAATGGATTTCGCGATCTGGAGCCTTATCGTCGGATGGTTGTTCGTGCTCATCTGGGTACCCGCGACCTTATATAGCCAACGCAAGGTCCACCCTAAGGCCTTGTTCGTGCTCTTCTTCGCCGAGCTATGGGAGCGATTCAGCTTCTATGGCATGCGGGCACTGCTGGTGCTGTATCTCACCAAGGACCTGTTCGAGAAGATGGCCGCCGGTGAGGCTGATGCCAAAGCCTATGGCATCTATGGCGCTTACAACGCGCTCCTTTATGCAGCACCGGTCATCGGAGGCATGCTTGCCGACCGGGCCATCGGTTTCCGGAGAGCCATCCTCACGGGCGGTGCCTTCATGGCGCTCGGACAGTTCATCCTCGCCCTATCATCCGGCTCGACCGGCGCTTTGCACGGCGACCACATCTTCTTTCTAGGGCTTGCCGCGCTCACTGTCGGCAATGGCCTGTTCAAGCCGAATATCAGCAGCTTCCTGGGCACTTTCTACGACCGTAATGACATCCGCAAGGACGGTGCCTACACGCTGTTCTACATGGGCATCAACATCGGGGCCTTCTTGGCGCCACTCACGTGTGGCTACCTCGGTCAGCGCGTAGGCTGGCACTACGGCTTCTTCTCCGCTGGCTTGGGTATGCTCTTGGGCATGGTCGTCTTCTTCCTGAACTTCAAACACCTCGAAGGAAAGGGGCATGCTCCGGACAGCAATGCAGGCTGGAATTTCATGGGCATCAAGGCCTATCCGCTAACCCTTCTGGGAAGCCTGGTGGTGATCCCCATCTTCAGCTTCCTCATTGCCAGCGAGGGTATCACGGACTACCTTCTCTTCGCCGCCGGTGGCGCGTGTCTCCTCTATCTTCTTTATACGGCCTTTACCGCAGAGGACCGGGCCGAAGGGCAACGCCTTTTCGTGTTCCTCATCCTGTTCTTCTTCCACATGATCTTCTGGGTTCTCTTCGAGCAGGCCGGCGGATCGATCAACATTCTCACCGACCGCTTCGTGAACAGGGCCGGTATCGAAGCTTCACAGTTCCAGTCGGTGAACGCCCTGTTCATCATGCTCCTGGCGCCGGTGTTCAACTGGCTCTGGGGCTGGCTGGCGAAGAACAAGCTGGAACCCCGCACTCCGATGAAGTTCTTCTACGGCCTCCTACAGCTGGCCATAGGTTATGGGATCATCGTGTGGGGCGTTAAGGTGGGGATCGCCAATGGCGCGGGTGCCGCCACCATCCCGATGGCCTTCCTCATAGGCATGTACCTGCTGCACACCACGGGTGAGCTTTTCCTGAGCCCCGTGGGCCTATCAGTGGTCACCAAGCTGAGCCCCCAGAAGGTTGTGGGCTTTGTGATGGGCAGCTGGTTCCTGAGCATTGCCTTCGCGCACAAGATCGCAGGCAAATTGGGACAGGCCATCGCCAGCGCGAAGACAGAGGTATCCGATCCGGTGACCGAACTCACCGGCTATATGGACGTCTACCTGCATTGGGGGGTCTACATCGTACTGGGCTGCGCAGCATTGCTGCTGATCCTCACCCGAACGATGAAAAAGTGGATGCACGGGATCAATTGAGCTGACCTCGGCATGAGCCATCATCGATCGGCCACCGGGAAGCACCCGACCGGCCTGCCCTTCCTCTTCCTCACGGAGATGTGGGAGCGGTTCGGGTATTACCTGATGATCGGCATCTTCCAGCTGTACCTCACCGATCCGCTGAGCACGGGAGGAATGGCCATGGACCGCAAGGACGCGGCCGACATCTACGGCACCTTCATCGCCTTCGTGTTCCTCACGCCTTTCCTGGGCGGTCTGCTCGCCGACCGGGTGTTCGGCTACACCCGCAGCATCTTCTTCGGCGGCACCCTGATGGGTCTGGGCTACATGGGACTCGCCCTGCCCGGCATGGGCGCCTTCTACACCTCGCTCGCCCTCATCATCCTGGGCAACGGCTTCTTCAAGCCCAACATCAGCACGCTGCTCGGCAACCTGTACAACGACCCGCAATACAAGGCCCGCAAGGACAGCGGATACAACATCTTCTACATGGGGATCAATGTGGGCGCGAGCGTATGCAACCTGTTCGCCGCCTACATGCGCAACAAGTACGGCTGGGGCGAGGCCTTCTTCACCGCCGGCGTGGGCATGTTCATCGGCCTCGTGGTCTTCGCCATCGGGCTCAGGCATTACCGCCACGCCGATGTGAAGAAGCCCGCGCAGAAGGAGGACATGCCGCTGTCGCGCGTGTTCAGCACCGTGTTCCTGCCCGCCATCATCGTGGGCATCGCGGCGTGGAGCATCCCCGGCAGCGTGTTCGGCAGCGACAGCACCGACGCCTTCATCTTCGCCACCATCCCGGTCATCATCTTCTACGTGGGCCTGTGGATCCGCGCCAGCGTGGAGGACAAGCGCCCGTTGGCGGCCCTGCTCAGCATCTTCGCCGTGAGCATCATGTTCTGGGCCGTGTTCAAGCAGAACGGCACGGCCCTCACCACCTGGGCCCAGTTCTACACCGACCGCGAAGTGCCCGCTGCCGTGCAGCCCGCCGCCGAGTCGCTCTACCTCGCCGAGCAGGTCGTCAACGCGAACGATTCGGTCACCGCCTACGACGCCAGTTTCAAGGTGGTGAAGGTGGACGGGAAGGAGGTGAAGGAATGGGGCAAGCCCGTGTACTTCAAGAACCTGCAACCGGAGCTCATGCCCGCCGAAGGGAGCACCATCCGGCTGTTCAACACGGAGCTCTTCCAGAGCGTGAATCCGCTGTGGGTGATCCTGCTCACGCCCGTGGTGGTGGCCTTCTTCGCCCTGTTGAAACGGCGGGGCAAGGAGCCGAACACCGCCACCAAGATCGCCTGGGGACTGCTGATCTCCGCCCTCTCCACGCTGGTGATGGTGGCCGCCGTGGACGTGTGCCACAACGGCGAGATGAAGGCCAGCGCCTGGTGGCTCGTGGCCTGCTACGGCGTGGTCACCGTGGGTGAGCTCTTCCTGAGCCCCATGGGCCTGAGCCTGGTGAGCAAGGTGAGCCCCAAGCGCCTCACCGCCCTGATGATGGGCGGCTGGTTCCTCAGCACCAGCATCGGCAACAAGCTCAGCGGCATCCTGGCCACGCTGTGGGACAGCTACCCGCACAAGAGCACCTTCTTCCTCGTGAACTTCGCCCTGCTCGGCGGCGCCGCCATCGCCCTCTTCCTGATGCTGCGCTGGCTGAACAAGACCATTTCGGAGCACTGATCAACGAACGACCATGAACGCCAGCCCGACGCTCGACCAGATCCGCAACTTCGAGGGAAAGTACCCGAAGCAGCTCTGGTACCTCTTCGCCACCGAGATGTGGGAGCGTTTCTGCTTCTACGGGATGCGCGGGGTGCTCACCATCTTCATGGCCGGACAACTGGGCCTGTTGGACAAGGAGGCCAACCTTAAATACGGCGCGATCCAGGCTTTCGTTTACGCCTTCACTTTCGTCGGTGGGATCTTCGCCGACAAGATCCTTGGGTTCAAGCGATCGCTCGGTTTCGGAGCGTTGGTCATGATCGCCGGCAACCTCATAATCGCCGCGTCACCGAAGGAGTTCTTCTACATCGGCATAACGCTATCGATCATTGGTACGGGCTTCTTCAAACCGAACATCTCCTCCATGGTAGGGCAGCTCTACCACGAGAACGATCCGCGGCGCGATGCAGGCTACGGCATGTTCTACGCGGGGATCAATGTGGGAGCGCTGCTGGGTGGGGCCCTGATGGTGTATCTGGGTAAGTATGTATCCTGGAACTATTGCTTCCTGGCGGCTGCGGTGGTCATGGCGCTTGGGCTTATCACGTTCCAGTTCACAAAGGCCAGCATGGGCCCGATCGGGGACTCACCCTTGGCCAACGAAGTGCCGAGCAAGCGCAAGCTGAAGGAGATCATGGTGTACGTGGGCTCGTTGGTGAGCATTCCGCTCATCCTGTTCCTCGTGCAGAACTCGGCGTACACGGACTACGTTATGTACTCAATCGCCGTCCTCGCCCTGGTCTATTTCGGATATGAGTTGGTGAGGCTCGAGGACAAGGTGACGCGCAACCGCTTCATCGCTGCGTTCATCTTCATCTTCTTCTACTTCGTCTTCAATGCCATCTTCGAACAGAGCGGTGGTTCGCTCTCGCTTTTCGCGGAAAAGAACCTGAGCCACAGGCTGCTCTTTTTCGACATCGATCCCAACATCGTGAACAACAGTTCCAATTCGTTGTTCGTCATCATCCTAAGCCCACTGATCGGCTTCCTGTGGATCTGGATGGCGGCCAAGAAGATCGAACCGAGCACCATCCAGAAGTTCGGCATCGGCTTTCTGTTCCTCGCTGCCTCGTTCTATGTTTTCTACCTCACGCGCTTCTTTGCGGATGGCAATGGGATCACTTCGCTCAATGTGTTCACCGCGGCCTACTTCATTACCACCATCGGCGAATTATGCCTGGGACCGATCGGTATGTCGATCGTTACGAAACTGGTTCCCACGCGGCTCACAGGAATGATGATGGGACTTTGGTTCCTTTCCAGTGCCTTCGGCCAGTTCGCCGCCGGAAAGCTTGGGGCTGAGATGTCCGTCGAGGGAGCGAGCCTTCCTGAAAAGTTGATCGCCTACACGGATGGCTACAAGGAGCTCGCAATCTATGCGCTCATTGCCGGGGCCATTCTCATCATGAGCGCCACCCTCGTCCGCAAGCTCATGAAGGGCGTTCATTGATCTAACTTGCCCTACCGAAAGCCCGGCACGGTCTTCGCTGTCACCGGACACCATCCACTTTCCATGCGCGCACTGTTCTTCGCCCTCGCCCTTGCCCCGCTAGGCCTATTCGCCCAGGACCCCCACGCCGGCCAGAAGATCCACTGGACCACCATCGAGGAGGCCCAGAAGGCAGCCAAGAAGGACGGCAAGCCCCTGATGGTGGACGTGTACACCCAATGGTGCGGACCGTGCAAGATGCTCGCCTCGCGCACCTTCATGGACGACCAGCTCGCCGCTTACGTGAACCAGCATTTCCACGCTGTGAAGTTCGATGCCGAAGGCGGGCAGAAGGCCACGTTCAACGGCAAGGAGTACACCAACCCCGACTACAACCCGCAGATGGCCGGCACCCGCAATGGCACCCACCAGCTTACCATGGCCATCGCCCCGGTGAACGGCCGCGTGGCCTACCCCACCATCGTGTACATCGACAAGGACGGCCAGGTGATCACCCCCGTGCAGGGCTACCTCACCCCGGAGCAGATGGAGCCGATCCTCAGGTACATCGCCGAGGGCAAGTACGCGTCGATGGACTACCCCACGTTCATGAAGGATTTCAAGAGCACGCGCACGGCCACACCGTGAACCGCGCCGCTCGCAACGCGTTGACGGGCCGCTGATCGCGGCCCGTTACTTTTGGCCCATGCGCCATACGCTTCGCACGCCGCAGCGCCCAGCGAAGGCGTTGCTTCTCCTGTTGCTCCTGTCCATGCTCGGCCACCCCGCGCAGGCCCAGCTCCAGAACTGGAACGCGGAGCCCTGGGTGGTGGAATACCCCGATGGCTCCACGGGGCTGCAGTTCCGCAACGACCTCGACTTCTACCTGAACAGCTACAGCCCGGAGGAGATCAAGTACATGCGCAAGCAGGTGAACATCTGGCGCATGAACTGGGACCGCATGATCCGCGCCACCATCGATGATCTCCGCGCATACAGTGAGGGCAACAACTTCGACGGCAAGGTGCATCCGATCGCGCTCACCGATGCACGCACCGGTTCGTCCTATGACCTGGAGAAGGATACAGGCCGTGTACGCGTGTTCATGTTCGTGAGCCTCACCAACCCGCCCGCCCGCCTGCAGGTGGAGCAGTGGGACCGGCTCGCCGCCAAGTACGACAGCACCCGGGTGCACCTCTTCACCGTGTACGGCCGCGAGCTCCACCCCGGCGACAACAAGCACTACAAGCACTGGCCCGCACCGAAGAGCGAGGACGAGAAGCGCGCCTACGGCAAGGAGTTCGCCCAACTGTGCCGGCTGCCGGTGCTCGTTGACGGGCTGAACGACGCCGTGTTCAACGCCTACGGCCGCGTGCCGAACGGCGCCTATGTCATCGATGACGCCGGGCACATCATCTTCCGCGGCACCTGGGCCGACCACCGGAAGATCGAGCACATCCTGGACCTCCTGCTCCGATGGCAGGCGGCCGGCAGGCCCCGCACGCTGCCGAAGGACAGCTGAACGCTTCCGTCACACCTTCACCAGCTTCCAGCGACCGCGCCGGAACAGCACCGCGCTGAGCACGGCGAGCACGCTCTCGCTGATGGCCACGCTGGCGAACACGCCATTGGGTCCCCAGCCCAGGACCTTCGCCAACAGCCAGGCCAGGGGGATCTCCAGCATCCAGAAGCACACCACGTTCATCCAGGTGGGCGTGAGCGTGTCGCCCGCCCCGTTGAAGGCCTGCGCGAGCACCATGCCGTAGCCGTAGAAGAAATAGCCCAGACAGATGATGCGGAGCGCCTCCACCCCGTACGTCGCGACCACGGGATCATCGGTGAAGAAGCCCAGGCCCCAAGGCGCGGCCAGCCAGAAGGTGATGGCCACCGCCACCATGAAGACCATGTTGTAGAAGCCGCAGAGCCAGGCCGACCGCGCCGCCCGCTCCGGCTGCCCCGCGCCCAGGTTCTGCCCCACGAGCGTGCTGGCCGCGTTCGCCACGCCCCAGCTGGGCAGCAGGCTGAAGATGAGGATGCGCACGGCGATGGTGTAGCCCGCCACCGCATTGCTACCGAACGTGCTGACGATGCGCACCAGGAAGACCCAGCTCGCCGAGGCGATGAAGAACTGCGCCACACTGCCCAGGGAGACCTTCACGATGTTCCACAGGACCGGCACGTCGACGGCGAGCGGCACACCGGCGAGCTTCACCCGGCCGTTCGACCGGAACAGGTGCACGAGCTGGTAGGCTACGCCCGTGCCGCGTCCGACCAAGGTGGCCAGCCCTGCGCCGGTCACCCCCAGCCCGGGCCAGGGACCGACCCCCAGCACCAGCAGCGGGCAGAGCACGATGTTGATGGCATTGGCCAACCAGAGCGAACGCATGGCCATGGCCGCATCGCCCGCGCCGCGGAAGATGGCGTTGATGCAGAAGAGCAGCATGATCACCAGGTTCCCGCCGATCATGATGCGGGTATAACCGGCCCCTTCGGCCACCACCTGCGGATCCGCGCCCATGAGCGCGAGTATCCGTCCGGGAAAGAACAGGCCCGGCAGCGCGAACAGGGTGCCGATGGCCGCGGCCAGCAACACGCCCTGCAAGGCCGCGCGCGAGGCCCCCTCCGCATCCTTCTCACCGGTACGCCGCGCCACCACGGCCGTAACGCCCATGCCCAGGCCCCATGCGAACGAGTACACGAGCGTGAGCACGCCTTCCGTAAGGCCCACGGTGGCCACGGCGTTCACCCCCAGGCGGCTCACGAAGAAGGCGTCCACCAAGGCGAACAAGGCCTCCATGCCCATCTCCAGCACCATGGGGATGCTGAGGAGCACGATGGCCCGGCGCACACCGATGCTGGTGTAGTCGCGGTCCTCCCCGGCGAGGGCCTCCTGGATGAGGGCGATGATCCGGCGCATGGATGGCCTTGACGGACGAGCGGCCGTAAAGGTGGCCCGAACGGGCCCACCGACGCGGCGATCCATCCCTGTTAATGCCCTGTTAAGGTCGGAACCATCGGACCGGACCGGCCTACATTTGGACACCAGCGAACGAAACAGCGAACATCCCCATGAAGAAGTTCATCCTCAGCATCGCCCTCGGCACCTTCTTCCTCGGTGCCATGGCCCAGGACGGCAAGCAGGTCGGCGGCTCCGGCCCGCAGATCAGCGTGGACAAGGAGGTGCACGACTACGGCAAGATCCCGGCCGGCGCGAACGGCACCTGCGAGTTCAAGGTGACGAACACCGGCGACCAGCCGCTGATCATCACCAACTGCAAAGGCAGCTGCGGCTGCACGGTGCCCAAGTGCGACACGGCCCCCATCAAGCCGGGCCAGTCCACGCTGGTCACGGTGAAGTACGATACCAAGCGCGTGGGCCCCATCAACAAGAGCGTCACCATCAGCAGCAATGCCGCGAACGCGCCCGAGAAGATCGTGCGCATCAGCGGCACGGTGGAGGCCGCCCCCGAGTCGCCGGCCAGCCCGGTGAAGGAACAGAGCCCCATGGCCCCCGTGGAGCAGCACTGAACGGACCGCCCAACGAGAAGCCCCGCCTCCCGGCGGGGCTTTTTCATTCACACGGTCCGGCGTGGATGCCGATCTTCGCGGTCCCATCCGTTCGACCATGCCCCGCATCTCCCAGAAAGGCCAGCGCATGCCGGCCTCGCCGATCCGCAAGCTGGTGCCCTACGCCGAAGCCGCGAAGAAACGCGGCACCAAGGTGCTGCACCTCAACATCGGCCAGCCCGACATCGCCACGCCGGAAGTGGCGCTGGATGCGATCCGCCACATCGACCTGAAGGTGGTGGAGTACAGCCACAGCGCGGGCATCGAGAGCTACCGGAAGGGGCTCGCCGCTTACTACGCGAAGCACGGCATCCACATCACCCACGAGGACGTGCTCATCACCACCGGCGGCAGCGAAGCGCTCCTCTTCGGCATGATGGCCTGCTTCGACCCCGGCGACGAGATCATCATCCCCGAGCCCTTCTACGCGAACTACAACAGCTTCGCGATGAGCGCCGGCGTGACGGTGGTGCCCGTGCGCAGCGGCATCGATACGGGCTTCGCCCTGCCCCCCATCGCCGAGTTCGAGAAGCTCATTTCCCCCCGGACCAAGGGCATCCTGATCTGCAACCCCGGAAACCCCACCGGCTACCTGTATTCGCGCGCCGAACTGGAGACCCTCCGCGACCTTGTGAAGGCCCATGACCTCTACCTCTTCAGCGACGAGGTGTACCGGGAGTTCTGCTACGATGGCGCCCGGCACGAGAGCGCGATGACGCTGGAGGGCATCGAGGCGAACGTGGTGATGGTGGACAGCGTGAGCAAGCGCTACAGCATGTGCGGCGCACGCATCGGTGCGTTCATCACCCGCAACCGCGAGCTCATGGCCACGGCCCTGAAGTTCGCCCAGGCGCGCCTGAGCCCGCCCACCTTCGGCCAGATCGCCAGTGAGGCCGCGCTCCATACGCCCGACAGCTACTTCACCGAGGTGATCGGCGAATACCAGCAGCGGCGCAATGTGCTCGTGGACGGCCTGAACAGCATTCCCGGGGTGCGGTGCGCCAGGCCGAAGGGCGCCTTCTATTGCGTGGCCGAGCTCCCGATCGACGATGCCGACACCTTCTGCCAGTGGCTGCTGGAGAAATTCGAGCACAAGGGCCACACCGTGATGATGGCGCCGGCCTCCGGCTTCTATTCCGAGCCCGCTCCGGGCAAGCGCCAGGTGCGCCTGGCCTATGTGCTGGAGCAGGACAAGCTGAAGCTCGCGGTGGAGCTTCTTTCCGAAGCCTTGCGCGCCTACCCCGGAAGCAGCTCCCGGGTGATGGCCACCGAGGCCTCCGCCTGAACCGGAACTGCATAGCCCTCCCTTGGTCCGGGCCGCTCGCGACGGCCGTTCCGAAACCTTGCCCGTCAAGGTCCGTTGAAGCACGCGGCAACGTCCGCCTGCACCGCAACGCGACCCTCCATGAAGGCTTGTTCACTCATTCGGACCATCGGCGCGACCATCCTGCTGGCGCTCGCAGCGCCAGGCAAGGCCGGTGCACAAGGGCTTGAGGAGCACATCCTCCTCTTTCGGGTGTCCGGCATCGACGGCACCCTGACCGAGAAGCGCTGTGAGGAGGCCCTGCTGGCCTTCGACCCCGCCATGGTCGTGAGCATCGACCGCCAGAAGGGGATGGTGAAGGTGAAGACGATGCATGAGATACCGCGCACCGCGCTCACGGATGCGCTGCGTTCCGTGGGGCTCGTCGTGGAGCTCGACCGACCCGTGGACCAGAAATGAAACCATGGCCACACTGATGAACATCCGCTCCGGTTCAACGAAGGCCACGGGCGCTGTCCGCTTCCCCGGGGGATGGGCGCTGCTCATTGCGCTGGGGTCGATCGCCTTCAGCGTTCAGGCGCAGACCGCGACGGATGCGTGCAGTTTCGGCGCCGGCAGCCAGTACACCGTGAACGCCAGCTGCGTGCCACAGTCCTTCGATCTGAACAACGGATTCGGGCAGGACCTCTCACCGGCCACCTGCGGTGCGGGGCTTCGCGATGATGGGTTCGGTTGGTTCACCGCCACCGCCACCACCACCAACCTTACCTACACCGCTTCCAACAACAACCACGACCCCACCCTGCACATCTACACGGCCTCGAGCTGTGGCAGCCTGGGCACCCCCGTGTGCGTGAACGCCTCCGGCACCAACACCGAGACCTACTCGTTCGCCACGGTGGTGGGACAGTCCTACCTGATCCGCGTGCAACGCAACGGCTCCAACAACGCCATGGCCGGCGACCTGTGCGTGTGGAACCCGCCGCCGCCGCCCGCGAACGACGACCCCTGCGCGGCTGTTCCCCTTTCCGTGGGCACCGCGTGCACGAACACCTCGGCCACCAACGTGTCGGCGACGGCCACTGCCGGCATTCCCGCGCCTGGATGCGGGAGCTATTCCACCGGTGATGTGTGGTTCTCCTTCACCGCTCCTGCGTCCGGCCGCATCACGCTCGAGACCACGGCCGGCTCGCTCACCGACGCGGGCTTGGCCATCTACAGCGCTGCCTCGTGCAGTGGGCCCTTCACGCTTGTGGAATGCGATGACAACGATGGGACCGGGAGCATGTCCGCGATCCAACGCACGGGCCTTACACCCGGCCTGACCTACTACGTACGGGTGTGGGGCGCTGGCGGCGCCACCGGCACCTTCAGCATCTGCGCCTGGGACAATCCGCCCGTCAACGACGACCCGTGCGCCGCGGTTCCGCTCACGGCAGGGGCCACGTGCACCGGTACCGCCGGCACGAACGTGGGCGCATACTCCACCGGCGGTGCGCCCGCACCCACCTGCGGCACCTACACCTACAGCGATGTTTGGTACACGTTCGTGGCTCCGGCCTCCGGCCATGTGAACCTCACCACCTTCGCCGGAAGCCTCAGCGATGCGGCCATGGCCGTGTATACCGCGAGCTCCTGCTCCGGGCCTTTCACCCAGCTGGCCTGCAACGACAACGCGAACGGGGGCAACATGCCAGGCCTGGACCTTACCGGGCTCACGGCCGCGCAGACCTACTACGTGCGCGTATGGGGCAACGGTGAACTCACCGGCACCTTCTCGATCTGCGCCTTCGACATGCCCGGCGATGCGCCTTGCACGGCCGCTGCGCTTCCTGTGAACGCCAGCTGTGTGAATTCCGCTTCCACCAATGTGGGGGCATCGCGATCCGGCACCGCCGCACCATCCTGCGGAACCTATGGCGCCGCTTCCGCCGATATCTGGTTCACCGTGGTGGCGCCCGCCTCGGGCATGATCGCCATCAACACCTCGGCCGGCACGCTCACCGATGGTGTGATGGCCGTGTACAGCGCGCCGAACTGCAACGGTGCCATGACGGAGCTCGCCTGCAACAACAACGGTACGGGCATGCCCGCCCTGAACCTCACCGGCCTCACCAGTGGGCAGACCTATTACGTGCGCTTCTGGGGGAATGGCTCGCTGACCGGCACGTTCAGCATCTGTGCGTACGACCCAAGCCTGCCCAATGACGAGCCTTGCGGCGCGACCGTGATCACGCCCGGTTCGGCATGCGTCATGGGCACATACACGAACGTGGGCGCGACCTTCTCCGCATCGGCGAACATCCCCGCCCCGGGCTGCGGCAACCTGGGCACCTCCACGCTCGACGTGTGGTTCAGGTTCACGGCACCCCCGTCCGGCTTCATCTCCATCAGCACGCAGGCCGGCTCCCTCACCAACGCCGCCATGGCGCTGTACGCCGGGAGCTGCTCGGGGGCGCTGACGCTGCTCGACTGTGATGCGAACGACGGCGCTGCGAACATGCCCTTCCTTTCCTTCAGCGACCTCGTCGGCGGCAACACGTACTACCTGAGGGTCTGGGGTGAATCCACCGCATCGGGGACCTTCGGTCTCTGTTTGATGCAGCCCCCCACCACGGGGAACTGCTTCTACGCGCTGAACATGTTCGACGCGGCGGGTGATGGATGGGGAGGATCCACCGTGGGCATCAGCATCAACGGCGGAGCGTACACGACTTACACGCTCGCCACCGGCGAACACGGGGTGGTGTACATACCGATCACTACCGGACAGACCGTGAGCGTGCAATACACGGCCGCCGGAGGCTGGCAGAATGAGATCAGCTACACGTTGCAGCTCGGAGCGGGTGCCCTTTACAGTGCCGGTCCAACGCCGGCGACCGGGGTGGTGTACACCGGGGTGGCCAATTGCATCGCGCCAGCTGCCTTGGCCAGCGACTGCCAGGGAGGCTCCACCGTGTGCAACGCACAGACGATCAATGGAAGCCCCAACAACACCGGGCTTGTTGCGGACCTCACCGTGCAATCGCGCGGATGCCTCTCTGCCAATGAACGACAGGGCCTCTGGTACAACTTCTCCCCGTCCTCCAGCGGTACGGTGGCCTTCACCATCAGCCCGTCGAACGCGGCCGACGACTATGACTTCGCCGTATGGGGGCCCTTGCCGTCGCTTGATTGCGTGGACAAGGGCGCTCCACTGCGCTGTTCCTATTCGGGCCTTTCCGGAAACACCGGGCTACTGGCCGGGGCAGGCGACAACTCCGAAGGCGCAGGTGGCGACAAGTGGGTGAACCCGATCACCGTGGCCGCAGGCCAGGTGTACATCCTTTACGTGAGCAACTACTCCCAATCTGGCCTTGCCTTCAACCTCACCTGGCAGCTCAGCGGCGGGGCGAGCCTCGATTGCACGGTGCTTCCCATCGAGCTGTTGTGGTTCGATGCCGCTGCCCACGGCTCACAGGTGGACCTGACCTGGGCCACGGCCACCGAGCTCCACAGTGACCGCTTCGAGGTCGAGCGCTCAGCGGACCTGGACTCCTGGTCCACCATCGGCAGCATCAGCGCCATGGGCATGTCCAACCAGTACACCGACTACCGCTTCGTGGATGAAGCACCGCTCGCCGGCACCGGTTACTACCGGCTGCGAGCATGGGACCTGGACGGCACCTGGTCCCTTTCCGATGTCCGCAGCGTGCGCTTCGATGCAGGTGCTGCCGCCCTTGCCGTTTCGCCCAACCCCGCCTCCGGAAAGACCATCGCACGCTTCCATGCACTGGCGGATGGCGAGATCCTGTTCCAGCTGATCGACATGCACGGCAAGCTCGTCAGGTCCTTGCCTGCCCGGGCGAACACCGGGCCCAACACGATCGAGGTCCCCTTGGAAGGGCTCAACCCGGGCACCTACATCCTAAGGCTCCTTGGTCCGGTCGCCGAAGGGTCCCAGGCCACCAGGGTGCTCGTGGAATAAGTGCGATCGATCATGCCTGACCGTTCGGCGCGCTCGGGCCGAACAGTTAACTTGCGGTGGGTGATCAATGCCCCGGCGCAGGATGAACGTTCGAGCGACCACCGTGTTCCAGCATTCCTCTCGGGGCCGTTCCGCTTGGGGTGGTGCCTTGATGTTGGTCGTCACCCTGATCTTGTCGCCTGCTGCCACCGCCCAGCGCACCAACGAGCTGAACTACAAGGCCCACTTCACCGGGCTCACGTCCACCGCCGCCGAGAAGTTCGTGATCGAGGCCTTCCACCAGCAGGACCCGGACATGCTGCTCAGCCTCGACCGCGACCTGCAGCAGGGCAAGGTGCGGACCCTTGTGGCCCTGAACGAGACCGAACTGGCCGCGGGCCTGGCCGCGCACGGGATCACCGTGGAGCTCAGTGTCACCTGGGCGGGATCGCCGAACGGCCCCCGCGCGATCGTCGCCCCCGGGTTCCCGACTCCGCCGAACACGGGAGACCCCGTGCAGGACGATGCCACCTACGAGCTGGCGAAGCAGGCCTGGATCCAGGCGCATCCGGCGCTCTACAGCGCCATGCAACAACGCGCCACGCCATGAGCAGCTTCCGGCGCCTTCATCTCGTGCTCGCGTTCGTATCGGGCCTTGGCGCGATGGACCTTGAGGCCCAGTGCACGAACAACAACACCCTTACCGGAAGCGCCATCACCCCGAACTGTCCCGGCACCACCACCGTGCCTTGCGTGCAAGGTGGACAGTACGCCCTGGTGAACGTGGTGAACGGCAACTCGTATACGTTCTCCACATGCGGCGGAGCGGCCTGGGACACCCAGCTCACGCTGTTCAACAACACCGGAGGTGCGAGCCTGGCCTACAACGATGATGGATGCGCCCCCCAGAGCACGGTGAGCTGGACGGCGAACTACACCGGGCAGTTGCGCGTGCTGGTGGACCAGTACAACTGCGCATCGAACACCACCTGCGCGATCCTCACCATCACCTGCTCGCCTCCCCCTCCGGCGGCCACGAACGACAACCCGTGCAACGCCACGCCGCTCACACCGGCCACCAGCTGCGTGAACGTGGTGGGCAGCAATGCCGGCACCACCGCCACGAGCGGTCCGCCTGCTCCCACGTGCGCGAATTACCTCGGAGGGGACATCTGGTTCAGCGTGGTGGTGCCCGCCGGCGGTGCGCTCACCGTCTCCACCACCACCATCCCTGCAAGCCTGCTCACCGACGGGGGCATGGCGGCGTACACGGCGACATCGTGCAGCGGACCCTTCACCCAGGTGGGCTGCAGCGATGACTTCAACGGGCTCATGCCCTTGCTCAACCTCACCGGCCTTGCGCCCGGAACAACCTTATGGATCCGCTTCTGGGAATATGGCAACGACGCGGTGGGCGCCTTCAACATCTGCGCGACCATTCCACCGCCACCGCCCACGAACGACAACCCCTGCCAGGCCACCGCACTGACCGTTGGGTCCACTTGCGTGTACGGCTCGTACAGCAACATCAGCACCACGGGCACAGCAACGGCACCGGTGCCTTCCTGCGGATTCTACACCGGGGCCGACGTGTGGTTCTCGTTCGTCGCACCGGCAAGCGGCGTCGCGGTGATCCAGACCCAGGCCGGCACGCTCACCGATGCGGACATGGCGCTCTACGCCGCGACCTCGTGCAACGGCCCCTTCACCGAGCTGGGCTGCGACGACCTGGACGGCCCCGGCCTGATGCCCGAGCTGACCTTCGCCTCGCTGACCCCAGGGCAGACCTACTACCTGCGCGTATGGGGTTTCGGCGGTGCGACCGGCACCTTCAACCTGTGTGTGAGCGGCCCGGCCTCCATGCCCCCGGGCGATTGTGTCTACGTGCTCCAGATGTTCGACAGCTACGGCGATGGATGGGGCGGCAGCACGGTGGGCATCAGCATCAACGGGGGGGCCTTCGTCAACTACACGGTGAACACCGCATACAACATTGCGCTCATCGGCCTGAACATAGGGCAGACCCTGGTGGTGCAGTACACGGCCGCCGGCGGCTTCCAAAGCGAGATCTCCTACAGGCTGTCCTTCGCCGGATCGGGACAGACCGTCTTCTTCTCCGGGTCACCACCTGGCACAGGCATCGCCTTCACACAGACCATCACCTGCAACCCGCCCCCCGCATCGCAGAACGACTGCGCAGGCGGGACCACCATCTGCAACGGGCTCGGCATCAACAACAACGCCAGCGGTACCGGCGATGTCACCGACCTCTCGTCGACCAACGAGGGTTGCCTCACCTCGGACGAACGCCAGGGCACCTGGTACTACTTCAGTCCGTCCTCCGCCGGGACCATCGGCTTCACCATCAACCCCACCAACGCCGCCGACGATTACGATTTCGCCGTTTGGGGGCCCATGTCGTCGGTGACCTGCCCGCCCAACGCCCCCCCCTTGCGCTGCTCCTACGCTGCACCGTCCGGAGCCACCGGCCTGGGCAATGGCGCCACCGACCTCAGCGAAGGCGCGGGCGGGGACAAGTGGGTGAGCACCATCAACGTGCTGGCAGGCCAGATCTACATCCTCTACGTCGACAACTTCTCCACCAGCGGCCAATCGTTCAGCTTGAGCTGGCAACTCTCGGGCGGGGCCAGCCTCGATTGCACCGTTCTGCCCATCGAGCTGAGCGCCCTGCAGGCCACCGCCGCGGACGACCATGTGCTGGTCGAGTGGACCGTGGCCACCGAGCTGCAGGTGGACCACTACCTGATCGAACGCTCGGCGGACGTGACGGAATGGACCATGGTCCGGGAGGAAGCCGCGATCGGCGGCGCCGGACTTTCGTACACCTGGCCCGACAGTCGACCGATCATCGGCGTGGGCTACTACCGGTTGATCGCCGTGGACCGGAACGGACAGCGCAGCGTTTCGTCGCCGGTGAGCGCCCGGTTCGGACCTGCTGGAGCGCCCCTCCCCTTCCCGAACCCGTGCGCCGACCAATTGATCTGGCAGGACACTTCGCTGGAGCGCGCGGCGCGGGTGGTGATCACCGATGCCTTGGGGCGGGTGGTGCATGTTCTGGCGACCTCGGGGAATTCAGGCCGGGTGGTCATCGATGTGGCAACACTGCCCATCGGCACCTATGGCCTGCGGGCCGAGGAGCGCGACGGCTCGCCCCTCTACGCCACGCACTTCCTGAAACGCTGATCGCGGCCGCAAGGCTGGATCGGTTGCGGAACGCCCCGATCCCCATCCTGTTGTTCAAAAATCCCGGGCAACCTCGTGAGGTCCCGGCCGTCATGGGAACGGCGCGACCACCGTACCGCTGGGAACCCAAGAGTTCGGCTCGGTACACCGGAACCGCTTGAAAACGAACGAAGACCACGTTACTTTTGTCTATCCTGCGGTTTTCGTGGACAAGAATCAGCACCTACCCCGACCGACCACTCAACGCATCGCATCATGCGGAACACTCTACGCCTTCGTAGCATCCTGAGCGTCGCGGCACTGTCCCTCTGGGCAGGCGCGCAGGCGCAGCAGAACGTCGGTATCAACGTGACGGGCGCGGCGCCGAACGCATCGGCCCTGCTCGACCTTGATGTGAGCGGCATCACCGGCCAGAAGCGCGGCCTGCTGATCCCGCGCATGCTGCGTGCGGACAGGCTCGCGATCCCGGCCCCGCCCACCGGACTGTGGGTGTACCAAACGGATGATGTCACCGCTCCCGTCTTCGACGTGGCGCAGGAACATGGCTTCTGGTACTTCAACGGCACCCAGTGGGTGCGCTGGGCCACCGGCATCGGCTCCTGGCTCACCACGGGCAACGCCGGCACCAACCCCAACGCCACGCTGCCCAACTACTTCGGCTCGCGCAACGCCCTGAGCCTGAACATGCGCACCATCAGCCCGCTCACCACCGATCCGCAGCTCACCATCGTGGGGCCGGCCGGTGCCCAGCAGGGTTTCGTCGGCATCGGTACCACGGGCAACCCCACCGAACGCTTGGACGTGCCTGGGGCCATGCGCATCTTCCCGGTGGGTGCCGGGGCGGGCAGCGCCACCAACCTCGCGGGTACCATCCGCTACGATGCCGTAGCCGCCCCCAACCGCTGGCATTTCGGCAAAACACCGGCCGCGACGCTGTCAGCGAACACCACATTGGGCAGTACCACGGTGACCTTGCCGGCCACCGGCTTCACCACGGCCATCCTGTCCGTAGGCCTGGCCGTGGCAGGCCCCGGGATCCCGCCCGGTGCCACGGTCTCCTCCATCACCAATGCCACCACCTTCGTGATCAGCGCTGCGGCCACGGCCACCGCGTCCAACATCACGCTTGACTTCTCCAATGCCAACGGCTGGCAACGGCTTGAGAACGCGGAAGAGATGGTGACCTCGGCGGCGGGGTACACCCGGGACAGCCTCGGTTGTGCCGTGACCGGCCAGATGATCGCCTCCCCATTGAGTACTATCCCTCCCGCACCCGTGGCTGGTACAGACAACGGCACCACGGTGGTCACCGGCAACGTGAACACCCCCTTCCCCACCAACATCGGGACGGCGGGTTCCGCCGGTCCTGGCCTGCCTGCCACCACCAACTCCAACTACCGCGTGGCGCGCACCCAGTACATCTTCCCGGCCACCGAGCTCGCCAACCAAGGGCTCTGTGCGGGTCCGATCACCGAGATCGCCTTCTACGCGTTGCAGAACGACGTGAACCTGCCTGCCGTGAACACCACGATCAACTGCACGGTTTCCAACGGCAGCTTCAACGTAACGACGGCTTCCACCTCTGGTCTCTATGCCGGCCTTTCGGTGACCGGCACCAACATCCAAGGCGGTACGACGATCGCCTCCGTGGTGAACGGCACCACCCTTACGTTGAGCCTGGCCGCCACCGGCTCGGGCACGGTCTCGCTCAACTTCTCCGGGCCCGCGCAGCAGGCGAACGTGAACTGCGAACTGCGCATCGCCCACACCGCGCTCAACACCTTCGTGGGAGCCTCCTGGGACAATGGGGTGCAGGCTTCCGCCGCAGCCTCGACCATCACCACGGTGGTGCTGGGGGGATGGACACCCTTCACGCTAAGCACCCCGTTCAACTGGAACGGCGTTCAGAACATCGTGCTAGATGTGTACTGGTTGCGCGGTGCAACTATTGGAAACAGTCCTGCAGTCCAGTTGGTTACTGGCCTTGGTTACCAAGCGACCCGCCAAGGCCTTCCGACCTCGCCCGTCGGGGTGGGTCTGTCCAACGTTTCCCTAGTGGCACCACCTTTTGACGACAATGGCACTGGTACCGGGCTTCTTGGCACAGCTGTACCTGTGCCGCTTTACATGACCAACTCGAACTCGCGTCCGGTGACCCGCATCATGGGACAGGTGAAAACGGCCTTCCCCGCCAACGTGCCCAACGCCCAGCTGGTGCGGTACAGCGGCGGCCTTATGCTGGGCGACGCCGCTTGGGCGTCCACCGCAGGCAACTACAAAGGCCCGGGTACCATCCACGCGAAGAACGGCGTGTACGACGGCAACTCCCTGCTGAACGACCACGTGTTCGACAAGTACTTCGATGGCCGCGTGCGCCCGGAGGATGCGGAAGCGGCACAGGGCTATGTGTACATGGGCCTGCCGGAGCTGAAGAACTACCTGGAACAGAACCGGCACCTGCCCAATATGCCTTCCCGCACCGATTGGTCCAACGGAGGCGTGCCCTCGTTGGGCGAACTGCAGAACGGCCTTTGGCAGCAGGTGGAGACGCAGGCCCTGTACATCACCGAACTGGAGCGCGACCTGAGCGCCATGGAGACGATGGCCTTCGGGGACGGGCTGGATGCGGAGCAGCGCCAGGCGCTGGAAGCCGACATCACCCGCAGCCCCCGCCTGACCGAACAACAGAAATTGCACCTCATCGAAGCCCTGCGCAGCAAGGCGGAAACCCGGTAAGCAACGATGACCATCAACAGGAACAACACCATGAAGCGTCAAGCGACCCGTTCCTCCCTGCTGCTGGCCCTGCTGTTGGCCGGTGGTGCGATGCAGGCACAGACCGGCAACATCGCGGTGAACAACAACGGCGCTGCGCCCGACCCCTCGGCGATCCTGGACGTGAGCACGAGCCTCAGCGGTTCGGCCGCTCGCGGCATGCTCATTCCGCGCGTCACCACCACCGCCAGTGTCACGGTGAACGCCTCCACGGACGGCATGCTGGTGTACCAGACGAACGCCCCGGCCGGCTTCTACTACTACAACGCCTCGATCCCGGCCTGGGTGTCCCTGCAAACCGGCGCCGACGGCTGGGAGATCTACGGCAACACACTGGTTTACCCCGTCCAGGAGTTCTTCGGCACGACGGACAACCAGGATGTGGTGTTCCGCACGAACAACGTGGAACGGATGCGCCTGGACGCGCAAGGGGAGCTGGGCGTGAACGTGGGCACCCCCTCCGAGCGGTTGGACGTGGGCGGCGCGCTCCGCCTGCATTCCGGGCCGGCGCGTACGCTCGTCGGTCCTCCCGCCAGCCCGGTGGGCTCCAACAATATCTACAGCGCCACGGATGGGCTGGGGGTGATCGAGTACCAGCGCGACACGATCCGCAACGCCACATCGGTGTACAACACCAGTTACTGGACTGGCCACCGACTGCTTTTCCCAGGTCATTACGGCAACATCACCGGCACGGGGATCGTCGCCACGGGGACCTCACCCAACTCCGGCGGCTGGCGGCGCATGAACAACGATTACACCGAGGTCTTCAACGCGCCTTACACGATCAACGGGGATGCCACGTGCACCGGCACCACCGCCGAGATCCCGAGCGCCCCGTTGCCCTTGGTCGCGGCGAACATCTCCTCCCGGGCGGCCATCACCCCGGTACAGCGGAGCTTCGCCTCGCCCTATGAGAACAACGCGGTCAACCGTCGCTCACGCCTGCAATGGATGTTCCTGAAGAACGAACTGAACGCCGAGCTCAACCAGGCGAACGGGGCCTTCGGTACGCCCAATACCGGTGCCACCCAGGGCCTATGCCCCGGCGGCGGTACGATCAACCAGATCGCGTTCTACGTGGATACGACCGCAGCGGCACTGGCATCCGTACAGAAGTCGATGTCATACACCATCATCGTCAAGCACGCGCCCCTCGGCGTGAGCAACCTGAACGGGGGGTATGAGAACACGCCGGACCCCGCAGCCGGTTGCGTCATTCAGTCCGTTGCTCAGCCCCGCCCCGCCAACGTGGGTTGGGACGTGTTCAACCTCACCACGCCTTTCGTATGGGACGGGGTGCGCAACATCATCGTCGAATTCTCCTACCAGTATTCATTGCCGGGGGGAGGCAAGGCCGCACCCACCAAGTTCTATACGGTCCCGGGTAGTGCACCGGCCAACCAGCTCACCTACGGGTCAGGGGGGCTGATCACCTCCATGACGCTGCAGCCCACCTGCGCGAACACGCTCTTCGGGTCCGCACCGACCTATGCCCCTTGCGTCACCGTCGGAACGCCGGGCCAGGCCGGCTCCTACATGCCCGCCGGTCTCTGCGGCTCCTTCTCCTCCACGAACATGCGACCCGCCATCCGCTTCGGCGGCACGGTCTCGGCCATCACGTCGTTCGTGAGCGGCAACGGCCCTTACATGCAGTATGCGGGCGGTTTCGTAGTGGAGGATCCCGCCACCACGCCGCCTTGGGGCTGGCAGACCTCTCCCTACTACGCGTTCAAGGGGCCCGGTACCCTGAGCGCGCAACACGGGGTGTACGACAACGGGGTGCAGCTCAATGACCATGTGTTCGACCGCGCGTTCGACGGCAAGGTGCGTCCGGAGGATGCCGCCACCTTCGGCGACAAGCGCAACCTGACCATCGAGGAGATGAGCGACCACATCGCCACCGAGCGGCACCTGCCCACGATCAAGGGCCGGGACGATTGGCAGCGGAACGGTGGTTTCTCGCTCGGTGAGATGGCGAACCAGTTGTGGACCACCACGGAGACCCAGACCCTCTACCTCACCGAGCTCCACGATCGACTGAACGTTCTGGAGATGCTCAGCAACGAACGTCCCTTGAACGAGACCGAGTTCCGGACAGCGAAGCCTGTGGTGACGGCCATGGAGGAACTGACCGAACAGCAGAAGGCCGCGCTGGTGAACGACCTGCGCGCGCGTGTAACACCCGTGAACAATCGCTGATCCCAGTACGCCACCGATGACCACCATGACGAACACGCGTTCCTCCCTGCTCCTGGGTGCGCTGTTGCTGGCCGTGGCCCCGGCCATGGCCCAGATCGGCATCAACGGAACGGCGGCGGCGCCCAACCCGCGGTCCATCCTCGACCTGAGCGATGCCTCGCGCGGCCTGCTCCTGCCCCGCATGACCCGCGCCGAGCGCGTGGCCATCGTGGCACCCGCTCCGGCCAACAGCCTGCTGGTGTACCAGACGGATGACTA
>JBGAGX010000036.1:0-37836 GCA_044226515.1 Flavobacteriales bacterium | reverse complement strand
AGCTCGATGAGGGTGCGGTAGCGCGGCTTCAGCTTGTCCACCACCTCGCGCATCACCTCGCTCTTCTGGTCCTTGATCACCACCTCCACCGGGTCGGGTCCGTGGCTCTTGAGCTCGATGTGCATCTCGTCCCCGTCCTCGGTGCCGATGGGGTTGTCGATGCTCAGCATCTTCTTCTTCTGCTTGCGGATCCAGTCGATGCAGTTGTTCGACGCGATCTTGAAGAGCCAGGTGCTGAAGGCGTAGTTCGGCGTGTACTGGTGAAGCCGGTGGAAGGCCTTGCCGAACGCCTCGATGGTGAGGTCCTCCGCGTCGTCCTTGTTGTTGATCATCTTCAACAACATGAAGTAGATGGAGTCGCGGTAGCGGGACATCAGTTCGGCGTAGGCCTTCTGGTCCTTCTTGTCCACGGCGCGCCGCACGAGGTTGTAGTCGTAGAGCGCCTTTTCGCTGAGGTTCTCGCTTACTTCCATCGGCGGGGCTTGATGATGAGCGTGCTGAGGTACAGCAGCGGTTCCAAAGCTAGGAACAGCCATTGGAGGGGGAGGGTGAGCCAGATGATGCCGCCGGCACCGAGGCGGCGCATGGCGAGCATGAAGATGGGGGTGAACACGAGCAGCTCGATGCCCAGGCCGATGGCGGCCTCCAGGGGGCGGCCGAGCACCAACAGGGCCACCACCGAGGCCCACAGCAGGATGCGGGACAGCGGCAGCAGCGTGAGCAGCAGCTTGTGGCCGGAGCGGTAGAAGCGGGCGGTGGTGTAGTGGCGGCGCTTGCGGCGAAGCCAGGTGGTGAGGTCGGCCGTGGCGCGTGTGGTCATGTACGAACGCCCGTCGGCCACGGCGGCGGTGTTGCGCGCCCGGGCCACCTCGTTGATGAGCAGGTCGTCGTCGCCGCTCATGAGGTGCTGGTGGCTGCGGCCGCCCTTGGCGCTGAAGAACACATCATGCGTGTAGCCCAGGTTGCGGCCCACGCCCATGTAGGGGAAGCCGGCCTGCGCGAAGCTGATGAACTGCACCGCCTTGCTGAGCCCGTCGTACCGCTCGATGAGGTTGGTGAGGCCGCTCTTCTTCTCGTACGGGCTGTGGCCGATCACGATCTGCTTGCCCCCCTGGAAGCCGGCCGCCATGGTGCTGATCCAGTCGCGGCCCGTGGGCAGGCAATCGGCGTCGGTGAGGAGCACGTGCGGGTACTTCGCGCTGCGGATGCCCACGCCCAGGGCGATCTTCTTGCCGTAGCTGAACTTCTCGTCGGCGGGGATGTTCACCGGCTTCAGGCGCGGCAGGTCGGGCTTCATCCACTGCAGCACCTCCCAGGTGTCGTCGTCGCTGCGGTCGTTCACCACCACCACCTCGAACTCCCGGTGGTCCTGGTCCATGAGCAGGGGGATGAGCTGCTGCAGGGCGAAGCGCTCGTTGCGGGCGCAGATCACCACGCTCACCGGCAGCTCGCGGTCGGGCTCCACACGCTGCTCGCGAAAGGCCAGGCGGCTGAAGATGACCAGGTGGAAGAACGCGAGCACCACGAGGGCGCTGCACAGCACGATGAACGCCAGCTGGTCGGGCGGGAGGGGGAGATGCACGGAAAAGGCCAAAAACAACGGGACGAAGCTACCCGGGGGTGCACGGCCGGGTGTCCGGGGACCGGGGCAGATATGAACAGAGGGGGTGTGGAAGGGAACGCCTCCGTTCGACCAATACTCCATTCCTTGCATCCGCATGCTGTTCGAGCCGTTCTCCTGGATCGTACACCTCCTGTACAAGCGCTTGGAGGACAAGCGCATGGATGCGCACGACCGGAAGACCGATCTGTTGTTCAGGCAGCGGGCCATCCACCATGCGGACATCCCACCGACCGACCAGGTCGAGGCCGCACTGGGTCCACGCTTCGGTGAGCTCCTGGACCTGTTCTGCTCGCACGACCCGTTGAACCTTCATACCCATCGATCCAGGGAGGGTCGGGACCATCGTCACGCCGAATACGTGAGGCGCATGTACCGCTCGCTCACCAGGACATACGGTCATCGGATCATGCAGACCACGGACCCCGTCCAGCTCCGTTCAGCGTTGCGCGTGGAATTAGGCCTTTGGTTCGGCACTGGCACGTATGACTTTCTGAACGACCAGGACCCCGAGGACCTGATGCCCGTGCTGGTCCGATGGCGGCAGCGATGGGACTTTCGTTGACCTGCCGGCCTCATCTTTGCCGCCGTGCGTTTCGAGCTCCACACCACCGACCCCGCCAGCAAGGCCCGGGCCGGCACCCTGCATACCGACCACGGCGCCATCCCCACCCCCGTCTTCATGCCCGTGGGCACCCTGGGCGCCGCCAAGGCGGTGCACATCCGGGAGCTGCGCAACGACGTGGGCGCCCCCATCATGCTCAGCAACACCTACCACCTGTACCTGCGGCCGGGAACCGAGGTGCTGGAGCATGCCGGCGGCCTGCACCGGTTCAACGGGTGGGACCGCCCCATCCTCACGGACAGCGGGGGATTCCAGGTCCACTCCCTTAGCGACATCCGCAAGATCACCGAAGAGGGCGTGAAGTTCCAAAGCCACATCGACGGCAGCCGCCACTTGTTCACCCCGGAAAGCGTGATGGACGTGCAGCGCAGCATCGGGGCCGACATCTGCATGGCCTTCGATGAGTGCACGCCCTGGCCCTGCGACCTGAAGTACGCCACCGACAGCATGCACCGCACCCACCGCTGGCTCGACCGGTGCATCGCCCGCTTCAACGCCACGGAACCCAAGTACGGGTACCAGCAGGCCCTCTTCCCCATCGTGCAGGGCAGCACCTTCCCTGCGCTGCGCCGGCAGAGCGCCGAATACGTGGCCACCAAGGGTGCGCACGGCAACGCCATCGGCGGCCTCAGCGTGGGCGAGCCCGAGGAGGAGATGTACGCCATGGCCGAGCTGTGCTGCGACATCCTGCCCAAGGACCGGCCCCGCTACCTCATGGGCGTGGGCACCCCGTGGAACCTGCTGGAGAACATGGCCATCGGCGTGGACATGTTCGACTGCGTGATGCCCACCCGCAACGGGCGGAACGGCATGCTCTTCACCCGGCAGGGCGTGCTCAACATCAAGAACAAGCAGTGGGCCGACGACCATGGTCCGCTCGACCCCGACGGCACGTGCTGGGTGGACAGCTTCTACAGCCGGGCCTTCGTGCGGCACCTCTTCGTGACCAACGAGATGCTGGGCCAGCAGATCGCCAGCCTGCACAACCTGGGCTTCTACGTGGCGCTGATGAACGAGGCGCGCGAGCGGATCCTGGCGGGCAGCTTCAGCGCATGGAAGGCACGCTTGTTGCCCGTGCTGAAGACCCGGATCACGGGATAAGCTCCCGGCCCTGGAACGCCGAATGCAGGCCTGGCCATGGCGTGGCCGGCAGCGACCGGCCTGAGGCGCATTCCACCGATCTTCGCCCCGTGCTCAAGACGCTCGACCGCTACATCATCCGGCAGTTCCTCGGCACCTTCTTCCTCATCCTGGTGCTCATCATGGCCATCGCCGTGGTGTTCGACGTGAGCGAGAAGACCGAGGACTTCGCCCGGATGTCGGCCACCTGGCGCGAGATCGTGCTGGACTACTACGTCAACTTCGTACTGTACTACAGCAACCTGTTCAGCGGGCTGCTGATCTTCATCGCCGTGCTGCTGTTCACCAGCCGGCTCGCGGGCCGCACGGAGGTGATCGCCATGCTCAGCAGCGGGGTGAGCTTCCCGCGCTTCATCCGCCCCTACTTCATCGCCGCCACCTTCCTCACGGCAGCCTCGCTCTACCTCAACCACAACGTCCTCCCCCGCTCCAACCGCACGCGCATCGCCTTCGAAAAGGCGCACATCTGGAGCAAGTTCCGCATCGAGGACCACCACCTGCTGCGCGAGATCGCGCCCGGCACCATCGCCTACTTCGAGTCGTTCGACGCCCCGGAGCGCACGGGCTACCGCTTCAGCCTGGAGCAATGGGACGACGGCGTGCTGCGCCGCAAGATGATCTGCGACCGCGCGACCTTCGACACCACCACCGGGCGGTGGACCCTCCACGGCTGGCAACTGCGCACCTTGAGCCAAAGGCCGGGCAAGGACGCCCTGGAGCGTGAGACCTTCGCGCGCGGCAACACGCTCGACACCCTCATCCCGCTCCGGCCCGATGACCTGGGCCAGCGCCAGGAGACGGCCAAGGCGCTGGGCCGCGAGGAACTGGACCGCTACATCACCACGGAAAAGGCCAGGGGCAGCAACCGGGTGGCCTACTACGAAGTGGAGAAGCACCAGCGCACCTCCTACCCCTTCGCCACCTACGTGTTCACCCTGCTCGGTGTGAGCATCGCCAGCCGCAAGGTGCGCGGGGGAACGGGCGTCCACCTCGCCCTGGGCATGGTGATGGTGCTCCTCTACGTCTTCGGCATGCAGATGGCCACCGTGGCGGCCACCAACGCCGACTTCAACCCGCTGCTGGCCGTATGGGTGCCCAACGTCGTCTTCTCGCTGGTGGCGGTGTGGATCTACTGGAAGGCCCCGAAATGACGACGCCCCGGCAGGTCCGGGGCGCCATCAGGACCGACCGTCGCCGGCCGGTGATGCAGGTTCACAGCAAGGTCGAGGGGCACACGTACGCCGTGCGCTCCACATCGGTGTTCTTGATGGCGCTGAAGCCGCCCTCCACGTCCACGAAGTCGTCCCACCCGCGCTGCTTCAGGATGCTGGCCGCGATCATGCTGCGGTAGCCGCCGGCGCAGTGCAGGATGAAGGGCTTGTCCTTCGGGAACTGGGCGAGCTCCTGGCTGATGCGGTTGAGCGGCACGTTGATGGCGCCGACCACGTGCTCGCTTTCGAACTCGCTCTTCTTGCGCACATCGAACACAAGTGGTTTCTCCGTGTAGCGCTGGGCGAACGCGTCGGCCGTGATGCGCGACACCGTGTCCACCTCCTTGCCGGCGGCCTTCCAGGCCTCGAAACCGCCCTGGAGGAAACCGATGGTGTTGTCGTAGCCCACACGGCTGAGGCGGATGATGCTCTCCTCCTCCTTGCCGGGTTCGGTCACCAGCAGGATCGCCTGCTTGATGTCGGGGATGAGCTCGCCCACCCACATGGCGAAGTTGCTCTCCAGCCCGATGTTCACGCTGTTGGGGATGAAGCCCTTGGCGAAGACCGCGGCGGGCCGGGTGTCCAGCACCAACGGACGCTCCTCGTTGGCCACCAGCTCGAAGGCGTTCACGTCCAGAGCGCGCTTGCCACGCTCCATCACCGTGTCGAGGCTTTCGTAACCCTGGATGTTCATCAGCACGTTCTTGGGGAAGTAGCCCGGTGGCGTGGTGAGGCCGGTGAGCAGTTCCTTCTTGAACTCCTCCTTCGTCATGCCGGGCCGCAGTGCGTAGTTGGTGCGCTTCTGGTTGCCGAGCGTGTCGGTGGTCTCCTTGCTCATGTTCTTCCCGCAGGCGCTGCCGGCCCCGTGGTTGGGGTACACGATGAGGTCGTCGCTCAGGGGCATGATCTTGTTCCGCAGCGAATCGTACAGGTGGCCGGCGAGCTTGTCCTCGGTGAGGTCGGCGATCACGTGCTGGGCCAGGTCGGGCCGGCCCACATCGCCGATGAACAGCGTGTCGCCGGTGATGATGCCGTGCTCCTTGCCGTTCTCGTCGATCACCAGGTAGCAGGTGCTCTCCATCGTATGGCCGGGCGTGTGGATCACCTTCACCGTGGCACCGCCCACCTTGAACAGCTCTCCGTCGGTGGCCACATGCGCGGGGAAGCCGGGCTTGGCGGTGGGGCCGTACACGATGGTGGCGCCGGTCTTCTTCGCGAGGTCCAGGTGGCCGCTCACGAAGTCGGCATGGAAGTGCGTTTCGAAGACGTACCTGATCCGCGCGTGGCCGGCCTCGGCGCGGTCGATGTAGGGTCGCACCTCGCGCAGGGGGTCGAAGATGGCGGCCTCCCCGTTGCTCTCGAGGTAGTAGGCGGCATGTGCGATGCAGCCGGTGTAGATCTGTTGGAGCTTCATGGCGTTCGGTTTCCTCTGGTTCGTGAGCACAAAGCAAGAGCGGCCGCGGCCCCTGCGCCGTGATGATCGTCACCCGGCGGGGTCTACCTTGGCGGGGCCATGCCCGGTGCCTCCTCCACCCTCGCCGACCGCCTGTTGGAACACGTGCTCTCCTTCCGCCTGGAGGGCGTGCGGCTGCCGCCCGGCGTGGCCGTGCTCGACCCGTTCAATGGGGCGCATGGCGCGGAGGTGCGGCGCATCGTCACCGCCTTCCACCGGAAGTACTTCAGCGACCGGCGGCCACGCCTGCTGATGCTGGGCATCAACCCGGGGCGGCTTGGCGCGGGCAGCACCGGGCTCAGCTTCACCGACACCAAGCGGTGCGAAAGCGACCTCGGCATCCCGGTGCATGGGCTCCGCACCCACGAACCCAGCAGCGACTTCTTCCACCGCATGGTCCGCGCGGCCGGCGGTCCGGAGGCGTTCTATGGCCGGGTGTACGTGCATGCGGTATGCCCGCTGGGCTTCGTGAAGCAAGGGCCCAGCGGCATGGCGGTGAACCTCAACTACTACGACGACCCGGCCCTGGAGCAGGCCGTTACGCCCTTCGTGGAGCGGTGGCTGCGGACCCTGGTGGACTGCGGGATGCGCACGGACCTTGTGTTCTGCATCGGCACCGGCAGGAACGCAGGCTACTTCACGAAGTTGAACGAGCGCCTGCGGCTGTTCGACCGGGTGATCGCCCTGGAACACCCGCGCTACATCATGCAGTACAAGGCGAAGCAGTTGGAGAGCTACATCCGGAAATACACGGGCGCCCTGGAGGAAGCCTCGCAGAGCGCCCGGTAGCGGATCAAGGGCCGTCAGAGCGGCTTGCGGAAGAGGTAACGGGTGATGAAGATGCCGGTGCCACCGCCGCCGCCCTGGCCACCGCCGGAGTCGTTCACGCCCGTGGTGACGGTGTGGAGTTCCCAGCCCTCGGCGATGTACTGGTTGATGGCGTCCACGATCACGCGGTCGTTGTTGGCCACGTTCTTGAAGTTGATGCCCGTCATGCTGTAGAAGTTGAGCAGGTCCTTCTCCACCGCTTGTTCCTTGTCGTCGCTGGTAATGATGCGCGAGCGACCGAGGCCGCCGGGCACCACGCTCTCGATGGTGGAGAACTGGCGGTAGGTGTATACCTGCGGAACAGGTTGCGGGCGGAAGCTGTAGCCCAGGAACAGCGCGGCACCGATGGCGGCGCCCAGGAGGAGGGTGCGAACGTCGATCGTCATTTGGCGTGTATTTTGCGTTGGTGTTGCGAAGATCACAACGGAACAACCTTCATACCAAAACCCGCATGCGAACGCTGCTCCTCTCCCTGCTGCTGATCGCCCTTACCCCCGCACTGAACGGCCAGACCGTGGTGCGCATCACCAACCTGTCCACCACCGAGAAGGAGGTCTCACATCCCGGGTCCGACGCCACGGTCCAGCTCAACGGTGCCGAAGGCTCCGAGCGGGTCGTGCTCTTCACCGACGGGGCCTTGTCCATCCGCACCTGGTTCAAGGTCAGCACCCACAAGTCGCCGCGGAGCAGCACCAAGGACAGCGCCGTGAACCTGATCATGGAGCTGGACCTGCTGGAGAACGGCAAGAAGAAGGACAACCGCCGGGTGGAGAAGATCTTCTACATGGACCAGTCCCGCACCGCCACCTTCAACGAGAAGTTCGTGATCAAGAAGGGGATCGATGTGCGTGTGATCGAGGTGAAGTTCGACGCTTCGATCGAGTAAGTTCACCGCATGGAGGTACATCGCCTGTTCGAGATCCCGGAGCACCAGCTCCGCCGCCACCCGAAGACCGAGTGCATCGCCACCAAGGAGGGCGGCTCCTGGCGGTCCTGGTCCACCGCCGAGGTGGTGGAGATGGCCGACCGCCTGGCGCGGGGCCTCATCGCCCTGGGCATCCGGCCCGGCGACCGCATCGCCGTGGCCAGTGGCAACCGCAGCGAGTGGTGCCTCATCGACCAGGCGATCCTGCGCGCCGGGGCCATCAACGTGCCCATCTATCCCACCAGCAGCGTGGAGGACTACGGCTACGTGCTGCAGCACTCCGAATCGCGCATCTGCTTCTGCTCCAACACCGACATCCTGGCGAAGGCGCGCGCCGCGCAGAAGGCCAGTCCGCCGCTGGAGCACCTCTTCACCTTCGACCGCATCGACGGGGAGCGCCACTGGAGCGAGCTCCAGGACCTGGGCGATCCGGTCCCCGCGGCGGAGCTGCAACAACGCAAGGACGGGGTGAAGCGTGCCGACCTGGCCACCATCATCTACACCAGCGGGACCACCGGGCGGCCCAAGGGGGTGATGCTCTCGCACGACAACATCCTCAGCAACGTGGAGGCCAGCGCGCACCGCCTGCCGGTGGACCACAACGCCCGGGCCATCAGCTTCCTGCCGCTCTGCCACATCTACGAGCGGATGCTCATGTACCTCTACCTGTACACCGGGGTGAGCATCCACTTCCAGGAATCGATGGACGACCTGGGCGAGCGCATCCGCGAGGTCCGGCCCGATGTGTTCACGGCCGTGCCACGCGTGCTGGAGAAGGTGTACGCACGGATCCTGGCCAAGGGCGAGGAGCTCACGGGGGTGAAACGCAAGCTCTTCTTCTGGGCCCTTGACCTGGGCCTGCGGTATGATGTGAACAGCAGGGACCCGTGGTACAACGCGCAGCTCGCCCTCGCCCGCAGGCTGGTCTTCAGCAAGTGGCGCGCGGCGCTCGGTGGGCAGGTGCGCTGCGTGGCCTCGGGCAGCGCCGCCCTGCAGCCGCGCCTGGCCCGGGTGTTCAACGCCGCCGGCATCCCGCTGATGGAAGGCTACGGCCTCACCGAGACCTCGCCCGTGGTGTCGGTGAACGACGCCCGCAACGACGGCTTCCGCATCGGCTCCGTGGGCCGGCCGCTGGAGAACGTGCAGGTGCGCATCGCCGCGGATGGCGAGATCCTGGTGAAGGGTCCCAACGTGATGATGGGCTACTACCTCGAACCCGAGCTCACCCGTGATGTGCTCGAGCCCGATGGCTGGTTCCACACCGGCGACATCGGCGAGATCACCACCGAGGGCTTCCTGCGCATCACCGACCGCAAGAAGGAGATCTTCAAGACCAGCGGCGGCAAGTACGTGGCGCCGCAGATGATCGAGAACAAGCTCAAGACCTCGCGCTTCATCGAGCAGGTGATGGTGATCGGCGAGAACCGCAAGTTCCCCGCCGCGCTCATCGTGCCGAACTTCGAGTTCCTGAAGGACTATTGCGCGCTCAAGGCCATCCCCTTCACCGACCGCGAACAGGTGGTGGGCGACAAGCGGATCGTGGACCGCCTGCTGAAGGAGGTGGACACGGTGAACCAGGGGCTCGGTCACTGGGAGCAGGTGAAGAAGATCATCGTGCTGCCGCGCGAGTTCTCCATCGACAGCGGCGAGCTCACCCCCACCCTCAAGCTGCGGCGCAAGCCCATCCTGGCCCGCTACGCCGAGCGCATCGATGCCCTCTACGGCGACCGCTGAACGAGCGGCATCACCCTATTTTCGCAGGCACTTAACGATCCCGTGATGAAGCTGTCCGCGGCCACGCTCTCCGTTACGCTCCTGTTCATCGCCTGCTCCAAGGAGCCCGGTGAAGGTGGCAAGGCCCTGGTGCGCGGCACCATCCTGAAGCAGGACATCAACAACAACACGGGCCAGCCGAGCGGCGACCCGTACCCCGCCCAGGAGGAGAAGGTGTACATCATCTACGGCGATCACGATTTCTACGACGACGACATCGACACCGACCCCGACGGCAAGTTCGAGTTCCGCTGGCTGCGCAAGGGCAGCTACACCATCTTCGTGTACAGCGAATGCCCGACCTGCGAGGCCGGGGCCGTGGCCAAGCGGTACACCGTGGAGGTGGGCGATCGCAAGGACGTGGTGGACGTGCCCACCATCACCATCGACAACTGGTGAGCCTTTCACGCGCCTCGCTCCTGCTGCTCCTGGCGCTCTTCGCCGGGGCGCGGTCGCACGCCCAGGAGAACGGCCTGAAGCCGCGCCAGACCGCCGAGTTCTGGCTCAGCAGCACGGTGCTGCTGAAACCGCTCGGCACCGGGTTCGACAGCAAGTGGCTCAAGCACACACGCCTTTCCGGTGAACTGGGGTATCGCGGCCAGGAGAACCTCACGGACAGCAAGCTCGTCTACGCCGTGCTGGGCATCCGCCACAAGTTCGACAAGCACTTCCGCGTGATGCTGGAGAACCGCTACAACCTGCGCGGTCCCACCAGCATGAACTCGTTCCGCAACGACCTGCAGTTCGATGCCACCACCTCGCTCGGGCGGTTCGGCCTGGGTTACCGCATGACCCTGCAGCACGAGTACGCCGACGTGACCACCTACCGCGACATCTTCCGCAACCGCATCGGCATCGAGCTCAACACAAGGAAGTTCCCCATCGACCCCTATGTGGCGGCGGAGAGCTTTTCGGCGCTGCATTACACCGGCAACACGGTCGTCGGCATGCGCTACACCATCGGCGCCAACTGGAACCTCGGGAACGGCCGCAGCCTTGACCTCGGCCTCCGGCACGACCGCGAGATCAACCTTTACGACCCGCTCTACCGCTGGATCATCGCCGCCAGCTTCGACGTGAACCTCGACCCATGAGAAGCCGCCCGATCCTCGTCCGCCTGGCCGTGTTCGCGGTATTGTTCACCGCAGCGGTGGTCGCCGGCACCCTCATCCTCCGCAAGGATGACCGCCTTCCGGTGTACCACCCCTCCCAGCTGGACCCGCGGCTGGTGGCGCCCGCGGCGAGAACCGCTTACGGCGTGCACCACATCAAGGACTTCCACCTGGTGGACCAGCGGGGCGACACCATCTCGCTGCGCGACACCAAGGGCCGGGTGATCGTGGCCGACTTCTTCTTCACCACCTGCGGCTCCATCTGTCCGAAGATGGGCACCCAGATGGGCCGCGTGCAGGACGCCTTCCGACGGGACGACCGCGTGGTGCTCCTCTCCCACTCCGTGACCCCCGAGATCGATTCGGTGCCCGCCCTGGCAGCCTACGGTGAGCGCTACGGGGCCGACCCGGCACGCTGGCACCTGATGACCGGCGACCGCCGCCAGATCTACGACCTGGCCCGCACCAGCTACTTCGCCTGCACCGAGGAGGGCGACGGCGGTCCCGACGACTTCGTGCACACCGAGAATTTCGTGCTCGTGGACACGCTGCTGCGGATCCGCGGCTTCTACGATGGCACCTCGCCCAAGGACGTGGACCGCCTGATCGGCGACATCACGAAGCTCCTGGAGGAGCCCGCCGGACCCTGAGCGCCCCCGCTGGAACGCGCAGGACCTACCTTTGCGCGCCTTTTCCCGCGAGCCCCGATGAACGTCCTTTCCGTTGAACGCCTGGCCAAGCGCTACGGCCCGCGCGAGCTCTTCCACGACATCTCGTTCGGGCTGGAGAAGGGGCAGAAGACCGCCATCGTGGCGCGCAACGGCACCGGCAAGAGCACCTTGCTGAAATGCATCGCCGGCATCGAGAAGGCCGACGAGGGCCTGGTCACCTTCAACAAGGGCATCCGATTGGGCTACCTGGACCAGAACGTGCACATGACCGCCACGCACACGCTGGTGGACGAGATGCTCGACCAGGACGACCCGGTGACCAACGCCGTGCGGGCCTATGAGCATGCCGTGGCCCGGCAGGTGGGCGATGCGGAGATGCACCGCGCCGTGGAGCGCATGGAGGAGCTCGGCGCATGGGACCACGAAGCCCGCGTGAAGCGCCTGCTCTACCAGTTCAACCTGCGCGACCTGGAGCAGCCCGTGAACACCCTGAGCGGTGGCCAGCAGAAGCGCCTGGCCATGGCCAAGGTGCTCATCAACATGCCCGATGTGCTCATCCTCGACGAGCCCACCAACCACCTGGACCTGCAGATGATCGAGCAGCTCGAGGAGGAGCTGTCCGCACCCAACGTCACCCTGCTGCTCGTCACGCACGACCGGCATTTCCTGGACAATGTGTGCGACGAGATCATCGAGATGGAGTTCGACCAGTTCACCCGGTTCAAGGGGAACTACAGCTACTACGTGGAGAAGAAGGCACTGCTCGAGGAGGTGCGCGATGCCACGCAGCAGCACCTGAAGGGATTGATGCGGAAGGAGCTGGAGTGGGTGCGGAAGATGCCGCGCGCGCGGGGCACCAAGAGCAAGAGCCGGCTGGACAAGTTCGAGGACATCAAGGCCGCGGCCACCCGCGACTTCAGCCGGGAGGCGGTGAGGATCGACGTGAAGACCGAGCGCCTCGGCGGCAAGGTGATCGAGGCCCGCAACCTCACCAAGAGCTTCGGTTCGCCGGACAGGCCGGAGACCTACAAGCCCATCGTGGCGCACTGGAGCTACTCGCTGAAGGCGGGCGACCGCATCGGCATCGTGGGGCCCAACGGCATCGGCAAGAGCACCTTCATCGACCTGCTCACCGAGCGCATCAAGCCCGACATGGGCACCGTGAGCGTGGGGGCCACCGTGCAGCTGGGCATGTTCGGGCAGCAGGGCCTGCAGCTGAAGGAGGACAAGCGCATCATCGAGGTGGTGCGCGACATCGCCGAGGTGATCCCCCTGAGCAAGGGACGCACCCTCAGCGCCTCCCAGCTCCTGGAGCGCTTCCTGTTCGACAAGGAACAGCAGTACCAGTTCGTGAGCACCCTCAGCGGGGGCGAGAAGCGCAGGCTCTACCTGTGCACCGTGCTGATGAAGAACCCCAACCTGCTCATCCTCGACGAACCCACGAACGACCTCGACATCCCCACGCTCAACGCGCTGGAGGATTTCCTCATCGACCTGGACGTGTGCCTGCTGATCGTGAGCCACGACCGGTTCTTCCTGGACAAGCTGTGCACCAAGCTGCTCGTCTTCGAGGGCGAGGGCCGCATCAAGGAATGGGTGGGGAGCTACACGGAGCTGCGCGAACTGCAGAAGGCCCGGGAGCAGGCCGAGGCGAAGAGCGACCGCAAGGAGAAGGCCGCCCCGGCGGAGGAACCGCGCAGGAAGCCTGCCTCCAACCGGATGTCCTTCGGGGAGAAGCGCGAGCTGCAACAGCTGGAGCGCGAGGTGCCCGCGCTGGAGAAGAAGAAGGAGGAGATCCTCCACCGCATCGCCTCCGGCGGAAGCGACCACCATGCCACCATGGAGCTGTACATCGAGCTGGAGCGCACCGTGAAGGACCTTGACACCAAGGGTGAGCGCTGGCTCATCCTGATGGACAAGGCGGAGAAGGAGGCCTAGAACTTGGCGCAGGGCACCACGCGGCGCTTGGACATGGCCTTGCGGCGGCGCCGGTCGGCCCAGTCGTACACGATGCTGATCTCGTGCGAGCCGCCCGTGCGGTCCGCGAGCATCGACAGGGTGAGGTCGTAGCTGTAGCCGATCCGCCAATCGTTCACGGTGATGCCGGCGAGCACCGCCAGGGCATCGCTGTTGCCCCGGCCGGGCTCGTAGTGCTTCACCGGCAGGCCGCGGTACCACAAGCCCACGAAGATGGGATCGAGCTCGTAGTAGGCGCCGATGTCGAGCTGGTCATAGAGGCCCTGCGCTTTGTAATTGAAGGCGGCCACCACGGCCTGCGCGTGCTTGCGGATCACCGCCGTGCGGATGGTGTGCCGGTAACCGCCGTGCATGCTGAAACGCCGCGGTACCAGCGACTCGCCGAGCCGCAGGGACTGGTTCGGCTCGTTCAGGTGGTCCAGTGACATGCCGAGCCAGAGCTTCGGCGTAAAGAACAACAGGCCGGCCCCCATGTCCATGTAGCCCACGCTCCGCTTGTTGAGGTTCTCGTAGGTACCGGTGGCACCGCCCCTGGCGAGCTGGTCCCCGAACACGAGCCGCGAGTAGTCCAGGGCGTGGTTCACATAGCCGAACTGCAAGGCCGGCCGTAGGAAGACCTTGCGCTTGAGCTCGATCTCGTACGCGTACTGGGCCTTGATGCTCGTATAGCTCAGTGCGCCCGATCCGGCCTGGTCGCGCGTGGCGAGGAGGCCGATGCCGCTGTGCAGCTCGTTCAGGTAGTGGTCGAACGCCAGGTTGTAGGTGACGAAAGAGCCGGGGATGGCGGGCCATTGATCGCGGTACTGCATGGCCAGCCTGCTCTGTGCCGCTGTTCCGGCGAAGGCGGGGCTGAGGTAGGTGGGCGCCGCATAGAACTGGGTGAACTGCGGTTCCTGCGCCCGTGCGGGCGACAGGGCCAGAAGCCCCCCTGCGAACCATGCCGTTGCCCGTGCCCTCATTCCCTACCTGGCGATGCGGGCCGTGTGTTCGTTCCGCGTGAGCACGATGTCCAACGGCAGCTCCCGGAGCGACTCGCTCACCACATCGGCCTTCAGCTGGCTCACCCGGGTCTCGAAGCCGTCGGCCTCCACCGTCATGCGGTAGCGGCCTCCGGGCCGCACCACCATGATGTAGCGGCCTGTACGCTCGTTCGTGTTGTAAATACCGGCCAGCTCGGGGTCGTCCTGATCCGTGAGCGTGATGCGCGCGCGGACCGGCTCCTCGGTGCTGTCGGTGACCACACCGCGCACCACGAGGTAGTTGAGCTGGGTGCTCGGGAACTCAACCATGTAGATGTCCTGGCCGCCCAGGCCGCCCGCGCGCTCGCTGCTGAAATAACCGGTGTGCCCATCCTCACTGAGGCAGAAGTAGATGTCGTCGTTCACCGTGTTGAGCGGGTAGCCCATGTTCTCCGCCTCGGACCAGCCGTTATTGTCCGGGTCCATCACGGTGGTCTTGAAGATGTCGTACCCGCCCATGGTGCGGTGCCCGTTCGAGCTGAAGAAGAGCGTCATCCCGTCGCTGTGCATGAACGGGGCGTCCTCATCGAACGGGGTGTTCACCTGCGGACCGAGGTTGAGGGGAAGGCTCCATTCCCCATTGGGCAGACGCCGGATGCGGTAAATGTCGCGCCCACCGTAGCCCCCCGGCCGGTCGCTGGTGAAGTAGATCTCGTTCCCGTCGGGCGCGATGCTCGCACTGGGTTCGTGCGAAGGGCCGTTGATGCGTTCGGTCATCTGCGTGGGGTTCTCCCAAAGCCCCCCCACCCGGCGGCATTCGTACAGGTCACCGCTCACCAGGCCAGGGCTGGTGCGGTAGATGATCATCGAGGACCCGTCCGGACCGATGCCCACGGTGGCGTCGTGCACATAGGTGTTCAGGGGGATCCCCGCATTGGCGGCCACGCTCCACAGGTCGTCCACGCGCTTGGAGTAGTAGATGTCCTCGAAGGGACGTCCGCTGGGGTCGTGCATGCCCCCGGTGGATCCCTCCCGGCGGCTGGTGAAATACATGGTGTTGCCGTCGGCGGTCACCAACGGGCAATAGTCGTTCGCCTCGGAGTTGATGGTGGCTCCTAGGTTCCGGATGGTGAGGGGCACGGGTTCACGCACCATGCTCGAGGCGGCGATGGCCATGCCGATGCGGCGGTCGACCTCCTTGTCGTCCACCGAGCGCTCCATCATCCCCTTGTAACGCTGGAGCAGTTGCACCGCCTCATCGAAGCGGCCCTGCCGGTGACGGGCCAGCGCAAGCTCGTAGGTCGCATCCACATGCCCTGCCGCCGCGCACTTCTCGAGGTGCACGGTGGCGCGGTCCCATTGTCCGGGAAGCTTCAGCTCGCACTGCGCCAGTTCGTAGTACACCTCGATGAAGGAGGTGTCCACCGGCAGCAGCTTCCGGTAGATCTTGCCCGCCTCCAGGTACTGGCCCTCGGCCAGGAGCACCTTCGCATCGTCGAGCATCCGGTTGTGCACGCGCTTGTAATGCTCCTGTGCACCGGCCGACAGCGAAATGCCGAAGGCCACGAAGCAAAGGCTGATGGGATGGATCTTGTTCATCATCGGATCAATGTGACATCGCCGCTCAACGTGGTCTCCCGACCATCGCTGAACCGCGCGTAGGCCTTCCATGCGTACACATCCTGCTTGGCCGGCTGGCCGCGGTAATAACCGTCCCAGCCCTTCCGTACATCGGAGGTCTCGAACACCAGCTCGCCCCAGCGGTTGAACACCTGGAGCCTGTACTTCTCCACGCCATCGTGCACCGGGAAGAAGAAGTCATTGTCGTAGCTGGCGGGGTCGTATACGCCGTCCGTCGGACCATTGTTCGCGGGCGTGAAGGCATTGGGGAAGGCGAGGTCACCGGCGACCTTGGCGGTGACCGCCCCTTCGAGCGCGAAGGTGTCAGGGCAGTTCCATTCGTTCGTGGCGATGAGGGTGACCGTGTACACCCCCGGCGCACCATACAGATGCGTGGGCTGCAGCGCGGTGCTCGTCGTCCCATCACCGAAGTCCCATTGGAAGGAGGTCGCGTTCCCGGAAAGGTTGTAGGTGTACACTTCCTGGTTCGGCACGATCACCTCCTCCGGCTGAAGCACGAAGAAGGCGTTGGCGCGCGGGTGCACCACGATGGAGTCCACCTTCACCACGGTGTTCACTGTGCCGCCCGGCCCGAAGGCGGTCAGCGATACGGCGTACACACCGGGCTGGTTCCAGGTGTAGGTCGGCGCATCGGCCGTGCTGGTGCCGCCATCCCCGAAGCTCCATTGGTACGTGAGCCCGAGCAGGGAGGTGTTGGTGAAGGATACGGTGAGGGGAGCACAGCCCTCACCCGCCCCGATGAACGACGCGGTGGGCACGGGTGGCGTCACCTCCACTTGCTGGGTCACCGTGTCCGTGCACTGACCGCTGAACACCACCAGCGTGATGGTGTAGGAACCCCAGGTGGTGTACGTGTGGGCGGGCGGATCCTCCTGCCCACTGGTGGTCCCGTCGCCGAAGTCCCAAGCGTAGCCCCAGGTGCCGTTCGCCGTGGTGTTGTCCACGACCACGGTGGAGGCCGGGAACTGTTGCACCATGGGTGTGGCCAGAAAGGAAGCGCTGGGCATGGGGTGCACCACCACCTGCTGTTGCAGGGTGTCGGTGCATCCATAGGCCGAGGTCACCACCAGGGTCACGGTGCGCGTCACATCGGCATTGCCCGTGTTCACGTAGGTGTACCCCACGTTGTTGCCCACGAGCGTGTTCCCATCCCCGGTGTCCCAGGTCCAGGACACGGCCCCCGCACCCGTATCGGCCAGCATCACATTGAAGGGACTGCAGCCCTCGGCAGGCAGCGCGAACCACGCTTCGATGAGCGGGAACACCTGCACCGAGCTGCTGAGGGTGTCCGTACAGCCGTGGACCGAGGTGGCCACCAGCTGCACCGTGTTCGTGAGGGGCGCCGAGCCCGTATTGGTGTAGGTATGCACCGCATCACCCGGAACACCGGTGGCAACGGTGCCATCGCCGAACTGCCAGGCCAGTTGGGCCGCACCGACCGAGAGGTCGTCGAACTGGACCATCAACGGCTGGCATCCCGACGTGGTGGAGGGCGTGAACTGGGCGATGGGCGAAGGATGCACCACCACATCGGCGCTGGTCGTGTCCAGGCAACCGAACGCGTTCCCGGCGATCACGGTGATGCTGTGGCCTATGTCCGCGAGGCCGGTGTTCTGGTACACGTGGGTGGGCTGCGCACCCGTGCCGGTGGTGCCGTCACCGAAGTCCCAGTCGTACGTGACCGCCCCCACCAGGGGGGGCATGGTCACCGCGAACGGCGTGCACCCACTGTCAGGCTGGATCACCAGGTCGAAATCGGCGCGCGGGTACACCAGTACGGTATGGCTGATGGTGTCGGCGCATCCGGCGGGCGAGATGGCGATCAACGTCACCGTGTTCACCTGCAGCAGCAGCGTGTTGTTGACGTACGTATGCGACGGGGAGACGGCGTTGCTCGTGGTGCCATCGCCGAGGTCCCAGGCATACAGGGATGCGCCCGTGCTCTGATTGGTGAAGTCCACATCGAGCGGCGCACAGCCCGGGATGCCATTGTGCGTGAAGGCCGCCACGGCCGCGGGCGCCACGGTGATGCCGATGCTGGCGGTATCGCTGCAGCCGAAGGCCGTGCTCACCACCTGCGTAACGAGGAACACGGTGTCGACCTGACCGGTATTGAGGAAGATGTGCTGTGGAGATGGCAGCGATGCCGTCCCTCCATCGCCGAAGTCCCAGGTATGGTTGATGCCGCCGCTGCTCGCATCGGTGAACGATACGGCGAGGGGCGAGCAGCCGAGCAGGTCGCTGGCAGAGAAGCCGGCGGTGGGCTTGGCCTCGACCGTGACGGGTACCGTGCCGGTGCCCGAACAGTACGGCGTGGTGGCCGTCAGGGACACGAAGTAGATGCCGGCCGCCGCATAAAGGTGCTGCGGGTCCTGAACACTGTCCAGCGTGCCATCACCGAGGTCCCAAGCCCATGCGACCACCGGATTGCCGACGGCGGTTACGGTCTGGTCCGTGAACTGTCCCACCGTGCCCACGCACACGTTCTGTGAGCCGATGCCCACCTGTGGCGGCGCATAGACGTGCACGTCCTGCGTCGCCGTGGCGCTGCATCCATCGCTGTTGGTCACGGTGAGGGAGATGGTGCGGTCGCCAACAGTGGCGTACACATGGGGCGGCGGGTCCTGCAGGGAGGAGAACGTTCCGTCGCCGAAGTCCCACATGTACGAGGTGCCGTTCTGCGAGGTGTTGGTGAAGGTGACGGTGAGGCTGTTGCAGGCTGCCACGCTGTCCACGCTGAACTGCGCGGTGGGGCTGGGCAGCACCACCACCTGCACGCTGGCCGTGTCGGCGCAGCCGGCCGTGGCGCCCTGGATGCTGGCGGTGTAGTGCACCTGGTAGGTGCCCGGAACGGGATAGCTGTGGGACTGGTCGCCCGCACTGGTCCATTGGTAACCGGCGCCCGTGCCGAAATCCCACTCGTAGTAGTTCGCCCCGCCCACGGTGGTCTGGTTGAAGAAGGCCTGTTCGCCGGCGCAGAGCGTGTCCGGTGCGACCGAGAGCGTGACGGAGGGCGGCGGCACGATGGTGATGGTGACGAAGGCGGTGTCGACCCCGCAGTAATTGCTGTCGAGCAGCATCACGTCGTACGAACCGATGCCCGGATAGCTGATGGTGCGCGGGAAGGTGGGCGGCCACGGGCTCCAGTCGATGATGGAGTCCTGGCCCTGCCCCCAGTAATCGCCGAAGTTCCAGTACTCGAAGCGCTGGTAGATGTTCCCCTGCTGCAGGCAGTTCCGGTCGGTGGTGTTGGCGAAGGTGACGGTGTTGTCCGGCCAGCAGAGCAGGGTCGCGCTCGGTGTGACCTGCGCACTGTCCAGGTCCCACACGCGAATCGGGTTGAAGGTGGCCACACTGGGACCGCCCTGCAGCGTGTTGCAAGTGTTCTCGGCATACAGGCGCACGGTGGTCTCACAGCTCACCGTGCCGGGCATGTAGGTGTGTGACAGGGTCTGGCCGAAGTTGGTGGAGGGATAGGTCTGGGGGGCCGTCCCGTCGCCGAAATCCCAGGTGAACACGGTGTTGGGCGAGACGTTGGTGCTGCTGTTGATGAACTCAACGGCCTGCGGTGCGCACACCTGGGTGAGCCCACCCACCGGGATCTGGATGGAGGCGCTCGTGCTCTCCTCAAGGATGAGCGTGCCGGTGATCACGCAGCCGCTGCCGAGCTCGGTGAAGGTGACCGTGTATTCGGCCACCGCCGCGGCGTACACATGACTCACGCTCTGCGGGGCCACGAGCGAGGGCCCGAAGGTCATCGGAGAACCGTCGCCCCAGTTGATGCTGTACGCCCCGATGCTCTGGGGCGAGGCGATGAGCAGGGTGAAGTTGCTGCCCGAGCAGCTGTGCCACACCGGCGTGTCGCTGGGCGTGCCCCAGTAGTCGTAGAGCTGGGGGCACTGCGCCCGCATCGATCCGGCCAGGGCCAGCCCGATCGTCCATACGACCGCTCGGAGGTAGTGGGGTGCGTGCATTTCCGCGCCTGTGTACGGCCATGCGCCCTGGAAGGATACCTGCACCACGTTGGTAACCGCCACGCGCTTCCTGCGTATGAACCGCCGGGCTTCCGCCCCCTTGCTGAACATGGAACATTTCGACCTCTGCGTGATCGGCGGCGGGCCTGCGGGCTACGCCGCGGCCATGCGCGCCATCGACCTGGGCAAACGCACGCTGCTCATCGAACGCGAGCGCATCGGCGGCACGGGCATCTACAACGGGGCACTGGCCAGCAAGACATTGTGGGAGATCAGCCAACGCGTGGCGAGCACCAACGACATGGTGCGCACCCGTGGCCGGGAACCGTTCCGTCCGGGGTGGGAGGAGATCGGCCGCACCATGAACGAGGCCCTGTTCGAGCGGAAGTACCTCTACGCGTGCCACATGCAGCTGCTGGAGAACGCCGGGGGGCTGTTCGCCCACCACCGCGGCCACGCCAGCTTCACCGGCCCGAACACCATCGCCGTGGAACGGAGCGGGCTCGATGTGGAGGTGAGCGCCGAGCATGTGATCATCGCCTCCGGTAGCCGGCCACGCACCCTGCCCAGCGTCCCGGTCGACGAGAGACGCATCCTCACCAGCGACGGCATCTTCCGCATGGACGACCTGCCCGCCAGCATCGTGATCATCGGCGCCGGGGTGATCGGCTGCGAGTTCGCCACCATCTTCAGCAACCTGGGCCGCACCCGCGTGCACCTCATCGACCGTGCCGAACGCATCCTGCCCTTCGAGGACAACGATGTGAGCGAGCTCGTGGCCCGCAACCTCGAGCGCCGCGGGGTCGTCATCCACCGCAACGCGAAGCTCGATCGCATCGAGGCCATGCCGCATGGCATCGAGTACGACCTCACCTACGGCGATGGCCGCACCGAACGCGTGACCGTGGAGAAGGCCCTGCTCTCCGTGGGCCGCATCCCCAACCTGGAAGGGCTGGGGCTCGAGCGCGCCGGGCTTGCGCTCGACCCGCGCACCGGCCTGTTGCCGCTGGACGGCACCCGCACCGCCGTGGAGCATGTGCACGTGGTGGGCGATGCCACCGGCTCCAACATGCTCGTGAACCTGGGCGAACTGGAAGGACGCCACGCCGTGGAACGGATCTACGGCCTGGGACCTGCCCCGCTCTCCTACGCCAACGTCAGCACCATCATGTTCCTCGATCCCGAGGTGGCCGGCGTAGGGCTGAACGAACAGGAATGCCGCAAGCGCGGCGTCCCCCATCGCGTGGCACGCATCGACTACGCCTGCCTGGCACGCGCCATCGCCATGCGCCGTACGAAGGGCTTCTTCAAGCTCATCGTCACCGACGACGAGCACATGCATGTGCTGGGCATGCGCGCCGTGGGCGAGCACGCCAGCAGCGCCATCCAGGCCGTGGCCCTCATGATGCAGCAGGGCATCGGCATCCAGGCCCTGGCCACCCTCATCCATCCGCACCCCAGCATCACCGAGGGCGTGCAGGAATGTGCGCGCATGCTGCTGGGCAACAGCATCTTCAAGTCGCCGGTGTTCGGCGACAAGATGCAGTGCTACACGTGGACCCCGCCCGCCACCGGCGAGAAGGCCGCCTGACCCATTACGGAAGCTGGGGCGGTCCGGGATCCTGGAACGCGGGGTTGTTCACGAACTCCCAGTCGGTGAGCGTGTTCAGGAAGGCGATCAACTGCTGCTTCTTCTGCGCCGTGAGCCCGAGCGTATTGTCGGGGTCCGTGAACTTCATGAACGGATCCACCGTGGCCGACGGCACACCGCCATCGTCGTAGTGGTCCACGACCTCCTCGAGCGTGGCGAAGCGGCCATCGTGCATGTACGGGTGGCTGAGGGCGATGTTCCGCAGCGTGGGCGTCTTGAACCTGCCCATGTCGAACGGATCACCGGTCACACCGCCGCGCCCCAGGTCGGTGAACTGGGAATCGAGCCCGTTGTTGTGGAACTGCTCGTCGGTGAAGAGGCCCGCCGCATTGGTGTGGCAGTGGAAGCAATCGGCGCCGCCCTGCCCCACCACCTGGCCACCACCGGGCAGAAAGATCACCTGCCCCACGGGGCCGCCTTCGGCCTGGAAGAGGAAGAAGCCCTCCGCCTCATCGGCGGTGAAGGCCGCTTCGCCGCGCTGCACCTTGTCGTACTTCGAGTTGGCGCTCACCATGGTGCGCACGAACTGCGCCAGGGCCTTGGCCGCGTTCACCGAATCGATCACATCGGTGCCGAAGGCCCGCTTGAACAAGGTGGGATAGGCCGGATCCGCCTGGAGCTTGGCCACCACGTGCGGCCACGACTCCTTCATTTCGATCGGGTTGATCACCGGGTGCAGCACCTGGTCCTCCAAGGTGGGCGAACGCCCGTCCCAGAAGAAGGCCGTGCTGTAGCCCAGGTTCACGAGCGCCATGCTGTTGCGCGTGCCCACCGAGCCGTCGACACCCGTGCTGAACTGGTTCCCGTTGTCGGTGAAGGCGAAGAGCTGCGCGTGGCAGGTGGCGCAGGATTGCGTGCTGTCCAGTGAAAGACGCTTGTCGTAGAAGAGGTAACGGCCGAGGGCCACACCCTCCACGGTGAGCGGATTGTCCGCCGGCACGCTCATGGGCGGCAGGTTCGCCGGGATGTCAAGCTCATACGGCGTAGGCCCCGTGCCACCCCCGCCTGTCGGAGGTTCGGTCTCATCCGGCTTGCAGGAGGCCAGGGCCGCGAGGCCCATCAGCAGCACTACGGTCCGTGTGTCCATCAAGGTACCTGGTCAAGTGAACGTTCGTCGGTGAGGCTCTGCAGAAAGGCGAGCAGCGCCGCCTTCTCCGAGGCGCTGAGCGTGAAGGGCTGCATCAATGGGCTGCGATTGGGGTGGGCGAGCCCACCGCTCGCGAAGTGGTCGATGACCTGCTCGAGCGTGGCCATCGACCCATCGTGCATGTAGGGCGCCGTCAGCGCCACGTTCCGCAGGCTCGGCACCTTGAACTTGCCCTCGTCCGCCGGCAGCAGGGTGATGCGCATGCGGCCCGGATCATCGCCGTAGTCCAGCGTTGTGCCGATGTTGTGGAACTCGTAGGCCGTGAGGTCGAAGCCGCTGTGGCAGCCCGTGCAGTTCAACGCCGGGCTCTGGAACAACTGAAGGCCCTCGATCTCCTGCGCGGTCAGCGCGCCGGTCTCCCCGTTGATGTAGCGATCGTACCGCGACCATCCGCTCAACAAGGTGCGCTCGTAGCTGGCGATGGCCCGCGTGATCACATAGGGATCCATCCGCCTTCCATACGCCGTGCGGCTCAGGCGGTCGTACTCCGGCTCGTCCCGCAGCGCCAGCGCCACGTCGTTGATGTTGCTGTCCATCTCCCGCTCATCGTGCACCGGGGCCAGCACCTGCAGTTCCAGGCTCGGCACCCCGCCGTCGCGGAACAGGTCGCGCTGGTAGGCCACGTTCCCCAGGGAGGGCGAGTTCCGCAGACCGGTGAGCCCCACCGACCCCACGCTCCGCATCGCCGTGTCGGCGAAGGCGTATGCGGGCAGGTGGCAGCTCGAACAGGAAATACCCTCGGGACGGGACAGGCGTGGGTCGAAGAACAACTTCCTTCCGAGGGCCACGCTCGCTTCGGTGAGCGGATTCTCCTCAGGCACATCGATGGCGGGCGCGCCCGGTGGCATCTCCAAGGGGAACGGCGCATCGCTCCCGGAACCGGTGGACACCTCCTCCCTGCGGCACCCGACCAGGAGCACCGCCACGAGCAGGGGGACCAACGACCGGTGCATGGTTCAGGGAGCGGAGCTCAGGTCCATGGACTCAAGCACCATGTGGCTGAACTTCTGCGACATGGGCAGCTCGCCGACCGCACCATGCTGCTGCGCCTCCGTGGCCATGTACAGCGTATCCGTGCTGCTGTAGAAGAAGCGCGAAACGTCGAGCTCCAGGCGAAGGTCGAGGGTGTCGTCGGCCACAAGGGTCGTCGGCAGGGCCAGGTCGCGGGTGAAATAGCACGCGTTCCGGCCGGTGTGGATGCTGAACTGGTAAGGTGGCGTACCGGTGTTCGATGCCACCGTGTCGTACCGGCCATCAAAGATCACGAAGCGGTACATGGTGGCCCAGGTCCAGTACATGCCGTTCGTGACGCTCAGTGGATGGTCGGCCGACCACATCACCGGATCCTCGCCGTTCAAGGCGGCCGGCACACCCAGCCCCAGGTGCAGCCCCTCGAAGGACCCGGGGGCGACCTTGTACGTGCGCACCACCGGACCGTTCACCACCGGAAAGAGATCGACATCGAACACCGGGGTCGTGTCGCCGGCAGCCCCGTACAAGCCCACATCCCCGAGGTAGAATTTCAGCAACTGCACCTCGATGCGCTCGTCGCTGATGTTCGTATAGATGACGTTCTTATCGAACGGCACCCCGTCCCACATCGGGGCCACGGTGAGGCGCACAAAGGCCTTCGGGGTCGTCGGTGCGGGGGGCTCCACCACCTCCTCGTCCTTGCGGCAGGAGACCAGCACGCCCACCATTCCAAGCAGAAGGAACGTTCCGCGTGCGCCAGCGTTCAGGGATCGCATCATCAGCAGGATGGACGGCACGGACCGCCCTGGACACAAAGGTAACCCACCTCGCCGCGGGCTCCGTGACAGCGCTCACCTTCGGCCTTGCGCCCCTTGTGATCCTATCTTCGGACACCCCGCCATGGAAGGCTCCTTCATCGTCATGCACAGCTCCGCCGGGGCGGGCAAGACCCACGCCCTGGTGAAGCGCTACCTGGGCCGCTGCCTGGCCTCGGCGAACAGCGGCGCCTACCGGCAGGTGCTTGCGCTCACCTTCACCAACAAGGCCGCGGCGGAGATGCGCGAGCGGGTGCTGCGCTACCTCGAACAGCTCAAGGCCGGGTCCAACGAGGGGGTGATCCGCGCGTTGCGCGAGGACCTCGTCAGCGATCTGGGCATCGCACCGGACGAACTGCGACAACGGGCGGCGAGCACCCTGCACCACATGCTGCACCACTGGAGCGACGTGGCCATCGGCACCATCGACTCCTTCACACGCCGGGTGGTGCAGCCCTTCGCGCGCGACCTGCGGCTCGACCACGACCTGCGGATGACCACCGACCAGGCGTATTACCACGAGGCCGCCATCGATGCATTGCTCGCCCAGGCCGGGGGCTCACCCGCGCTCACCGACCTGCTGGTGACCACCTGCAGGGGGCTGATCGAGGACGAGGAGGCCTGGCGCGTCGACAAGCCCTTGGGCATCCTGTCGGCTCAATTGGACAAGGAACAGGCGCTGGAGCACCTCAGCGCCCTCCGCGACCTTGGCAACGCGGTCTTCCTCAACACCGAAAAGCAGCTGCGCGAGCGCACCCGCGCCTTCAGCGCGCAGGTAAGGGCGTACGGTGAACGGGCCTTGAAGGCCATCGACGACGCCGGCATAGGGGAGAAGGACATGTACCATGGATCGCGAGGGCCCCTCTCCCACCTGCGGAAGATCGCCGCCTTCGAACGTGTGCTGGATGAATCGGGCGCGAACACCCGCAAGGCGCTCGACACGGACCAATGGGCATCGGGCACGGCCGGTGCCCAGGCCCGGTCGGCCCTGCAGCAACTGGCCCCCATGCTGCGGCGCACGATCGAGGAGGTGGAGGCGCTACGGCCCCGCATGCGCGAGCACGCCATCGCGCTCGCCGTGCTCCGCGACCTGATGCCCGCCGCCACCCTGCACCTGCTCGATGATGCCCTGGAGAACGTGAAGCGCGACGACGGTGTGGCCTTCTTCAGCGACCTCACGCGCAAGGTGAGCGCCATCGTGCGCGAGGAGCCGGCACCCTTCGTGTTCGAACGCATCGGCGAGCGCTACCGCCACTTCCTCATCGACGAGTTCCAGGACACCTCCCTCCTGCAATGGCAATGCCTGCTCCCGCTCGTGGAGAACGCGCTCTCCACAGGCGGCAGCGTGCTGCTCGTGGGCGATGCCAAGCAGGCCATCTACCGCTGGCGCAACGGCGAGGTCCGCCAGTTCATCGACCTGCCGGCCCTCTTCCGCAGGGATGCGCTGCCGAACGGGCCCGCCCTGGAACGTGCCCTGCGCCAGCACTACACCCGTGGCGAGGAACTGCGTCACAACCGGCGTTCGGCGCGCCGCATCATCGACTTCAACAACCGGCTCTTCACGGCGCTGCGCGAGCAACTGCCCGAACGGCTGCGCAGCGCGTACGACCACCACGAACAGCTCGCCAGCAAGGACCTCGAGGGGCTCGTGCGGATGATCCCGCTCCCGGAGCCTCCGCCCGAAGGACCCAAGGCGGCCGCCCTGCTCACCGAACAGTGCGTGGCCGAGGCCATCGCCGACGGGTTCGCCCCCGGGGACATCGCCGTGCTCGTGCGCAGCGGGACGATCGGGGCCCAGGTGGTGGAGCACCTGGTCTCCCTCGGGAAACGCGTGATCTCCACCGACGGCCTGCGCCTGGCCGGCGATACCGGCGCCCAACTCGTGGTCGCCCTCCTGGGCCACCTGCACCATCAGGACGATCTGCACGCCGCGAAGGCCGTGCAACTGATGCTGCAGGCGGGCGTGGACATCGGCTTCCCCGATCCCCTGGTCCCGCGCAAGAGCAGGCAGGCGGCGAAGACACCGCGGGCCGCCATGGACCATTGGCTCGCGCGCCATCCCGGCATCGGCCCGCGGCTGCCGCTCACCGAGCTCATCCAGGCCATCGTGGCGGCCCTGGGCTGGTCCACCGCCACCGACGGCTACCTGCTCTTCCTGCTCGAGGAGGCCCACGCGCACGCCATCGAGCACGGTCCCGACCTGGGCTCCTTCCTGGAGCACTGGGACCGCAAGGGAAAGGAGCGGGCCGTGGAGCTGCCCCCCGATCCGGAGGCCATCCGCGTGATGACGATCCACGCCGCCAAGGGATTGCAGTTCCCGGTGGTGATCGTGCCGGTGACCGGGATGCAGGGCCGCGGCAACAGGCAGGAGCTCATCTGGATGAAGCCCGGCGAGGTGGTGCCCGAGCTGCCCAGCGCCATCGTCAGGATCGACACCACCATGCAGGAGCTCGACGTGCCGGAGGTGGCCGAGGAACTCGACCTGCGGACCTTCGATGAGCTGAACCTGCTGTACGTCGCCTTCACCCGCCCCGAGGAGCGCCTGTACGCCGGCATCGACCTGAAGAGCAGTTCCGCCTTGTCAACCGCCTTGCGCACCTTCCTCGGTGAACCCGCCGAAGGTCCGTGGAGCGAAGGCGTTCAGGAGCGGCACCACACCGGGGCCGCAAGCCCGAGCGGCCCGCTCACCGCCACCCCGCGCAGGCCATGGGCCGACCACCTGGCGTTGCGACGGGAGGCGCCCGAGGAATGGGACCCCACCGACCCGGACCCCGACCGCGCTTACGGCACCCTGGTGCATGCCGTGCTCGCCACGGTGAAGGACAGCGCGGACCTGCCGGCCGCCTTGCGCCAACTGGTCGGGCGTGGGGAACTGGCGGCCGAGGAGGCGGAGGCGTTGCACGCACACCTGCACTGGATCCTGGCGATGCCCGGCATGGCGGACTTCTTCGGCAGCACCATCGAAGCGCGGAACGAGGTGACGATCGTGGACACCGACGGGCACGCGCACCGACCGGACCGCATCGTGCTGGGCGCGGAGCATACCCGCGTGCTCGACATCAAGACCGGTCGCCCATCGGACCGGCACCACGAACAGGTGGCGCGCTACGTCGCCCTCCTGCGGGATCTCGGACTTCCCAACGTGAGCGGACACCTGCTCTACACCGGCCCGGGGCGCCTCATCCCCGTCGACGCATGAACGGCATCACCTGGACCGCGTTGCGGTTCAACGCCCTCGACCTCGCCGCCCTGCACGACCTGCTGAAGCTGCGGGTGGACGTGTTCGTGGTGGAACAGCGCTGCGCCTATGCGGAGCTCGACGGTGCGGACCCCGATGCCGTGCACGTGCTGGGGCGCGAGGCGGGCGGTGCGCTGGTGGCCTACGCCCGCATCCTTCCGCCCGATGCGCATGGCCTTCCCCACATCGGCCGTGTGGTGGTGCATCCGGAACACCGCGGGCGGGGCCTGGCCAAGGCCGTGATGCAGGCCTGCTTCGCCGAGCTGGAGCGCACGCGAGGGGACCGTCGCAACGCCCTCTCCGCACAGGCCCATCTCACCGCGTTATACGCCTCGCTCGGCTATGAGGCCACGAGCGGCATCTACGACTGGGACGGCATCCCGCACGTGGACATGGTGCTCAACGCACCAGGGTGACCGTGCCCACGTACTCCTGCTCCAACGCGCCGTACTCGCTCACCCAGGCCTTGAACACGTAGGTACCTTGGGGATGGCCCGCACCGCTCCATCCTTCCTTGGGGTCGGTGGTGTGGAAGACCTCCGTGCCCCATCGGTCGAAGATGGACAGGTCGTACAAGCGCGCACCGATCACGCTGGGCAGCCACACCTCGTTCATGTCGTCGCCGTTCGGGGTGAACACGTTGGGTGCGAAGAAGAGGTGGTCCTTGATGAAGACCTCGATGCGGGCCGTGTCCATGCAGCCCAGACCGGAGGTGACCACGAGCTCAGCGGTGAACTGCCCGGCCCCCTCGAAGGTGTGCGTGAAGGAAGGCACATCGTACACCGTACCGTCCACGGTGAAGGCCCAGGTGGACGCATCGATGCTGGCGTCGTGGAAGGTGATCACGGGGTCGAGCACGCTGGCCTCCATCGGCTCGGCCCAGAGCCCGGCCACCGGTTGCGGCCACACGCGCACCTGTCCCGGCCGGGTGAGCGTCACCGTATCCACACAGCCGCTGTCCGTCATCACGGTCAGTGATACGTCGTAGAGGCCGGGTTGGAGGTAGGTGTGCAAGGGCGCCTCGTCCGTCGAGGTGCTCCCGTCGCCGAAGTCCCAGAGGTAGGTCATGGGCGTCCACGCACTGGAAGCGTTCGCGAACAGCACGCCCAGCGGCGTGCATCCCATGGTGTCGGAGCTGAGGTCCACCGTGGGCACGGGATGGATGACCACGGTATCGACGTGCGAACCGGAACAGCCGAAGTCCGTCACATCCACCTGCACCACGTGCGTGCCCGGCTGCGCGAAGGTGGCCTGCACGGCCGCCGTGTTGAGCTGCGGCGCGGAACCCTGTGGACCAAGGTCCCACGCGATGGATGCGGCCGGTGTGAAGTTGCCCGTGGCGGTGAGCGCGACAGGCTGTACATCAGCGCACAGGATGCCGGGCGCGGTGAACGTCACGCTCAGCGGAGGGAACACGCTGAACTGGGCGGTGCTCGTGTCGGCGCAAGGCCAGCCCGGGTTCGCCACCAGGGTCACGGTATAGCTGCCGGTATCGGGGTAGGTGAAGGTGGGCGCCACCTGCGCGCTCGTGTCGGCATTGGTCCCCGGCACGCCGAAGTCCCAGTGGAAGGCGCTGCCGATGCTCTGGTTCACCATGTTCACGGTGAGGCCGCTGCAGAACGTGGACTGCTGCTGGATGGCGCTGAGCACCGTCACCTGGCAGCTCACCACATCGAACCGGAGGTCGCGCGTGACACTGCTCAGCTGCTGCCCGTTGCGGAACTCCCTCACCCGCACGCCCACCACGAACGAGCCGATGAGCGTGGGCGTGAGCTGCCCCCAGCCGGTGCTCGGGTCGATGGTGAGCGCAGGGCTCGCGTTGATCATGTTGGCCACCGAGTAGCCGGGCGCCCAGGTCACCGGTGCATACGCCGGCGGCGTGGGCGGTGAAGGCTGCGGGGTGATGGTGCTCCCGCCATCGAACGGCTCCGCCAGTTCGTACACCAGCAGATCGCCATCGGGGTCGGTGGCGGAATGATCGAAGCCCATGGCCTGGTTCGCACAGAGGGCGATGGGCGGATACGCGGTGAAGCGCGGGCTGCTGTTGTCGCCGACCAGGGCCGCGTCGGGCACTTCCACCATGCATGTGAGGCCCTGCGAACCTGAATTGTTGAGGTTGAGGATCCCCGGGGTGCGGCAGCAGCGCTGGTAGGCGAGGACGTATCCGCCGGTGCCCGCAGGCAGGTTCACCACACCCGTGTACTCCGCCTCCTCCACGCAGATGCTCGGCGGGGCGGTGAGGCAGGGGTTGTTCAACAGAACGGGCACGTTGGTGGCACCCGGGAACGAGAAGAACTCGCTGAAGAGGTAGTTGCCCGAGGCGTCGAACACGCCGATCTCCACGCTGGGGTCGAAGCCCGTGCCGTTGGTGTTGCCCGGCCCGCAATCGCGGTAGAGCTTCAGGGTGACCTCGTAGTCATCGTTACCCTGGTAGGTGTAGTACAGCTCACCTCCGATGATATGCGTCGCCCTCAACCCCTGGGAACAGAGGAGGGTGATGAGGACCGCCAGGAGGTAGCGCTTCATGTTCCGATGACGAAAAGGTACGACGAGCCGGCGTCCGTCGCGCGCGAAGGGGCTGCTCACCGGGGAGCGGTACCGCCCGCCAAGGCTTCGGCCAGCAGGCGCTCGAACTCGTCCGCATCATCCGGCACATATGCACCGTCCATCCCGTGGAGCATCTCCTGCACGCGCACCTGCTCCGGATAGGGCGCATCGCGCACCACATGCACCAGCCACCGGCCACCGAGCCGTTGCAGTTCGGTGAAGCGGTCGGCCGCTTCGATGCGGTAGCGGTTGCGGCCCGTGGCCGAACGGCGGTACTGGGGCATTGCGAACGCCATGGGGCTAATTTGCGCGATCGCCATGGAACCCTTCCTCCGCCGCGTGGCCCGCCTGCTGCTCGCCGACCACGGTCGCGAACTGGCCGAAGTGGCCGTGGTGCTGCCCAGCCAGCGCGCCGGCCTTTACCTGCGCCGGCACCTCGCCCAGCTCGCCGGCACCACCGTGTGGAGCCCTTCGGTGATGACCCTCACCGGCCTGCTCGAGCGCGTTTCCGGTCTGAAGGTGGCGGCCACCACCGATCTGCTCTTCGAGGCCTACGAGGCCTACCGGACCGTGGAGGGCGACCGCGCGTCAGGCTTCTCCGACCTGCTGCAATGGGGCCCCACGGCGTTGCGCGACATGAGCGAGGTGGATGCCCACCTGATCCCGCTCGACACGTTCTACCGCGACCTGCGGAACTGGGAGGAACTGGACTGGAGCTTCAACGACGACGCCTCCCCATTCAGTCCCGGCCAGCAGCGCATGATGCGGTATTGGGCGATGAAGGGCGCGTTGCACCGCCACCTGAACGAGCGGCTGCTCGCGAAGGGCACGGGCACCGGCGGGCTCGTTGGCCGCGTGGCAGCGGAAAAGGCACGGGCGGAAGGCGGGATCACAGGCCTCACCAAGGTGTGGGCCGTGGGGCTCAACGCCCTTACCCCCTGCGAGCGCGAGGTGCTGCTCGCCCTGCAGCGTGCCGGGCACCTGGAGATCGCCTGGGACGCGGACCGCTACTACCTCGACGACGCCGACCAGGAGGCGGGCGATTCCCTCCGCAGCGCAATGCGGCTGCTCGGACCGGGGCGGATCGCGGCCATCGATGGGCTCACCACCACGGAACGACCGGTGGAGGTAGCGACCGTGCCCAATACCGTGGCGCAGGTGCACCTGGCCGCCATGCACCTGAGCGCCCTGTCGCCCGAGGAACTGGACCGCACGGCCGTGGTGCTCGCGGACGAGCAGCTGCTCCTGCCCCTGCTCGATGTGCTGCCGGCCGGCATCGGCAAGGTGAACGTGACGATGGGCCTCCCCTTGCACGCGCTGCCCGTGGGTTCGCTGCTCACCGGCGTCATCGAGCTGCACCGGTCCTACCGGCCGGGCCGCGGCCACCGCGTGAGCGATGTGGACCGGCTGCTGCGCCACCCCCTGCTGTTGCGCGGCGGGAACGCAGGCGGCATCTCCGCGGCCCTGGACACCCTTCATGCCGCACGCCGAACCCACCTTCCGGTGGAGCAGGTGCTGGCGGCGATGGACGCGCTGGGGCCCGATGCACGGCTGCGGGCGCGCGCCCTGCTCGAAGCGCCGGTGCGCGACGGTGCCGCGCTCGGCGACCGGCTGCTGGAGGCCATCGCCTGGGCCGCCGAGGTGTCGCCGGAGGATGCGCTCGCCCAGGAGCAGCTTTTCCTGGCCGCACGCGCCGAGCAACGGATCCGCACCCTCGTGCGCCAGCATCATCAGGTGCTCGACCTGGACGGCTTCTCCGTCGTTCATCAACGCCTGTTGCGCGAGGAGCGCGTGGGCCTTTTCGGTGAACCGCTCGAGGGCGTGCAGGTGATGGGCCTGCTGGAGACGCGCGCGCTCGACCTCGATCGGATCGTCGTGCTGTCCGCCCAGGAGGGCATCCTGCCGCCGGCCAACACCGACCGCAGCTTCATCCCGTTCGAGATCCGCCGCGCGCACAGGCTGCCGCTGCGGCAGGAGCATGATGCGGTGGCGGCCTACAACTTCTGGCGCATGGTGCAGCACGCCCGCAACGTGACCCTGGCCATGGCCGCTGGAGAAGGCGCCCAGGGACCGAGCCGGTACATCCTGCAGCTGGAGCACGAGCTCGCACCGCGCTCGCGCACCACCGTCACCCAGCGTACGCTCCAGGCCCCCGTGCCGGTGCGGTCCGCCATTCCCCTCGCCGTGGCGAAGGACGACCGTGTGCTCGCCGCCATGCGTGCGTTGCTGGAACGGGGCCTCTCGCCGTCGGCGATCGGCCAGTGGCTTCAGTGCCCCATGGACCTGCACCTGCGCCGCGTGCTGGAGCTGAAGGAGACCGACACGGCGACGGCGATGATCCCCCACGACCTGCTGGGCACCGCTGTGCACGAAGCGATGGAGGAGGCCTACCGACCGCTCCTCGGCAGGGCGCTGGATGCGGATGGCATCGGCGCCGTGCATCGCGCACTGCCGCGGATCCTCCGCCGCCACCTGGAGCAGGCAGTGGGCGCCGACGCGCTCGCGCACGGCCAACCGCTGCTGCAGCATGCCATGGCCGAACAGGCCGTGCTCGGCTATGTGGAGGCGGAGCTGGAGCGCGTCACGAAGGAAGGCGGCACGGTGGTCGAGGCCCTGGAGCTCGACCTGCGCGTTCCGCTTCCCGGGGCCCTTGAGCGGCATGGGTCCGCAGTGCAGTTGCACGGCCGGGTGGACCGCATCGAACGGCGCAACGGCCGCACCGTGATCCTTGACCTGAAGAGCGGCTCGGTGCAGAAGGACCAGGTGCGCCTGCGCTCGCTGCTGTTCGAAGAGCTGCGGCCCGACAAGGACCGGTACGCGCTGCAGCTCCTGGTATACGGATACATGTACCTCATGGCGAACCCCGATGCCGACGGCGTGCTGGCCGGCCTGGTGCCGCTGCAACGCCGGTCCGACGCGGCGGGTCTGTTCCTGGAGGTACAGGGCGTGCGTGGGCTGTCGCGTGCGCAACTGCCCGCCGTGGAGGAGCTGCTTCATGCGTGCATCACCCGCATGCTGGACCCTTCCGTGAGCATCGCGCACCGGCCCGAGAGCACCCGGTGCCGCTTCTGTGCGGGTTGAGCGCCGCCCTACGGAAGCTGCTCGAACACCACGCCCGTGACCACGATACCACCGATGGTGCGAAGGATCGCATCGCGATCGTTCCCCGCGCCGGTGTACTTCACATCGCCATCGAGCGTCACATCCTCCCGACGGTAGCCGCTCACCACGGCGGTGGGCACATTGCCGCCCAGGCCGAGGAGCACGTCATCGCGGTCGTTGCCGGTGCCGGTGTACTTCACATGGCCATCGCGCACCACATCGCCGCAATGCAGCAGGGCCGATCCTTGTTGCTCCACACGCGCGTCCGTGCCATAGGTCGGCGTGGCCGGGGCCGTGAGGTCGAGCTGGACCGCGGCGCTGGCCAGTGTCAACGGGGAAGCCGACATGGCACCGAGGTGGTTCCGATGCCGCACAGCGAGGTAACCGCTCGGAAAGTCGACCTGCACGTTCAGCGGCTGTCCGTTCTGCGCGACCACATCCCCGTCACGCTGCACCAGCGCGGGGACCGTGCGCCGCACGACGCCGGGGTTCCATGCATCGCGCACCTCCACCAGCACCCAGTCCACCACGGCGTTCGCGCCGGTGACGGCCAGCACGGCGGGCGTGGTGGTGGCACCGGAGCCACCGGACATGGCGAACCCGAGCGCGGTGAACGGCTCCATGAGCGGAACGAGACCGCGCACGCGCAGCCGGTCCTGCATCCAGCTGGAGGTGTCCGTCATCGCCCCCTGCAGCAGCACCTTCATCTGCACAGGCACATCGCGGGTGCATGCGTACTGCATGGGGCCGCTGGTCGCGCTCAGGACCGGATCGTTCGCCTCGATGGCCAGCGAGGCCCCGCGCGTGCCGTCGTGCCCTTCCGGTCCGAGGTCCTCGATGAGCTGTGAGGCATCGGGCACATCGAAGCGCCAATACGCTTTCAGCCCGGCGGTGGTCGGGTCCACATGCACGCCGCGGAACTGTTGGATCTGCTGGGCGGTGCGTGCCGTGCTCCAGATCCGCACCTCATCCAGCGCACCGCCCAGAAAGCCCGCGTTCACCCCCTTCCCCATCCACGTCAGCTGGGTGCTGCCGTTGAAGGTGCTCGTGGTGGCCATGCTGTCGAGCACGCCGTTCACATAAAGCTTCAAGGTGCCCGAGGTCCGTGTGATGGCGTAGTGGTTCCATTGGTTGGCCACCACGTTCACGGAGCTCACCAGGCGCTCGCTCACCTTGAAGAGACGCAGCTTGCCGTTCTTCAGGTCGAGCGAGAGGTCACTGTCGTTGCCCAGGATCGCGTCGCCCGCGCTGAAGCCGGGATCGGCCCGCAACCAGAACTCGATGGTCCAGTCGCCGGAGAGGGTGAACGGCGAGAAGGCAACGAGGTCATCCGTGCCGTCGAAGGTGATCGAACGCCCGCAGTACGCGCAGGCCCCGCTCGCGTTGAAGGTGGCGGAGAGCGTGGCGCCCGCAACGGGCACGGTGATGTCGTGCACCAGGGGCTGTCCGTCGCTCCAGGCGCCGAAGGTGTAGCCGGTGCCGCCCTGGCATTGCTGCGGTGAGTACACCCCGATCTGTGTGCTGAAGCCGATGGCCTGCTGTTCGGTGTAGGGGGTCACCACGGGCAGGCCATCCACCAGCACCTCCAGGCCCGGGGGTATGCTCGTCACCGTCACCGGCACCTTCTCCGGGAAGATCTGCACGCTCTGGCTCGCCGTGAGGCCGTTCGCGTCCGTCACCGTCAGCGTGATGGTGTAGTATGTGAGGCCGTTGAACCCGTGTCCCGAGGTGGGGACCATGAGGTCGAAGACGCTCGTGCCGGTGGCTCCGGTCTCGGGGTGGATATGCTGGTCGTGGTTGAACACCACGTTCCAGGCGTAGCTGGCCTGGGTGAGCGGCCCATCATCCGTACCCAGGCCGGTGAAGGTGATCACGTCACCGGCCTGGAAGGTGCTGCCGTTGGCGGGCGACAGGATCTGCGCGGTGGGCGCGGCTCCCACGGTGATGGGCACCGTGCCGCAGGAGATGGTGTTGGTGCCGTCGGAGACCACCACCTGCGCGTTGAAGGTGGCCGGTCCGGTGTAGGTGTGCTGCACAGAGGCCCCGTTGCCCAAGGCCGAGCCATCGCCGAAGGTCCAGGTGTAGGAGAGCGGCTCCCCTTCGGGATCGGTCGCCACGGCGCTCAGTGTGGTGGTGAGCGTGGGACCCGGACCGGAGGTGGGCGAGGCCTGGACCACCCCGCACTCGGGCGCCTGGTCGGGCGTATGGAAGATGCGATGGATGCTCCCGGTGTAGTTCACCTGATCATCGATCAACGTGATGTAATAAAGCGACCCATCAGGCCCTTGGAAGAGCTTCACCAACGAGAGCGGTGTCACCCCGCCGAACGCCGCAGGGTCCACGAACGGTTGATCGTCCGTCACGTGCCCAAGGCTGTCGAACTGGAGGTAACGGATCCACCCGCGCACATAATCCCCATAGAAGTGACGCCCCTGCCATACCGCGGGGAACATGGTGCCCGTGTACGTGAAGCCGTCGGTGATCGAGGCGCCCGAGCCTGCGTGCGGGTATGAGAACACCGGGTCGTCGTACTGCGGATCGGTGCACATACCGCCGGCCGTGCGCCCCACATCCCCGCAGAAGGGCCAGCCGAAGTTCGCGGCCGGGGCCAGGCGGTGCAGGTCCTCCCAGGCCACCGTATGGTCGTTGCCGCCCACCTCCCCGATGAGGAACTCGCCGGTGAGCGTGTTGTAGGAGCCGCGGAACGGATTGCGCAGCCCGCTGGCGTAGATCGACTTCAGGACCCCGTTGGCGTTGTAGATGCCCGGGGTCGCATCGTAGTACGGGTTGTCGGTGGGAATGCCGCCCGTGCTGGTGAAGCGGTGCACCTTGCCGTAACACTGCGAGAGGTCCTGCGCCTTGGCCGGGGTGAAATCATCCCCGATGGCGAGCAGCATGGTGCCATCGTTCGCGAAGGCCAGGGCCCCACCGATGTGGCAGCATTGCGTGTAGGCCTGGGGCGTTTCGTAGATGACCGTCTCACTGGAGAAGTTCGCCGAAGCTCCCAGGTGCACGAAGCGCGACACCCGGTTCTTGCTGGCGGTGGTGCTGTAGTACAGGTAGAAATAATTGTTGGTGCTGAAGCCGGGGTCCAACACCACTTCGATCAGACCATGCTCCGCGGTGTTGTCCAGGTTCTGCACCTGCATGTACACGCTGTGGGTGACCGGGGGCTGGTTGAGCGGGGACGTGATCCAGACCGTTCCGTAGAGCGAGGTGACCAGCATGCGCCCATCGGGCAGCACCGCCGCCGAGGTGGGCATCAGCAGGCCGGTCATCACCTGCTCATGTTGGAAAGACGGCTGCTGGGCCTGCACGGCCAGGGCAACGAGCAGCTGTGCGATGGCGATGATCGAGCGAAGAGGAAGGCGCGGAACGGTCACGGTCGATAAGGATGCATCCCACCGCCGCCGCTCAACGTTCGCCAATGCGACCCAGGCCTTGCCGGAAGGGAGCGCGAAAATACCCCGCTACAGGGCCCTGCCCCATGTCCTGGATCAGGAAGATCGGATGCGATCGGCCAAAAACCGAACAGGGGCCCGGTGAGGGGCCCCTGCGCGGTAAACCTGCAAGGATTTGATGGAACCAGCTCCAAGGCCAGGAAGAACATGAGCCTTGGACATCAGGAAGACGGGGGGCCACCGGGAGGGTTGCCGGCCGGCGAAAAAAAAATCACGGCACGAACTTGTACCCCACTCCTCTGACACTCATAAAGTACTGAGGTTCACGTGGTTCAACTTCGAAGTACTTCCGGAAGGCGACGATGAAATTATCGATCGTGCGGGTGGTCGGGAACACGTCGTAGCCCCAGACCTTCTCCAGGATCTCCTCCCGCGACACCACTTCATTGGCGCGGTCCATGAGCAGCTTCAACAGCATGATCTCGCGCTGGGTGAGCTGCTTCCGCAGACCGCGCTGACCCACCACCTCGTACGAATCGAAGTCGACCGTATTGGTCCCGAAGCTCCGTTTCGAGGGCCCCACGCTCGGGCTCCCTTCCCCCGAACGCGCCACCAGTTTCTGCACGCGCAACAACAACTCCTCCAGTTCGAAGGGCTTGCCCAGGTGGTCGTCGCCGCTCTTCAGCCCGCGCACCCGGTCCTGGGGCGTGTTGCGCGCCGTGAGGAAGAGCACCGGTGTGCGGTCACCCTCCAGGCGCATCGTCTCGCAGATGGTGAAGCCGTCCACATCAGGCAGCATCACATCGAGCACGATGCCGTCGAACCGGGCGCCACGGATGCGCTCCATGGCCTCACTGCCGCGCGCAGCGGTCGTCACATCGTAGCCTTCCAGCTCGAAGTTCAGCCGGAGCGAGGAACGCAGGCTCTCCTCATCCTCCACCAGCAACAGGCGTTTCTTCCGGGGCTCGCTCATCGGGCGCAAAGATCGGTGCGGGCTACTTTCGCCCTGCATCCCACCCCCATGTTCACCCCCGAGCACATCCACCAGGCCAA
>JBGAGX010000035.1:0-39468 GCA_044226515.1 Flavobacteriales bacterium | reverse complement strand
CGGCGTGCTGCTGCCGCTTAAGGCCTACATCTACGAGCCCATCCTCGACGAGCTCGAGAAGTTCGGCGTGGTGTTCCAAGAGACGGAGGTGGAGGCGTGATGCCCAGGAACTTCGTCACGAAGCCTTCGCGCAGCGCGCGGTAGGCTTCGGTGAACGCGCCTGGCGCATGCTCCACGGTGAGCCTTCCTCCACCGCGGCGCCCCCACCCCGAACGAGCCCGAGCAGCACACGCTTGGGTGGTCGCCCTTCGAGATAGCGCAGCACGCAGCGGCGCTCGACACCGAGCCAGGCGCCCTCGGCCAGCTCCAGCAGTTCAGCTTCGCGGTTCAACGGGATGATGCAGGCGAAGCGGCCGTCCGCGGCGAGCAGCGTCGCTCACCGAAGTTGTTCGAAGGTGAGCCTCCTGCTGTGCTTGGCCACGCCCGTGCGCATCCGGTGAATCCATCTCCCCGGCATAGAACGGCGGGTTGCAGAGGATGAGGTCGTATGGCTCGCTCGCCCGCATCCGCCGCACGTCCATGCGATGCACGCGCACGCGATCGGCCCAGGGGCTCTTGCTGGCGTTCTCCGCGGCCTGCTGCGCCGACGCGTCATCGATCTCCACCGCATCGATCCACGCATCCGGGTCCCGCTGCGCGGCCATCAAGGCCAGCAACTCCTGTGCCCGTGCCGATGTCGAGGATGCGCTTCGCCCCTTCCACGTTCGCCCAGGCGCCGAGCACCACGCCATCGGTGCCCACCTTCAGCGCGCAGCGGTCCTGCTGCACAACGAACTGCTTGAACGCGAACTGGGCGTTGCGCACTAGCTGTTGCGGTACAGGTCGATCAGTCCCTCGGGCGTGCGGATGGTCATGGCGCGCTCCTCCATGTCCAGGTCCACGATCATCTCCTCCACCAGCGGCACCATCACCTCCTGCTCGCCGTGCAGGATCACCATCACGGGGTTCTTCGGGGTGCCTTCGATCGAGACCACCTCGCCCAATTCGCCGTGCTCCTCGTCCTTCACCAGCATGCCGATGAACTCGTCCGGGTCCCAGCTCTCATCGCTGGCATCGCTGAAGTGGCCGGGGGGAGCGAACAGGTCGCAATCCACCAGGATCTGCGCGGCCTGCGGGTCGTCGAAGTCGTCGAACTTCACCAGCACGTGCTGCCCCTTCTCGTATAGCTTGGAATAGCTGAAGGGCACATGCTGCCCGTCGATGTCCACGAAGAAGGTGCCGGTGTGGTTTAGGTCCTCGGGACCCAGCTCATCGAGGTGCACGGTGAGCTCACCCTGGTGCCCCCAGGGCTTTCCCAGCTTACCCAGGCGATGGAGGCTCTCCAGGTCCATGTGCCGAAAATAGGTCCATCACGCCGTTCGGGTATACTTGCCGGTGATGGCGCGCCCGAAAGTGATGGTCACCGGCTGCTTCGACCTGCTGCACAGCGGGCACGTGGCCTTCCTCACCGAGGCCGCCACCTACGGCGAGCTGCACGTGTGCATCGGCAGCGACGCCACGGTCCACGGGCTGAAGGCGCGCTGGCCCATCAACGACCAGCAGGAGCGCAAGTACATGCTGGAGGCCCTGCGCTGCGTCCATGCCGTGCACATCAACAGCGGCAGCGGACAGATGGATTTCCTGAACGAGTTCCACGGCATCAGGCCCGACATCTTCGTGGTGAACAGCGACGGGCATGCCGAGGCCAAGGCGACGCTCTGTGCGCAGCACGGCACGCGTTACGTGGTGCTGGAGCGCATCCCGCACGCCGGGCTGAAGCCCCGCAGCACCACCGCGCTCCGCACGGCGTGCACCATCCCCTTCCGCCTCGACCTCGCCGGTGGCTGGCTCGACCAGCCCTTCGTGTCGATGCACCACCCCGGCAGCGTGCTCACCATCAGCCTCGAGCCCACGCACGACTTCAACGACCGCAGCGGCATGAGCAGCAGCACGCGCCGCAAGGCCATCGCGCTGTGGCGCACGCACCTGCCCGACGGCGACCGCGAACAGCTCGCGAAGGTGCTCTTCGCCTACGAGAACCCGCCCGGCACGGTGGAGATCAGCGGCTCGCAGGACAGCATCGGCATCGTGTACCCCGGGCTGAACCGGCTGCACTACGCCGGTGGCTACTGGCCCACGCACATCGACAGTGTGAACGACGATGCCGTGCTCACCTTCCTGGAGGAGCACCTGCAGCTGGTGCCGCTCGGTCCGCGGCAGGATGGTTATGCGGTGCTGAGCGACACCCGCATCGATACGGCCGGTGCCAAGGCGCTCGCCGATGCGGCCAACGCCTGCTGGAACGCCATCCTCGCGAAGGACGCCGCCGCCTTCGGTGCCGCGTTCACCGCCTCGTTCGATGCGCAGGTGGCCATGTTCCCGCACATGGTGGACGACGGCATACGGGCCACCATCGCAGCGCACGCGGACCACGCGCTCGGTTGGAAGCTGAGCGGCGCGGGCGGTGGCGGCTACCTCATCCTGGTGCGGCGCGAGGACCTGCCCGGGGCCCTGCGCATCAAGATCCGGCGTGGGGCTTACTGAAGAGCGAACCACAGATGAACACGGATGGACACTGATAGAGCCCACACCGATCATCATCCGTGTCCATCTGCGTCCATCTGTGGTTAAAGGAACCATGACCAACACCCGCACCGCCATCGCGCTCGTCACGAGCCTTTTCTTCCTGTGGGCGTTGGCGCACAACCTCAACCCCATCCTCATCCCCCACCTGCGGAAGGCGTTGCAGCTGAACGACCTGCGCAGCGCGCTGGTGGACTCGGCCTTCTTCATCGCCTACTTCGTGATGGCGCTGCCGGCCGGTGCGTTGATGAAGCGCCACGGATACAAGGCTGGCATCGTGGGCGGGCTGCTGCTCTTCGCCACGGGCACCTTCCTGTTCTGGCCCGCCGCCACGCTGCGCAGCTACCCCTTCTTCCTTGGTGCGCTCTTCGTGATCGCCAGCGGCCTCACCTTCCTGGAGACCGCGGCCAACCCGTACATCAGCGTGCTCGGTGATCCCGCCACGGCGCCGCGACGGCTCAACTTCGCCCAGGCGTTCAACGGGCTCGGTGCCTCGCTCGCAGCCTTGCTGGGCGGCCGCCTCATCCTCAGCGGCACCGCGCTCACAATGGAGCAACAGGCCGCGATGCCCGCCGCGGAACTGGACGCCTACCTGGCCAACGAGGCCCTCGCCGTGCGCATGCCCTACCTGGTGATCGGCCTGGTGGTGCTGGCCGTGGCCGTGCTCTTCCTGCTGGTTCACCTGCCTGACATCACGGATGAGGCCGACGGGCGCGGTGAGCGCGACATGCGGGCCTGGCGACGCTTGAAGCTCGGCGTGGTGGCGCAGTTCTGCTACGTGGGCGCGCAGGTGGGCGTGGCCAGCTTCTTCATCCGCTTCGCGGGTCAGGTGGCCGGCTTCGGGGAGCAGGCGGCCGCGGACCTGCTGGCCACCGGACTCTTCCTCTTCATGGTCGGCCGCTTCGTGGGTTCCGCATTGATGCGGTGGATCGGTGCGCCCACCCTGCTGGCGGGCTGCGCGCTGGCCAACATCGCGCTCGTCGCCGTGGCCGCTTCCACCTCGGGTGCGACCGCGGTGTACGCGCTGCTCGGCGTGGAGCTCTTCATGAGCATCATGTTCCCCACCATCTTCTCGCTCAGCATCGACGGGCTCGGGCGCGACACCAAGCTGGGCAGTTCCCTGCTGGTGATGAGCATCGTGGGCGGGGCCGCGGTGCCGCCGCTCATGGGCGCCATCAGCGACCGCCACGGCCTGCAACCCGCCTACCTCGTGCCGCTGGCCTGCTTCGTGGTGGTGCTGCTCTTCGCCCGGACCATGTCCAAGCCGCTGCGCCCATGACCCACTGTTACGCCCTCGACCTGAAGGACGACCCGGCCCTGATCGCCGCGTACGATGACTGGCACCGGCGTGTGTGGCCCGAGGTGCTGGAGCACCTGCAACGCTCGGGCATCCGACGCTGCACCATCCACCGCGCGGGGAACCGCCTTTTCATGATCACCGAGAGCGATGCACCGGTGGCCACGGATGGCGGTGGCGCCGCGCTGCCACCCCGCGTGCAGGAATGGGAGGTCCTGATGGCCGGGTTCCAACAGGCGCTGCCCTTCGCGAAGCCCGGAGAGAAGTGGGTGCGCATGGAGCGCATCTTCGACTGGCAGGCCCCGGAATGACGAAGCCCCGTCGGTGTGACGGGGCCTCGTGGGTTGCTTGGGATCCGAATTACTCGGCGGCGGGCGCTTCGGCAGCGGCCTCGCCCTCGGCGGCAGGAGCCTCCTCGGTGGAGGGAGCCTCCACGGGGATGGCGGCGGCCAGCTTGGCGCTCACCTTGGCGGCGATGGCCTCGGCCTTCTTCTTTTCGGCCTCCACGCGGGCCTTCTCGGCCTGCTCGGCACCGGTGGCCAGCTTGGAACGCTTCGCCTCGATCTTGGTGTTCTTCTCGTTCAGCCAGATGTCGAAGCGGCGATCGGCCTCCTCCTGGGTGAAGGCGCCTTTCTTCACGCCGTTCAGCAGGTGGTTCTTGTACACCAGGCCGGTGTAGCTCAGGATGGCCCGGCAGGTGTCGGTGGGCTGGGCACCCTTCTGCATCCAGTCGAGCGCCTTGCTGCGGTCGATCTCGATGAACGCGGGGTTCTGGTTGGGGTCGTAGGCACCGATCCTCTCGATGTACTTCCCGTCGCGCGGAGCGCGCTGATCAGCCACTACGATGTGGTAGTACGGCTGGCCTTTCTTGCCTTTCCTCTGAAGGCGGATGCGAGTTGGCATGTCGCGTGGTTGGTTTTAGTCCCCTTTTCAGTAAGGGGCTGCAAATGTAGGGGATCCGACCGATCCCACAACCCGCTGGACGCCAAGGGCCCGAACTTAGCGCCCCCATGGGAAAGGGCCTGCGCATCCCCCGCACCCGGCGCACCGTGCTGCACGCCGCGCGGCTGCAGCCGGGCGAGTGGCGCTGGGCGGCCGGCCTGCGTGCGGCCCTGGCCATCGGCCTGCCCCTGCTGGCCTTCACCCTGGCCGGCCGACCCGACCACGGGCTGGTGGCCGCCCTCGGGGGCTTCACCGCGCTCTATGGCACCGACCGCCCGCTGCGCCAGCAACTGCGCCTGCTGCCCGGCGTGGCGGCCGGACTTGTGGTGAGCGCGGCGCTCGGGGCCTTCGCGGCCTGGAGCTCCTGGGCCACCACCCTGGCCTTGGTGGCGGTGACCGCCGCTGCGGCCTATCTCTGCTGGGGCGTGCGCACCGGTCCGCCCGGGGCCATGCTCTTCGTGCTGGTGGCCGCCATCGCCGCGCATGTGGGCCAACGGATGCCAGCAATCACCGTGCCCGCGCTGGTGGCCTGCGGCGCCGCGCCGGCCTTCGTGCCCATCCTGGTCTCGGCGCGGTTGCCGGGCCGGCTCGCCGTGGGCGCCGACCACCTGCCCGAACGCTCTCTGGCCTTCCGGCTCGACCGGAGCGTGAAGCGCAACGTGGGCCGCATGACCGCCGGGGTGGCGCTGGCCTGCCTCGCCAGCCTCTGGTTCGATGCATTCCGCCTCCACTGGGTGGTGATCACAGCCATCGCCATCCTGCAGGGCGCGTACGACCGTTCCTTCACCCTGGTGCGCGTGGTGCAGCGCGTGGCGGGCACCCTGCTCGGCCTGCTGGTGTTCATCGGCGTGGCCCACCTGCACCCACAAGGCCTGCTGCTCGTGGTCTTGGTGATGGCGCTGCAGTTCGGCATCGAGGTGGTGATCTTCCGCAACTATGTGCTCGGACTGGGCTTCATCACCCCGTTGGCGCTCACACTGGCCACCTTCGGCCAACGGCTCGATCCCGCCACCACCGTGCAAGGCCGCTGGTCCGACACCCTGCTCGGAGCTGGCGTGGCGGTGGTGGTGCTCACTGGTCTCGAGGTGAAACGGCGCTTCGAACGCGACGACGAGTTATCGGCCTGAAGCTTGCTCCCCTTCGCCACCTTTGCCACCATGCGCTTCGTGCTCCCTTTCCTTTTGCTGTGCACCACGGCCTCGGCACAGATGGACCTGATCCCGTTGCCGACCTCGCTTGAATTGACGCAGGGTTCTCTTGACCTGTCCGGCCCTTGGCTTGTGGAATCCGCTTCCGCGGTCGACAAGCAACTGCTTCCGTTGGTGCAGGCCGAACTGGACCGGATCGCGCCTTGGAACAGGCTTTCAAGTGCCACCCCGGTGCCGATCACACTCAACTTGATCACTACGGAGAAGGCCATGCCTCGTGAATGGTACAGTCTTCAGGTGACCAACAAGGGCATTGATGTGCTTTCGGCCACCGAGGAGGGGCTTTTTCGTGGAAGCCGGACACTGGTCCAATTGCTGGAGAACGGAGCACAAGAGAAGAGCCTCCATTGTCTATCCATCACCGACAGCCCCCGCTTCCCCTGGCGCGGCATGCACCTCGACGTGTGCCGCCACTTCTTCGATGTCGACTTCGTGAAGCGGTACATCGACCTGCTGGCGCGCTACAAGATGAACACCTTCCACTGGCACCTCAACGACGACCAGGGCTGGCGCATCGAGATCAAGAAGTACCCGAAGCTCACCGCGGTGGGCGCGTGGCGCAGCGGAAGCCAGGTGGGTCCGTACAGCAGGCGCGAATACGACAGTGTGCCCTATGGTGGGTTCTACACCCAGGACCAGATCCGCGAGGTGGTGGCCTACGCCGCGGCGCGTTACATCACCGTGGTGCCCGAGATCGAGATGCCCGGTCATGCCATGGCGGCGCTCGCGGCCTACCCCGCGCTGGGCTGCACCGGCGGACCGTACGAGGTACAGAAGGGCTGGGGCGTGTTCGAGGACGTGTTCTGCGCCGGGAACGACAGCACCGTCCTCTTCCTGCAGGACGTGCTGACCGAAGTGATGGACCTCTTCCCCAGCGAGATCATCCACATCGGTGGCGATGAGTGTCCGAAGGAGAGCTGGAAGAAATGCCCGAAGTGCCAGGCCCGGATGAAGGCGAACGGACTGAAGGACGAGCACGAACTGCAGAGCGACTTCATCCAGCGCATGGAAAAGTTCGTGAACAGCAAGGGCAGGAAGATCATCGGCTGGGACGAGATCCTCGAGGGCGGCCTGGCCCCCAATGCGGCGGTGATGAGCTGGCGCGGCACCGAAGGCGGTGTGGCCGCGGCGAAGCAGAAGCACAACGTGGTGATGAGCCCCGGCAGCCATTGCTACTTCGACCACTACCAGGGCGATCCCGCGAACGAGCCGCTGGCGATCGGTGGCTACACCACCCTGCAGAAGGTCTACAGCTACGAGCCCATTCCCGCCGAGCTGAACGCGGAGGAAGCGAAGTACATCCTTGGCGCGCAAGGCAACCTGTGGACCGAGTACATCCTGACGCCCGAGCACGTGGAGTACATGGCCGTGCCGCGTATGCTGGCGCTGGCCGAAGTGCTGTGGACACCGAAGGCGAAGCGCGATGAGGCCGACTTCATCCGGCGCTTGGAGAATGAGTTCCCGAAGCTGGAAGCGATGAAGGTGAACGCGAGCAAGAGCCTGTACCAGATCAGCATCCGCCCGAAGCAGGGGCCCAAGCCCGGCACCATCGCCGTGGAGATGAGCTCCGGTACAGGCACGAGCTTCTCCATGACCTCGATGGCACCGCCCTACGATGAGGCAGCGGCGCCCCTTGAGGCCTACACCGGACCCGTGGTCATCGACAGCGACCGTGAGCTGCATGGCTGGCTCCAACGCGAAGGGCTCACCGGCCCGATCTCGAAGCGCCGCTTCCTATTCAACAAGGCCACCGCGCGCCCCATCACCCTCAGCGCGCAACCCAACGAGCGCTATGCGGAAGGCGGCGCCTTCACCCTGGTGGACGGCATCACCGCGCAGGAGAAGCGCGTGAGCACCGAGTGGCTCGGCTGGCGTGAGAGCGTGACCATCACCGTTGACCTGGGCAGCGAACAGGATGTTCGGACGGTCGGGATCGGAGCGCTGAACGAGACCTACAGCTGGATCCACCTGCCCGAGCAAGTTGACTTTAGCACGAGCAACGACGGCAAGACCTTCGCGCTTCATGGGTCCGCGAAAGTGAAACCCGGCGTTGGTCGCAACGCATACATGTATGACATCGGCACGCGAACGCGCTACATCCGGTTCACCGTGAAGCACCGCGGCAAGATCCCCGACGGCTTCCCCGGTGCGGGCAACCCCGCGTGGATGTTCCTGGACGAGATCGAGGTGCGGTGATGGAACGTGCCGCACCATTCCGCCGCTGCGATGGCCCGGAGCTTGCGATCTTCGGTGCGATGCGGAAGCTCCTTCTCCTCCTTGGCGCCCTCGCCTTCACCCACGCCCACGTCCAGGCCCAGGTGATGGACGGCGCGCACAAGGCCTTCACCCACGCCGACACGTTGCGCGGTTCCATCGGTCCCGACCGTGCCTGGTGGAACGTGGTGTATTACGACGTGACCGTGAAGCCCGACATCCCCAAGCGCACCATCGAAGGCGTCACCGCCATCGCCTTCGTCGCTGTGGCCGAGGGGCACCGCATGCAGGTGGACCTTCAGCAGCCGCTCGTGGTGGACAGCGTGACCTGGGAGGTGCAGGCCTACCGCAAGGGTGCGCTCGCCATCGAGGACCGCCCGCTGCCCTTCGTCCGCGACGGCAACCTCATGCGCATCGATCTGCCCGACACGCTCGCGGCCGGCGAGGCGAACACCATCCGCGTGCACTACCATGGCACGCCGCGCGCCGCGAAGAACCCGCCCTGGGACGGCGGCTGGATCTGGAAGAAGGACAAGGCCGGCAACCCGTGGGTGAGCGTGGCCTGCCAGGGCCTCGGCGCCAGCGTGTGGTACCCGTGCAAGGACCACCAGAGCGACGAGCCCGACAACGGTGCGGCGCTGCACGTGACCGTGGCCGACTCCCTCACCGTGGTGGGCAACGGCCGGTTGAACGGTCCGGTGAAGAACAACGACGGCACCAGCACCTGGCACTGGAGCGTGTCCTCCCCCATCAACAGCTATAACCTGGTGCCCTACATCGGCAAGTACGCCCATTTCAACGAGGTGTACACCGGCATGAACGGGCCGCTCGACTGCGACTACTGGGTGCTTCAAGCGAACGAAGCGAAGGCGCGCGAGCAGTTCAAGCAGGTGCCTTCGATGCTGAAGTGCTTCGAGCAGTGGATGGGGCCCTTCCCGTGGTATGAGGACGGCTACAAGCTGGTGGAGGCGCCGCACCTGGGCATGGAGCACCAGAGCGCGGTGGCCTACGGCAACGGCTTCGTGAACGGCTACCTCGGCGTGGACCTGAGCGGCAGCGGCTGGGGCAGCAAGTTCGATTACATCCTGGTGCACGAGAGCGGGCACGAGTGGTTCGGCAACAGCCTTACCACCGCCGACATCGCCGACATGTGGGTGCAGGAGGGCTTCACCATGTACAGCGAGGTGCTCTACGTCGAGTGCCAGTTCGGCAAGGACGCGGCGGAGGAGTACGTGGTGGGTGTGCGGCGCAACATCGCCAACGACCGGCCGGTGATCGGTCCGTACGGTGTGAACGAGGAAGGCAGCGGCGACATGTACTACAAGGGCGCCAACGTGGTGCACATGGTGCGGCACATCCTGGGCGACGATGCGTTCAAGGCCATGCTCCTGGGCCTGCAGCGCACCTACCGCCACCGCATCGTCACCAGCGCCGAGGTGGAGGCCTACATGGACAGCTGCACCAGCGAGGACCTGCGCCCGCTCTTCGACCAGTACCTGCGCACCGCCCAGGTGCCGACGCTCGAATGGGGCGTGAAGGACAAGCAGCTCATCGCCCGCTGGACGAACTGCATGCCCGGCTTCCGGATGCGCACGGGGCTCGTGCTGAACGGCAAGCCCCTGACCGTTGAGCTCGGCACGGAGTGGAAGACCTTGTCCACCGGCAAGGTGAAGAAGGCCCGCTTGGAGATCGATCGGAACTGGTACGCGAAGGAACGCGCGCTCACGGCCGACGAACTGAAGGAGGTGCAGCTCACCCCGTCGAACTTCAAGTGAACCGACCATGCGCATCGTCCGACCGCTGTTCGCCCTGCTCGCCACCACCGGCTTCCTCGCCGCGACGGCGGCCACCTTCACCATCACCCACGTGAACACGCCCACGGCCGAGGCCGCTGCCATCGACCATGCGGCGGTCATCTGGGGCGGCATCCTGGAAAGTCCGGTGCCCATCAAGGTGCGGGTGACCTTCGCGCCGCTCGGTGGCACCACGCTGGGCATCACCTTCCCCAACGGCCGCCGCGACTTCGCCAACGCGCCGCTGCCGCAGACCTGGTACGCCACGGCGCTCGCCAACAGCATCGCCGGCACGGAGCTGAACCCGGGCGAGAGCGACATGGACATCTTCCTCAACTCGGCAACGAACTGGTACACGGGCCTCGACGGCAACCCTGGCGCGGGACAGATGGACCTGGTGAGCGTGGCCCTGCACGAGATGGGACACGGGCTGGGCTTCATCGGGCTCAGCAAGAAGATCGGCACCGAAGGATCCCTCGGCCTGCTCACCGCCGCCGACTTCGCTCCGCTCTTCACCAGCTTCCCCTGGCCGCAGCTCGACACCCTGCCCGGCGTGTTCGATGTGTTCCTCAGCGATCAGCAGGACGGTCCGCTGACGATGATGCAGAACCCCGGCACGCAGCTCGGCGACGCCATGTCCGGCGACCAGCTCTACTTCAACGGTCCGCTCGTGCTCAGCGTGAACAATGGAATCGGAGCCCGCATCTACGCTCCCACAACCTTCGCCCTGGGCAGCAGCTGCGTGCATTTCAACGAGGCCTCCTACCCGCCCGGGAACGCCAACGAGCTCATGACGCCGTTCAGCTCCGCGGGCAGCGCGAACCACTGGCCTGGTCCACTGTGCCTGGCGCTGATGCAGGACATCGGCTGGACGCTCGCGCCCGACGTGGGCATCGCCGAGGTCGATGGAAGCACCGCATTGACCGTGTGGCCCGTACCCTCCGAACGTGAGCTTCACTTCACCCTGCCCGGCATTTCCGGTGCCGTGCGGTACGTGATCATGGACCTGCAGGGGCGCGTGCTGCGCGAAGGACGGAGTGATGGTCACTTGGTCGTGGACGCGCTCGCGGCGGGCACCTACGTGATCGTCCTGCCCCAGCTCGGCCAACGCCGCACCTTCGTGAAGGCATGAGCACCGGAGCGCACACCTACGCCTTGGAGCTGGAATGGCTCGGCGACCTGGGCCAGGGCACCAGCACCTACGAGGGCTACTCGCGCGAGCATGTGGTACGCATCGCCGGCAAGCCCGACCTGCGGGGCACGGCCGACCCGATGTTCCGCGGGGATGCCGCGCTGCACAATCCCGAGGACCTGCTGCTGGCCGCGCTGAGCCAATGCCACCTGCTCACCTACCTGGCCCTCTGCGCGCGTGCCCGCATCAACGTGGTCCACTACCGCGACCGCGCGGAGGGCACCCTGCTGCTCACCAACGATGGCGGTGGTCATTTCACCGAGGCCGTACTGCGGCCTGCCGTGGTGGTGGCGGAGCCCCGCATGCTCGACAGGGCCCTGCACTTCCATGGCGAGGTGCACAAGTACTGCTTCATCGCCCGCAGTGTGAACTTCCCCGTATGCTGCGAGCCGGAGGTGCGGTGTCTTTAGCATGACCCTGCTGAAAACGGGGCTGCTGCACGTCATGCCGCGCGCTGGAGGCCCTCCTACCTTCGGGGCGAATGCCCCGAAAAACCGACGACACCGCTGAAAAGCCCGCGATATCCGGGGGCTCGTGGCGCCGTGTCGCCAGGCGGGCCCTGGGCTGGCTGGTGGTGCTTCCGCTGTCGCTGGCCCTGCTGTTGGTGGTGCTGTTGTACCTGCCGCCCGTGCAGGACCTGGTGCGGGGCCGCGCGGTGCGGATGCTCACCGAACGCATCGGTGCGCGCGTGGAACTGGAAGGGCTGCACCTCGGCTTTCCCCTCGCCGTGCAGCTGGAAGGCCTGCACGTGGCCGATGACCGGGGCGACACGCTGATCCATGCGGGGCTCATCCGCACCTCGGCGGACCTGGGCGAATTGCTGCATGGCCACATCGCGCTCGGCCTGGTGCGCCTGAAGGATGTGCGTGGCGAACTGCGCCAGTACGCCGACAGCACGTTCAATTTCCAGCACATCATCAAGGCCTTCCGCAGCGACAAGGCACCCGACACCACCTCCGCGAACAACGGTGGCTCGGCGTTCAGCATCGCGGCCATCCAGCTCGAGGACATCCGCTTCGACCTGGACATGGCGCCGAGCGACCTGCACCTGTCCACGGACCTCGGGCAGCTCCACATCGACCTCGACACCTTCGATCTGGACCCGATGCGGTTCCACGTGAACGACCTCACCGTGCGCCTGGCCGAGGTCCACCTGCGGACAGCACCTGCACCGCCTGAGCCCTCGACCTATCCGGACCTGGTGAACCCGCTGGCCGGCATCGACATCCGCTTCCGCACGATCGGCCTGGAGGCCGTGGCCTTCACCATGGCCACCGTGGGAGCACCTGACAGTCTCTGGTTCGACGTGCAACGTGCAGCGATCAAGGCGCGCGATGTGCGCACCGACGAACAGCGCTATGAGCTCGCGCAGGTGAGCCTGATCCATCCGCGCTTCGGCATGCGCACGGCTCCAACACCGGTCGCAACGGACAGCACCGGCACCCCACCGTGGCTCGACCGCCAGGACGGCTTCCGTTACTGGACGCGGGACATGCGGATCGCCGTGGATCAGCTCCGCGTGGTGCACGGCGCGGCGGCCCTCCACAACGGTCCGATCCCGCCCCCGGGCGGACCGCTGGAAGCGGGTCATCTCGTGTACACCGACATGGCGCTCCAGGCCAAGGGCATCGTGGTGAACAACGCGCGCATCGCGGTGGACCTCGACAGCCTGTCAGTGCAGGGTGGTCCGAACGATGACCGCCTGGAACTCGCCGCACACCTCGCGGCAACGCCCGACTCGTTCACGTTGACCGGAGGCCGGATCGAGGCCCTGCACAACCACCTCACCTTCCGCGCTGCCGCGGCACCACGCGACCTTTCCGCCGCTTACAGGAACCCGGAGGAAGTGCCCTTCGACGCGGAGGTCGGCGGCGATGTGCGGCTCCACGACCTGATGCCCTTGCTCCACCAGCTGGGGATGGAACCACCCGTTGAGGCCATGACCGACGAACGCTGGGCCACAAAGCTGTGGATCGCAGGAAGCCTGCAGGACATCCGGCGCGCCGGCATCGAGCTCGACGGCGACCAGGGCAGCACGCTCCACGCCAACGGTCGCATCACCCAGGCGACAAGCTGGCCCGCCAGCAGCTACGCGCTCACGGTCGAAGCGCTCACCCTGGGCAAGGGCCTGCACGCGCTCATGCACGCCTACGCACCGCCCGATGTGCCCTTGCCCGCGCGGCTCGTGTTCAAGGGCGACGCGCAGGGAACGGGCTACGACGCGAGCGCCCATGTGGACCTGAAGAGCGACCTCGGCGACCTGAAGGGAAGGGCCGCGGCGCGCGACTGGAAGGGTTTCGTGCCTGGTCACCTCGATGTGGATCTCACGGCCGATCGCATCGCGGCCGCGCGTCTCACCGGCGACACCGCCATCGGGCCCCTCAGCTTCACGCTCGTGGCCCAAGGCGAACGCTTGCACGACATCACCCGGCAGGGCACGCTCACCTTCACACCCACCGCGCTCACCTACCTGGGCAACGACCTCTCCAGCCTGCACCTGAAGGCCGAGGCCGCGGGTGATTCACTGCGCACGGAGCTCGGCGCCGATGCGGCAGCCACCGCGTTCACCCTGCGCACGACCGGTCCGTGGCCGCAGGAAGGCGACAGCCTCGTGGTGGCCTTCGACCTGGCGCTCGAACGCCTGCACCTTCAGGAGCTGGGCCTCACCCCGTACACGCTGGACCTGGACGGACGCATCACCGGACGCACCGCGCTGCTGCCGGAGATGCACGGCCGCTACGCGTTGCAGGCGCCCGGCTTGCGCGTGTTCAACACCGAGCGCACCTTCGCCTTCGAGCGCTTCACCTTGAGCGGTCTGCTCGACAGCGATTCCACGGCGGTCGACCTGGACTGCGATGCCGCCCGCGTGGCCTACCATGCGAACCTCTCCATGGACAGCACCGTGGCGCTGCTGCGCGAACGCCTGCTCGGCGCCTTCCAGGAACCGTACGCCTTCCGCGCGCCGCCGGGCCGGCGCATCGCCCTGAAGGTGGACCTGCCCGGCACCGAACGCCTCGCGAGCCTGGTGCATCCCGCGCTGCACGCCATGGAGGTGAAGCGCTTCGAGGGCCGCTACGACAGCGACCGCGACTCGCTGACCCTCAACGTGAACATCCCGCTGGTGGACTATGGCGGTGTGGAGGTAACGGGGCTCACCATCGACCTGAAGGCCGCCGGGGCCGATCTGCAGGGCGAACTGGCCGTGCTGCAGGTGATGCGCGACAGCCTGCACGTGGACGACCTCGTGCTCCTCGCCACCAACGAACCCGGAACCCTGCGCACCCTGTTCCGCCTGCGCGATGGTGGGACCGACCGCTACCGCATCGGGCTCGACCTGCGCCGCGAAGGGAGCATCCCCGTATTGCACCTGCAGGAGGACCTTGTGCTGGACCGCAACGCCTGGCAGGCCACTCACGACAACGCACTTTCCCTGGGACCCGAAGGGCCGCGCGCCAGGGACCTCGCCATCACCAGCGGCGCGCAACGCATCGAGCTGCGCACGGAAGCCGACGGCAACCACCTCGAGCTCTCCGGCTTCGAGCTGGCGAACCTCACCGGGCTGGTGCGCACCGCGGACAGCCTGGCCCTGCTGCGGGGCACGCTCGATGCCCATGTGCTGCTGCCCCTGCGCGAGGACGAGCGGCTGAAGGGAGAGCTCGCCCTGCATCACCTCGAGGTGATGGACGTGGCCCTGGGCACCATGGAGGCGGAGCTGACCGAGCACCACAAGGACCACTACCGCGGCTCGGTGCGCCTGGACGCCGGCGCCGACCGCGCCCATGCCACGCTCGAGGCCGACCTCAGCAAGGATGAGCCCCGGATTGCGGTGGAGAGCGAGCTCGTCCTGAACGACCTTTCCTTGTTCAAGCCGCTGGTGCAGGGCTACCTCTTCGACCTGGGCGGAGCCCTGAACGGCGACCTGCGCTACGAGCAGGAGGGCGAGGCGATCACCGTGGTGGGCAGCACCGCGATCCGTGAAGGGCGCTTCGGGCTCAGACAGACCGGCGCCGTGTACCACATCCCGGCGGACACCGTGACCTTCGACCGGCACGGCATCGCGCTCAACGACCTCGAGGTGCGCGATGCGCGCGACAACCGCTTCCAGCTCGATGGTCGTGTGAACACCGGTGCCGGCCACGAACCGGGCCTCGACCTGCGCCTGCGCACCGAACGATTCCAGCTCGTGAACAGCACGGCCAAGGACAACCCCATGTTCTATGGCAAGCTCTTCGGCGGCATCGACCTGCGCATCGGCGGCACGGCCACCGTGCCCACCGTGAAGGGAGCGGTGAGCGTGCTCGATTCCACAACGCTCAGCGTGGTGCTGCCCGGCAGCAAGGTGGAGCTGATCGACCACGCCGGCATCGTGCAGTTCACCACCGACTTCGACGCGCAGGACACCCTGGCGGTGCGCTCCGACAGCGAGATGCTCCGCGATTCGCTGGCCGCCCAGCTGCCCGGCATCGACCTCGACCTGCGCATCAAGCTCGACCGCAACGCCCGCTTCGCCATCGTCATCGACCCCACCACCGGCGATGCGGCCAGCTTCCGCGGCGAGGCCGACCTGCGCTTCCGCTACAATCCCGAGGGCGACATCTACCTGCAGGGACCCTTCACCGTGGTGGACGGCGGCTACACCGTGGAGTTCTACGGCCTGGTGAAGAAGCGCTTCGACCTGGTGCCCGGCGGCACCATCATGTGGGACGGCGACCCCCTGGCCGGCCGCATGGACATCCGCGCCAAGTACAGCACCAAGGTGGCGCCCTATCCGCTGGTGGCCAACGCGCGCGGCGGGCTTTCCGAGAGCGAGCGCAACTCGCTCCAGGCCCCCCTGCCCTTCGATGTGCTCATCAACATCCGCGAGGCCGTGCAGGCGCCCAACATCAGCTTCGGCCTCGACATGGACCGCCAGGTGCGCAACAGCTATCCGCAGGTGAACACCGTGCTCGACCAGCTGGCCAAGCCCGGCAACCAGGAGGAGCTCAACCGCCAGGTGTTCGGGCTGCTCGTGCTCAGCACCTTCATCGAGAACGAGGCCGGCTCCACACCGGGCGGCAGCAGCCTGGCCAGCACCGCCGCGCGCAACTCGGTGAACAGCATCCTCACCCAGCAGCTCAACCGCCTCACCGGCCAGGGCATCAAGGGCATGGACATCCAGCTCGGCGTTAGCACCTACGACCAGACGCAGGGCGGCGAGAGCTACTCCCGCACCACCGTGGACTACAAGGTGACCCAGCGTGTGCTGAACGACCGCGTGCGCATCGAGGCCGGTGGTTCGCTGGGCTACAACGAGCACAAGCAGGAGGTGAGCGCCATGAGCAACACCAAGGCGCCGCAATACGCCATCGCCTACGACCTCACCGCCGACGGCCGCTTGCGCCTGCGTGTGTACCACGAGAACGCCTACGACCTGTACGACGGGGAGCTGGTGAACAATGGCGCAGCCATCATGCTCACCCGCGATTTCGAAAAGCGCGAGAAGGAACTGACCCGCCTGCGGCAGGACATCCTCGAGCGCCGCAACACCGAACGTGACCAGCGGAACGGACCATGAGGCGCCTCGTCATCTTTCCGCACGGCACGGTCCTCATCGCCCTTTGCGCGATGCTGCTGGCCTCGTGCACGGGCCTGCGGTACAGCACTGCGGAGCGCCCGCTCTACACGGGCTTCACCGTGGAGTGGACCGAAGAACCCGCCTACGACGCCGTGGGGGCGCGGCACGAGCTCGCCGACCTGGTGAAGCCCGCCGCGAACAACAGCATCCTGGGCATGCGGCCCATGGTGGCGCTGCACAACACCATCAAGGAGCCCAAGAAGCAGAAGGGCATCCGGCACTGGTTGAAGTACAAGGTGGGCGCCGCTCCGGTGTACCTGGACCAACTTCCGCTGGACGACATCAACGCGGCCATGGTGAACCGCCTGCACAACCGCGGGCATTTCAGTGCGACCTGCAGTCACCACATCGTGCGCGACGGCCGCAAGGCCTCGGTGGTCTTCACCGTGAGCCCCGGAGAGCCGCACCTGATCCGCAGCCTGCGCATGGGCCTCGCGGACGGCGATGCCCTGGACAGCGCGATGACGGAGATGCTGCCGCTCTGCCGGATGCACGTCGGCGAACCTTACGACCTTTCCCGCCTCACCGCGGAGCGCGACCGGGTGACCGAGCAGCTGCGCGACCGCGGCTGGTACCGGCTGCGGGCTGACGACCTGGTGTGGGCCGCGGACACCTCGCTGGGCGACCACAGCGTGGCGCTCCACCTCCGCGTGAAACCGACCACCGGCACCCTCAAGCGCCGCATCCACACCATCGGCTCGGTCACCGTGCACACCGACCAGGACGAGGTGCTGCCGCCCACCGACACCGTGCGCGTGGACGGCGTCGACCTCATCAGCTACCTCGGCATGTACCGGCCCGGACCGATCCTGCGCGGCGTGTCCGTGCGGCCCGACGATGCCTACTCGCTCTCGCGCAGCGCCGCCATGCAGCGCTACCTCAACTCCTACGGCGTGTTCCGCAACGTGCTTGTCGCCTATGCCGACGACACCCTGCGCGACGCCGTGCTCCACGCCCGCATCGCCCTGATGCCCCTGAAGCGCTTCTCCCTGTTCAGCGAGCTGAACGCCGTGAGCAAGAGCAACAACTTCGCCGGCCCCGGCATCCGCGCCGGTTTCGTGGACCGCGACCTGCTGGGCGGCGCCGAGCAGTTCACGCTCGACGCGAACGGTCGCTTCGAGACCCAGATCTCCGGCGCCGATGCCGGCACCAACGCCTGGGAGGTGGGCATCAAGGCCGGGCTCGCCATCCCGCGCATGCTGCTGCTCCCCGAGCCCAAGGGCATCCGCAACAGCACGCCGGTCACCAACATCGCCATGGGCTTCGGCCTGTTCCGCCGCGTGGACCTGTACGGCATGCGCTCGGCGGCCACGGGCCTCGGTTACGCCTGGCATCGTGACCGCAAGGTGTGGCACGACCTGCAGCTCCTGGAGATCAGCTACAACAACCTGTTCTACACCACCGACGAGTTCAATGCCTTCCTCGACGAGAACCCCACGATCAAGCGCAGCTTCGAGGACCAGTTCGTGGTGGGCTTCGGCTATACGTACACGCGCAACACCAAGAACCGCGACGCACAACGAAACTGGCTCGTGTACAGCCTGGGGGTCGACGAGAGCGGCAACCTCCTCTCGCTCATCTTCGCCGGAACGCGCGGCCCAAGACCCGAGGAGGGCTACACCCTGCTCGACCAGCGCTACAGCCAGTACGTTCGCCTGCGACCCGAACTTCGTTGGTACCACGCCGTGGGAGCCAGGGACGCACAGGTGGTGACGCGCCTGCTCGCACAAACGGGCATCTCCTACGGCAACACCGATGTGATGCCCTACGTGAAGCAGTTCTACGCCGGGGGCACCAACAGCCTCCGCGGCTTCCGCGCCCGCAGCGTGGGTCCGGGCAGTTACATCACGCAGCAGGAGGGGAACTTCCTGGTGGACCAGGTCGGCGACCTCAAGCTCGAGCTCAACACCGAATACCGCTTCACGCTGTCGGGCTTCGTGAAAGGGGCGGTGTTCGCCGACGCCGGCAACATCTGGCTCCTGAACGATGACCCGTCCCGACCGGGCGGGGTGTTCGCGTGGGACACGTGGGTGAGCGAGATCGCGATGGACGCCGGCATCGGGGTGCGCGTGGACCCGCAGGTGATCGTGATCCGCCTCGACCTCGCCGCACCGCTCCGCCGTCCCGACCTGCCCGCCGGCGACCGCTGGGTGTTCGACGACCTCGATTCCAAGTGGAACAACAACCTCATCCTCAACATCGCCATCGGCTATCCCTTCTGAACGCCGAACACCCACCACCGGCGAACCCCTGGCCGCTCGATCGCGTCACCCGTTCATGAAGCTCCAACAGCGCTCCCGGTCCTTCGTTCCCATCTGTCTAGTGATGATCACCTTGCCACGCCTCTCCGCCCAGTTCAGCACGGAGTGGATGACCACCTACAACAACCTGAGCGGATACAACAGCGCCGAGGACCTGCTCGTGCTTCCTTCAGGTTCCGTCGTATCCAACGGCACATTCACGACCGGCACCACGAGCGAGGCCTATATCGCCGCCTTCGCGAGCGACGGAACGGACCTGTGGAACGCTGGGCTGCCTGATAGCATCGGACGGGCCTGGAAGATCTTCCGGCTGAACGACGGTACGCTGCTCTCGCTCGGCGATTTCGAGAACATGTCCGGAACGAACGACGTCATCGCCCAACACGTGGACACCCTCGGTAACCTGCTCGGGAACATCGTGCTCAATACGCCCGGCTTCGCCACCGGCGACGACTTCGCTGACGCCACGCAGGATGCCTTCGGGAACGTGTACCTGGCTGGTTCGTTCATGAACGGTGCGCAGGTCCGACCGGGCCTGGCGCGCATCAACGGGAACGGCCAGCTGGACTGGTGGGTCACCTACCCCATCCCTTCGAACTGGGGCGGCTTCGGGAAGGCCATCGCCGTGGAAGTGATCGGCGATACCCTGCCGGTGATCTGGACAAGGAACGCCACCAGCTATTCGGCCGCCATCGCGTTCAACACTTCCGGCCAGCACCAATGGACCACGGACCTGACCATGGCCACCACCGACAACAACAACGGCATGACCTGCGATGGCCTCGGTCATGCGATCGTGGGCGGAAACCGAAATCAGTTCTTCCACGTGTCCAAGTTGGATGCAGCAGGCAATGTGGTCTGGAGCAAGGACCTCTCCTATCCTGGGTTGACCAGTACCACGGGCCACATCGTCCATGTGCGCTGCGATGCGGCCGGGGATATCTATGCCGTGGGTGAAGGCAGCTACCAACTGAGCATTCCAGGGCCCTACTACCTCCTTGCCAAGCTGAGCAGCGCTGGCACGGTCCTCTGGACGGACACGCTCACCGGTGGCGCCATCAACTTCTGTTCGAACATGGACTTCGCCGAACTGCACGAGGACCGATGGACCGTGATCACCTCCTATCTGCACACGCTTATCTACGAATACGACACGACGGGACTCCGCATGTTCCGCCAGGATTGGAACGTTCCTGGCGCGCCGATCAGCAATGTGAACGCGATCCGGTCCGATGGTGCGGGCGGCCTGTACCTCGCCGGGCGGGCCAGGCTCGCAGGATCCGCCGGTGATGGCTTCGTGGCGAAGCTGGTGCCGTTGTCCACAGCCCTCGACGGGAAGCCGCAGGCCGCGGTGAATACCTCACCATTTCCGATACCGACGGATGGCGAACTGATCATCCCCGCTTGCTCGGGGTACGACCGCGCGGTCGTACTGGACCTGAACGGTCGCATCGTTCTGCGCACCACCACCAGCGGCCGCCTGGATGTCAGTGGCCTTGCGCCAGGCAGTTACGTGCTGCAGCTCGGTCGCTCGGGTGCGCGGTGGAGGTTCGTGAAGGGCTGATCGCGCTCTCCACCGATCGTGGAAAACTGACGCCCTTCCACCCCACCCCCGCCCGGTAACTTCGTGGCCCTTCCGCCATGCAGTTCTCGCACCTCCACGTCCACACCCAGTTCAGCCTCCTCGACGGCGCCGCCTCGATCCCCAACCTCTACAAGAAGGCGATCCGCAACAACCAGCCCGCGGTGGCCATCACCGATCACGGGAACATGTTCGGCGTGTTCAAGTTCGTGGCCGAGGCCGGCAAGCACAAGAACGAGGACGGCAGCCTGAAGGTGAAGCCCATCGTGGGCTGCGAGTTCTACCTCGTGGAGGACCGCCACAAGAAGACCTTCACCCGCGAGGACCGCGACGTGCGCTACCACCAGCTGCTGCTGGCCAAGAACGCCGAAGGCTATGGCAACCTCAGCAAGTTGTGCAGCCTCGGGTACATCGACGGCTACTACAGCAAGTACCCGCGCATCGACAAGGAGCTCGTGCTGAAGTACCACCAGGGCCTCATCGCCACCACCTGCTGCCTGGCGGCCAGCGTGCCGCGCACCATCCTCCGCAAGGGCGAGGCCGCCGGCGAGGCCGAGTTCAAGTGGTGGCTCGACCTTTTCGGCGAGGACTACTACATCGAGCTGCAACGCCATGGCATCCCCGAGCAGGACAAGGTGAACGCCGTGCTGGTGCAGTGGGCCGCCAAGTACAACGTGCCCATCATCGCCAGCAACGACAGCCATTACGTGGACCAGCAGGACGCCAACGCGCACGACATCCTGCTGTGCATCAACACCGGCGAGAAGCAGAGCACGCCCAGCGCCAAGGAGTTCGACGACGAGGAGGGCAAGCCCAGGGGCACCCGCTTCGCCTTCTACAACGACGAGTTCTTCTTCAAGAGCACCGACGAGATGCATGCGAAGTTCCGCGACCTCCCCGAGGCGCTGGACAACACGCAGCGCATCGTGGACAAGGTGGAGGTGCTGAAGCTGAAGCAGGACATCCTGCTGCCCAACTACCAGATCCCACCGGGCTTCGCCGACCAGGATGAGTACCTGAAGCACATCACCTACGAGGGCGCGGTGCGCCGCTGGCTCGGCGAGGGCAACGGCGGCGTGGACAGCCTCGACCCCAAGATCAAGGAGCGGCTCGATTTCGAGCTCTTCACCATCCGCACGATGGGCTTCGCGGGCTACTTCCTCATCGTGCAGGACTTCATCAACAAGGGCCGTGAGATCGGCGTGCTCATCGGTCCGGGCCGCGGCTCGGCGGCGGGCAGCGCGGTGGCCTACTGCATCGGCATCACCAACATCGACCCGGTCAAGTACGACCTGCTCTTCGAGCGCTTCCTGAACCCGGACCGCAAGAGCATGCCCGATATCGACACCGACTTCGACGACGAGGGCCGGCAGAAGGTGATCGACTACGTGGTGGAGAAGTACGGCCGCGACCAGGTGGCGCAGATCGTCACCTACGGCAGCATGGCCGCCAAGCTCAGCATCCGCGATGTGAGCCGCGTGATGGACCTGCCCCTGCAGGAGGCCGACCGCCTGAGCAAGCTGGTGCCCGAGAAGCCCGGCATCGAGCTCGGCCGGGTGCTGCGCGCGCCCATCGACGGCGACAAGAGCCTGAAGGAGAAGGAGGGCCTCACCAGCGACGACCTCGCCGGCGTGCTGGAGCTGCGCAAGGTGCTCGAGGGCGACGACCTCGCCGCCCAGGTGCTGCGCGAGGCCGAGAAGCTCGAAGGCTCGGTGCGCGGCGTGGGCATCCACGCGGCCGGCATCATCATCGCGCCCAAGGACCTGAAGGAGATCCTGCCGGTGTGCACCACCAAGGACTCCAACCTGCTCATCACGCAGTACGACGGCAAGGTGGTGGAGGACGCCGGCGTGATCAAGATGGACTTCCTGGGGCTGAAGACGCTCACCATCATCCGCGACGCCCTGCGGATGATCGACCAGAACCACGGGATCCAGATCGACATCGACGGCATCCCGCTCGACGACCCGAAGACCTACGCCCTCTACCAGCGCGCCGAGACCAACGGCACCTTCCAGTTCGAGAGCGCGGGCATGCAGAAGTACCTGCGCGAGCTGAAGGCCGACCAGTTCGGCGACCTCATCGCCATGAACGCGCTGTACCGGCCCGGTCCGCTGGAGTACATCCCCAACTTCATCAAGCGTAAGCACGGACTGGAGCGGATCGTGTACGACCTCCCGGAGATGGAGGAGTACCTGCACGAGACCTACGGCATCACCGTGTACCAGGAGCAGGTGATGCTGCTCTCCCAGAAGCTCGCCGGCTTCAGCAAGGGCGATGCCGACGTGCTGCGCAAGGCGATGGGCAAGAAGGACCGCGCCACGCTGGACAAGATGAAGGGCAAGTTCCTGGAGGGCACCGCCGCCCGGGGGCTCGACCCCAAGGTGTGCGAGAAGGTGTGGACGGACTGGGAGGCCTTCGCGCAGTACGCCTTCAACAAGAGCCACAGCACCTGCTACGCCTTCGTCGCCTACCAGACCGCCTGGCTGAAGGCCAACTACCCGGCCGAGTACATGGCCAGCGTGCTCACGCACAACCAGGGCAGCATCGACAAGATCACCTTCTTCATGGAGGAGTGCCGCCGCATGGGCATCCCCGTGCTGGGCCCCGATGTGAACGAGAGCCAGTACCGCTTCAGCGTGAACAAGGCCGGGCAGATCCGCTTCGGGCTGGGCGCGGTGAAGGGCGTGGGCGAGGGCGCCGTGGAGGCCATCGTGAACGAGCGCACCGCCAACGGACCCTACACCAGCGTGTTCGACCTGATGCGCCGCGTGAACCTGCGCGCCGCCAACCGCAAGGCGCTGGAAAGCCTGGCCTACGCCGGGGCCTTCGACGGGCTGAACATGCAGCGCGCGCACTTCTTCCACAGCGCCGGCGAGGGCAGGCCCACCTACATCGAGACCCTGGTGCGCTACGGTCAGCAGCACCAGGACGGCGAGGACAGCAGCCAGGTGAGCATGTTCGACATGACCGGCGACAGCGGGGCCGGCATCCCCGAACCGCCCCTGCCCCAGATCGAGGGCTGGAGCGCGCTGGAACAGCTGCACTACGAGAAGGAGGTGATCGGCTTCTACCTCAGCGGCCACCCGCTGGACGACCACCGGCTGGAGATCAAGCACCTGTGCAACACCCCGCTGCCCATGCTCAAGGAGTTGGAGCAGCTGGCCGGGCGCGAGGTGGCCTTCGCCGGCATCGTCACCCGCGCCGACCACCGTATCGCCAAGAGCGGCAAGCCCTTCGGCAGCTTCAGCCTGGAGGACCACCACGGCAGCCACGAGTTCATGCTCTTCAGCGAGGACTACCTCAAGTTCAAGCTGTACCTGCAATCCGGCGCCCTGCTCTTCGTGAAAGGCCGGGCCAGCGCGCGCACTTGGGGGCGCGATGAAGGCCAGATGGAGTTCAAGATCGCCTCCATCGACCTGCTCAGCGATGTGCGGGAGAAGTACTTCACCAAGCTGAACCTGAAGCTCGAGGCCGAGCGCGTGAACGACAGCTTGACCCGCCACCTTGGACGCCTATTGCGCTCGTCCCCCGGCCTGTGCAAGGTGAACGTGCAGGTGGTGAGCGCCGCGGAGAACATGGCCATCGACGCGCCCAGCCGGGGCATCGGCGTGGCCATCACCGAAGACCTCATCCGCGGCATCGAGGCCTTGGGCGAGGTGACCTACACCCTCAACTGACGGATCGTCAGGTTAGTTTCCATGGCAAGGAAGTTGACCCGTGGGGGTACCTTTGCGGAGGCAAGCGTGGATAACCGGAAAAAGATCGTGGAAAGGTGACCGACCATCACCCGCGCACGGGAACCTTGATCCACCAACTTGCGCCCCCTGCAGGAACCTGAACAAGCAACCAGACAAGCGCGAACGCGCACCAAGAACATGGCACTCGAACTCACCGACAGCAACTTTGAGGAACTCGTCCTGAAGAGCGACAAGCCCGTGCTCGTTGACTTTTGGGCGGAATGGTGCGGACCCTGCCGCATGGTGGGCCCCGTGGTGGAGGAGCTCGCCAAGGAATACGACGGCAAGGCCGTGGTGGGCAAGCTCAACGTGGACCACAACGCCCAGATCAGCATGAAGTACGGCATCCGCAGCATCCCCACGCTGCTGGTGTTCAAGAACGGCGAGATCGTGGACCGCGCCGTGGGCGCCGTGCCCAAGAGCACGCTCGCCCAGAAGCTCGAAGGCCAGCTGGCCTGAGCCCTGCCTGAAGCATACGGAAAGCCCGGGAGCGTCCCGGGCTTTCCGCTTTCCCGCCCATGGCACCACCCTCGCCATTCTCTCCCGAACTTCGCCCCATGCCCATCGAGCAGCGCCCCATCCAGGCCCTCAGCGCCCTTGAGTTCAAGGCCCGCCAGGTGGTGGAGGGCTTCCTCGCCGGCCTGCACAAGAGCCCCTTCCACGGCTTCAGCGTGGAGTTCGCCGAGCACCGCGCCTACAACCCCGGCGAGAGCACCCGCCACATCGACTGGAAGCTCTACGCGCGCACCGACAAGCTCTTCGTGAAGCGCTATGAGGAGGAGACCAACCTGCGCTGCCAACTGGTGGTGGACGCCTCCTCCTCGATGTACTATCCCGCCTCCGCCAAGGCTTCGGCGGGCGCGGCCCTCGACCGCGCCAAAGAGTTCAACAAGGTGGAGTTCGCCGTGCACGCCGCGGCCGCCTTCATCCAGCTGTTGCGCAAGCAGCGCGATGCCGTGGGCCTCACCGTGTTCAGCGACCGGGTGGCGGTGGCCGAACAGGCGCGCAGCAACGCCGTGCACCTGCGCCACCTGATGCAGCACCTCGAAGGCCTGCTCGCCACCGGAGCACCGGACCGCGGCCAGCGCACCGGCCTGGTGGAGGCCCTGCACGACATCGCCCAGCGCGCCCACCGCCGCAGCCTGGTGGTGATCCTCAGCGACATGCTCGACGACGCCGACCGCGAGGCCGAAGTGTTCGACGCCCTGCAGCACCTGCGCTTCAACAAGCACGACATCATCGTGTTCCACGTGGTGGACCGCCGGCACGAGCTGGAGCTCGACCTCCAGGACCGCCCCTACACCTTCGTGGACGTGGAGACCGGCGAGCAGGTGAAGGCGCATCCCGCCGAGGTGCGCGAGGCGTACAAGGCCGCCATGAACGAGCGCTGGCACCGCCTGAAGCTCAAGTGCGCCCAATACCGCATCGACCTGGTGGAGGCCGACATCAACGCCGGCTTCGAGCCCGTGCTGCTGGAGTTCCTCACCAAGCGGGCCCGGCTGTACTGACCCGTTTTTTTCCGGAGGGTCTTGCACGGTTCCACCCCTCCCTTACATTTGCACCCGCTTCGCCGAAAGGCGGGGTCAGTCGGTCCGGTAGTTCAGCTGGTTAGAATGCCGGCCTGTCACGTCGGAGGTCGCGGGTTCGAGTCCCGTCCGGACCGCTGAAAGCAAAGCCCACCGGGAGGTGGGCTTTCGCTTTTCAGGCAACTCGTCCCACACGTGTTGCATGACGGCGGGAAGATGACCACCTTCAAGGTCAAATCCCTCTCCCATGTCGCTCGCTCCTCCGATGCTGAACGCTGCGCTCCGTGCCCATGCGGGGCTGTACTTGAGCGTTGCCGCGCTCTTGACCTTGAACCAGGTCGTACTGGCCCAGTGGAGCCAGGACCCCGCCACCCCGCTGGTGATCTGCGATGCCGCGGACGACCAGCGCCTTCCGTCGGCCGTTGCGGACGGTTCCGGTGGCTGGTACACGTTCTGGTCCGATGCCCGCAACGGGAGCACGGCCAGGGCGATCTACGGCCAGCACCTCAACAACGATGGGGTGGCGCTATGGGATGCGAACGGCCGGCTCCTCTACGGACCATCCTGGACAAGCGCGAACGAGGTGGCCGCCGTGTCCATGGACAATGGACGGGTGATGCTTGCGGTGATGTCGAAAGTGAACAACGCGAACGGGGCTGATACCGTGCGCGCGCTCCTCATCGACGACCAGGCGCAGCCGGTGTGGTCCGCGCCCACCGTGCTATCGGTGAACGGGCCGGGCATCTTCGGCAACTGCTTCGGCTACTCCGCTCCGCAGGGCATCCGAAGTGGTGATGGGGCCTTCTTCTGCTACATCGGCGATTCGCAGGGGTCGAACGGCTTCTACGCGATGCAGCGTGTCCGGGCCGATGGTACCGTGGCCTTCCCTGTGCCCGGCATGGCGGTGCCCTACAATGCAGGCTATGGTCCGTTCCAGGTCCTGCCGGATGAGGCCGGCGGCATGGTGGTGGGATGGCGCTGTTCCAATGGAGCAGGCACCTGCCACCGGGCCATGCGTGTGGACTCGCTCGGTGCGGCGCAATGGCCGGCGAACCTCGATGTGAGCGCCGGCGGCGCAGGGCTCAGCTACGCGTTCACCATGGCCTCCGACGGCCACGGCGGGATCGTGAGCGTATGGGAGGAATCGAGCGACCTGGGCATGGCCCGCTTCGACACCAGCGGCACCATGCTCTGGGCTCCCTCTCCGTTGTACGCCTGCACTGAAAGCCACGCCCAGGCGAGTCCGGCAGCCGTGTTCGTGGACGGCGATCTCTTCGTGGCCTGGGGCGACAACCGTCCACCGGCCAGCAACCAGAGCTTGTACCTGCAGCGTATCGATACGGCCTCAGGAGCAGCTCAATGGGACCCGGATGGCGTGCTCGCGATCCAGGAGAACAGCTACATCCCATCCGCATCGATCGTGGCGAGCGACAGCGGCGCGGTGATCGTGATGATGGACTTCAACCTGGGCACGAAGTACAGCGCCATGCGCGTGCGCAACGATGGGACCGCAGCATGGCCGGCACCGGTGTCGTTCTCCACAGGTCCCCAACCGTTCTACACCGAACGTGTGCAACTGCCCGATGGGAACGGTGGGGTGGTGGCCTTCTGGCGCTCACAGGTCGGCGACCTCTACGGCGCCCGCATCTACCGGAACGGCATCTATTACAACGATGTCAGCGTGAACGAGCTCATGCCCACGGCCGCGCTCGAGCTCTTCCCGAACCCGGCGGAGGAACAGCTCACCGTGCGAAGCACCGAGCGCGTGGACCGTGTGGAGCTGTGCACCGCGGATGGCCGTATGGTGTACACCGGCGCTCCGCGGGTCAGCACCTTCCAGGTTCCAGTGGGCACGCTGCCCGCCGGCCTCTACACGGTGCGCACCTTCGCGGGCGAAGGGATCGGTGTGGCGCGCTTCATCAAGCGGTGAGCCGCGGCGTTACTCCTCCCCCCAGAAGCGCGGCACGAAGTTGAGCAGGTAGAGCTTCTCGCTCGCCCGCGTGATCGCCGTGTAGAGCCAGCGCACGTATTCGCGGTCGAGCATCTCCTCGGTGATGTAGCCCTGGTCCACGAACACGGCCTGCCATTGCCCGCCCTGGGCCTTGTGCGCGGTTACGGCGTAGGCGTACTTGATCTGCAGCGCGTTGAGGTAAGGGTCCTCCTTCAACTTCGCGACCAGCTCCCCCTTGGTGCGCGCCACGATGCCCTCGCGCACCTGCTGCTGGAGCAGGCGCATCCGCGGTCCGGGCAGCGACGGCGACTCCACCGCGAGCGTGTCCACCATCACCTTGCAATCGAGCTCCCGGTATTCCTGTCCGTTCCACCAGCCTGCGGTGATGTCCGCGAAGCGCAGGCCGTACCGCTCCTCCAGGCCGTGCACGCGCTTCACCTCCATCACCTCGCCGTTGGCGATGAGCTCGGGTCGCCCGTTGCGGCCCGCCCAGAAGTAATTGTTGCGCACCACCATCACGCGGTCGTTGGCGCAGAGCTCCTCCTCGAAGCCGTGGATGCGCGCGCGCACCTGCTGGCTGTACTGGTACGCACGCTTGTTGCTGCGCGTGATCAGGCACACCTCGTCGTCGCCATAGCGGCCGTAGGCGCTCTCCAGGGCGTCCTGCAGGTCGTACCCGTCGATGCGCTGCACGTCCGCGAAGCCCTGGATGAAGACGGGCTGCAGGCGCTGCTCCTCCTTCGGCGTGTCGGCCGGCACGGTGTCCAGCAGGTGGCGGAGCGCGGTGGCGTTCACCAGGATGCCGGAGCCCTCGGCCTGGCGCACCACATCGGTGAGCTCCGCCATCCCCGCGTTGAGCCCCATGCCGCGCAGGTCCTTCACGGCGAGGGCCGGGCTGTGGTCGCTGCCCACCGGCGGCAGCTGCGCGGGGTCGCCGATCAGCAGCAGCTTGCAGCCCGCCGTGTTGAACACATGGGCGAAGAGGTCGCCCAGCAGGTCGCGGTCGCCGAACGCACCCTCGCCACCGCCCTGCCCGATCATGCTGGCCTCGTCCACCACGAAGAGCGCCCCCTCGTCCTTGTGCCGCACCACGGAGAGCCCGGCGTAGCCCTCATCGCCGTCCATGCCCATGCGGTAGATGCGCCGGTGGATGGTGCTGGCGGGGGCCTGGGCATAGGCCGATAGCACCTTGGCCGCGCGGCCGGTGGGGGCCAGCAGCACCACCGGGCGCCGCTCGCGCGCGAGCACCTTCACCAGCGCGCCCACCAGGGTGGTCTTGCCCGTGCCCGCATAGCCCTTGAGCACCAGCGTGGCGTGGTCGCGCCCGCTGTTGAGCAGGCGGTCGAGGGCGTGGATGGCCCGCTGCTGGCCCGGGGTGGGCTCGTGGCCGAGCGCGGCGAGCAGCCTGGCCTCCAGGTCGAGCGAGGGGGCGGTCATGGACGGTTCGGCCGTCGATCGGGCCGCGCTCAAAGTACGGTCCGCCGCGGTGCATCGCGCCCCCGCCGCCCGCCGTGTGCTTTCTTTGGGCCTGCAATGCGCATCGCGGTCGACTCGAACGCCTACGCCCCCGAACGGGAGCGCAGCTGTCACCTGAGCATCTGGGCCAGCGGCAGCTTCACCGGCTGGGCCGTGCACGAGCTGGCCAGCGGCCGTTGCGTGGCCGTGCATGCCGCGCCCGGCGATGAGCTGCCCGACCCCGACCGGCTGCCGGAGCGTCCGGCACGCGCCACCTTCATCGCGCTGCCCGAGATCAGCACACTGGTCCCCGAGAGCGCGCTCTCGCCCGGCACCGAGATGCAGCACCTGCGCCTGGTGCATGGCGCCCTGCCCACCGGGCTGCTGCGCGACGAGCCCGTGGAGGCCCTTGGCGCCCGCTGCATCTACCTGCACGACGAGGCCGCCGAGCACCGCCTGCTGAAACGCTTCCCCGCGGCCCGACCGATGTCGTTGCAGGGCCTGATGGTGCGCAACGTGCTGCGCCACGGCGGCAATGGACCCGTGCTGCTGCTGCACCGCACCGCGCAGCGCGTCGACCTGGCCATCGCCAAGGACGGACAGGTGGCGCTGAGCAATGCCTACCACGCGGTGAACGGGGAGGACGTGCTGTACTTCACCCTGTTCGCCCTCGACCGCTGCGGGCTGAAGCCGGCCGCCACCACCGTGGTGATCGGTGGTACCCACCTCAACGATGCGGAGGAGCTGCTGTTGAAGGACTACCTGCCCACGGTGAAGGCCTCACCGGTGGCCGGCGATGGCGTGGTGAACGGCCTCGCGCTGGAGCACCCCGAGCGCCTGGCGGGCCTGATCGACCAGTGCGCATGCGCATCATAGGCGGGAAATACCGCGGCCGGCGCATCGACCCGCCCAAGGGCATCGAGGCGCGCCCCACCACCGACTACGCCAAGGAGGGCCTCTTCAACATCCTGCACCACAGCGTGCCGCTGGAGGACATCCGCGTGCTCGACCTTTTCTCCGGAACGGGCAACATCGCGCTCGAGTTCCTCTCGCGCGGCGCGGCGAACGCCCTGAGCGTGGAGCAGGACCGCACCCTCTTCACCTACCAGCAGGCGCTGGCCCGGAAGTTGGAGGAGCCCAACTGGCAGATGGTGAAGGCCGATGTGTTCACGTTCCTGGCCACCCACCGGGGCCGCTACGACATCATCTTCGCCGACCCGCCGTTCCGCATGGAAGGCTTCGAGCGCATCCCTACCTTGGTGCGTGAGGGCGGCCTGCTGGCCGAGGACGGGCTGCTGATCGTGGAGCACCCCGACCATGTCGACCTTCGTGCCGACCCCTGGTTCTGGAAACACCGGCCTTACGGGAACGTGCATTTCAGCTTCTTCCGCCACCCGCAACCCTCCACCGCATGAGCACCCGCATCGCTGTCTTCCCCGGGTCGTTCGACCCCGTCACCGTGGGCCATGTGAACATCGTGGAGCGCGCCCTGCCGCTCTTCGACCAGGTGGTGGTGGCCATCGGGGTGAACACCACGAAGAAGTACATGTTCCCCCTGGAGCAGCGGCTGGAATGGTTGAAGCGCACCTTCGCGGACCGACCGAAGGTGATGCCCATCGTGTTCGAGGGCCTCACGGCCGACCTGTGCCTGCGGTTGGGCGCGTCGTACATCATCCGCGGGCTGCGCAACAGCACCGACCACGGCAGCGAGCGCAGCATCGCGCTCATGAACATGGCCATCGGCGGGGTGGACACGCTCTTCCTCCCCAGCCGCGCGGAGCACGCCCACATCAGCAGCACCATCGTGCGCGAGCTCATCGCCAATAAGGCCGACGTTTCCGCGTTCGTGCCGAAGGCGGTCCGCATCCCATGAGGCTGTCGCTCCTTCTCCCCCTGCTCCTCACCGCGGCGTTCGCGCAGGCCCGCACCGTGGTGCGCATCAACGCGCCGGCGTTCCGCGACCGGCCGGTGCTGGTGCTGCGGTACATGGACCTCTTCACCCTGCGCACCGAGCCGCTGCTCGCCGCCCGCACCGATGCGCAGGGCGGCGTGGTGCTCGAGCTTGATGTGCACACGCGCACCCGCGCGCAGCTGCGCATCGGCGAAGGCCGCACGGACCTGTACCTGGAGCCCGGCGCGAACTACGACGTGATCTTCCAGCGGCTGCAGGGCAGCGCGCTCACGCTGGCGGGCACGAACAACGCCGAGCTCATCTTCAACAACCTCGATGCGCTCGATGTGAACGCGCTCACCAGCGACCTCAACGAGCGCCTCGATGCCTTCGTGGCAACCGGCCTCGCCACCGACCAGGCCGGCGGCATGAACGCGGTCGATGCCGCGCGCAAGGGCGGTACGGCACCACGCGACAGCACGGCGGGTGGCATGCCGTACACCACGCCCACCTGGACCGAAGCGCAGGTGGACAGCTTCGGCGACAAGCTGCACCGGTTCTACGCCGGCGTGGGCGACCCGTGGTTCGATGCGCTGGTGGAGTACGGCGTGGGCACCCTGAAGTTCGGACCACGCGCGAACGACAAGAAGCTGTACGAGCGCTACCTGAAGGACCGGCCTGCGCGCTACGACAACCCCGAATACGTGCGCTTCGTGCGCGGCCTCTTCGAGGACCACCTGATGCGCTTCCCCTTCCGCACGGATGAGCAACGCCTGCTCGCCGCCGTGGCCGCCGGTGACGCCGACAGCGTAAAGGCCGTGTTCGCGCAGCACGACTTCCTGGCCCACGACGACCGCCTGTGCGAACTGGTGATGATGCAGGAGCTGTATGCCAACCACCCCGGCAAGGTGCTCGACCGCGGCGGTGTGCGGAAGGTGCTGGACCGCATCGCGCACGGGTCCGCGCATCCCGAACACCGGCTCATCGCCACGGACATGCTGTGGGACCTCACCGCCATGCGACCCGGTGCGCCGCTCCCCACCCTCACGCTGCGCACCATGGACGGCGGACCGGTGGACCTGGACAGCCTGGTGCGGAAGGGCCCGGTCCTTCTGGCCTTCACGGCGACTTGGTGCACCTATTGCGAGGTGGAGATGGCCGCACTGGAGAAGCTGTACGCCGAGCACGCGAACACCCTCACCTTCATCGGCATCGGCATGGACCCCGGCATGGAGGCGATGCAGGCCTACCTGCGGCTGCACCCGGCACGGAAGTGGACCTGGCTGTACGCCGGTGATGACCTGCGCACCATGGACCAGCTGCGCATGCGCTCACTGCCCCAGTTCATGCTCCTCTCGGACGGCATCCTCACCCATGCACCGGCACCGCTGCCGAGCCAGGGGCTTCCCGGCATGCTGCACCGCATGAAGGTGGAGGAACAGGAGAAGGGGCGCATCACGCCGGGTTCCGAACAGCCGCCTCCCAAGCCTCCACAACGCTGAGCAGCGAAGGGTAGGTATCGGCCTTCAGGTCGCGCACACCGGCCGCATCGAGCCAGCGCACCGCCCCGATGTCCTCCTCGGCCTGGGGCACCAAGGCCTCGGTCGACGAGGCGTGCATCAGGAACCAGTCGGTGCGCTTCAGGTGCTGCTCGCCGTTGCGCTCGTACGTGTGCCAGGTCTCGCACAGCGGGGCCACCAGCGCCACGTTCCGCAGGCCGCATTCCTCCATCACCTCGCGCACGGCGGCCTCGGGGATCCCCTCGCCCTTGTCCACCTTGCCCTTGGGCAGGTCCCAGCGCCCCAGGCGGTGGATGGCCAGCAGGCGGCCCTGCTCATCGGTGACCGCGCCGCCCGCGGCCTGTACGAAGCGGAAACGGCCCTTGAACTCCTTCCACAGCGCGGTGACATCATCCCCGTAGAGGAGCATTCCAGCGAGCTCGCTGCGGCGCTCGAACTGCTTCACGGCGGGCCGCAGTTCGCGCAGGTCGTCCACGCGCATCGCCAGCCAGTTGCCCGGCAGCTCCCCATCGGGCGCTTCGCCCGCGATCACCAGCGGGCGCCCTTCGATGTAGATGGCATACTTTCGTCGCATGGATGCCCGCTTGGACCCGGCGCTGCGAGTGGCCGAGTCGTTGCTTCAGATCAAGGCCGTCAAGTTAAGCCCGAACAAGCCCTTCACCTGGGCCTCGGGCTGGAAGTCGCCCATCTACTGCGACAACCGCAAGACGCTCTCCTACCCCGCCGTGCGCACCTACCTGCGCCAGCAGTTCGTGCACATCATCAACCACGAGTTCGGCCGGCCCGACATGATCGCCGGCGTGGCCACGGGCGGCATCGCGCACGGCGTGCTGGTGGCCCACGACCTGGGCCTGCCCTTCATCTACGTGCGCAGCACACCGAAGGAGCACGGCATGAAGAACCAGGTGGAGGGCGACCTCACCGTGGGCCGCAGCGTGGTGGTGGTGGAGGACCTGGTGAGCACCGGCCAGAGCAGCCTGAACGCCGTGCAGGCCCTGCGTGAGGCGGGCTGCGAGGTGAAGGGCATGGTGAGCATCTTCACCTACGGCTTCGACGAGGCCCGCAAGGCCTTCGAACAGGCCCGGGTGAAGCTCGTGAGCCTCACCGACTACCCGATCCTGCTGGACCAGGCCCTGCATTCGAACTACATCACGGAAAAGGACCTGCTCTCGCTCAACGAGTGGCGCAGGGACCCCGCCAACTGGAAACAGACCGCCACCCCCGCATGACGCGCATCGAGAGCAAGCAGGTGGAGATCGCGAAGCCTGCGGCGCAGGTGGACGCGTTCCTGCAGGACATGAACAACTTCCAGCAGCTGCTGCCGCAGGACCGCATCAGCGAGTGGAAGAGCGACGGCGCCTCGTGCAGCTTCAAGGTGCAGGGGGCGGCCACCATCGGCCTGAAGCTCGATGGCGGCATACCCGGAAAGGAAGTGCGCATGGTGAGCACCGAGCGGTCCCCCTTCAAGTTCAGGCTCACCGTGCACCTGGAGGACAAGGGCGCCAGCACCCGCGCCTGGCAGGTGTTCGAGGCCGACCTGAACCCCTTCATCAAGATGATGGTGGAGAGCCCCCTGAAGCACCTCTTCGACCACATCGCCGACAAGATGGTGGCGCTGCACGGCGCGGCGTGAACGACCGTTCCGGCCTTTCGTACCTTCCGGCACCATGTCCATCGGGCGTTGGCTTGTTCCCGTGCTCGTGCTGCTGCTCCTCGGCTGCCGCAAGGAGAACGCGCATCCGGGCGGAGCGGCCATGTCGGACTGGATCCTGCTCTCCGTGGACTCCGCCTGTGTGCAGGCCGCCAACACGATCACCCCGAACGGCGATGGGGTGAACGACCGGTTCATCGTGCTGGGGAACAACATCACGGATGTCGCGATCCGGATCCACAATGCCCAGGGCGCCCAGGTCTTCTCGGCAGAAGCGCTGACCGCGACCTGGGATGGCACGGATGGTCAGGGCACCGGGCCCTACACCGTAGATGTGGAGGCCGTGACCACTTCGCACGTGTTCCTCCGCGGGCGATGCCTGCTGTACGTGCTTGACTACGGCGGCGACACCTGCCTGCATCATCCATCGACCCCGGTATGTGGTGACCAGCTCGACCCGCGCATCTGCGGCATCAGCTACCCCACCAACGAGGTCTTCTGTCCGTGAGCCCCCAGGCGAGGGCATCCTCAACCTGACGCTGCGGTGACCGGTCCGCGGGCGACCTTTGCACCCGTTGCACCATGGCATCCCGACGCGGCCGCACCCGCGCCTCCGACGATGAAGGCGCCAAGCCGGCGAAGCTGGACAAGGCCACCCTGCGCAAGACCGTCAGGCTCTTCCGCTACCTGGGTCCCTACGCCGGCACCTACGCGCTGGGCATGGTCTTCCTGCTCTTCACCAGCCTGCTGAGCCTCGCCTTCCCGCTGCTGCTGGGCAAGCTCGTCGATGCGCGTCCGCTCACCGGCTTCCTCGAGGCCCCGCTCACCGACCTGGGCAACATCGACTCCATCGCCAAGCTGCTGCTGCTCGTGTTCGCGGCCCAGGCGCTGTTCGGCTTCCTGCGCATCTACACCTTCGGCATCGTGAGCGAGAAGGCCCTGGCCGACCTGCGCAACGACACCTACCGCCACCTGCTGAAGCTGCCCATGACCTTCTTCGCGCAACGCCGTGTGGGCGAGCTCAACAGCCGCATCAGTGCGGACGTGGCCCTGTTGCAGGAGGGCCTCACCACCGTGCTCGCCGAGTTCCTGCGCCAGTTCCTCATCATCGGCATCGGCATCGTGCTGCTCACCCGCGTGAGCGGCGACCTCACGCTCACCATGCTCGTCACGCTCCCCGTGGTGGCGCTGGTGGCCGTCTTCTTCGGGCGCTTCATCCGCAAGCTGAGCAAGGAGGTGCAGGACCGCATCGCCGACACCAACGTGATCGTGGACGAGACCCTGCAGGGCATCCAGAACGTGAAGGCCTTCGCCAACGAGGCCTGGGAGGCGCAGCGCTACCAGGGCGCCGTGCGGAAGGCCCGCGACCTGGCCATCACCAGCGCGCGCTGGCGCGGCGGCTTCGTCAGTTTCATCATCTTCTGCATGTTCGGCGTGGTGGTCTTCATCGTGTGGCGCGCCGTGCACCTGAAGGCCGAGGGCCAGCTGGAGCTCGGCGACATCATGTCGTTCATCGGCCTCAGCGTGATGATCGGCGCCAGCATCGGCAGCGTGCCCGAGCTCATCACCACCCTGCTGAAGGCCGTGGGCGCCACCGAGCGCCTGCTCGACCTGCAGGAGGAACAGGCGGAGCCCGTGCGCATGGACGGCCGTGGCACACCGCTCACGGTGCAGGGCGCCATCGCCTTCGAGCACGTCGCCTTCCACTACGCCACGCGGCCCGACCTGCCCGTGCTACAGGATGTGCACTTCACCGTGCGGCCCGGCGAGCGCGTGGCCTTGGTGGGTCCGAGCGGGGCCGGCAAGAGCACCATCGCCTCCCTCGTGCTGCGCTTCTACGACCCCGTGGCCGGCCGCATCACCATCGACGGCCGCGACGCCCGCGAGCTGGACCTCACGGCACTGCGCGACCGCATGAGCATCGTGCCGCAGGAGGTGCTGCTCTTCGGCGGCAGCATCCGCGAGAACATCGCCTACGGCAGGCCCGGCGCCTCACAGGCCGAGATCGAGGCCGCCGCGCGCAAAGCGAACGCGCACGACTTCATCACCGGCTTCCCGCAGGGTTACGACACCGTGGTGGGCGAGCGCGGCATCCAGCTCAGCGGCGGCCAGCGCCAGCGCATCGCCATCGCACGCGCCGTGCTGAAGGACCCCGCCATCCTGATACTCGACGAGGCCACCAGCGCGCTCGACACCGCCAGCGAACGCCTGGTGCAGGACGCGCTGGACAAGCTGATGCAGGGGCGCACCAGCCTGGTGATCGCCCATCGCCTGAGCACCGTGCGCAACGCCGACCGGATCCTGGTGCTCGAACACGGCAATGTGGTGCAGAGCGGGCCGCACGATGAACTGATCGCGGATATCGCTGGGTTGTACTACAGCCTCAGCAGGACGCAGTTGGAGAACGCGTGAGTGCTCCTCCTACTGTCCGGTCACATTCATGTCAATATGGGGGAAGGGCTAACTTGTCCATGTGACGAGCAGCAGCACTGAAACTCGGCGTCCAACATTGATGTGATGCGCTGGGCAGCATTCGTGTACACGGTGTTGGTTGGAGCCTTGGCTATGGGCCAGGGCTTCAACCAGCGTTATGACCCGAACGGCCTGGGCAGAGCACAAACGGCATGGGGCATTGAGCAATACGGCGGTACTGGGCACTTCGTATTCACGGCTAGCAGTGAGATCGACACCCTAGGCCCCGATAGTGTGGTGTACTATGCCGCCATCTTCGTCAGCCGCATCGACTTGAGTGGTGATACGGTCTTCAACCGCAAGCACTACTTGCCCGGCTATGGCATCTATCCGGGGTGGGCGAACTGTTGTGACACCACGCAGAACGGGTTCATAGTTGGAGGCGGCAGGCAATCCTTCGCCGGTGTCGATGAAGTCTATTTGATCAGATTGAATGGCCTCGGTGATACCCTCTGGACCCGCGTATTCGGCGGCACCAATCAATATTGGATCGGCCGCCAAGTAAAACGCACCCTTGATGGGGGGTTTCTGATCGTGGGCGATACCGATGCCAGCGGTTACGTGGATGGCTTTGCCCTGAAGACCGACAGTCTGGGCAATGAGCAGTGGCGGCAGACCTATGGCTGGAGCGCTGCGCAGATTGATGGGTTGCTTTCGTGCGATAGAGCGCCCGGCAACACCTACTACATGGCGGGATCGAGGTACGTGAACAACGACAACCGCGACATGTGGTTACAGCGCACAGACACGAACGGTGCGCTGTTGTGGCGCGTTAGTTGGGGCGGACCATACGATGACGGCAGTGGCCACATGAGCACCTTGCAGGATGGCAATGTGATCATAGCCAATGCACACGGATACAGTTTCGATGGCACGCAGTTCCGCATTGCGCTCACCAAGTTGGACAGCGCCGATGGCACCATCCTTTGGGACCACGAGTATGGTCCAGAAGCAGCCAACACGCTGCTCTTCGCCGCCAAAGAGCGCCCCAACGGCGATCTGATCGCCTGCGGCGTTAGCTACGCCAGCGGCGATCAGCAGGGTCTGCTACTGCGCACAACCAGTACCGGCGATAGCATCTGGATGCGCAGCTACTACTACCAGGACACGCTGATCACCACGGGGCAGGGCCGCTTCTACGATGTGCTTCCCACCCAAGATGGCGGCTATATAGCGGCAGGTTCGGCATACAACCCCGCTGGCGCCCCCTACCCCCCCGGCTATTCCCAAGACACCTGGGTGGTGAAGCTCGACAGCATGGGTTGCCTGGTGCCGGGCTGCGATGGGGTTGGTGTGCAGGAGGTGGTCGAACGGCCAGGCCACGCTCGAACTGTCCTTGCCGCATTCGTTAGCGCTGGGGTCCACGCTGCGCTTGGTGCTTACCTCCATGCAGGGGCAGGTGGTGAAGGAGATGACCCTACCGGCCCAACACGAGCAACGCGTGCTGCTGGATGTGAGCGGCATGGCAGCGGGGTTGTATTCGTTACACGTGGCGGACGGCGGGCGTTGGTTGACCGGGGTGCGCTTGGTGGTGGAGTAAGACGCCCAGCCCCGCGCAAGGGAGCCTTCAACCTCAGGGTCCCCTTCGGCAGGCCCGGAGGGAAATTGGATCACAAGCTCACCGCCACCACCTTCTTCGTCTCGAAGAACGGCTCGGTGAAGTGCTCCTTGAGGTCGAACACGCGCAACTGCTGGCGCACGGGCAGGATCTCGTCCGCGAGCTCACCGCCCTTGAGGTAGAGCAGGCCGTTGCTCCAGCCTTCGGAGAGAGGTGGCAAGGGGCGCGGCAGCTTGTGCACCAGGTGCGTGGTGGCGCGGATGAACTCCGGCAGGGTGGTGACGGCGCGGCTCACGATGAAGTCGTACTTCTGTTTGTGGTCCTCGCTGCGCACCTGTTCGGCGGTGCAGTTGCCGAGGCCGAGCCCATCGACAACGCCGTTCACCGCTGCGATCTTCTTGCCGATGCCGTCGATGCCGTGGAAGCTGCTCTGCGGGAACAGGATGGCCAGCGGCACCAGGGGAAAGCCGCCGCCCGTGCCCACGTCCACGATGCGGGTGCCCGGTGCGAAGGCGAACACCTTGGCGATGCCGAGGCTGTGCAGGATGTGCCGCTCGTACAGGTGCTCGAAGTCCTTGCGCGAGATCAGGTTCACACGCTCGTTCCACTCGGCGTAGAGCGCACCCAGCGCCGCGAAGTGCTCGCGCTGCCGCCCCGTGATCGCCGGGAAGTACTTCAGGATGAGCTCCACTCCCATCGGTGCTGTGCTTGACGCGTCCTCAGGCATGGGCACATGCGCACATGCACCCATGGGCACATGGCATTAGATGTGGTCCTCGCGGCCTTCGAGCAGGTTCATGAGGAACTCGCGGGCGCGGAAGAGCTGGGCCTTCACGGTGCCCAGGGGCAGGTCGAGCTCGTCGGCGATCTCCTCGTAGCTGTACTCCTTGTAGTAGCGGAGCTCGATGAGGGTGCGGTAGCGCGGCTTCAGCTTGTCCACCACCTCGCGCATCACCTCGCTCTTCTGGTCCTTGATCACCACCTCCACCGGGTCGGGTCCGTGGCTCTTGAGCTCGATGTGCATCTCGTCCCCGTCCTC
>JBGAGX010000034.1:0-39623 GCA_044226515.1 Flavobacteriales bacterium | reverse complement strand
AAGAAGCATACAAACGCGAGGAGCGGATGTTCACCTACGAAGTGGACCAGCTCGTATCGCCATTCGGTGAACACATCTGCATCGCAGAGGACGATGGAGAGAATTTGATCTGGCCTGCCCGAGAGTTCCTGATGTACCTCAACGGCACAGAGATGCTCTCCCCGGGTATCATCACCTTCCGCCAGGTTCCTACGTTGCGCTTCGGAGATCCCGACCTCAAGGGAAAGCCGGCATTCAACTTCCGGATGCCGTATTACTCACCTGCTCGGGATGAGGAGTATGCTTTCTGGAACGGTATCGACCAGATCGGATTCGGTTCTCCAGGAGAGTTGCACTATTCATGGGGCCTCTGGGTGCACACCATGCACCGATTCGTACCGCCCGCACAGTTCGAGGCACACCCGGAGTACTTCGCGGAGCGTAATGGTGTGCGCGTTCCCGACCAACTGTGCCTGAGCCACCCGGAGGTGCTGCGCATCACCGTGGACAGCCTGCGCGCGATGATGGCCCGCAAGCCTGCCGCCCGCTACTGGAGCGTGAGCCAGATGGACAACTACAACCACTGCCAGTGCGCGCTGTGCCACCGCACCGACAGCATCGACGGCTCGCCCAGCGGCAGCATCATCCGCTTCGCCAACTCGGTGGCCGACAGTTTCCCGGACAAGGTGATCAGCACGCTGGCCTACCAGTACAGCCGCAGCGCACCGAAGGTCACCAAGCCGCGGCCGAACGTGAACATCATGCTCTGCAGCATCGAGGAGGACCGCAGCAGGCCCATCGCTTCGCGCGACCAGCCCGGCTCCTTCACCGCCGACCTGCGCGCTTGGTCTTCGTTGACCCACAACATCATCGTGTGGGACTACGTGATCAACTTCTCGCATCTGGTGATGCCCTTCCCCAACTGGAAGGTGCTCGGGCCTAACCTGCAGCTCTTCCGCGACAACGGCGTGCCCATGATGTTCGAGCAGGGGCTGTCATCGCCCGGTGGCGAGATGCCCGAGTTCCGCACCTATCTGCTTGCGAAACTGCTCTGGAACCCCGACCTCAACGTGGACTCGTTGCGCACGCACTTCATGGAAAGCTTCTACGGCGATGCCGGGGTGTACATCGACAAGTACACCCGTCTGCTGGAAGCGGAGCTGGACCGGAGCGGCAAGGCGCTCACGCTCTACGAGCACCCGCAGGCGCACAAGAACGGCTACCTGAGCCCGGCGAACCTCGCGCGGTACAAGACCCTCTTCAACAGCGCCGAGGCCGCGGTGATGGACGAGGACACGATCTACCAGTGGCGCGTGGAGGATGCGCGACTGGGCATCATGTACGCCGAGCTGGAGATCGCCCTGGCGATGCCGCATGCCCCGAACGGTTTGTTCGAGAAGGACAGCCTGGGCAACTGGCACGCGAAGCCCTATTACGTGGAGCTGTTGCAGACCTTCGTTTCTCGCGCGAAGAAGCACGGGCACCGGCTGCTGCACGAAACGCGGCTCACACCCGATGAGTACTTCACCCAGTTCAACGATCACCTGGAGCACGGCGCGGTGAACCACCTCGCGGTCGACAAGTCCATTTCGTTCGTGGAGCCTCCGGATGCGCGCTACACCGCCGGCCGGCCCGATGCCCTGGTGGACGGATTCCGCGCGAGCACGAGCTACCAGTTCGGCTGGCAGGGCTGGTACGGCACCGACATGGTGGCGACGATCGATCTCGGTCGCATGCAGCGCACGAACCGCATAGAGGTATCGTTCCTGCGCGATCAACAGAGTTGGATCTTCTTGCCGGATAGTGTATTGATTGAAACTTCATTGGACGGCACCACTTGGCAGTTGTTCGGCATAAGTGCTCTGCCTGCCAATGCCAAGGAGCAGGGACCTACTCCCTATGGGGTGGCCTCCGCTGTGGATCCAGAACGCAAAGCCCGCTACATCCGCATCACCGCGAAAAACCTGGGGCCGCTACCCGCTTGGCATGGCAGCAAGGGCGAGTGCTGGTTGTTCTGCGATGAGATCGTGGTGTATGGGGAGTGAAGACCAATCGCAACGGCGCAACGAGCGCAACGTCAAAAAGCCTTAGCCGGGCATCCCGGTCGCAATACGACGAAGTCCGCTCTTCAAGAGCTTCTCATTGAAGTTGATGAGAAGCCCGAGCCGGTTCCCGTTGAGCTTCAGGTAGGTGATCAATTACGCCGAATGCACAGGGTGCAATGCATCAACCGCTTTCACCTCAACGATGACTTTGCGCTCAACCCAGAGGTCAAGGCGGTAGCCAGCGTCGAGTTTGACGGAGCGATACTGTAAGGGCAACGGCACCTGCATCTCGCACTTGGATCCGAGTTCGGCAGCTTCGAATGCGAGGCAGTGCAGATAGGCGTTCTCCAGCAGGCCTGGACCCAGTTCCCGGTGTACTCTGAAAGCGGCCTCCACGATCACCTCGGCGATCTCGTTCTCGCTCATTGCATTCCCGTTGCGCTCGTAGCGGCGTTGCGGTGAGAAAATAGCCCACGCTTCCGACCGGCACACCATCACCGGATCACGAACTCGTCCGCGAAGATCCAGGAGTCGCCGCCGGCACCCAGGTGCCAGGCCGGGAGCTTCCCCGCGTTCACCAGCACGGCACGCACGTAGCGCGCCACCACCGGCGAACCGAACGTCTTGCTGAAAGTGTGGACGGTACGCGGCCCGGGTGCGATGGGCACCGAATGCGTGCAGCCGCCGAGGGAGCGCCATTCCTCCCCGTCCACGGACACCTGAAGGTCCACATAGCTCGGCAGCAGGATCCAGGACGGCACATCCTGCATGCACCGGATGCTCAGCTCGTGGAAGCCGTCCACATAGCCCAGGTCGAGCGTGATCACCGGGTCCTTGCCCCACCACCCCAGCCACTGCCCATCACGGAAGTCATCGGATCCGAACAGACCATCGCAGAGGCCGTGGGCAGGGTCGGTGCCGTACTTCGGGTCGGGTGGTGGCGCCAGCATCTGCCGCGCGCCCAACGCCAGGTGCCGCTCGAAACGAACGGAGGCCGCAGGAAGCACAGGACGATCATGCCAATGCGGTGTCAGGCTCCATGTGCCCTCGCGACCTAAACGAAGGCTGTCCGTGAAAAGCCCGCTGCTGTCCGCGTGCGTGAAGGCGACGGTGATATCCGGACGACCGCGTTCGGTGGTGAGGAGCCAGTTGCGCTGTGCGGTGTCGTACCGCGCTTCCACCTTGAACAGGGCCTCGTCCGCGGTGCAGGTGATCCACCCCTCCCGCTCCAGGCGCTCCACATGCGGACGGATGCGTGCCTGCAGGTCGGAACGCGGTGCGCCGCCGGTCCACATCCGCTCCGCGAAGGCCTGCAAGCGCGGGAAGACCATGTAGCCGATGTTGCGCGCGTCGATGTGCTCGCTCCACACCGGGCACTCCGCCCCGAGCACCTGTGCATCACTGTCCTTCACCCGCGGATCGTACGCCATCACCCGGGCGAAGGGCAGCTCCGCCGGCGCGGTGTTGAAGTAGATGGTGCGGATCATCTCATTTCCATTCGCGCGCGCCTTCGCCGCCTCCTCATCGCCGCGCCACACCTCGATCACCGCGTCCTGGTCCATGCCGCCCTCGAGGATCTCGTCCCAGCCGATCAGGTGGCGGCCCTTCTCCTGCAGCATGCGTTGCATCCGCTTGATGGCCCAGGCCTGCAAGGCGTGCTCGTCGGGCAGTCCCTCGCGGTGCATGCGGTCCTGGCATATGGCGCAGGCATGCCAGCGGTCCTTCGGCACCTCGTCGCCCCCGACATGGAAATACACCGAAGGGAAGAGGGGCACGAGCTCGTCGAGCACGTCCTGCATGAACGACCAGGTGCTTTCCTGACCCACGCAGAACACGTCCTGGAACACGCCCCACTGCACCGGCACCGGAAGGGTGTCCTTGCGGCAACCGAGCTGCGGGTAGGCGGCCAGCGCCGCCGTACAATGGCCGGGGAACTCGATCTCGGGCACCACTTCGATGCCGCGCGCGGCGGCATAGGCCACCACCTCCCTTACCTCGTCCTGTGTGTAGAAGCCCCCATGGCGTGTGCCATCGGCCTCGGTGCGCCAAGCCCCCACCCCGGTGAGCCGCGGGTATTTCCGCACCTCGATCCGCCAGCCCTGGTCGTCGGTGAGGTGCCAGTGGAAGATGTTCAGCTTGAGCCGCGCGAGCTCATCGAGGTAGCGCTTCAGGAAGTCCACGCTGTAGAAATGGCGGCTCACGTCGAGCATGGTGCCGCGCCACACATAGGCCGGGGCGTCCTCGATGTGAGCGCAAGGCCAGCCGAGCGCACCGGACCCATCCCGCACCTCGAGCTGTTGCAGGGTCCGGAAGGCGTGCAGGGCTCCGGCCGTGGTGCGTGCCCCGATGGTGACCTTGTCCGGTGCGATGTCGAGCGTGTAGCCCACGGCCGGCACGAGCGTATCGCGGTGCACGTGCACCACGCGCATGAGCTCGTTGGTGAGCAGGGCCAGGGCACCGATGGTGTTCAGGTGCGCGCGCAGGGGCTTCGCACCGTTCTCCAGCTCAGGGTCCACCACCACCGAGACCTGCGTGAGCCGGAAGGAACCGCTCCTCCATTCCACGGACCGGGGCCAGGGGATGAGGGCCGGTTGTGCGCAGGCGGCGGCCGTTCCAAGCAACAGGACCAGCGCGAGCGACCTCCGCATGGGTGGTCAGTTGAGACCGCCCTGCCCGCGGTAAAGGCGCAGCGGACCGTCGAGCTTGAGCTTAAGCACCGTCATCCATGGATCGGCGGCGGCGGGCGGCACATCGATGAAGACCAGCCCGGGCACCTTGCTCCAGCTGATCTTGCCCACCACACGGTGCGCGAGCGGAAGTCCGGTGCCGACCACCTCGGCGGAGAGGATGCGGTTATCCAGCCCCTTCACCTCCACGCTGCCGCAAGCGCCGTGCGGGAGGAAAAGGTAGAGCGTGGCGCTGTCGGTGCTGAGCGTGCTGGGGCCGTGGAAGTGGCCGTTGGGAAGGCCCGCCCGTGTGCCGAAGATGGCCTCGCCATGCCTGGCGTTCCATTGGCCCAGTTCCTCCAACGCGCGCACCTCCTGCGGCGGGATGGTGCCGTCCTCCTTCGGTCCGATGTCGAGCAGCAGGTTGCCGCCGTGCCCCACCACGTCGGCGAAGATGGCGATGAGGTCGTGCGTGCTCTTGAAGGCGGTGTCCTGCGGTTGCCAGCCCCAGTTGTCGTTGATGGTCATGCACAGCTCCCACCACGGGAAGGCGGGCCGCTCCACGGGGATGTTCTGCTCCGGGGTCTCGTAATCGCCATGGCCGCGCAGGCGACCGTTGATGATGGCCTTCGGGTTCCTCTCCAGGATCATCGCGCGAACCTTCGCCGCCTCCCATTCCTCCGCGCTGTGCTCCCAATCGCCATCGAACCACCAGAGATCCGGCCTCAGTTGTGTGCCGATCTCCTTGATCTGGCCGTGGTAGAAGTCGCGGAAGTTCTGCCACCGCTTCGGGTCGTCGCTGATCTTGTATCGCGTGCTGTCCTTGGTGAAGCCCGGATAATCTTCACGGGACCAGTCTATGAGTGAATAATAGGCACCGCATTTTAGCCCGCGCTTCCGCAGTTCAGCGAAGAGCGGAACGATAAGGTCATGCTTCACGCGTCTACCGTTCATGATCGAATTGGGGAATGCGAATCCATCAAGGTAGTATGTCACACTCCCTCGTTGAAGCGGAACCACACCCCAACGCTTGTCTGGTTTCGTGTCGTACATCGACACCCCGTCATGGTGCTTGGTGGTGATCACCGCGTACTTCGCCCCGCTCCGCTGGATCAGGTCGGCCCATGCAGCGGGATCGTAGTTCTTCGCCGTGAAGCCCTTCAACTGCTGCATGTAGTCCGCATAGGGCATCTTCCGATTGTAGAACGCCCAGCTCTCGTCCACGCCCTTCACGCTGTAGATGCCCCAGTGGATGAAGATGCCCAGCTTGGCGTCCTGGAACCATGGCATCTTGCCCGCGATGCTGTCGGGCGGCACGAGCTGTTGGGCGCGCGCACCGATGGCCAGGAACGGCACGAGCAGGTACAGGGCAAGGATCCGCTTCATCACCGCGCCACGGCCTGCTTCAACGACGATTGCCAGTTCCACGCATCGCGCAGGGCCTCGCGCAGCCCAAGCCTGCACTTCCAGCCCAGCATGCGCTCGCTCTTCGACGCTTCGGCCCAGATGGCCTCGATGTCGCCCTGGCGCCGCGGCCCGTACACATGCGGGATGGCGATACCGTTGGCCTCCTCGAAGGTGCGCACCACATCGAGCACGCTGGCGCCCTTGCCGGTCCCCAGGTTGAAGGCCTCGCAGGCCCCGCCCGCCTGTTCCTTCAACCAGGCCAGTGATCGCACGTGGGCCTGCGCGAGGTCCACCACGTGGATGTAGTCTCGGACGCAGGTGCCGTCGGGGGTGGCGTAGTCGTTGCCGTGCACCACCAGCTGCTTGCGCAGGCCCGCGGCCACCTGGCACACGAAGGGCACCAGGTTGTTCGGCACGCCGATGGGCAGCTCGCCGATGCGGCCGCTGGCGTGCGCACCCACCGGGTTGAAGTAGCGCAACAGCGCCACGCGCAGGGTGCCGTCGGCCACGGCGGCATCGCGCAGCAGGTGCTCTCCCACCACCTTGGTGTAGCCGTAGGGCGAGGCGGTGCGCGTGTCGGGCGCCTGCTCGTCCACCGGCACCTGCTCCGGCTGGCCGTACACCGTGCACGAACTGGAGAAGACCAGGTCGCGCACCCCGCGCCACTGCATCACGCGCAGCACGTTGAGCAGGGAGCCGATGTTGTTCTCGTAGTACTTCAGCGGCTCGGCCACGCTCTCCCCCACGGCCTTGTAAGCCGCGAAGTGGATCACACCATGCACCTCGCCCTCCACCTTGAACACCTCGTGCAGGCGTTCGAGATGAAGGCAGTCCACCGAATGGAAGGCGGGCACATGGCCCAGCAGCTCGGCAAGGCCCTTGAGCACATCGCGGTGCGAGTTCCGCAGGTCGTCCACGATCACCGGCGTGTAACCGGCGTTGGCCAGCTCCACCACCGTGTGGGAGCCGATGTATCCAGCCCCGCCCGTGACGATGACCTTCCGCATGTGCCGCAAGATAACCCGCCGCCCTTTGTGGCTCCGTGGCTGCGCAGCGACAGGTTCGGCGCCGCCGATGCACCTTCGCAGCGCATGAGGCCCCTCCGCACCAGCACCCCCGCCATCGCCGTGGTGGTGACCGCCACCGCCCTGCTGGCCGTGCTGTGGCTCTGGCGGGGCGCCGATGGCAAGGGCTGGAAGGAGATCGTGCGCAGCGATGCCAAGGGCTACTACGGCTACCTCACGGCCACCTTCATCCGCCACGACCTGGGGCACGAGCCCTTCGTGCATGAGTTCATCCACGAGACCCCCGACGGGACCCTGAACAAGTACTTCTGCGGGGCCTCGGTGATGATGCTGCCCTGGTGGGCCGTGGGGCATGGGCTCGCCCTGCTCGACGAGGGCGCCCCCAGGGACGGCCACAGCGCCTACGAGTACAAGGCCGTGAGCGTGGGCGTGTGGGTGTACCTGCTGCTCGGCCTGCTGATGCTGCGCGCCCTGCTCGCGCGGATGGGCGTGCGCGATGCGGTCATCGCCTGGCTCATCCTCTCCCTGGGCCTCGGCACCACCTTGCTGCAGTACGCCAGCCAGCAGCCCGCCTGGACCCATGTCTTCACCTTCTGCTGCGTGAGCGCGTTCCTCCTGCTCGTGCGAAAGCTCGGCGACGGGGACGACCGGCGCTGGCTCGTGCCCTTGGCCCTGGTCACCGCGCTCATCGGGCTCATCCGGCCGGTGAACGCCACCGTGCTGCTGGCCGTGCCTATCGTGCTGGGCCGTGACACCGTGCCCACCCTGCGGGCGGTGCCCACCGCACGTGCAACGCTGGTGGTGGCGCTGCTGGCGGGCCTCGCCGTGCTCTTCATCCAACCGTTGTGGTGGCACGCACAGACCGGTCACTGGATCGAGTGGGGCTACCGGGGCGAAGGCTTCCATTGGGACCGGCCCGAGGTGTTCAAGGTGCTCTTCGGCTTCCGGCGCGGGCTCTTCCTGTGGACACCCTTTTTCCTGGGTTGCGCGGCGGCCGTGGTGCTGCTCTGGTGGCGCGACCGCATCCGCGCCTTGAGCGCGCTGGCCTATTGGGCGGTGAACGTGTACCTGATCAGCGCCTGGTGGATCTGGTACTACGGCAGCGGCTTCGGCAGCCGCGTGTTCATCGACCACTACCCCGTGCTGGTGCTGCCGCTCGCCCTGGTGCTGCAAGGCTGGAGCGGGCGGAAGTGGGGCTTGGCGCGGGTGTTCATGGCCGGTTGCATCGCGTTGCACCTGGTGCAGTTCACGCAGTACCACCTGAAGATCATCCACCACGAGAGCATGGACCGCCACAAGTACGCGGCCACCTTCCTGCGCTTCGGCAAGCCTTACGAGGATGCGCTGGGCGGTAACCACCAGGCCCCGCCTTACAACCCCAACGGCATGCGTGTGGTGCTCGAGGAGCGCGACGACCTGGAGACCGACAGGCGCTGGTGGCACGGCGGCACCGTGGAGGTGCGGCCCGAAGCGCGGAGCCCGCACCATGTGTGCGTGTTCACGCCCGCCATCGAGTTCGGCCGCACCTTCGAGGCCACCGCGGCCCAGCTGCCCACGGGCCAATGGCTCTACCTGGAGGTGTCCATGGAACGCTACGAGGCGAAGGCCCGCGACAGCCACAGCGCGCAATGCGTCACCAGCATCGAGCGGCCCGACGGCTCCTTCGCGTTCTACGACCCCTTCCGCATGAACCCGCTGCCCGGCACGAAGGACGGCACCTGGGAGCACATCGAATACCGCATCCCGGTGCCACCGCTGGAGCCCGGCGACAAGCTGAAGTTCTATGTGTGGAACCAGCACCGCGACGCCCGCTTCCTGCTGGACGACCTGCACATGAAGGTGCTGGCGGTGAACCCGTATTGAGCGGAGGGCTCCTGGCACCTGCGCCCGCCCCTGCCGCCTGACCCGGTTGACGTGGGCTTCGCCCACCGCAGTCCGCCGAAATACAACTCCGCCTTCGCTTCTGCTTCGGCGGACGAAGGTGGGCCCAGCAGGATTTGAACCTGCGACCAAGGGATTATGAGTCCCCTGCTCTGACCGCTGAGCTATAGGCCCGATCGCGCCAAAAGTAGCCGCCCCCCGGTAGTTTCGCGGCCCGGAATGAAGACCATCGACACCCTGCTGCTCGACCTGGGCGGCGTGCTCATCGACGTGGACTACCAGCGCACGGCCCGCGCCTTCCACGCGCTCGGCTTCGCGGACTTCGACGCGCAGTTCAGCAAGGCGAGGCAGACCCCGCTGTTCGACCGCTTCGAGGTGGGCGCCATCAGCCCGGCGGAGTTCCGGGACGGGGTGCGCGCGCTGTTCCGCCCCGACCTCACCGACCGCGAGATCGACGCCTGCTGGAACGCCATGCTCGGCTCCATCCCGCCCGCCCGCATCGACCTGGTGAAGGCCCTGGGGCAACGCTACCGCCTGCTGCTGCTCAGCAACACCAACGCCATCCACGTGCCCGCCTTCGAGGCCATCATCGCCCGCGAGAACGGCATCGCCGACTTCAAGAGCCTGTTCCAAGGGGCCTACTACAGCTGCGAGATCGGGCGCCGCAAGCCCGATGCGGACGCCTTCCACTTCGCCCTCGCGCAGCACGGCGCCGCCCCGGAGCGCACCCTCTTCATCGACGACAGCATCCAGCACGTGGTGGGCGCCCGCGACGCAGGCCTGCACGCCGAGCACCTGGAGCTGGCCAACGAGGATGTACGGGGGCTGGTGGCGCGGCTGGGGCTGTTGGGCTAGGTCCTTCAGCCCCGCTTCCTCGACCCCTTCGCCTTGGGCAAAGGCAGGGCCTCCCCGACCCGCAGAAGCATGCCGGCCAGCTTGCTGTCGCCGGTGATCAGGTGCTCCGGGACCAGGTAGTAGTCCTTGGAACCGGGGTAGGCCGGTGCCCGTTCACAACGGCCTTCCAGGGCGGCGCTCTCCGGCATGATCTTCACGAAGAGCTGGTCGTCGCAGATGAAGGCCACGGGCTTGCCATCCGCGTACAAGGCGAACTCGCCGAACATGGCCTTCACGCTGAAGCGGTCGGGCAGGCCCAGCTGCTCAAGGATGAATGCGGCGGTCTCCTTGCGGGTGGCCATCAGCGCATCTCCTGCGTCAGCTCCACCAGCACCCCGTTGGCGTTCTTCGGGTGGATGAAGCAGACCAGCTTGTTGTCGGCCCCGCGCTTCGGCTCCTCGTTCAGCAGCTGGAAGCCCTCGGCCTTCAGCCGCGCCATCTCGGCCCGGATGTCGGCCACTTCGAAGGCCACGTGGTGGATGCCCTCGCCGCGCTTCTCGATGGCCTTGGCGATGGGCCCGTCGGGCCGGGTGCTCTCGAGCAGCTCGATCTTGTTCGGTCCCACCTGGAAGAAGCTGGTGACCACCCCTTCGCTCTCCACCGCCTCGCGCTTGTAGGGCGCCACGCCCAGCAGCTTCGTGTAGGTCTCTTCGGCGGCGCTCAGGTCCTTCACGGCAATGCCCAGGTGTTCAATGCGTATCATGGAGGCAAAGATGGGCCGCAGAGGCGTCCTTCGTTCCTCAGGACAAGCTCCGACGCAGAGGGCTCACCGCAACGGCCCAACGGACGCTACGGAACGCGAACGCTCAGTTGTTAGGCTCAGCATTGCGCTCGTTGCGCCGTTGCGGTGGATCCGATACGAAGAAAGCCCCCCATTGCCGGGAGGCTTTCAAGCTCGGGTCGGTGCGGTCACTTCTTGATGAAGGTCTCGCCCATCTTGTTGTCATAATTGAGGTAGTAGAGGTCCTTCTTAAGGTTGGTCACATCGAGCGTGTTGGCGTAGCCGCGCTTCACGATGTTGCCGTACTGATCGTACACCTCGTACAGGGTGGGGGCGCTGAAGGTGATCACGTCCTTCACCTTGGGCGGACCCCAGGTGACCACCGCCACCGAGGGGTCGGTGTAGGTGACGTTCTGGCCCATGCGCGACTTCTTGGTAAGGTCGGTCTGGCGCACGCGGAAGGTGTTCTCGCCGCTGTGCGGGGTGATCCGGAACTCGTAGGTGTGCTCTCCGGGGGTGCCGGCGCCCATCACCTCGCCCACCTTCACCCACTTGTTCCAGCGCTTCTGCTCCACGATGAAGGGCAGCTCGCCGGTCTCGTTGTTGGTGGTCCACACATAAGTGCGGTCCGAACGGATCTCCTGTTTCACCACATCGAAGGTGCTCTTGGGCTTGAGCACCTCGGCGTTGAGCACCACGGGGGTGCAGCCGTCCTTGTGCTTGATCTTCACCACGATGGGGGCGCCGATCTTGAGGCCGAAGTTGCCCAGGTCGATCTCGAACGCGCTGGAGTTGATCTCGTCGGTGGCCACCTGGTCATTGACGGTCACCTCGTACACGCAGAAGCCGACCCCCGCTTCGGAGAAGGGGTTCTGCACGAACAGGTTCTTGCCCTGGTAGTTGCCTTCCAGCACAATGACACCGGCCCACGAGGGCAGGCTCAGCGCTGTGGCGAGCAGGAGGATGAAGTGTCGCATCGGGTTCCGGACTTGGCTTACGCAGCTACAATGATAATCATCCGGGTGCGCTAATCCACGTTCCGTCGACCGGTATACGGCCTTGGGCGGCGAAGGTTCCCGGCTGGTCCCCGAACGCAGATCCGGCTAGTGGGGCGTGGCCTTCACCCCCGCTTCCACGGCCACGGGCAGGTGGTTCTCGGCCGGCGGGATGGGGCACGAGTAGCGGTTGTTGTAGGCGCAGTAAGGGTTGTAGGCCTTGTTGAGATCGAGCTCGACCACTTCGGCCAAGGGGCCTTGCAGGTCCAGATAGCGGCCCGCGCCGTACGTGCTTTCCCCGTTCGTGAGGTCGGTGAAGGGCACGAACAGGTAGTTGGCATAGGCGGGGTCCTGGCTGAGCTCTTCATTCCGGTAAACACTGAGGGCCAGCGACTTGCCCTCCAACTCGAAGCTCAGCCTGCCCACGGGCTCGTACACGGGTCTGCGATCGGTGGTGGTGCGCATGGCGAAGGCCTTGCCCGGTTCGGCGATGAAGCGGGCCTGCACCCTGAACCGAGGGTCGGGGGCGAAGCGCTCCAACCCGGTGAAATGCGCCCTGTCCCGGGGTTCCAAGGGACTCTGGGCCGGGTCGCGGAACTCGGCCTCCAGCCGGTCCCAATAGGCTTGCAGGCTGTCCAGCCACACGCCATCGGCCTGGGCATGGAGCAGCGCGGGCACCAGCAGCAAGAGCAGGATGGAGCAGAAGCGCATCAGCCGGGCTGTTTCACGGTGATGGCCACGACCATGCGTTGCACGTCCTGCTCGTTGAACCGGAGCTCGGGGATGTCCTCCACCACGAAATGCCTGTCGCCCGCGTGAACCAGCTGGTGGAAGCGGATGTACACCAAGGCGGGGTCGTCGGGGAACTCGCTCCGGTACACGAGCAGGTCGGGCGTTTCCTGGAGGATGGTGTTCTTGCGCAACAGGTCGCGGTCAAGATCGGCCTTCTTGCGGGCGATGTCGCCGGGCTCCTCGATGATGGTGAGGCCGAAATGTTCGCCGGCCCGCACCTCGAGCAACCCGATCTGGTCCTTCCACACCACACGGGGGCCCGCACCGCCCGTGAGCTGGCTGTCCGGGGCTTGGAGCACCAGGGGAAGGCCGTGGGGCGCAAGGTCGACGGTCACGCCCGCGGACCGGGCCACGGTCGCACTGTCCTGCCCGGACCCCGCCTCCTCCTTTCCTCCCCCCCCCTGACAGGAGGAGAGCACCATGGCCGCGAAGGCCGGTATCAGCAAGCGTCGCATGCTGCGAAAATGCGGCGGGCGGACCCTTTCGTGAAAGGTCCGCCCGCCTTGCTTTCAACCAAGGGCTGTCAAGGCAGTTGCTCCACCCGGATCACCGTGGGCGTTACCCCCCCGATGTTCACCAGGATGGGATCGCGGTCGTTGCCCGAGCCGGTGTACTGGACCACGCCGCTCAGTGTCACGTCCTCGCTGAAATAGCCGGTGGCCGTGGCGGTGGGCACCGTGCCGCCGATGCGGGTGAGGATGGGGTCGCGGTCGTTGCTGGCCCCGGTGTACTTCACCGTGTGGTCGAAGGTGACATCGCCGGCCCACAGCACCTGCACCGTGCCCACCGTCTTGCGGGGCTCCGTGCCGTACACCGCGGTGGCGGTGAGCGTAAGGTCCACGGTGGTGGTGGTGGTGGTCAGCGACACGGTCGCGGCGGTCATCACGCCGAGGTGATTGCGGTGGCGGACCGCCACGTAGTAGCTGCCGGGCGCACGGTTGCTGAAGAGCACCGCCGAGGTGCCGTCCACGTCCACCACATCCCCATCACGCTGGAGGAGGGCGCACCGCGAGGCCAGGACCTGGGCGCTGTTGGACGAGTTGCGCAGCTCCACCACAACCCAGTCCACGATGGCATTGTTGCCCGTGGCCGTGAACACGCTCGCATTCGCTGTTTCCCCGCCACCGCCACCGGCGTTCGGATAACCGAGCGCGGTGTAAGGCTCCGCCGTGGGGATGAGGCTTGCGGCACGGAGCGCATCACCCATCAGCCCGGTGCCGCTCACGTAGGGCCCTTCCAGGAAGACCTTGGGCGATACGCGCACACTGGGCTGTTGCAAGGTGGGGATCAGGCACCAGCTGTTCAACGTGCCCACGTCCTGCGTGGCCACGTCCTGCACCGCGAGCGTCCAGGTGCCTTGGAACAGCTGTCCGTTGAAGCCTGCCAGCGAGGCGGCGGGAATGACGAAGAGGTTGTTGAGCGGACAGATGGTGCCCACCGCACCGTTGGTGCCGGTCTGGTCGAACTCCACCACGATGTTGTCGTTGCTGGTGCAGAGCCCCGTGTTGATCAGGGCAACGGCCGTTCCCTGCGGGCTTGTGAGGGTGAGGCGCAGGTCACTGCAGTAGGTGTGCGTGATGTTCACGTACACGTTGAGGTCGGTGAGGGTGGCCCCGTTCTGTGAGGGCACCACGATGGTGCTGTTCACCGTGGTGTTGTCCACGATGTTCACCACGGTGCTGCTGCTGAAGGCGCCGCAACCCGCGCCCGGGCTGTTGCAGTTCTTGGTGAAGTTGTTCACGGCCAGGCTGCACTGGGCGTACAGGTTGTGCACCAGCACCACGTTGATCGCCGAGCCGCTGGTGTAGTTGCCGAACGGTCCGTAGGTGCCGGGCGCCGTCACCGTCTGCACGGTGCTCGCCGTGAGGGGCCCGCCTGCATCGGGGTCGATCTGGATGGCGATGCTGGTGGCGCTCCCCATGGAGGTGAGGTTCACCGTGACCGCGTAGTTGGTGAGCCCGATGCAGGTGCCGGTGACCGTGGCCAGGGGCGCGGTGCAGCAGCTGGTGCCGGCCGAGGTGATGCTGGCCAGCTGCTGGTTGCACGCCGGGTTCACGGTGTGGCGCACCTGCAGGATCACGTTGGTGCCGAAGGCGTAGGTGCCCACCGCATAGGTGCCGGGCACCTGGTTGCTCACGAAGGTGAAGGCCCCGCCGTTCACCGAGGCGTAGATGTCGTAGTTGGGTGCGTCACCGTTGCTGCCGATGGTGACGGAGAGGTTGAACGTGCCCGCGCCGCAGTTGTCGGTGGTGCTCTGGGTCACCGTTGGCGCCGTGCAGCCCACCACCGGGAAGGAGAACTTGAACATCCGCGTGCTCCAGCTGGCGGCCGGGTTGTACATGGCCGTGCCGTAGAACGAGGTGCCGTCCGAGGGGTCCACATCGAGCGAGCTGTAATCGCCGTAACGGTTGCTGTTGTTGGAGGCCGTGCCGGAAACGATGGTGGTCTCGGCGAAGGTCATCTGGCCCGGCGGGTCGGTGCGGTAGCGCCCGGTGTAGCGGATGCTGGGGTACACGTTCCCGCCCGTGGTGCCCGCGATGTTGTACACCAGGCCGATGTCGCCGTTGTTGTTGATGGCCACGGTGGGCATCCAGCGGTCGTTGGCATCGGGGCTGTACGTGCCCTGCTGGTAAATGCTCCAGGGGTTGGCGATCCCGCCGGTGCGGTGCAGTTCGTACCAGCGCGGGCAGGCCCGGTCGCTGGCGTTCAGGTCCACCGAGTGCGCGGCCACGATGGCCTCATAGCCCAGCGCGTCAAGATTGCGGTAGCAAATGCGGTTCATCAGCACCTCGCGGATGGGGTCCATGGTCTGCGATCCGGGCTGTGTGATGCAGTTGAGCGTGGTGTAGCCGCACAGGTCGCTGTCGAAGGCCGCCGTGGGGATGGCCGTGGGACCGGTGATGGTGCTGCTGGAGGGTGTGCCCGCGTTGTAGTTGATCGTCCAGAGCTCCAGGCGGTCCACATCGGCGGCCGCCGTCCACAGGTCGTCCACCATGCGCATGAACATGGCAGGGGCGCCGGCCGGGGGGGGCGTGCCGCCGCCGAAGTGCACGGGCGTGGCGGCCTGGAAGCCGATGGAGGCAAGGGAAGTGATGGTGAAGCGCACGGCCGTGCCCGAGGTGCCCGCCAGCATGTTGGCGCGTGGCAGGGCGTAGATCGCCGGACTGTTCTCGTTGGTGGTGACCACGTAGCAGTTGCTCCACACGCCGTATTTCGGGTAATCGGGGAAGTTGGTGGCCGTGTAGCTGTAGGCGTACCAGGCGCCCGTGGGGCTCGGCGTCACGCTCACCGCCACGATCATGCGGTTGCCCGAGGAGGAGAACTCGGTCATCACCCACCGGTCGGCCAGCGCGTCATACAGCACGATGGGGTCGCCCAACCCGCTGTAGGTGGTGATGGAGCCGATGGCGTTGACGAAGTTGTCCAGGTAGGTCTGGGCTCCCAGGCTCGCCAGGTTCTTGTCGTAGATGCGGAAGTAGGCGCCCGAGCTGCCGTTGATCATCTGGATCACGTGGTTGGGGCCCACGGACAGGCAGGGGTCGGCCGGACTGACCCCGGTGTTGCCCTGGCCCTCCACGCTCAGGTCCACCGCGCGGTCGAAGCCGTGCAACGGAGCGGCCTGCTGCCACGCGGGATCGTCACCCTGCGGCAGGGCGTTGGGATCCACCGCCGGGTGGCCCCTGCGGCCCTCGATGGCCTCCTCGAGCTCCTCGTTGTGGCCGATCAGGCCATGCTTGGAGCGTGTGCGCTCATCGCGGAAATGCTGCGTGCTGTCCCACTTCACGAAGGGCTGGATCACCCCCAGGAACTCCACGGGGATCGTGCTCTCCACCTCGATGCGGTACTGACCGTTGGGGAGCTCGTGCACCAGGTCGGTGCGTTCTTTCTGGGCGTTCAGGGCCAGGGCGGAGAGCAGGCCAAGGCCGAAAAGGGCGGAGCGGTTGGACATGCGGAGCGTTGGATCGGGATCGAAGCCGGCAAATTAGCCAAGCCTCGCGCGCGCGTCCAGTACGATCGACAGGACGGCAGGCGAAGCCAACGGAACGGGAAGGGAAAGGGACGACGCGGACCGCCCCCAGGTCGGCCACAAGTAGCACGGTCGTTCGCTCACTCCGCCACCTTCACCCTTACTCCCTCGCTATGTGAGGAGAACTCCGGCGCATACATGCACATGGCGGTGGTGATGCCATTGCTGAAGTCGCCGACGTGGGTGACGCGCAGGGCGTACTCGAACACGTAGGTGCCGGGGGCGATGCGGTCGAAGAAGAGGTCCATGCTCGCATCGCGGATGCTCTGGTAGTAGCCCAGGCCCCCTTGGTAGCGGTATCCGCTCAGCGCTTCCGTGGGCTCCAGCCCGGCCGCGCGCAGGTCCTTCAGGTGCACGAAGTCCAGGTGGCGGTCGGTGCGGAGCTCGATGCGGATGGTGACCTGGTCGCCCACTTTCAGCTGCCGCGGACCATCCAATGCCACCAGCCTTGTACCCTCATCGCTTCGCTCGGTCAGCAACACTTGTTTGCGGATAGTGAAGGGGCTCTCATGGGGCGTCACCTTGTCCATGCGCTCCAGGTATTGCCAGTGCAAGGCGCCCCATTGCACGCCGTCCTTCGCGGTGGTCACACGCACCTCGCCCATGGCGGGCTTCACTGCGGTGGCGCTCCAATGCTGCTCGAAGCGGCCTGTGCCCGGCTCCATGTTCTTCGGGTCCACCTTGGTGCCCCCCACGGTGATCACCGGTGCATCCTTCGCCTCCAACCAGTTGTCGCCCGTGAGCAACAGGGCATAGCAGGCATCGGCCGTGGCCTTGGTGGTCTTCCAGTCCGTGGTCTGTTTCAACTTCAGCAGGTACTGCCGCAGGGCGTTCACGGCATCGGCATCGCGGGTCACCTCGTGGAAGGCCTCGATCATCAGTGCGTGCGTCTCCGTGGGGAAGCTCCACCATTCGTATCCACTGCTGAAGTTCGGCCAGTGCATGCCCAGCTCCTCGTTCACGGAGGCGCGCTCCTTCAGGCTCTTCATCACTTGGGCCGCCTGCGGCATGGTGAAGCGCTGGAAGATCAGGGCGAGCATCGCCTGCTCCTGCAGCCCGTGGTCGAGCCAGGTGGCGGCGAGGCGGTCGCGGTAGTAATTCGCCGCGGTGGCCGTGGCACCGTCGATGGGCCAGCGGGTGAAGAAGCTGCGCGCATACAACCAGTGGATGATGTCCGATCCAGGGCGGTACCTTTTCTCCTCCTCTGCCGTCAGGTGCTTGCGCAATTCGCGGTAGCGACGCTCCAGGTCCTGGTCCATCCAGCGCACGGCGCGCTTCAGCATCGCGTTCGCCTCGCCGTTCTCCCGGATATCCGCAGCGTTCAGCTTCTCCAGGTGACCCAGCCCGGTCACGATGTGCTCGGTGATCCACGCGCTCTCGCTCATGCCGGTCCACCACGGCCACGCGCCGTTGGGCAGCTGCATCTCCTTCAGCTTCTTCAAGGCCGTGGCCTCTTCCGCGGCCATCCGCTGCAGGTCGAAGAGCAGGGCGATGCGCTCTTTGCGCGCGCGCTCGTCCTGGCCCTCCAGCACCCACGGCGTTTCAGCGAGCACCATGCCCTTCAGTTCCGGGTTCTTCTCCAAGGCACTGGCGAACGCATCGGGACCACCGGTCTTCGCCGTGCTCTTCCACTGGTCGAACACCTGTTTGATCGCAGGACGTTCTTCCACGATGTGTGCGGCCAGGCGGTTGGCGTAGTAGCGGCTGAAGGTCTGCTCGGCGCACTCGTGCGGGAACTCCATCAGGTAGGGCAGCGCCTGCACCGCGTACCACGCGGGGTTCGGGGTGAACTCGAGCGTGAGGGACTTGTGCTGCAGGGTGCTGCTGCTACCGGAGCGCTTCAGCTTGTCCAGGGTGAAAGCCCTCGTGCCGGCCTTGCTCACGGCCAGCGGCAGGCTCTCGGTCACCAGCAGCTTGTCGGTGAGCACGGGCAGCACGCGCTCCTCGCCATCGGCCGCGGTGCTGCCGCCCACCGGACCGCCACCGCCCTGCGCCACCACGCGCACGGCCACCGCGTCCACGTTCTCGGGCACCACCACGCTCCACTCCATCACGCCGCTCTCGCCGGGCGCGGCCACGAAGACCTGTTGCGGCACCTTCAACCCGAAGGCCTTGTCGAGCGGGGCGTTGGTGACGGGGTCGAAGAGCGCGAGCGTGGCGCGGCCCTCGATGCGCTGCTCCAGCGCGTTGATCTTGGCCGTGAGGGTGATGCGGTCGCCCGCGCGTACGAAGCGCGGCAGGTTGGGCACCACCATGAGCGGCTTCTGCGCCACGGCCGTGCGGGTGAACTCCGCTGTACGCAGGTCGGTGGTGTGCGCGAGGCCCAGCAGCTTCCACCGCGTGAGCGCATCGGGCAGGGTGAAGCGCAGCACCAGGAAGAAGAACGCCGTCTCGTTGAAGTTGGTGCGCATTGGCTGCTGGACACTGGCTACTGGCTGTTGGCCGCGGCCGTCATCCTCTGGCTTATTCTTGAGTCCTCGTCCGGCCAGCGAAATGGCATAAGTGCTATCCGCGTTCCCGACTTCCACGTTCTCTTCCATCACCTCGTCGGCCGCCGCGAACTCAACGGTCCGGATATTCCCTCTGACCTCGAGCATGTCCGCCTCGTCCGCATATCCGCGGTAGTTCCTGAACATCCTTTCATCGCCATCCGACCACAGGTACTTCACGGAGGGATAGGTCCGCGTGTAGCCCCAAGGCAGGTCGTTGTTCCACCAAAGCGGGCTCCCGGCGCGTGCACCAAAGCCATCCGCGCGGTCCCAAGGGCGCTCGGTGCCGTTGCTTCCCCAAATGGGCATCGACCACCCGTGCGGCACGAAGGCATCCAATGAAGCATCGTACATCGCGGTGAGCAGTTGCGCTGCCACCTGTTCGCCCTTCGGTCCGCTGATGCGCAGCCGCCATTCCTCCTGGGCCCCGGGCAGCAGCTTGTCGCGGAAGCTCATCCACTCCACCCGCAGGTCCTTGTTGCTCCATGGCACATCCACCCGCACCTGCTCCTGGTGCAGGGTGCCGCGCTCCACACAGAACAAGTGCACGGTGAAGCCACCGCGGTCGTCCTCGAGCACCGGCAGTTCCACGCGCTGTTGGGCCTTGCGCAGGGTGAACCAACGGCGCACGGCGATGGCCCCGGCGCGCTCCACCTCCATCAGCACATGCGCCTCGGGCAGTTCCGAGCTCAGCAGGAGGTCGGCCTTCTCGCCGGGCTCGCACACGGTCTTCAGCGACTGCACATGGAAGGCCGCGTTCTCGAAACCTGTGGCCTGGATCTCCGGGTCGTAGAGCGTGAAGACCTTGCTGGCCTTCACCCGCTCACCGGAGGCATCGAGCGCCTCCATCTCCACGCGGTAGGTGGCCACGACCCAATTCCGAACACGGGCGAGCTCGACCGGCCGACCACCGGCACGCACGGTATCGATCCGGAGCACGGTGTAGGCGCTGTCCCATGTCGTTGGATCATCCTCGTCCGCATACACATCGTAGGGCAGGCGCTCGGCGAACTCGGCCGGGGACAGCACATGGCGATCGGGCCGCTCCCAGCGCCGCGGCCGCTTGGGGCGACCTTCCGGGTCGAGCAGGCGCACGATGCGCAGGCTGAAGGGAAGGTCCACCTCCTGGCCGTTGAGGTTCATCACACGGAAGAGCGCGCTATCGGCCGTGCTGCGGTCCACCGCATCGCCGATGCCGATCTCCAGATCGATGCTGCGGTGGCCCACGCTCAGTGCCGTGCTGCCGGGCTGCGACTCGCCGTTGATGTCGGTGACGGTGGCCGACACGCTGAAGTCGAAGGTGGGATCCGCCGCACGGGGCACGCTGTTGTCGGCCTCGGCCTTGAAGGCGATGGTGAACCTGCCCTGCGCATCGGTGGTGGCCGTGCCGTTGGCGACCTCGGTACTGGCGCCCCAACCCGGGAAGCCGCGCCAATTCCGCCCGCACCACCAGGGCATGCGCGCATTGCGCGTCACGGTCCATTGCACCTTCGCGCCGTCGAGCGGCACGCCGGCGTAGCTCTTCGCCACACCGCTCACGGTGGCGTCGCCACCGAGCTTGGGCGTTGCGGTCATCGGGTCGAAGACGACCTCGAAGGTGGGCCGCTTGTACTCCTCCACGCTCACCCATGCCTGGCCGTGCTCCTCCTCGAGCCGCATGCGGCCGGTGAGCGTGCCGCGGGGTGCCGTGAAGATGCCGTGGAAGGCGCCGAACGCATCGGTCGTCACCGTGGCGCTGTCCACCAGCTGGTCGTTCACGTCGAACAGGCGCACGGTGGTGCGTTGCTGCGGCACCACGTTCACGGCCTTGCCTGCCCGCAGGGTGATGATCCCCTTGAAGTGCACGTTCTGGCCCGGTCGGTAGATGGCGCGGTCGGTGAAAAGGAAGGTGCGCGGCTGCTCCGCGGCGGGCGGACCGCTTGCGTAATGGTGGCGGCCATCCGTGGTCAGCACTTCGCCCATGGCCTTCAGCTCGAAGCGGTATTCACCGCTGTAATCACCCGGACCGAAGAACACGATCCCGTCCACATCGGTGGTGCGCTGCATGATGTGCGTCCATTGCCAGCCCTTGTTGGTGCGCTGGTGCGCCTGCAGGGTGACGGTGGCGCCTTGCACTGGCGAACCCGCGCCACGGTCGACCACCAGCACCTCGATGCCCTTGGCCACGCGGCGCTGCGTCCAGCTGAGCCTCGAGACCCGGAAGCTCACCGTGGCGACCAGGTCCTGCTTGTAGGTGAAGTTGGCGCTGTTGCTGGCGAGCAGGGTGTACGCACCCGGCGGCAGTCCATCCACCGGCAGCTCCGTCCGGTGCTGGTTCATATCCCCATCATCGGGAATGGAGGTGCTCCATGCGAGCACGGGCTGTTGCTTCAGCAGGCGCTTCACCCCCTCGGGGTTCCACCGCTCCCAGTCGCTCCCCTTCACCACACGCAACCAGACCTGCTTCACGTTCGCCAGGTCGGCCGCGATGCGGAAGGCCTTGTCGGGCAGCACCACCTCTTCGGCGTGCAGCTCCAGGGAAGGCTGCTGCAGCTCAGCCTTCAGGCGCCGCGCGTTCACGGCACCGGTGCTCTTGGGAAAGCGGGTGATGGCCTCCTCGCACAGGCGAAGGGCCGTGCCGTTCTCGCTCCTCCAGGCATCGCCTGCGAGACGATCGTACTTCGAGGCCTGACCACGGTGCCATTGCGCGAGCGCCACGGTCACTTCGGCCCAGCAACTGTCCCTCGGCACGCGCGAGCGCAGCAGCTCCAGGGCACCGAGGTGCAGGCTGTCCTTGCGGGGATGTGTGCTGTGCGCTTGGACGTAGCGCAAGCGCTCGAGCTCCAGGTCCACGAGCGCATCGGGCGCGCCGTCGCTCAGGTGAGCGCGGGTGAGCTGCTGGTACAGGCGGAGCGCCTGGAACTCCCAGCTGGTGCTGTCGCGGTGCGTGAAGGTGCGCGCGGCGAAGTCCTCGAAGAGCGCGAATGCCCGTGGGTCATCCAGTTGGAAATGCCAGGCCGGTTCGGCAAGGCGTGTCTCGCTGTTGCTGAAGACCTGCAAGGCGCGGTGCGCCAACAGGTCGAACAGGGTGGGGCGGTAGGCCAGCCCCTTCGCATCCACATCGAGCAGCGCACCAAGACCTTGCGCGGGAAAGGCCCACAGGCTGTCCGCCGGCTCCAGCGAGGCGCGGAAGTGCCCGATCACCCGGGCCATATACGTCCGCTGGTCCCAGGTGGCGCGGTCGGCACTGTCCGGTGTTTCCGCAAGCTCGGTGCGCTCCATGATCCGCCACCGGTCGTTGCTGTACGTGTCCCAGTACAGGCCCGCAAGCTTGCTGTGCAGCAACTGGGGAAGCGGGAACTGGGACGGTGCGGAACGTGCGATCCGGGCCTCGATCCGCCGGAGGATGCTGTCGGGCGCATGGCCCAGCTCCTCACGGAAGATCCCTTGCATGGCCAGCGACCGGAACTCGTTCCGCCAGTCGCCTGTGGCCTCGGCCTCCGCCCCGATGGCCTCGGTGAGCTTCAGGGCGCTGTCGTACAACCCTTCCTTCCGCAACGAGTCGACGCGCACCCAAGGGTCGCTTGACCGCTGCGTGACCTTCTTCTTCTGCCAGCCCGATCGTTGGGCGGCAAGACCGACGACGACCAGAACGGAGGCCAGGAGAGCGATGAACGTGCGCATGCGGAAGCGGCTGTTGCAAAGGTGGTGCCCAGCGGTGAACGCCGTACGTCCGGGCGTTGGTGCATGGTTCAGTCCTGTACCCCTTGGGCATCCTGCGCGTTCGATCGCAAGGCTGCACGGTCCACGTCCACCTCGGGGTCGAGCAGCGCGCCATCGAACAGATGTGCGGCCAGGTGCTGCGCGCACCAGGGGGCCAGCAGCACACCCCGCGAGCCAAGTCCGTTGAGGACGGCCTCGTGCGGCCCCGTGCGGCCCAGGATCGGACGGCGGTCCTTGGAGGCGGGACGCACGCCGCTCCACTGGTCGAGCACCTCCACCCGTGCGCTGGTCATGCGTGCCACCTTCTCCACCAACCAGGAGCGTGCCTCCCCGGTGGCTCCGGCCCACACATCCTCCCACTTGAAGGTGGCGCCCACGCGGTACACCTCGTTGCCCAGCCTCGGTGTGGGCAGCAGGAAGACGCCGCGGTGCACCATGCGCGTGATGCGCAGGCCCTGGATCCGCACCGTGAGCCCCTCGCCTTTCACGGGCACGAGGCCCTGGACGTGATCGAAGGCGCCGCTGCAGCGGATGAGCAGGGGGGCCTTCACCGCTCCGATGCGCACGCCGTCATCGGTCCGCACGATGTCGGCGTCCTCCACCACACGCTCCGTGAGCGCATCCTCCTCCAGCAGGGAGTCGGCCTGGGCGTCCAACAGCATGGGGATGTCGAGCCAGGCGGCGCGCGTCACGGTGCCATGGCCGCAGGGCGCATGCACGGGTGCCGACTCCACCTCCGGTTGCGCGCGCCGATCGATGAAGGGTGCGATCTCCGGATCCCGCATGGCCCGGTGCCATTGCTCCGCTTCCTTCGGCGTGGGGAAGAGCTTCACCAGCTGGGTGGGATGCCACACGCGCCGGCCAAAGTGCGCGCCCAGCCTCTCGTAGGTACGCTCGGCCAGCGGGAGCAGGTCGCCGGCGCGCCAGCTCGGTACGTCGCGCCGCAGCACCACAGGGTTCACCACCCCGGCGGCCACCCGGCTGGCGCGACCGCTGCGGGGTGCATCGAACACGTGCACACGCAGACCGCGCGATCGCAGTTCCTCGGCAAGCACCGCGCCCGCGATGCCGCGGCCCAGGATCAGTGCATCATGCGTGCGCTCCACGTCCGGTCGGATGGGACGACCCGTTGCCGGCTTCAGTGGAGACCACGCTCCCGATCAGAGCAAGGTGCGCGGCCGACAACGTGATCGGGCCCGAAAGGTACCCCTCGGGGGGTGTGCTTCGGAGTGGCCGCGGAACGGGACGAACAGCGGGACCGACGGGGCCGGAGCGAATTGGTCTGCATGCATACTATTTTCGCGCCCCGTTCGAAGGGACCTGCTCCATGACACGCTTGATCGACCTGCCCGGTGCCGTACTGGAAAGCGCCCGCCCCGATGTGGTGGAGGTGCGCTTCAAGCCCGGCCACACCCTTACCGCCGACACCGTCAACGAGGTGCTGGCGGCGCGCCGCGCGCACTTCGGCTCGCATCAGCACCATGTGCTCTTCATCACCCCCGAGCAGCTCGACTTCGACATGGGTGTGATGTTGAAGGACCATTGTGCCGGTGGCTTGCAGGACCTGACGCGGAGCATCACCTGGGCCGTGGGGTCGAGCATGGCGCGTAGCCTCGTGCAGCTCTACTACGCCTATTACCCCAGTGAGGTGCCCGTGCAGGTGATCGACGGCGAGGAGGCCGCCCGCCGGGTCCTGCTGGAAAGCCTGCCTGCCCCGTCGCGGAATTGATCGGTCCGGATCCGGTACAATGTGGCCGGCGGTGTTGGCCGATCGGGCTCCGTGCTTTACCTTGATGGCATGTTACGGTCCAGGCAACGACCCGCAGCACCCTCGCGCAAGCGCGTTCGCAAGGATGCGCAGGAGGCCGTGGTCATCCTCCGGCGCACGCGCGGGGAGGATCCGGTGGTGGTGCTTGAATGGGCCGATGGCGCAGGCGAACTGCAGTGCACCACGCTGAGCCCTGCGCAGAGCTGGCCCTACCTGCACCGCAGGAACTGAGGCCCCGCTTCCCCGCTCAGTGCTTCCCTTTCTTCAGCAGGAAGGAGCTCACCGTAAGCATGAGGATGATCGCGGGGAGAACCAGTGCCTCCCATCCGAGCGCATCGGAGGAGAAGAGCCGGGTGATGAAGAACACCAGCAGCATCACCAGGAAGGTGTCCCACAGGAGCAGCTTGAGCTGGGCGTAATTGTCCACGCGCATCCAGGCCAGCGACACGTCCTTCAGGAAGGGCAGGTCGCCCACGAACAGCTGCACAAGTCCCACCGCCACGATGAAGAAGGCCAGGGCCATGAAGAACATGTCCACCGCCTCAAGGGCGGGAAGCAGCGGCCGTTCCATGTCGGGCCGCATGAGCAGGTCATGGTAGGCCTCATACGTGTACCAGAGGCCGCGGCCCACCAGCACCAAGGCATCGAGCACCAGCACCAGGCCGATGAGCAGGATGGCCGCCCTGAGCACGTGCCTCATCGGACGGTCACTTCTTCGCCGAGGCCGGGAAGGTCTCCACCGTCACGCTGCCGATGCGGCCAGTGAAAACCTCGCGCTTCCTGTAAGCGAGCGTCACGGGTGTGTTCTCGTCCGTGCCCACATCGGCGCTCTCGTCGATGCCGAAGGTGTTGCTGTTGGTCTTCGCGATCTTGCCCTCACCGATCTTCTGTCCGTCCATGAGCAAGGTGGCCATGCCGCCGCCGCCACGGCCGCCTTCGTAGGCGAAATCCATGACCAGGGTGTGCTTGCCTGGGGCCACCTTGGCGGTGCTCTTCACGGTGTAGAACTCCAGGCCCACCCAGTTGTAGGTGTAGTAGAGGTCGCCGTCGAGCATGTAGAAGCTCCAGCCCCCGAAGTCGCCGCCCTGCGCGAGGATCACGCCGCTGGCCTTGGCGGGCACCTCCACCTCGGCGGTGTACTTCAAGGAGGTGTTCTTCACGTTGATGAAGGCGTTCTCCGGCATGCCCTTGGCCCCGGCGTAGAGCACGAGCTTGGTGCGCCCGTTCATCAGGTCGGGGCGGCCTGCGATCACGGGATCGAAGCGCTCGATGCTGCGGTCGTCGATGGGGAGCACGTGGTACTTCACGGCCTCCTCCATGAACTTCTTCTTCAGCTCCTCGAGCTTGGCGGGCTCCTTGGCGGCGAGGTCGTTGGCCTGGCTGAAATCCTCGTTCACGTTGTAGAGCTCCCACACGTCCTCGGTGAGCGGACGGCGCGGTGCGGCCTCCCAGGGCGCCTTGTGGATGGTGCCGGCGAACCAGCCGTCGTGGTAGATGGCGCGGTTGCCGATCATCTCGAAATACTGCGTCTTGCGCGCATCAGCCGCCTTCGCATCATCGAAGCTGTAGTTCATGGCGATGCCCTCGATGGGACGTTGCTCGACGCCGTTCACCATGCGCGGAGCCGGCACGCCGACCGCAGCGTAGACCGTGGGCGCCACGTCGATCACGTGGTGGAACTGGCTGCGCACCTCGCCCTTGGCCTTGATGCCTTGGGGCCAGTGCATCACCATGCCGTTGCGGGTGCCACCGAAGTTGCTGGCCACCTGCTTGGTCCAGGTGAAGGGCGTGTTGCCCGCCACGGCCCAGCCGGCGGCGAAGTGGTTGTAGGTGTGCTCGGTGCCCAGCTCATCGAGCTTGCCCAGCTGCATGTCGAGCGTTTCCTGCACGCCGTTGAAGTAGGTGTTCTCGTTGAACATGCCGATCATGCCACCCTCGGCGCTGGAGCCGTTGTCGCCCACGATGTAGAAGATGAGGGTGTTGTCCAGTTCGCCACGGGCCTCCAGGGCGTCGATCAGGCGGCCCACCTGGGCATCGGTGTGCTCCCCGAAACCGGCGAACACTTCCATCTGGCGTTCGAAGAGGCGCTTCTCATCCGCGGTGAGCTTGTCCCAATCCTTGATGTCCGCGGGCTTGGGGGCGAGCACGGTGTTGGCGGGCACCACACCGAGGGCCTTCTGCCGGGCGAGCGTTTCCTCGCGAAGCTTGTCCCAGCCTTGCGCGAACTTGCCCTTGTACTTCTCCACATACTCCTTGGGCGCATGGTGCGGCGCGTGGGTGGCGCCGGTGGCGAAGTACATCATGAAGGGCTTGTCGGGCGTAAGGCTCTGCTGGGTGTTCATCCACGCGAGGGCCTGGTCGGTCATGTCGTTCGTGAAGTGGTAGCCGGGCGCATCCACATCGGGATACACGCGGGTGGTGCCATCGTACACCATGGGGTGCCACTGGTTGGTCTCCCCGCCGATGAAGCCGTAGAACTTGTCGAAGCCGCTGTGGGTGGGCCAGCGGTCGTACGGGCCCGACACGGAGCCCTCCCAGGGCGGTGTCTCGTGGTACTTGCCGAAGGCGGCGGTGCTGTAGCCGTTCAGGCGGAGCACTTCGGCCATGGGGGTGATGCTCTGCGGGCGGATGCCGGTGTTGCCGGGGAAGGCGGTGGCCACCTCCATGATGGCGCCAGCGTTGTTGCTGTGGTGGTTGTAGCCGGTGAGAATGGCCGTGCGCGTGGGGCTGCACAGCGCCGTGGTGTGGAAGCGGTTGTACTTCAGTCCGTTCGCCGCGAGCCTTTCCAATGTGGGCATGTGGATGGGGCCGCCGAAGGCGCTGCTGTGCCCGAAGCCGATGTCATCGATCAATACCACCAGCACGTTGGGCGCGCCCTTGGGCGGGGTCACCTGGAAGCGTTCGGGGGCCTTCGCGTTGCGCGCGTCCAACTCCGTGATGCTGGGCGCGGCCGGCTCGTGGATGGGGAGCACGGTACGGTCCAGCTCACCCGCCTGGGCGATGGCCGGTGCCTCTCCGGCGGGCTTGTCCTGTGGGGCGCCACAGCCGGCAAGGAATGTGGAGAGCAGAACAGCGGCGGGAGTGAGGGAAGGGATGCGCATGGGGTGTTGTTGCCGTTGTGAAGGTAGGCCTTTGGGATGATGCGCTTATAGCTGCTGGACGGTGAGCGTGGGGCGGGGGAATACGTGATCCTGCTTGGTCAAGCATGGTCACCTGGCCATGCGGCCGGACCAGGCTCAGGGTTCATCCCCGGCATAGAAGGTGGCTTCGGAAGGCATCACGGGCGGCGCATGCAGGCCGGGTTGGATCGCCTTGAACTGGGTGGCCAGCCAGAGGGACTGCGCGCCTTCCTTCGCCAGGCTATCGATGCGGGCCTTCATCTGCGCCACGCGCTCGGGCTGCGCGGCCGCCAGATCATGCTGCTCCGCCAGATCCTCGGTGATGTGGTACAGCTCGGCGGCGGAAGGCAGCAGGGTGCGCCAGATCAGCTTCCACTCCCCCATGCGGATCGCGGCACGGAAGGGATCGATGTTGTAGACCATCTCCGTGCGCGGCGAGGGCGCGTTGTCCTTCAACGTGGGCCACACATCGATGCCATCGAGCGGCTTGCACCCATCGGTGGAGGCTCCGGCCAGGGACGCCAGCGTGGGAAGCATGTCCACCACGTGCACCAGTTCGTCCACTACCGTTCCAGGCTTGATATGGCCGGGCCAGTTCAGCAGACCGCACACGCGCGTGCCGCCTTCATAGAAGGTGCCCTTGCCATCGCGGTACGGGCTGTTGTCGCAGGGGATCTTCGTCCTGGACATGTCGCCCTCGCCGGCGAACATCGCGTTGGTCGTGCCGCCATTGTCGCTGTGGAACACGATGAGGGTGTTGTTGCGCATGCCACGGCGCTCCAGCGCTTCGAGCACCGCCCCCACCTGGTCGTCCATGGCGGTGATGCTGGCCGCATACGCACGGCGCGCGGGATCGGTGATCCGCGCGTACCGGTCCAGGTACTCTTGGGGTGCCTGGTAGGGCGTGTGCGGTGCGTTGAAGGTGAGGTAAAGGAAGAGCGGCTTCGCTTGATCGTGCGCTTCGATGAGCTGCACGGCGCGCTGCCCCAACAGGGTGGTGGTGTAGCCGCGCTCCACCTTGCGCTCATTGTGGTCGTACCAGTCCACCACGCCGTGCTGCTCGTGCGTGAAGTAGTCCAGTTCGCCGATCAGCGGCCCGTAGTGGCTGTCGAAGCCCCGCTGCATGGGCCAGTAGGCGGGGTTCGCGTGGCCCAGGTGCCACTTGCCCACGATCGCGGTGGCGTAGCCCGCATCCTTCAGGACCTGTGGCAAGGTCCGCTCCGTGGTATCCAGCCCGTAGGCGCCCGATGATGGGATGACGAACGTTTGCAAGCCGTATCGGTAGGGATACCGTCCGGTGAGCAGCGCGGCCCGCGTCGGGGTGCACATCGGCTGGGTGTGGAACTGTTCCAAGCGCGCACCGTCCGCGGCCAGCTTGTCCAGGTGCGGGGTAAGGACATCCGACCCATGGAAGCCGACATCCTTGTTCCCGAGGTCATCCGCCAGGATGTAGATGATGTTCGGCCGAGAGCCCTGCTCAGCGCTCTTCTCCGTGGCGGTCTTCTCGACCGCGGCCGCGGTCGCTCCACCCTCGTTCGGTCGGGGCGTGCTACAGGCTGAAAGCAGCTGCAGGCAAAGTACAAGTGCGGACGAGCGAAGAGCGCTTTCCATGGGTAGGCCGGGATCGATAACGGATCCGAATGCGAAGATGTACAAACGGCAAGAAGTGAGCGGGTACCGTTCAACCGAACGATCCGCACCGGCTGAGATCAGGAGGCATCCATCGCATACCGAACGCCCACATGGCTCATGCCATTGTCGGGTGTGCTGCCCTGCCGTTCACCGCGCTGGCAGCGTCAGCGATGCGTGCCGTGGCGAAGGAGGTAGATGCCGCAACGCTGTGCGCTCAGCACCGCACGATGCACGATCCGGATCTGGTTCTTCCCAGTACCCAGCAGGCCTTGTACGCTACACAAAAGGCTTACTCCACCCGCTGCGTGTAGTCGATGTTCTCGGTGTTCACCTGCATGGCCTTGGCGGGCATCATCAGGTAGCACTTGGCCACATGGTTGATGCCGGTGGTGGTGAAGGTGGCGTAGTCCACCGTGCCCTCGATGGGGTCGTCTCCGCTCTTGGCCTTGAAGGTCTTGCGGATGAAGAGGTCGGTGGCCGGGTCGATCAGGATGGTGAGCTCATCACCCGGCTGGAGCACGTTCTTCCCCGTGGCCACGATCACCTTGCCATCGCTGGTCACCATGGCCTTGTCGAAGAAGTCCACCAGCTGGCCCTTGCTCATGTAGGCGTACTGGCCCATCACGTCCGCGGCCTTCTGCATGTACTCAGCGTTGTCCTGCGCAGCGCTCTTCTGCATGCTGCCGCGGATCCCTGGCTTGGCCTTCACGGTGGTCTTCTGGTCGATGGGGGTGGCCACCAGCTTGCCGGTGGCATCGAACTTCATCTCGGTGAGCGTCGTCACCTTCAGCTCCTTGTTCACGTAACCGTCGAGCTTCAGCTTCCAGATGTAGGCCTTCAGCTTGGCGTTGTTGGCCTCGTTGGCGGCGGACACGTCCAGGGCCAGCTTGGTCTTGTCGATCTCCTGGGCATGGGCCAACAGCCCAAGGGCGACGAAGGAGGCGCTCAGCGCGGTCCGGAAAAGCAGGGTGTTCATGGTTGTGGTCGTTGGTCAGGTAGGTGGCCGGTCGCGAAAGGACAAGGCCACTGCGGGTCAGTGATGCGGTCAATCCCCCAGGCGCCGCATGCCCTCCACCAGCTTGTGCCATCCGAAGATGAGGGAGAAGCGGAAGCTGTCCAGCTTCAGGTCCTCAGCATCGTTGTCGTTCACGGTGGAGCAGTAGGAGACGAGGAACTGCATGTTCGGGTTCACCTGGTAGCCGAGCGTTCCACCGCAGCCCACGTTGCTGAGCGCGGAGCCTTCCACCCCATCCACGGTGGCCTTGCCGCCCGAGTAGGACACGACGTCCAGCGAGGCCCACAGCTTCTCCATCAGGTCGCGCGTCAGGTGGCCCTCCACCTGCACCATGGGATCGGTGCTCATGGTCTTGCCCACGTAGTCGGTGTTGTCGCCGAAGACCCACACGGCGGGCAGCAGTTCGAGGGTGGTGCGCCGGCCGGGCACCCAGGCGCCGAGCTGCCACACCACCGGCAGACCCAAACGTCCGTACCAGCGGTTCTGCCCGATGTTCAGCGGCGAGGTGTTGTCGTACTCACCGATGGGCACACATAAGGAACCGATGAGGTCCACCGAGAGCCCGGGCTCGTAACGGAGCAAGTCGGGGATGTTCATGATGGGCTTGGGACCGATGAGGTTCACGTCCACCTGGAGCATGGGATCGCCGAAGCCGCGGGCGGTGCGGGAATAAGTCGCGCCGTCCAGGGTGAGGGCGCCGTTCATGTGGCCCATGGGGGCCATCACGGACACCATCGCGGCCCGCTTGAAGAGGGGGAGCATCTTGGCGTAGCCCACGAGGCTGGTGCTGGCCGAGAACTCCGCCCCGGGCACCACCGCGTGCGAAAGGTCCAGCGGGTTCGCATTGCCGCCCATCGACGAGTGGATCAACGGCACGGCGTTCGTGCCCATCAGCGTCTTCCAATAGAAGCGCGCGCCATCGCCTTGTGCGGAGGAAAGCCCCGCCTGGAGCAGGACCATGGCAACGAGGAGGGAGCGCATGGCCGTTCGACGTCCGCTGCCCAGGGTGAGGTTGATCGGGTTCATGGTGGGTCGTCGCTTATTTCTTGGGGTCGGCCATCATGTCCTGCGGGGGTACGAACTGCGGCTTGTTGAAACCCGGTGGGTAACCGGATTCCACCGGGACGCGTTTGGGGAGCACATCGTCAAGACTTTCGAACACCGACCGGCTGGGAATGATCACGTTGTTCCTTCGTGCATAGTCCTCCCACAGCGTGAGCATCGCCTGCAGCTTCTCGGGGTGGGTGGCCGCCAGGTCATGGCGTTCGGCCGGATCCTCGGCCAGGTTGAAGAGTTCCCAATCGCCACGACCCACCGGAGCGAACTCCCAGCGGATCTTCCAATCGCCCTGGCGCAGGGCCCGGTTGCCGAAGATCTCCCAGGCCAGGTAGTCGTTGTCCTTGCGGGCCGAAGGGGCCTTGCCTTCCAGCACAGGGACCCACGACTTGCCGATGAGCGGCGGCAGTTCGTTGCCCTTGTAGGTCGCGGGATAGGTCGCTCCGGCCACCTCCAGCAAGGTGGGCATGATGTCGGCGATGGACATGAGCCCGTGGTTGATGCTTCCCTTGGGCAGCTTGTTGATGGGGCCGCTCACCACCAAGGCGTTGCGGATCCCGCCCTCGGCCGTCCAGCCCTTGTACTGGCTGAAGGGGGTCATGGACACCTGCGCCCAGCCCGGTCCGTAGCCCACATAGGAACCGGGGTCGCCCCAGGCCTTGAAGTCGGTCTGCGACCACCGGGCCGCGAAGTAGAGGTTGTCGCGCGTTCCGGGTGCGCCGGCGATCATGCCCGCCAGATCGTTGCCCTCGGCGCCGTTGTCGCCGAAGAAGATGAAGATGGTGTTGTCGTACTCGCCGATGTCCTTCAGGTGCTGCACCAGACGACCGATGTGGTGGTCCAGGTTCTCCACCAATCCCGCGTACAGTTCCATCTTGCGGCCCATCACGGCGCGCGGACCCGGTGCCAGGTTCATGTACTCAGGGATGTACCACATGCGCTCGGCCAACACGGTGTTGGCGGGCGTGATGCCCAGTTCCTGCTGCCGCTTCAGGCGCTCCGCGCGCTGGTGGTCCCAGCCCATGTCGTAATCGGCCACATGCCGGTCGCGCCACTTGCGCGGCAGGTGGTAGGGATCGTGCGGGGCCTGGTGGGCCACGTAGGCGAAGAAGGGCTTGCCATCGCCCTTGTTGGCATCGATGAAACCGATCAGCTTGTCGGTGTAGGTCTCCGTGGCGTAGTAGTTCTTCGGAAGCCTGGTCAGGTACTTGCCGTCCTCGGTGTACAGGGAGTTGGGCGAGAGCGCGGTGAAGTTGGTCATGTCCCAATAACTGCCCGCGCCGTCGAGCAGGCTGAAGTCGCGCTCGAACCCGCGGGCGGCGGGAATGAGGTCCGGCGCCTTGCCCAGGTGCCACTTCCCCACCATGTAGGTGTGGTAGCCGGCATCCTTGAGGAGCTGCGGCATGGTGGCCACGCGATCGTTCAGGTGTCCCTCGTAGCCCGGCTTGCCCTGCTGGTTCGGCGCGGTGAACTCGTCCATGTTGCCCAGGCCGTTCACGTGCGTGTCCACCCCGGTGAGCAGCATGGAACGCGACGGCGAGCAGGTGGCGTGCGTGTAGAAATCGGTGAAGCGCGTGCCGCTCATGGCCAGCGCATCCAGGTTGGGCGTGGCGATCTCCCCGCCGAAGGCCCCCATGTCCGAGTAGCCCATGTCATCGGCCAGGATGATGACGATGTTGGGCCGCCTGGACCCTGGGGCGGTCGCGGTCGTCTGGCTGTGCACGGCCGTGGCGAGCAGCAGAAGCAGGGCGAAGAACAGTGGTCGGGATCTCATGATGCTCGAAATGAAGCGCCATCAGGGGGCGCGGTTCGTCTTGTCTTCCTGGTGCTGGAGGCCCTGTGCGCTGGTGCCGCACACTTACGAACCTCCAGGTATGGACCGTTCAAGCACCTTGCGGTACGTGACCGGGTGTTCAGCGCGATCGTCCCGGATCGCAGGGCCGGTCACTTGCCCAGCCCGATCAGGTAGGCCACGCGGAAGCCGAAGTAGCCCCATTTGGCGTTGCTATCGCTGATGGCGTTGTAGCGCGCGCCGATGTCCAGCTTCTCCAACTGATAGCCCAGGCCCACGGCCCAGCTGAAGTCGGTTTCGCTCTCCTTCACGCTGGGGATGGTCCCCACCAGCGGGCCACCATCGATCTCCTTGGTGGTCACGTTCTGGTTGTGCAGGCCCAGCATCAGGCTGCCGTACGCGCCCTTCTGGTTCTCCTGGAAGTAGAACTTGCCCCCGGCCTGGATCGGCATGATGGTCCAGCTGTCGATGTTGGCATCGTCCTGCGCCGTCATGAAGTTGTACGCGAGCTGCACCACGAGCCCGGCGCGTTCGCCGGCCGGGAACTCAACGCCGAGGGCGGGTCCCACGCCGAAGGAGGCGCGTTCGCTGAAGTCCCCGACCGGCAACATGGCGTCGGCACCGATGGAGAGCTGCGTGGTCTGGGCCTGCACGGTGCCCAGGGTTAGGAGGGCGGTGCAGAGGGCAAGGGTCGATAGGTTCCGTTCCATGGCTCGATGTAAGGTTTTGGACAGGTGCTCGCGGAGACAGTGAAGACGCTCCGCAGCGATCACACATCGAAGGAACAGGCAACGAACGACGCGCACCGTGACGATCGTCAGGGTGATGGCGCCTTCCGTTCGGGCGGGATGAAGTAGTGCTTGAAGGTGACCCGGAACACGTTGTCCAGGTCGTACTGCGCCTTGGGCGTATCGAGCTCGTTGCGGTAGCGCAGCAGGCTGTACACGAGCTCCATGCGCCAGGCGTAGCTGAACTTGCGCCCCACCGCCACACGCCACGCCGACTGGTTGGCGAACCGTTCGTTCAGCTGCTGGTCGAGCACGCCGTACACCTCGTAGTCGGTGAAGGCGTACCACAACGTGTCGTAGGACATCAGCGGCTTGTCGAGCGCGATGAAGACGGCCACGTTGAGGCGCATCCGGTTGCTCTGTGAGCGGCCCGCCTCGGCCTCGGGCTCCAGCGTATTGAAGTACCGCCATTCATAGCGCCCGGTGATGCGCGGTTGCACGCGCTTGAAGGGCAGCACGTGGTAGCGCGCTCCGAGCTGTGCGCGGAATTCGTTCGTGCGCACATCGTCCGTCTGCTGCGTGTTCATCCACGGGATGCCGGAGACGACATCGAAGTGGGGCGTGAGCGAGGCCTCGAGCGTGGGGCTCACGCTGAAGGTGCGCCACTGGGGGTCGCCCTTTACCAGCGCCTGATAGCCGAACTCCACTTCGGCCATGAAGATGGAAGCGAAGTTGCGTCCCAGGGTGAGGTCGGTCCAGAACTGGGTCTCCTTGGTCTGGGCCTTGGTCCGGGCCGGCAGCAGGAACGCCGCTCCGAGGAGCAGCGCGGTCAGCCGGGTGTGCATGCAGCGCGATGCCATGTCCGGTCGCTCAGGGGGTCGATGTGATGCCCGTCGCGTCCTGCACGCAGCGGAAGCCCACGTGGCTCATGCCGCTGTCCTCGGTGCTGCCCTGGCGCGCGCTGGGACGGTACCGTTCGCAGTAGCTATCGTGGCAGAGGAAGCTGCCCCCGCGTTGGGCGCGCCGCTTCTCATAGGGATGTTCGGGGTCGAAGCTCTTCGCGGGCCCCTGAGGGTCCAGCGTTACACCGCGCGGGTCGCACTGCCCATAAGCGGCCACATCGATCCAGTCGCTGCACCATTCCCACACGTTGCCGGCCATGTCATACAGTCCGTATCCGTTCGGGAAATAGTGGCCTGCGGGAGAGGTGCTCGCGTAGCCGTCTGCTCGGGTGTTCCGCACCGGGAAGACGCCTTGGAAGCTGTTGCAGAACACCAAGGTGTCGTTGGGTTTCTCATTACCCCATACGAAGAGCTGGTCATCCACGCCGCCGCGCGCGGCCCGCTCCCACTCGGCTTCGGTGGGCAGCCGCTTGCCCGCCCAGCGGCAGTACGCCATGGCATCCCGCCAGCTGATATGCACCACCGGATGGTCCGCGCGGTCGTCGATACCGCTCCCGGGGCCTTCAGGGTGCTTCCAATCCGCCCCGGGGGTCCAGCGCCACCAGCGCGAATAGTCATCCAGCGGGATCTCTTCCGCAGGCGGGGTGAAGACAAGGGAGCCGGGTACCATCAATGCGGGATCAGGAGGTGGTGTGCCGGGTGGTGCGTTCGCGAGGATCTCCTCCACCGTGGGCGCCTTCTCCGCATCGGTCACGTAGCCGGTGGCGGTAACGAATTCCTGCCACTGCCTATTGGTCACCTCGGTGGTGTCCATCCAGAACCCGTGCACGCGCACGCGGTGCGCAGGCTTCTCCTCCGGCCTGCCGATGGGGTCATCCGTGCCCATGGTGAACTCGCCGCCGGGGATCCACACCATGCCAGCTGGCGCGGCACCGGCAGGGCGCTCATCGGGGAAGTGAGGCACGGTGTCCCGTTTCGATGTGGCTGTGGAAGGCGCAGCGGAAGGTGTTCCGCACGAAGCGAGAAGCAGGAGAACCACAGAAGCGGAAAGGGTTCGCACGAACATGGGCCGAAGCTAATGGAGAAGCGAGCGGGGAATGCTGGGGTGAGAGGTAGGGACCATGGGCCACAGCGCGCCCTTGGCTTACCTGACATTCGTCATGACGAGATCCGTATCCCCAACTAGGTTCACATGCTCATAGGGGTTCAATGCCGCAAACACCGCCTTGCGCAATGATCCGATGGCAATACCCGGCCACGACAGTGATCCCCTGACCCATGTTCCGATGAAGCACGCAAGCAGGTTCCTCCGATCCCGCCACGTCACCTGGCTTGGCCCGGTCGCATTCAGCCTCATCCTGGTCTCCGCGGCACTGAATGCCGCCGCGCAGGAGCGGAGCAAGTTGGGCAGCATCCCGGAGTTCCATCCGGAACTGAAGCTGGGTGCCCTCCAGGGGTACCTGGACCCGCATGCCCTTCCGAACAGCCTTGTCCTGGTCCCGGAACCACCGGCCCCGGGTTCCGCGGCACAGGCGAACGATGAGGAGATCGCGCGGAACACCTTCGCATTGCGCGGTACCTCGCGGTATGCCATGGCCGCTTCGGACTACGACCTGACCCTTCCGCACCTGGTGAACACCTTCTCCTGCGCGCTCAACACCACCATCACGAAGGAGAACGCCCCCTACCTGTTCACCCTGCTCAGCAGGGCCTTCACCGATCTCGGGTCCTCCACGTATGCGGCGAAGAACTTCTACAAGCGCACGCGTCCCTTCCAGCAGAACCACGAACCCAGCGCCGTTCCTGAGGCGGAGGCCTTCCTGGCGAAGGACCCCTCATATCCCTCCGGCCACACCGCCGCCGGTTGGGGCTTCGCGCTGATCCTGAGCGAGCTCGCACCGGACCGCGCCAACGAGATCCTCGCGCGTGGCCGGGCCTTCGGTGAGAGCCGGATCGTGTGCAACCACCATTGGTACAGCGATGTGGTCTGGGGCCGGGCGGTCGGTGCGGCCACGGTGGCACGCCTGCACGCCGACCCCACCTTCCGGGCCGACATGGACGCCGCGCGCGAGGAGTTCGCCGCATTGCGTAGGAAGGGTGTTGCCCCTTCAGGCGATTGCAACGCGGAGATCGCAGCGTTGGCCTATGGTTACCAGGCCAGCGAACTCGTCGCGATCGACATCCTGCTGGAACCCGATGCCGCGATGCTGGAGAAGTGCAAGGCGAACAATGCGCGTCTGCTCAAGGCCTATCCGGCCGGCTTCGCACTGGACGCGACGCACACACCGCACATCACCCTGCTGCAGTGCTTCGTGCGCACCGCCGACCTGGAGAAGGTGTACGCTGCGGAGGAGAAGGTGTTCGCGGCCGCGAACGTGAAGGCGATCAAGCTTGAGGCGTTCAAGTACTACTACGCACCCACGGGTGCCACGGGTGTTGCCGGCATCTGCGCGAAGCCGACGCCGGAGCTGCTGAAGCTGCAAGCGGACGTGATCGCTGCGGCGCGGCCTTTCATGGTCCCTACAGCGACCATCGCGGCCTTCACCGCACCGCACAACGATGCCGCCACCGATGCGGCCATCATCGGGTACGTCTCAACGTTCAGCGAAAAGATGTCGGGCGCCAGCTACAACCCGCATGTGAGCACGGGCGTGGCACCGAAGGAATACCTGGACAAGATGCTCAAGGAGCGCTTCAAGCCTTTTCCCTTCTCGCCTGTAGGCGCCGCCATCTTCCAGCTGGGCCCGTACGGCACAGCCGCGAAATTGCTGAAGCGCTGGTAGCGCGCCATGCCGACCTGCCGAAAGAACCGCAACATCAAGACCACCAACCCCCACGACCATGAAACGAACATGCCTCATTGCCATGGCCCTGATGCTGACAGCGACCTCGCTGTTCGCACAACAGCAGAAGAAGAAGCCGAACATCCTCATCCTTTGGGGGGATGATATCGGCCTATGGAACATCAGTGCCTACAACATGGGCATGATGGGCTATCGCACACCGAACATCGACCAGATCGCCAAGGAAGGGGTGATCTTCACGGACTGGTATGGCCAGCAGAGTTGCACCGCCGGGCGTTCGGCCTTCATCACGGGGCAGTGCGGACTGCGCACGGGCAACCTCAAGGTCGGTCTACCCGGAGCACCGGAAGGTTTGCAGGCGCGTGACGTGACGATCGCCCAGCTCCTCAAGGCGCAAGGGTACATGACCGCTCAGTTCGGCAAGAACCACCTCGGTGACCGCGATGAGCACCTGCCAACGAACCATGGGTTCGATGAGTTCATGGGTTCGCTCTACCACCTCAATGCGGATGAGGAATTCGAGAACCCGGACTATTTCAAGGACCCGGAGAAGATCAAGAAGTACGCGACGCGCGGTGTGATCCACTCATGGGCCAACCCCGATGGCACGCAGCGGATCGAGCTGACCGGCCCGCTGGGCAAGGAACGCATGGAGACGATCGATGATGAGGTGACCAAGCGCTCCCTGGAGTACCTCGAGGAGGCGAAGAAGGCGGACAAGCCTTTCTTCCTCTGGTGGAATTCCACGCGGATGCACGTCAACACGCACTTGAAGCCGGAGAGCCAGGGCAAGACCGGTCTCGGTGTTTATCCGGACGGCATGGTCGAGCACGACGGCCATGTCGGTCAGCTCCTCGCCAAGCTCAAGGAACTGGGCCTTGATGAGAACACGATCGTCATGTACTCCACGGACAACGGTGCGGAGAAGTGTTTCTGGCCGGACGGTGGCACCACACCCTTCCGTGGCGAGAAGGCCACGAACTGGGAAGGCGGCTTCCGCGTGCCCTGCATGATCCGCTGGCCCGGCGTGATCGCACCCGGCACGGTGAACAACGACATCTTCGCCCACGAGGACATGCTGCCGACCCTGCTGGCCGCCGCCGGTGTGCCCGACGTGAAGGAGCAACTGCTGAAAGGCATGGTGGTGGGCAAGACAACCTTCAAGGTGCACCTCGACGGCTACAATGCGATGGATGCGCTCGGGGGCAAGAAACCGAGCCCGCGCCACGAGTTCATCTACTTCGGCGATGAAGGCAACCTGGCGGCCGTTCGGTATGAGCAATACAAGATCGTCTTCGAGGAACAGCGCGCCGAAGGTGCTGAGGTCTGGCAGGAGGACTACACGAAGCTGCGGATGCCCAAACTGTTCAACCTGAGGGCCGACCCGTTCGAAGCCGCCGACGTTTCCGCGAACTTCTGGAAGTACCGGGTGGACCACATGTTCGTCATGGTTCCGGCGCGGGAGGTCGTTGCGGAGTTCATGGCCTCGTTCAAGGACTACCCGCCGAGCCAGAAGGTGGGCAGCTGGACGAAGTGATGGCATGATCCTCTCAAGCACCTGTAAATAGGTCATACACCATTCGTTACTTGATCGAAGGGCCGCATCCAACAGCACGGATGCGGCCCTTTATAATCTTGGATGGGACAGTATGAACTATCAAATAGCCGTGAACGGGGCAACCACGGGGTTCCTAGGGCATTCGGGACAAGGCGACCGATGGGGAAGGACCACTCGTCTGGTCGTGATCACTTCCGTTGTCGCGATCAGTTACTTGTCCGCACTGCAGGCCGTCGCATATACCCACGGATCCGAAGCGGCCCCAGCGCACGGCGAGTTCGCTCCCACACGAGTGCCCGCCGTGTGTCACTTCACCACTTGGCGAGGATCTTCTGCTTGCGGATGTCGAACTCCTCCTGCGTGAGGATCTTCGAGTCGAGCAGGCGCTTCAGCTCCTCCAGCTCGGCGGTGAGCTTGTCGTGCTGCACGCTGGCGGCCTCCATGGCGGCCATCTTGTCCTTCAACGCCTTGTTCTCCGCGGTGGTAGCGGCAAGGGAATCCTGCGCCGTCTTGGCGCTGGTGAAGACCGACTGGCGGATCGTGGCGAGCGAATCGATCAGCGCTGCGGTGCGCTCCGGCGCGAACGCGTACTTGATCACCTTGTCCTTCACGGTCGTGTAAACACC
>JBGAGX010000033.1:0-41931 GCA_044226515.1 Flavobacteriales bacterium | reverse complement strand
AGGATGAAGTAGCCGTGCGCCACGCGGCCGGTGAAGGGGGTGCCATCGAGGCTGTTGGCGTCCATGTGGGCGTAGAACTTGTCGCCGCTGAGCGCGGCGAAGTCCTCGATGTTCTGCAGCGTCACCAGGTGCTTTTCGGTGATCAGCGTGTCGCCGATGTGCAGCTCCTCGAAGTGCAGCTGGAAGGGGTGCTTTTCGGTGATGTGGGACGTGGCGCCCTGCTGGTACTGCTGGGTGAGCGCGGTGATGCTGGTGGGGCTGCCCTGGATGGCGGTGCGCTGCAGGTAGTGGAGCACGCCGCGCTTGCCGCCCATCTCCTCGCCGCCGCCCGCGCGGCCGGGGCCGCCGTGCACCAGCGTGGCCAGGGGCGAGCCGTGGCCGGTGTTCTCCTTGGCCATGTCGCGGTTCAGCACCAGCATGCGGCCGTGGTGGCTGGCGGCGCCCCACACGAACTGCTGGGCGTAGGCGTCGTTGTGCGTGGCGATGGTGGCCACCAGGGAGCCCTTGCCGAGCTTGGTGAGGGCCACGGCATCGTCCAGGTCGGTGTAGGGCATCAGGGTGCTCACCGGACCGAAGGCCTCCACGTTGTGGCTCTGCTGGTTCTTCCAGGGATCGGGGTTCAGCAGCAGGATGGGGCTCATAAAGGCGCCCTTCGCCACATCGGCCCCGGTGACGTTCACGCTGTCGAGGTCGCCGTACACCACCTGCGAGGCCTTGAGCAGCTCGGCCAGCGCGCGCTTCACCTCCTCGCGTTGCGCCTTGCCGGCCAGCGCGCCCATGCGTACCCCCTCGGTGCGCGGGTCGCCGATCACGGTGCCGCCCAGGCGCTTGCCCAGGGCGATCTGCACGTCCTCGATGAGGTTCTGCGGCACCAGGATGCGGCGCGCGCCGGTGCAGCGCTGCCCGCACTTGAGGGTGATCTCGCGGCCCACCTCCTTGATGAAGAGCTCGTACTCCTCGGTGCCGGGCACGGCGTCGGGGCCGAGCACGATGGCGTTGAGGCTGTCGGCCTCCATGTTGAAGGGCACGCTCTCGTCGATGAGGCGGTCGTGGCGCTTGAGCATGCGGCCGGTGCTGGCGCTGCCGGTGAAGGTGACCACGTCCTGGTGCATCACGTGGTCGAGCAGGTCGCCCGCGCTGCCCACGATGAGCTGCAGGGCGCCCTCGGGCAGGATGCCGCTGGCGATGATGTCCTTCACCATAGCCTCGGTGAGGTAGCTGGTGACGGTGGCGGGCTTCACCACGGCGGGCACGCCGGCCATCCAGTTGACGGCGCACTTCTCCAGCATGCCCCAGATGGGGAAGTTGAAGGCGTTGATGTGCACGGCCACGCCCTCCTTGGGCACCATGATGTGGTGGCCGATGAAGGTGCCGTTCTTGCTGGTGCGGATGGCCTCGCCGTCCACGTAGAAGGGCATGTTGCCCAGGGTGCGGCGCAGGCTGGCGTTGGCGAAGAGGTTGCCGATGCCGCCCTCGATGTCCACCCAGCTGTCGGCCTTGGTGGCGCCGGTCTTGTAGCTGATGGTGTAGTAGGTGTCCTTGCGCTCCATCAGGTAGAGGGCGAGGGCCTTGAGCATGCGTCCACGCTCGGGGAAGGTCATCTTCCGGAGCTTGGGTCCGCCCACGGTGCGGGCGTAGTGGAGCATGGCGGCGAAGTCCAATCCGCCGGAGGAGGTGGTGGCGATGAGCTCGCCGGTGGAGGCGTCGAGGAGTTCGGCTTGGGGGCCGGTGCCGGCGACCCATTGGCCGGCGATGTAGTTCTGTAACTGGGTGCTCATGAGCGGAATGTAGAATGTAGAATGTAGAATGATGAAAGCTGAATGCTGCTCACCCGTTCCAAGTTGAGCGTTCTACATTCTACGTTCTTCATTCCTGCCCAACAGGCCATCCAGGGGCCGGCTGCGTGGTTCTGGAGTTGCATGAGGTCCGCCTTCGCGCTGGTGCGCTTCGGCGTTCGAAGGCGAAGATCGGCACGGGAGGGGCAACCGCAACGGCGCGGCGAACGCAACGGGAGTGCGAATGCAGGTACGTGTCATCCCGAGCGGAGACGAGGGATGGGCGTGCCCCTCGCACCCTTCGACTCCGCTCAGGGCCCTCGGGTCGCGCTCTGAGTTCACCCCGGGCCTCACCCGGGGTCCAAGGCCTCGCGCGGACTGCCGCGCTCCGGGCTTTCCTCCCGGGCTTGACCCCGGGATCGATCGCTCACGCGAGCATCCGGTCCGCAGCCTAACTTTGGAGTATGGATACCCGGGCACTTAAGCTTGAACTGCTCGAGAAACTGGCTGCCTTGAACGATGCCGAGAAACTCACCGAGGTGAAGCACATACTCGACGGCACGGATGGGTTCGAGCTTTCCGATGCCGAGGTGAGCGTTGTGAGCGAACGCTTCGAGCAGTACAAGCGCGGTGAGGCGAAGACCTATACGTGGGAGGAGGTGCAGCGCATGCTGGAGGAGAACCGGCGCAAGGAGCAGCAATGAGCCATCGGCTCGTCATCCACGAGGAGGCTTACCGGGAATTGGATGAGGCAGAGCGCTACATCGAGTCGCGGCGAACGGGCTATGGCATCAAGTTCAGGGAAGAAGTCGCCGAATGCCTAAGGTTCATCGTCGATCGACCAACGGGCCACGCGGTGCGTCGTGCTGGCTTCCGCTATGGAATTGTGCGACGGTTCCCTTACCGCGTGATCTACAAGGTGGATGGGGAGGTGATCTTCATTGCTGCCATCTACCATGGCAAGCGCAAGCCTTATGGCTGGATGAGCCGTAAGCCCTGACTCAACATCCTGGCTTCGGTCCGCCCTCGGTGCGGGCGTAGTGGAGCATGGCGGCGAAGTCGAAGCCGCCGGAGGAGGTGGTGGCGATGAGGTCACCGGTGGAGGCATCGAGGAGTTCGGCTTGTGGGCCGGTGCCTTTCACCCAGGAGCCGGCGATGTAGTTCTCGAGTTGCATCAGAGTGAATCGTTCTGTGAGCGGAGGAATCCAAATGTGGCTAAAGCAGCACCAAGGAACATGACGCCAACGGGAATGACAATGGCGACCTTGAGGTAGAGCAGGGAGGCCACCATGAACGCGGCACCAAGCCCGAGCACCGCCAGACCATAGGTCATGCGCTCACGCCCTTCCTTCTTCCTGGCTTTGATCACTTCCAGCAGGGTGTCGCTCGCGGCTTGTTCGGCAAGGTCCATGGGCATGCCCTCGCGGCAGAGTCGCTCCGCCAGTTCGATCTTGGAGAGTTGCCCTTTTGATCCGAACTGCCATGCCAGCTGGTAAGCGCGATTGATCAGGTCCTGTCGATGCTCCATTGGCCGGCGGCGTGGTGCTGGAGTTGCATACGGCGAAGGTATTTCCCGAGGAGGAGTCCCGGAGACCGGGGGGCGCGTGAGCGCCCGGGCCCCGGTCATCCGGGATCTCCTCCAGCATCGGTCTCAAGGAGTTCCCGGATGCGTGGGTCCCTGCCGCTCGCGCGGCACCCACGCTCCGGGAAGCATTACTGGGAGGGATGCGCTGGTCCCCGATGCTGCGCACCGCCCGCGCTCAGGGAAGCAGTTTCGCTCGGGCTTCCCGGAGCGATGGCGATCCGGAGGATCGGGCACCATCGCATCCGGGATCTCCTGTTCGAGTGGGTTTAAGGAGTTCCCGGATACGCGGGTCCCTGCCGCTCGCGCGGCACCCGCGTTCCGGGAAGGAGTATCGCTAGAGGCGGGGATCGGTGTGCGGGATCTCCTCCAGCATCGGTCTTAAGGAGTTCCCGGATGCGCGGGTCCCCGGCGCGATGCGCCGCCCGCGCTCCGGGAAGCAGTATCGTTGGGGAGTTCCCGGAGCGATGGCGATCCGGAGGATCGGGCACCATCGCATCCGGGATCTCCCTAGCGGTGGTCTCAAGGAGTTCCCGGATACGCGGGTCCCTGCCGCTTGCGCGCCCCCATCGCTCCGGGAAGCATCACGGGGTCAGATCGCGCGGGTCGTACCAGCCGTCGGACAGGTCCTTCCAGTCCGGGTTCATCTTCGCGATGAGCGCATCCTTCCAGGGTCGGCGCCAGCGCTTCACGCGCTTCTCGTGCTGCAGCGCATCCTTCAGGTCGGTGCGCTGCTCATACCACACGAGCTTGGTGATGTTGTATCGCCGGGTGAAGGCCGTGCTGTACTTGCCGGTCTTGTGCTCCAGCACACGGCGCTGCAGGTCGTTGGTCATGCCCACGTACACCACGTTGTTGTGCTTGTTGGCGAGGATGTATACCCAGTACGGACCCACGCGTACGATCTCGGGGTGGCAAGCTACGGCCCGGCCATGGTGCCCCGCGCAGCGCCCAGGGTCGGCACCCTCCGGTCAGCTCTTCACGAACCGCTGCACCGTGGTGCCGTGCGCACCGATGGCGCGGAGCAGCAGCACGCCGCTGGGCAGGTCGCCCACAGGGAGCGGCATGCTGCGTTGGCCAGCCACGGAGAAGGTGCGAAGGATGCGGCCTTGGGCATCGCACACGTCGATGGTGCCGGTGAACGCGGAGGGGAAAGTGACGAGCGCCTGGTCCAGCACCGGGTTCGGTGCCAATGAAAGTGCTGGAGCTGCAGGAGCATCGATCGCGCTGGTCGACGTGTTGTTGTTGAACACGCTCACATTGTCGAAGTAGGCCGTGCAGTTGGAGGAACCGTCCAACATGGTGAGCACCACGCCGAAGACATGGTTGGGCGAAGGCTGGGACCCGCAGAAGTTGGAGATGCCGCCGGATTGCCAGGGATCGCAACAGGTGCCAACGCCCATGCAGAACTGGTAGTCCGGGGCGAGCGGGTCCACCCAGCCGAGGTAGGCACGGGCCTGGCTGCCGTTGTTGGTCGGATCATCCACGCGCACCGCGCTGAACAGCTCGTAGTCGGCGTTGGGGTCGAAGGTGATCGGGTGGAAGAGGTAGGCGAGGTAGGGGGAGGCCAGCGGGGGTACGTTCAGGTCCTGGCTGCCGATACCGATGCTGAACGGGCTCAGGTAACCACTGCCGATGATGAAGGGGCCCTGGCTCGTGGAGACCCACAGGGGATCGGGCACACCGCTGTCGAAGTTGTCGGAGAACACCAGGGTCTGCGCCATTGCGCTTGGCGCAAGCACGCAGGCCAAGAGGGTGATCAGGCTGGTGTTCATGGTCGAGGGTGGTTCAAGTTCAGGACGTGGGATCGGTCGAGGGGTATCGGGCTCAGGGCGCAATGCGCATCACCACGGGTGCACCGTTCCGCCACAGGCGCACCAGGTACACCGCTGCGGAAAGGCCGTTGAGCGGCACCTCCACCGCGTCGCTGCTGCCCGTGCGTCGGTCGTACAGCACCCGGCCTCCGAGGTCCATCAGTTCCACCCGCTCAATGGGCCGCAGGGAGCGGAAGGTGATCGCTGCGGCGGTGCGCATCACCACCAGGTCGTTCGCTTCCATGGCCGGTGCGAAGGTTGTGATGTCGCCGATGGCCACATCGTCCAGCAGGGCCCAGCCGCCCAAGGGTACCCCGGTGCCGATGCCGATGCGCACGCTGTCGTTCTGGGCGGGGCCCAGATAGGGGTAGGTGATGGACACCCATTGCACGGTGTTGAGGTCGAGCGGTGGGAAGGGGTTGATGCTGCTGGGGATCACCTCGTCGGGCGGGGGGATCAGGTCGGGCGGCCCGTAGCGGTACAGGTACTCCGGACCGGACTGATCATCCCTGCGGATCCACACCGGCGGTGGCAGCATCATGGACCCTCCGATGATGGCGCAGTTGAAGGTGACATCGATCGGCGGTGAACTAGAGAGGTCGAGCCACGGGCTCCAGAACGTGGTCTCCTCGTATCCCATGCAGGCGCCGCAGTCCATGATCAGCCCACCGGTGCCCCCGGTGCCCACGTTGGCGCTCCAGGTCCACCCCACGTTGTTGTTCGTCTCGATGGTCCAGATGAGGGGGATGCCGCTGTTGAGGTCGGTGGAGACCGGCGGGGGGATCGGGGCCTGGGCAAAGGCCTGCTGTACGGCGACCAAGAGGGTGGGGAGAAGGGCCGGTCTCATGCGGTGGTCATCGGGTTGAGTGGATGCGCTTCAAGGATGTTCCGCTCTCACGGCACCTGCTCGATCCGCACGGCCGTGGGCACCGCTCCCCCGATGGTCAGCAGGATGATATCCCGATCGTTGGCCGTACCGGTGTATTTCACCACGCCATCAAGGTTCACATCCTCCAAGCGATACTGGCCGGTGAGCGTGTTGGTGGGCACGGTTCCTCCGATGGCGGCAAGGATGGGGTCGCGGTCATTATTGGCACCGGTGTACTTCACCCGGTCATCGCCGATCACGTTACCCGGCCAAAGCGTGCGTTGGTTGCCCACCGTGCGTCGTGGCTGGTCGTTGTTCGGTGATGCGCGGACATAACAGGCAGTGGCCGGTGCGCGCAGGTCGAGCACGGTCGGTGTGTTGGTGAGCGTCAACGGGACCTGCGTCATCACGTCCAGGTGGTTCCGATGCTTCACCACCACATGGTAGGTACCGGGAGCCACATTGAATGCGAGCGCCGACATGCCGTCGGTGGCCACGATGTCGCCATCGCGCTGCAACAGGCCTGCGGCGGAAGCCAACGACCCACCGTTCTCGGGATGGATGCGCAGTTCCACCCGCACCCAGTCGACCACCGCGTTGTTGCCGGTGATGCTCAGTACCGCAGGTGCCACGGAAACAGCGCTGCCGTAGGGGTCGGTGGTGGGTATGAGCCCGGCGACCCGGAGGTCGTCGCGCATCAGGTTCTGAGCCGGAACGAAGGCGCCGTCCAGCCAGGCCCTCGCCTGCAGCGCCACCGGGGCCGGAGAGGTGAAGTTGAAGGCTGTGACCTCGATATCATCGAAGTAGGCCATGGCATCGACGGAGCTCGCGGCCACGATGAGGCCGATGCCGAAGCGCAGGGTCGGCGTGGGCAGGTAGGTGGCGGGTGTGCCGTAACCGCTCTGCAGGTATTCCCACGTGGAGCTGGCGGTGGACACATAGACGGCATCCTCCACTGTTCCCTGACCCCACCAACCGATCCAGCAGGCAGCACCCGGAGGGATCATCGAGGTCGTTTCCACCCGCATTTCGAGCGACACCTGATAGCTGGCACCGGGGGAGAAGGGCAGATCGTGGAACAGGAATGAGCCGATCTCACCGGGCGGCGGTGGAACACCGTTCAAGCTCTCCTTGCCCGCGCAGTGACCCGGACCCGATGCATCGGGTGTGCTCAGCACTGGTGCATCGCCCTGCCACACCCAGCCGGGTGAAAGCAGCCCGCTGTCGAAGGTCTCCTGAAAGACCACCTGGGCCGACGTGCGCGCTGCGATGCAGGTGGCCAGCAGCACGAGGAGGAAGGAGCGCGATGTGATCATGCTTGGCTTTCGCATGTTCCAGTTGCAGGCATCGTCCACGTTCCACGGATCGAATTCACGGCACCTGCTCCACCCGCGTGGCCGTAGGCGTGGTGCCCCCGATGGTCTGCAGGATGATATCCCGGTCGTTCGCCGTCCCGGAGTATTTCACCACACCGTCCAGGTTCAGGTCCTCCATGCGGTACTGGCCGGTGAGGGTGTTCGTGGGCACGGTGCCGCCGATGGCGGTGAGGATGGGGTCGCGGTCGTTGGTCTGGCCAGTGTACTTCACCACATGGTCGCCTGTGGCATCACCGGGCCAGAGCAGCGCGACACTGCCCTGAACGCTCCGGGCCGTGGCGCCAGAGCATTGGAACCCGGGGTTGGCGAAGAAGTATCCCCATACGCCCCCGCCGGGGTAGGGCACGGTGATGGGCGTGCTGGTCATGGCCCCCAAGTGGTTGCGGTGGCGCACGGCGACGTAGTAGTTGCCGTGGATCACATCGAAGAGGATAGTGGACGGGCCCGTGGCGGCGATGATCTGGCCGTTCTGCAGCACCAGGGCCTGCCGCGTGGCCACCACCTGTGCGGGGTCGGCGAAGGCGCGCAGTTCCAGCCGCACCCAATCCACCACACGTCCTGCCGGATAATTGGTCGTAAGCACCGTCGCGGACGTGGTCTCTCCACCACCTCCGTTCACCTGCGGATAGCCCAGTGCGGTGAACGGTTCGGTCAAGGGTATCAGCCCTTGGAGGTTCAGGTTGGCGCTCATCCGCTGGGTGCCCGGGTCGTACGCCCCACCCAGCATGACGGTGCCGTAGAACATCGCGCGCATCTCGTAGGTCTCCACCCGCACCTCGGCCAGATCGTAATGGCCCACGCTGGTCAAGGGACTTCGTTCGCCGTAGATCAGCACACCGAACTGGGCCTGCGGGTCGCTCGGCAGCGGCGGAGTTGGCATTCCGCCCACGAACGGGTCGCAGGTCTCCGATGCGGAAACGCCGCTGTTGAGGTTCCAGTCCACCGGTGTGCCGGTGTTCACATTGAACCAGCAGATGGTGGCGTGAACGAAGTGCGGAGCGGAGGGGGTCACCGGAGGGACCGCCGAACGGACGGTGACGTTGTAGTTCACCAAGGGGTCGTGCGGTAGCGGATGGAACAGCCAGCGAACGGGTTGGTACGGGTCGTTGGGCTCTCCGAGCTGGGGTACCTCCTTTCGTATGCCCCAGCCCCCGTCGCAATCCACCACGGAGATGGGCGCGTTGCCGCTCCATACCCACTGGGGGGAAAGGCTGGGCGTGCCACCTGTTTCGAAGTTCTCCTGGAAAATGAGCGAGGGTTGGGCGGAAGCCAGCGTGCATCCCAATGCACCGAGGATGGTCAGGTAGGTATGCATCGTGCTTCTCTTATGACGTGAGGAGAGGTTCAGGTTGCCTTGGGGAGAAGAGCCGGGTAGCCTGTCACATCGGCGATGGGCGTGTCGACGCACGGGTTGAAGGTATTTGTTGGGGAGGAGGATCGGCGATCGAGGGACCGCCGGGTGGCGGTCGGGCCCAGGCCATCCGGGATCTCCTCCACGATCGGTCTCCAGGAGTTCCCGGATGCGATGGTACCGGCGCTGCGCGCCCCCATCGCTCCGGGAAGCAGTGTCGCAAGAGGCTGGGTTTGGTGCAAGGGATCACCTCCACGATCGGTCTCCAGGAGTTCCCGGATGCGATGGTACCGGCGCTGCGCGCCCCCATCGCTCCGGGAAGCAGTGTCGCAAGAGGCTGGGTTTGGTGCAAGGGGTCACCTCCACGATCGGTCTCCAGGAGTACCCGGATGCGATGGTACCGGCGCTGCGCGCCCCCATCGCTCCGGGAAGCAGTACGGGGAGGGTTGCGACGGTACCTGCCGCTCGCGCGGCACCCGCGCTCCGTGAAGCGGTTTCGTTGATGGGTTCCCGAAGGCGGGGGCGGCCGCTACATTCGGGCATGCGGTACGACCTCCGATACCTCGCGCTGGTTCCCCTCATGGCGCTCGTGCTTCCGGCCTGCAACGTGGTGCGGATGCAGGCGCGGCACACCCAGAAGGAATTCCGGAAGGCCGGCCTGGCGGAGCACACCTTCGCCGGTGCGAACGGCGCGCTGCACGTGTGGAGCGCACCGTTCACGGGCAGGCCGAAGCTGATGCTCGTGCACGGCGTCACTTCCAGCGCGGGCATGTGGGCCGGGAACGCCGCGCCGCTCAGCGCCACGTACGACCTGATCATCCCCGACCTGATCGGCCATGGCGGCAGCACCAATGCGTGGAGCGGCAACAGCGTGGATGCCCAGGTGGCGCACATCGGGGCCATCCTGGACAGCTTGCAGGTGCAGGAGGCGGTGTACGTGGTGGGCAATTCCTACGGCGGAGCCATGGCGGCCAACTTCGCCGAGCAACGGCCCGATCGCACGCGCGCCGTGGTGATCTGCGACGGCCCGGCCAACGCGTACAGCAAGCAGCTTGCGGACAGTGCCGCACGTGCGCTGGGTGCTTCCGGTGGCATCCGCGACTTCTTCAGCCCCGCCACACCGGAGGACTACCTGCGCAACATCAACGGTGTGCTGTACGCACCGCGCAAGATCCCGCGGTTCGCGCTGAAGCAGCTGTTCGAAGCGGGCCAGGAGCGCCGGCCGGGCTACCTGGCCTTGTTGGACGACCTGATCGCCCGCGAGGGCGAATACGGCACCAAGCGTTACCAATGGACCATGCCGGCCTACTTAGTGTGGGGCGAAGGCGACCGCTTGATCCCACCGGTGGTGGCGCACGGCATCATGCGCATCAATGCGCTGCCCGCCGACCACCTGATCATGGTCCCCAAGGCCGGCCACGTGGCCAACATCGAGCGGCCGCGGGAGTTCGAGGCCCTGCTGCTGGACATTCTGAAGGACGGACCGTGCCCCATGCAATCGCCGGCAGGTGATGGCCCCTGCACCCTGGAGTACGACCCGTGGTGCGGTTGCGACGGCAGGACCTACCCGAACCGGTGTGCGGCGTGGCGCGCCGGGGTGCGGGCCGTGGCGCGTGGTGCGTGCAGGTAACGTGCGCAGCAGCCGTCCTGCGCGGTACGGGATCACTGTTTCACCCACACGCGCCGCACGATCCCGGCATCCGTCCACGCACAAAGCACGAAGGCACCGGGGCGCAGGCCTGCGATGTCGAGGTCCAGTGCCGTGGGGCTTGGAGCGGCGTGCGCGCGCACCACGCGTCCGGTGGCGTCGATCACCTGCACCTGGCGGATGGGCGAGGCCGAGGCGAGTTGGAGCACGTCAGTGGCCGGGTTGGGCCGCAGGCTGAACGAGGCCAGGCCGCCGAGGTCGTCCATGCCGATCGTGGCCACCGGGATGCTCTGGCACGCGGTATCGGTGGCGCAGACCCCGGTGAAGGTGAGGCACACGGTCCAGGTGCCGGGCGTGGAGAAGCTGTGGAACACCGTGTCGCCGGTGTAGGTGCCGCCCTCGATGCTCCAGGTGGCGGTGCCGGTGCCGGTGGAGGTGTTGATGAAGGTGCAGACGAGCGCGTTGCCGGGCTGTGTGATGTAGTCGGCCACCACGGGATAGGTGCAGCACACGAACTGGCGGGTGAGCGTGGGGGCGGTGGTGCCGGTGGGCCAGGGGCCTGGGTTGTGCCCGCTGTCGAGGATGGAGGTGGGCGTGTAGATGGTGGGCGTGAAGCTGTTCCACGCGAGCTGCACGGTGGTGCCGGTGCAGGCGCCGTCGCCATTGCCGTCGGTGAGCACCGCGTAGATGCCACCGGGGTTGCTGCGGTAGCCGGTGATCAGCAGGCCGCCGGTATTGGTGCGTGCGAGCGACACCGGGTACTCATCCGCGGCGGTGCCGAAGAGGCGGTTGCTCAGCAGGGTGCCCTGGTCGTTGAAGGTGACCAGCAGCGGATCGTAGGCCCCGAAACCGCCGGCGATGTTCTGCGCGCGCAGTAGGGCGGCGAAGCGACCGTTGCTGAGGGGCGCGATGCCGATGATGTCGAAGGCGTTATCGATCACGCGGGTCCACACGTGCGTGCCGCTCGCATCGAACTTGGTGATGAAACCGCGCGTGCCCGGCGTGCCCATGCCCAAGGTGCGACCGCCGATGTACAGGTCGCCGCTCGCGCTGTCCTCGAACACGGTGTAGCCTTCGTCCGCGCTGGCGCCGTCCACGCCGCGGGCCCACAGTTCCTGCCCCTGGGCATCGGTGCGCACCAGGTAGGCGCTCGGTGCCGGTCCGCCCACATCGTCGCCATAGCCCACCAGGGCCATGCCGCCGCCGGCGAGGGTGATGGCCTCGTAGGCCCAGTCCCATCCGGTGGTGCCGTAGCTCCACGAGCCGAGCACCACGCCATCGGTGTCCACCTGTTGCAGCAGCATGTCGTACGAGCCCGCACCGCTGGCCCGGCCGGCTACCAGGGCACCGTGATCGGTGGCGTGCAGGCCGTGGATCGCGTTGGAGTTGAAGGCCACATCGATCAGGCGCTGGTGGAGCACGTTGCCGTTGAGGTCGAGCACGTGCAGGATGCCATCGCGCGAGGCGGTGTTGTTGCCCAGCGCGTAGCCGCCCATCAGGATGTGGCCGTCCACCACGGCGATGCTGCGGTCGTAGAGGCCTTCATCGTTGTTCGCTTCGGCAAGCGCCTTGGTCCACAGCACCTGCCCGGTGCTGTCGGTGCGCACCACCACCAGGCCGTCGGTGAGCTCCCCACCGAACACGAAGCCGCCGTCGGGCAGGGCATGGCCGCCCGCCACGTTGGTGAGGCCGGGCACCGGGATGTTCACCTCGAAGGTGTTCTGGGCGTGGAGCATGATGGCGCCATGCGCCGCGATGGTGAGCAGGAGCGGTCGGAAGTGGAGCATGCAGGAGCGATGATGCACAATAATAGCGACCGCGTCGTTCGCCGCCCCGGTGGTGGCCGATCAGCGATGCTCGGGCCTGGTGTACACCGAATGCGGGACCAGCGACCGGGACACCACGTAGCTGAGCGAGGCCACGAGCATCAGCGGCACGAACAGCGCGTAGCCACCGGTGATCTCGGCGATGAGGAAGATGGCGGTGAGCGGGATGTGGATGGTGCCGCTGAGCACGGCCGCCATGCCGGCCACGGTGAAGTTCACCTCGTTCAGCTCGGCGAGCCCGAGCAGGTTCACCCCATGGGCGAAGGCGAAGCCCGTCATGGCACCCGTGAAGAGCGAGCTGCCGAACATGCCGCCGTTGCCACCGGCGTGCACGGTGAGCGAGGTGGCCGACACCTTCAGCAACATGAGGCCGAGCACCAGCGCCTCCAGGTTCCAGCGGCCGAGGTGCAGGGAGAGCGGGGCATGCTCGGCGAGCTCGGCGGCGCGGCCGTTCAGCAGGTGCTCCACGGCCACATAGCCCTCGCCGAGGAGCGGGGGGAAGAAGAGGATGAGCAGGCCCAGCAGCAAGCCGCCCAGCAGCGCGCGCGGGTACACGCGCCCGATGCCCTTGAGCCCGTCGCCCACCAGGAAGTACATGCGGATGCCATAGGCCGACACCAGCGCGCCGAAGAACGCGAGGCCGATGTACCAGGGCAGGGCCGAGGCGCGCCACGAATCGGTGATGAGCACGAAGGGCTGGCCCTTGTAGATGAGGCTGGAGAGGAAGGCGGCCGATGCGGAGCTGATCAGCACCGGCACCACCTGGGGGATGGCCACGTTCACCAGCAGCACCTCCAGGGCGAAGATGGCCCCGGCGATGGGCGCGTTGAAGATGGCGGAGATGCCGGCCGCCGATCCGCAGGCCAGCAGCAGCGTGCGCGTGCCCTTGTCGAAGCGCAGCAGCTGCGCCACCTTGCTTCCGAAGGCCGCTCCGGTGCTCGCGATCGGCGCCTCCATGCCGGCGGAACCGCCCGCGCCCATGGTGAGGATGCTGGTGAGCACCTGCGAGTAGAGCTTGTGCGTCTCCACCACGCTGTCGCGTTCGCGGATGGTGCGCAACAGGCTGGGCAGCCCGCGCCCCAGGTCACCGTTCAGCCAGTACCGGGTGAACACCACACAGAGCACAAGCCCCGCCGTGGGGATCACCAGCGTGAGCAGCTCGCGGCGCGACCCGAAGAGCCAGCCGTGCAGGAGCCGCGTGAGCTCGTTCACGCCCGTCTTCAGCGCCACGGCGCCAAGGGCCGCGAGCAGGCCCACCACCACGCTGGCGAGGATGAGCGAGGTGTGTTCACCGAACAGGCGTCGCCGAAGGCTGCGGATGCCCATGGGGCGCAACTTACGACCCGCGCCCGGCGATCGGTCACAACGGACCTTACATTGCCCGGCATGAAGGACCGTGAGATCATCCGTTTCACACCGAGCGCCAGGCCGCTGACCCTCGGGGTGGAACTTGAACTGCAGGTGCTCGATGGCCGTTCGTTGCGGTTGACGCCCCGCGCGCCCGAGGTGCTGAAGCAGGCGTCGGACCTGCGCCTGGACAAGGAGATGTTCCGCAGCACCATCGAGCTGGTCACCGGCATCTGCGCCTCGGCGCGTGAGGCGGTGGACGATCTGCGGGCCACGCTGCTCAATGTGCGCAAGGTGTCCGATCCGCTCGGCCTGCGTTTCGCGGGCACCGGCACGCATCCCCTGGCGGACTACAACGACCGTGTGCTCAGCGAGAGCGAGCGCTACCACCAGCTGCTCGACCGCAACCAGTGGCTCATCCGGCGGATGGCGGTGTACGGGCTGCACGTGCATGTGGGCGTTCCCTCGGGCGATGCGTGCGTGCGCTACATGAACGCCTTCCTGCACCTGGTGCCCCACCTCATCGCGCTCTCGGCCAGCTCGCCGTTCTGGCGCGGGGTGGACACGGGACTGTGCGCGAGCCGGCCCACCGTGTACGAATCGCACCCCACCTCGGGCCTGCCCGTGCTGGTGCGCGATTGGGCCGGGTTCAACGCGGTGTACGAAGGCATGCTGCGCACCGGCTCCATCAACGGCATGAAGGACATCTGGTGGGACCTTCGACCCAGCCCGGCGTACGGCACCCTGGAGGTGCGCATTTGCGATGGTCCGGCCACCATGGCCGAGGTGGGGGCCATCACCGCCTTCATCCATGCGAACGCGGCGTACCTCCGCGAGGTGGAGCGCATCGAGGAAGGACCGGCACCGGAGCTTCCCGTGCGCTGGGTGCTGCGGGAGAACAAGTGGAGGGCCTTGCGCTATGGCCTGGACGCCACGGTGATCGATGCGCGCGACCTGAGCATGCGGCCCCTGCGCGATGCGCTGCTCGACCGGTTGGTGGTGCTGGAGCCCTTCTTCCGCGCCCACGGCGATGAGGACCATCTGGCCTGCCTGCGCGACATCTGCCGGTGGGGCAACAGCAGCGATCGCCAGCGCGCCGAACACGCCCGCACCGGGCAGCCGGAGGACGTGGTGCGCTTCAACGTGCGCGAGTTCGAGGCCGGCGCACCGGTGTGGGGCTGAGCTCAGCGCCGCACCGCGTAGATCAGCTCATCCTCCATCTCGCCGTTCTTCACCAGTGTGCCTGTGAGCTTCGCCTCCAGCGTGAAGCCCGCCTTTTCCAGCGCGCGCTGGCTGGCCGTGTTGCTGCCGAAGGGCGTGGCGTAGATGCGCACGATGTCGGGGAAGGTGGCGAAGCCCAGCTCCACCATGCGCCGGATGGCCTCGGTCATGATGCCCTTTCCGCGGTGCTCCTTCGCCAGCCAGTAGCCCAGTTCCAGGTTGCGCCGCCACAGGTCGGCCTTGGGGTGAAGGCCGATGGCCCCGCAGCATTCCCCACCGATGTCGATGCACCGCCGGAAGGGAAGCTCCTTCATGGTTTCGGCCAGGAACGCGCGCCCGTTCTCCTCGGTGTAGGGGTTCGGGAACGAGTCGGTGAGGTTCGCCGCCACCGTGGGGTCGTTGGCGTGCTTCACCAGCGCGGCGAGGTCCTCGGGGCGGAAGGGGCGGAGGGTGAAGGAGGACATGGGACAAAGGTGATGCACTCGGCCGGCGATGGACGGGTCAAAGATGGGATCCATGCTGTGTTCCAGGGCGGTCCGTCGGGTGGAAATGTGTGTTCGTCGAACCACTTGCGCCTGGATGCGTATGAAGGTCCACTATTCAAGGGCCCATGGATACTGGACGTACACTTATTGCTCTGATCTTCAGTGTGTTGGCGATGCATCTAAGCGCCGCCACGCGCACCTGGACCAACGGCGCCGGCACCGGCAACTGGGGTGACGGCGGCAACTGGACCGGTGGAGCGGTGCCGGGTCTGTTCGACGTGGCGCTGTTCGATGGTACCAGTAACGCCAACTGCACCGTGAACACCGGGGTGAACGTCCAAGGTGTTCAGATCACGGTCGGGTACACCGGCACGATCACACAGGGCACCGGCCAGACCATCACGGTGGGCACCCTGATCCTGGGCGGTAGCGGTTTCGCACAGGCCGGTGGCACCTTCATCGGTTCGAACGCGGGCATCACCATCAACGGGGCAGCGGGTTTCAACCTCAGCGGTGGTTCGTTCACGAGCACATCGGCTTCGCTCACCTTGGGCGGCCTTTTCGGTGCTAATGCGACCCTCTTCACACATAGCGGCGGCACCTTCAACCACAACAATGGAACGGTGGTCTTCCAGACCAGCAGCACGGGATGCACGCCGGTGGTGTACACGGCGGACGTGCTCACGAACACCCTCTTCTACAACGTTCAGGTCTCGGTCTCCGCCTTGTTCTGCGCGTCATACGCCGTGTTCAGCACGACCGCTGGTGATACGGTGGACGTGGCGAACGACCTTACGGTCACCGATGGTCAGGTGAACGGACTGCTGCAGTTCGCGCGCAACCTCACCATCGGCACCTCCGTCGATGGCGGTTCGGGCCGGTTGATCGCCTATGGCAGTGCGGCGCAGCAATACACGGTGAACACCCCGGTGAACCGCACCTGCGAACTGGTGGTGAACAAGTCGGCCGGCGCCTTGGCGCCCGCCGCGGGCACCACCGATCTGAGCGTTGTGGCCGTCACCCAGCTCAGCGGTGACCTAACGGCACCGAGCGGGAACCTGAATGTGGGCGGGACGCTCACCAGCAGCCGTTCCCTCTTCACCCACAGCGGCGGCACCTTCACGCACAACAACGGTACCCTGGTGGTGCAGCCGTTTTGCAACACAGGCTCGCAGCTCACGTGGACCATCGATGTGCTGCCCACCACAAGCTTCTACGACGTGACCATCAACAGCAGCTACGGCTGGGTGATGCCTGTGGTGGCCACGGCGGCGGGTGACGTGGTGAACGCCACCGACGACCTCACGCACACCGACGGGTACATCACGGGTCAGTTCGCGGTGAAAGGCGACCTCAACATCGGCGCGGGCGCCGACGGCGGAACCGGCACGATCACGGTGGATGGCACCGTGGCCCAGCGCTACATGGTGGCGGCGGGCAGCCCGCGCACCTGCCAGGTGGTGGTGAACAAGAGCGCCGGAGCGTTCACCCCGAACGCGGGCACCACCGATCTGCTGGTGCAGTCCTTCAGCCTGCAGGCCGGTTCGTTCACCGCTCCCAGCGGCAGCCTCAACGTGGGCGGCACCTGGAGCACGAGCCAGACGCTCTTCAGCCATAGCGGCGGCACCTTCACGCACAACAACGGCACCCTCGTGGTGCAGCCGTACTGCAACGTGGGTTCGCAGCTCACGTGGACCATCGATGTACTTCCGGTGACCACGCTGTACGATGTCACCATCAACAGTACCCATGGCTGGGTGATGCCGGTGGTGACCACCGCTGCCGGCGACGTGGTGAACGCCACGAACGACCTCACGCACACCGACGGGTACATCATCGGCCAGTTCGCGGTGAAGCGACACCTGATCATTGGGGCGGGCGCCGACGGCGGAACCGGCACGATCACCGTGGACGGCACCGTGGCCCAGCGCTACACGGTGGCGGCGGGCAGCCCGCGCACCTGCCAGGTGGTGGTGAACAAGAGCGCCGGAGCGTTCACCCCGAACGCGGGCACCACCGACCTCCTGGTGCAGTCCTTCAGCCTGCAGGCCGGTTCGTTCACCGCGCCCAGCGGCAGCCTCAACGTGGGCGGCACGTGGAGCTCGAGCCAGACGCTCTTCAGCCACAGCGGCGGCACCTACACGCACAACAACGGCATCCTGGTGGTGCAGCCATACTGCAACGTGGGTTCGCAGCTCACGTGGACCCTCGATGTGATCCCCGCGACCACGTTGTACGACGTGGTCATCAACAGCACGCACGGTTGGGTGATGCCGGTGGTGGCCACCGCCGCCGGTGACGTGGTCACCGCGAACAATGACCTCACGCATACCGATGGCTACATCAGCGGTCAGTTCGCCGTGAAGCGCAACCTGATCATCAACGCCGGCTCCGATGGCGGCATCGGCACCATCACGGTCAACGGCACGGGTGCCCAGCAGTACTTCGTGGCCGCCGGTTCACCGCGCACCTGCCAGGTGGTGGTGAACAAGAGCGCCGGTGCCTGCACCCCGGGCGCGGGCACCACCGACCTCCTGGTGCAGTCCTTCAGCCTCCAGGCCGGCGCGTTCACCGCGCCCAGCGGCAGCCTCAACGTGGGCGGCACCTGGAGCACGAGCCAGACGCTCTTCGCCCATAGCGGCGGCACCTACACGCACAACAGCGGCACCCTGGTGGTGCAGCCGTACTGCAACGTGGGTTCGCAGCTCACCTGGTCGATCGACGTGCTGCCGGTGACCACGCTGTACGATGTCACCATCAACAGTACCCATGGCTGGGTGATGCCGGTGGTGGCCACCGCCGCCGGTGACGTGGTGAACGCCACGAACGACCTCACGCACACCGATGGGTACATCATCGGCCAGTTCGCGGTGAAGCGTCATCTGTCCATTGGCGCCGGTGCCGATGGTGGTACCGGAACGATCACGGTGGATGGTACGGTGGGCCAGCAGTACTTCGTGGCCGCCGGTTCACCGCGCACCTGTCAGGTGGTGGTGAACAAGAGCGCGGGTTCCTTCACGCCCGGTGCGGGCACGGTCGACCTGCCCGTGCAAGCTTTCCTGTTGCAGGCCGGGGACTTCACCGCGCCAAGCGGCAACCTCAGCGTAGGTGGCACCTGGTCGGTCAACCAGACCCTCTTCGGGCACACCGGCGGCACCTATGCCCACAACAACGGTACCCTGGTGGTGAACCCGTACACCAACTCGGGTGGTGCGCTCACCTTCAACCTCGATGTGATCCCCGCCACGGTGCTCAACAACCTCACCATCTCCTTCACCACCGCCTGGACCCTTCCCACCTGTGTGATCCCCGCGGGCGATTCGATCGAGGTGGACGGCCTGCTGCACCTGGTGGACGGTCGCGTGAACACCGGTGCCTTCCAGGCCTTCGGCCCTGTGACCGTGGGTGCGGGCTATGACGGGGGTAACGCGCAGCTGGTGTTCGCCGGCAGCGCCGCCCAGCAGTTCGACCTCACTGGCGCCACGGGCCGCTACGATGGCGACATCCGCCTGGCGAAGACCATGAACAACGTGACGCTCTCGTCGGGTCTGTTGATGGACGCCGTATCGCAGGACCTGCTCTTCACCAAAGGGGACCTGATCACCACCGCTGCCAACCTGCTCATCCTCGGCGACAACGTCACGGCGGTCGGCGCCTCCGATTCCAGCTTCGTGGACGGCCCGATGCGCAAGGTGGGCGATGAGGCCTTCTGGTTCCCGGTGGGCGATGCCGACACGGCCTTCGCGCCCATCCGCGTCAACAACACGGCCGTCACCACCAACGCCTGGACGGCCGAGTATTTCCACGTCGATCCCGATGCGGTGCCGTTCGACGTGACCCTGAAGGACATCACCCTCGATCACATCAGTCGCTGTGAGTACTGGTCGCTCGAGCGCACCACTGGCTCCAGCAACGTGGCCGTGAGCCTCAGCTGGGCACCGCGCAGCTGCGGGGTCACCAACATAGCCGACCTGCATGTGGCGCGGTGGACCGGCGCGCTCTGGCGCGACCACGGCAATGGCGGCACCACGGGCAGCACCACGGCCGGCACCATCGTCACGGCCGGCACGGTCTCCAGCTTCACCTATTTCACGCTCGCCTCGGGCACGCTCAACAACCCGCTGCCCATCGAGCTCGTGCGCTTCGAGGCCATCGCGCGCCCGGATCATGTGGACCTGCAGTGGGTCACCGCCAGCGAGAGCAACAACGACCATTTCGTGGTGGAACGCACCCGGGACGGTGTGGCCTTCGAGGAGGTGGTCATGGTACCCGGAGCGGGCAACAGCAGTGCGCTGCTCACCTATACCGACATCGATGCCGATCCGCTCCCCGGCCTCAGCTACTACCGGCTGGTGCAGGTGGACCTGGATGGGACCGCCACGTACAGTGACCTTGTGCCGGTGCGGTATGATACGGACGAGCACAGCGCCATCCTGGTGTATCCGAATCCCACCGATGGATCGTCCGCCTGGCTGGTGATGCCTGAAGGTCTGTTGCAGGGCCATGCCCGCCTGATGCTCAGCGATGCGACCGGACGCGTGGTGATGGTGCGCGATCTTGAGCTCACGGGAACGACCGGACGCATCGACCTGCTCGGCGGTGCGGACCTGCGTTCCGGTGCATACACGGTGCACCTGCAGGCCGCTGATGCGGAGCGTTCCACGCGCCTCATCGTGCAGTGATGGGCCGGCTCAGCGCTTCACCACGCGCACCGCACGGCCATCGTCCGTCAGCAGCACGTACAGGCCGCCCGGCATCGCACCCAGGTCGATGAGGAAGCGTTCGCCCACGCGTTGAACGGATGCGTGCACCGGCCGGCCCCGGAGGTCGAACACGGTCACGGCGGCTGTTGCGCCTGCATCGGTCACATGCAGTGTCACTCGATCGACGCAGGGGTTCGGCCATGCCGTAAGCGCATGTGCTTCGATGGGCGTGGGATGCCATCCGGACACGATATCGGGATGCACCCACCGGATCCGGGCGTCCTGCCGGTCATTGGTGATGAGGTAGAAACTGCCATCGGGCCGGATGGCGATGTCGCGGTTGCGGACCATGTCGTCGAAGGCCCCGCCCAGCAGGTACTCCTCGTTGGTCACGCTATCGAGCGCGCTGTTGAAGGTGAAGAGCATGAGCCCGCGGTGCCACAGGATGCAGGTGATGAGCTTGCCGGTGAGCTCGGGGATCGCCGTGCCCGTGTAGAACGCGGCACCCGACGGCGGATGTCCGAAGGTCCACAACGGAAGCGCATAGGTATAGGTGGAGGAGGCGCACGTGTCGGGGAAGAGGAAGCACGCGGTGCCGTCGTAATAGGGATACCCGTGGTCCTCGTCGCGTTGCAGCAGGTTGATCTCGTTGCTGAAGGGCATCTGGCCATGCTCGGTGTTCACCACGGCACCGTTCGGCAGCATGGCCAGTCCTTGCGGATTCCGGTGGCCCCACGTCCACGTCCGGTCGGCCCGCGGGTTGTCGGCCGGCACCGAGCCATCGGTGGCGAAGCGCAGGGTCTTTCCGTTCGTGGACCCCAGCGTGTCCGGACCGTTCAGGTAGTAGTCCGCTGTGGTGAGCAGCACGTTCCCGGTGGTGTCGAAGAGCAGCCTTCCCCCGGCATGTTCGCCCGCGTGGTAGTAACCGAAGAGCACCGTCTCCGCGCCGATCGTATCGTTCACGCCATCGTAGGTGAGGCGTGAAACTTCGCACCACTGGCCGCCCCCGTAGTAACTGGTGGTATCGAACACGGCCATGATGATGGGCGTGTTCGGGAAGTCGGGGTGCAAGGCCATGCCCAGTCCGTTCCCATGCCCACGGTCGTATACGGTGTCCACCACGTCGGTGACCGGATCCCAGCGGGTGATCAGCGGTCCATCGGTCATCCACAGGCGGTCGTCCGGTCCCCACAGGATCTCCCAGGGGATGTTCACCCGGTCGCTGTCCAACACCACATCGATGGCGAGCGTCGTACTGTCCAGCGGGAAGAGGAGCTGGGCGGAGGCCGGGCCTTGCATCGCCAGGAGGGCGAAGGGGAGCAGTTCGCGCAAGGTGGTCATGGCGTGCTCGGTGTTGGTGGTGTTGAGGTACCCGGTCAGGGGACGTGCTGGGGGTGCGGGGCGTTGCTCACAGGGATGACGGTGAAAAGGCGGCGATGGTGTTCAGCGGATGAGCGAAACATGCCCCACCACCTCCACGGGACCCACGGCGCGCAGCGGCCGGTAGCTCACTTTGTACACATAGACACCGATCTGCGCGCGCGTGCCGTTCACCGTGCCGTCCCAGGGAATGCCCGGTGCGTACGAGTCGAAGATGCGCTCGCCCCAGCGGTCGAAGATCATCAGGTGATAGTCGCGCAGCTCGCAGTCCACGGCGGGCAGGAAGAGGTCGTTGATGCCGTCCCCATCCGGTGTGAAACTGTTCGGCACATGGAAGTAGCAGCTGCAATCCGCCGCGGCGATGCGGATGGAATCCTGCGCGGTCTCACCACAGGCGTTGGTCGCCACCACTGCATGATCGCTGGGGGCCGTCGCCGGCAGCAGGTCGCCGGTGCTGCCATCGTCCCACAGCACGCTGGCGTTGCCGGCCGGCACTGCGAGCAGCACGGGTTCGCCGGGGCATGCGGTGGTGTCCGGGCCCAGGTCCGCTGACGGTGGTGGCGTGAAGGTGATCACGGCGCTGTCGAACACCGTATCGCACACCAGCGAGACCGCCACGGAGTACGTGCCACTGGCATTCACCACCTGATACAGCTGCGTGGAGCCATCGCTCCACACGTACGCTGCACCCGGCAGCACCGGAGAGATGAAGAGCGTATCCCCAAGGCAGAGCGTTGTGTCGCTGAGGTAGTCGAACGCGGGCGTACCTGCGATGGTCACGGTGGCGGTGTCCGCGACCGCATCGCAGCCCAGGGTGGTCTGCACCCACACGGTGCCGCCGCCGGTCACCACGTGGTAGGGGGCCGTGCTGCCGTTCTGCCACAGGTAGGTGGCGCCGGTGGTGGCCGTATCCAGGAAGAGCGTATCGCCCAGGCACACGGTGGTGTCGGTGATCACGTCGTCATCCAGGTCCACCTGGGGCGGCGGTGGGGGGAAGCAGCCGGTGCGGATCACGGGACCGGTGGTGTTCGCATCGCCATCGGCGGCCCCGTAGGTGCTGCCCGTGCAAGGGTACCCTGGTGTGGTGAAGGTGCCCGCGAGACCGGGGTCGGTCTGCACGGTCACCGAGGCGGGGAAGGCGCCGTTGCACGAGATCACGGCGCCCGTGCCGCCGCCGCCGCCCGTGCCCACGCAGCCGTAGGTGGCCGCCTGGTCTCCGCCGTCGCCGCCGTTCGCGATCAGCGACAGGGCCCCGGTGATGCTGCCGGCGCTGATGAGGATGGTACCGCCGGCGCCGCCGCCGCCCGTTCCATCCGCGATGCCCGAACCGGGGATGAACTGGCTGTAGCCGTTCGCACGGATGGTGTGCCCATTGCCCACGAGCTGCCCGGCGAGGATGAGGATGATGCCACCGCCGGGCATGCCGGGCTGCCCCACGCCGTTGTTGTCGTCGCCGCGGCCGCCGCCACCGCCCAGGAAGAGGGCTCCCGCGTTGATGGCGCTCGCCAGGCTGATGCCGCCCACGCCCCCGTTGCCCAGGTTGGGGCAGCCCTGCAATGGACCGCCGCCCTGCCCGCCGCGCGTGAAGTTGCCGCCACCGGCACCGCCGAAGTTGTGCTTGTTGCCACCGCCGCCGCCGTTGGCCAGGCAGCCCTTGCCGGCGCCCTTTGCGGAAGAGACCGTCGCGATGCCCTCGCCCTTCTCGGCACCGCCGCTCACCCAGGTGATCCCGCCCTGGTACAGGTCGTAATGGAAGTCGGGCGAGCCGCCCCCGCATCCGCCATCGGGGTTGTTGGTGATGAGGCCACCGCGGAAGCCCTTGCCGTCGGCGTCGATGTCGGCGTTGATGGTGAGCGTGCCCCACACGCGGAAGGCCAGCACACCGCCGGTGCTGCCGTTCCAGGGCGGCACCGGGAGCGCCGCCACCACGTTCGCCGAGGCGTAGGTGGGGAAGGTGATCACCTGCACGCGGCCGTTCACGTCGTACGTGTTCGCCAGCGGGCCCGCGAGGGTGAGCGTATTGCCGGTGATCGAAGCGATGCGCTTGATCTCGTTGTTGCCGGCGCCGTTCAAGGCGATGATCGAACCGAAGGCCGCCGTGTTCGTGGTGTCGATCACCGCGCCCTTCATCTGGATGATGAGCACCGAGTCGCCCACGGCGTAGGGTGCGGCGCTGGCCACCTCCACATCGGTGAAGCAGCCGTTGGGCGTGATCGCCACCGCGGGCTGGTAGGCGTTGATCGTGCTGGAGAGGTTCGTCTGCGCGTGCACCACGCAGGGCGTCAGGATGGCCACGAGCGCCATGCCGCAGCACGCGTTATGCAACAGGGCGGTCAGGGGGCCATGTTCGATGCCGCCCTCAATGGACCAGGAGCCTTGCACGCCCGATCACGGTATTACGGCCATTCATGACCACCAGTGAATACAGGCCCCTGGAGCAGGTTGACGACAAAGTGATGGGCCCTCCCATTGCGCTCGCCAAAGTCCCTTGATCGACCATTCGCCCGCTCATGTCCATCACTAACCATCGTGTAGCCGTGAGCGCTGCATCAATACTGATGGCTACGGTTTCACCTGCTGTAATGACCGTGGGAAATACCGACAGTGATCCCGGATCCTCCTCTTCCTTGAGCGAGAGTATCAACGGGCATGCATCGGTGGTTGAGTAGAAGGTGCTGTCCAGGTCATAAGCGAATGCCCACACGTCACAGGTCTCGATCTGGGTGAAGGCTGTCGGATATGGCGTTGGGAGGGAATCGATATCCGCAGCAAGGAAGTTGTCGACCAATGAGGCGCAGGGTGTCAGGAGGTCATCATCCAACCGGAACAAGGCTGTGAGCTCGGGAGTGAATCCTCCGTTGACGACTTGCTGTATGGTGCCCAGGAAGTGATAGTATCCGTTCCATACACCGATGTATGGTTGTGGCCAATATGACGAGCTTCCGGGCCATAAGCGGAAGTTGCCTTCCACTCCGAGGCGGGCCAGTGGACCACCGGACGGGTCGATGTGAAGTCCGATCGTGGTGTTCCAACCACTGGTGGGGAAGGCCAGGATCGTGCTGTCCGGCAGTTCGACCATCCGCGTGAACCAGGGCTGGTAGTAATCGCCATGATCATAGGTTTTAGCCCATTGGATCGTGCCTGCACTATCGCAGCGGATCAGGGATGGATAATAGTCCACGAGCGATTGCAGAATGAACCCTCCATCGCTGAGCAACGTTGCTCGTGGGAAATAGACCTGGGGTGTCTGTATGACCGTTCCGGGGATGTCGTAATTGTAACTGTAGATCACGGTTCCGCTATTGTCGATCCGTAGTACGCTCATCACATCGCGTATGAACAGGTCGCCGTTCGGGAATTCCTGCAGGTCCACCAGTGTGTGGTGATCGAAGGGCAATTGAGGATAGCTCTTTGACCAGAGGAACTGGCCTTGTGAATCGAAGCGTGAAAGTGTGAGCCTCGTATAGGTGAATGACAGGACCGCGATCTCGTCGTTGGCGAGCGGAAGCGCGCGCGACAGGCCATCCGTGTACATGTCGCCAGAGATGCGGAACATTTTGGACCAGAGGACGACGCCGGACGGGTCCAACCTCATCAATCCGATGTTCCTACCAGAGGGAAGTAGCTGAACGTATCCGGTGACCAGGATGTCACCATTCGCCATCCATCGCACCTGCAATGGGTTGAAGGTCATGTTCACGCTCGCTGGCGAAAATCGTTCGCTCCAGAGCAAGGTGGCCGAGTCGCTGTAAACGGCCAAGGCCATGCCCAATTCCGTTCGGCCCAGGGTCACGATCCGGCCATCGTTGGCAACATCAGCTTCGTGCGTTCTGCCATACAAAGGGTTCCCTGGATGCTGAATGACCTTCGCATATGGTGTTTGCCCCACGAGCTTGAAGCTGAACAAGCACAACATTACTGCGATCGGGAACCTCATGGTCGGTGGTTCAGATGCTCAAGGTAATCATCGGACTTTGATGAGCTAAGCCGTCAAAGGATAGTATGGAGTTTCAATGGAAAAGCCCCGGCCGCTGCGGGCGACCGGGGCTTCGTACAGGGTGGCGTGGATCAGTGCTTCGCGGTGGCCTCCTCCGCCTGGAAGGTGGGGGTGAAGCCGACGTTCTGGAAGAAGAAGGCCCACTTGTCGGCCTGCTGGTCGATGATCATGCTGGTGGGCATGCCGGCGCCGTGCCCGGCCTGGGTCTGCACGCGGATCAGCACGGGGGCATCGCCCTGTTGCGCGGGCTGCAGGGTGCTGATGAACTTGAAGCTGTGCGCGGGCACCACCCGGTCGTCGTGGTCGGCGGTCATCACCAGGGTGGCGGGGTATTTCGCGGGCTTGATGTTATGCAGCGGGCTGTAGGCCTTGAGGAAGTCGAACTCGGCCTTGCTGTTGTCGGCGTTGCCGTACTCGGGCACCCAGCCGAAGCCGGCGGTGAACTTCTGGAAGCGCAGCATGTCCAGCACGCCCACCTCGGGGAAGCACACGCCGAAGAGGTCGGGCCGCTGGGTCATCACCGCCCCGATCAGCAGGCCGCCATTGCTGCCGCCGTTCACGCCCAGGTGCGGCGTGTCGGTCCATTTCTCCTGGATCAGGAACTGGGCCGCGGCGATGAAGTCGTCGAACACGTTCTGCTTCTTCTCGTTCATGCCGGCCTTGTGCCAGTCCTCGCCGTACTCGCCGCCGCCGCGCAGGTTGGCCAGCGCGAACACACCGCCCTGCTCCAGCAGGATCATGCGGCTGGTGCTGAAGCTGGGGCTGAGGCTGATGTTGAACCCGCCGTAGGCATAGAGCATGGTGGGGTTCTTCCCGTTCTTCTCCACGCCCTTGCGGTGCACGATGAACATGGGCACCTTGGTGCCGTCCTTGCTGGGATAGAACACCTGTTCGGTGACGAACTGTGCCGGGTCGAACTTCAGCTCGGGGCGGTAGAACACCTCGCTCTGGCCGGTGCCGTAGTCGTACTTGTAGATGGTGCCGGGGTCGGTGAAGCTGGTGAAGCTGTAGAAGGTGTAGGGCTCACCACGCCGTGCTCCGAAGCCGCTCGCGCTGCCGAGGTCGGGCAGCTTCACCTCCAGCTCGTTGCGGCCGTCCATGTCGTAGCGGTGGATGCGCGTGGTCACATCCTTCAGGTAGTTGGCGAAGAGCCGGCCGCCGCCCACGCTCACACCCTCCAGCAGCATGTCCTTGTGCGGGATGATGTCCTTCCAATGCTCCTGGGCAGGCTTCGCGGGGTCCACCGACACTAGGCGGTAGTTCGGCGCGTCCACATCGGTCATCACCAGCAGGTGGCCGTTGGCGGGGTCCACGTCGATGATGCTGGTCTTGTGCTCGAAGCCCTGCTGCAGCGGCACCCACTTGGTGGAGGGGGTGGGGATGCCACCGGTGCGCAGGTCGTGGAAGTACTGCTCGAAGCCGTTGGTGCCGGTGCTCACGTACAGCGTGGCGAACTCCTCACCCTCGGTGACGCCGGCGCCCACGTACAGGTCGCCGTTCTTCGTGTTCTCCCACACGAGCATGTCCTTCCCCTGGGGGTCGCCGAGCTTGTGGTAGTACACCTTCTGGAACTTGCTGGCGGCGCTGAGCTCGGTGCCCTTCGCGGGCTCGGGGTAGCGGCTGTAGAAGAAGCCGTCCTTGTACCAGGCGGCACCGCTGAACTTGGCCCACTTCAGCAGGTCGGGCAGCTGTTGCATGGTGCTGAGGTCGTACACGGTGATCTCCTGCCAGTCGCTGCCGGCCTTCTGCACGCCCACGGCCATGTAGCGGTGGTCGTTGCTGGCGCCGAGCAGGTTGAAGGTGGTGGTGCCGGCGGGGTCGATGGCGTTGGGGTCGATGAAGACCTTGTCCTCGCCCTGCAGGCCCTGCCGCACGTTGATCACGAACTGGTTCTGCAGGCCGCTGTTCTTGCTGATGAAGAAGAGGTCGCCCACCTTCATCGGCGCGCCCACCTTGGGGAAGTTGTAGAGCTGCTCGTAGCGCTTGGCGAGCTCGTTGCGGAAGGGGATCTGCGCCAGGTAGCCCTGGGTCACCTTGTTCTGGGCCTCCACCCAGGCCTTGGACTCGGCACTGGTGTCGTTCTCGAGCCAGCGGTACGGGTCGGGCACGAAGGTGCCCCAGAGGGTATCGCCGGCGGTGCTGTCGCGGCGCACGGTGGGGTAGGTGGGCTTCTCCACGGTGGTCTTCTTCTCGGGTTCAGGGTTCGTGCCGCACGCGGCCAGCACGAGGAGCGCGAACAAGGGCAGGTGTTTCATGGCCTGGGGTTGGGCCACGAAAGTAGGCGCGTTCGGGATCGTGGGAAGGAGACCGTGGGTGACGGACCGTTGTTCAGGCCACCTTGCGCTGGTCGAGCTTGGTGCTGCGGAGCTCGTAGTGCGTGCCGGGCACGGGCAGCAGGTCGATGTGGGCGTCGAGCTGTTCGGCGAGGGTGTGGATCAGTTCCATGCCCAGGCTGTTGGGGCGGTCCCACTTCTCGCGGCTGGGCATGCCGGGGCCGTCGTCGCCGATGCGCAGGTGCAACCCGCCCTCCTCGCTGCCGCTCAGGTGCACGGTGAGGCAGCCCTCGGTGCGGCCCTTGAAGGCGTACTTGAAGCTGTTGCTGATGATCTCGTTGATGAGCAGCCCCAGCGGCACCAGGGTGTCCACGCCCAGGGTCTTCACGTCGATGCGGATGTCCTGACGCAGCCGGATGCCCACGGCGTAGGCATGGATGAGGTCGCGCACCAGGCTCTCCAGGTAGGTCTTCACGTCGATGTTCGCGAGGTCCTTGCTCAGGTAGGTCTGCTCGTGCACCAGTGCCATGGCGCCCACGCGGTTGATGCACTCGTTGAAGAGCTCCTTCACCCGGGCATCGTCCACCTGGTCGGTCTGGAACCGGATGAGGCTCTTCACGATCTGGAGGTTGTTCTTCACCCGGTGGTGGATCTCCTTGATCATCACCTCCTTCTCCTCCTTGCTCAGCATGGTCTCGCGCAGTTCGCGGTGGGTGTGCTCCAGGTTGCGCTTGGCGAGCTGCACCTGTTCGGCGTGCTCGCGGCTCTCCACGAGCAGCCTGCGGTTCATGCCCACCAGCAGGGCGAAGACCACGGCGAAGGCGCACGCGAGGAACATGAGCACCTGGGCCTCGTCCCAGCGGGCGCTGAGGGCGCTGGTGTGCGTGCTCAGGCCTTGTTCATGCACCTTGCGCTGGCCCAGGTCCACATGCTTCTGGGCGCGTTGCACCATCATCTGCAGCACGGCCTCGGGAAGGCGCGCGTCGCTGGGGGTGTTCCGTCGGCTCAATACCTCTTGGTGGAGCGAATCGCACGCGTGCAGCAGGGGCGTGATGGCGCCGGGCAGCCGCGCCACGCCGGGTTCGTTGCCGTAGCGTGCGTGGGTGCTGCGCAGGCGCTCCTGCACGCTGGCGAGCTCCTTCGGCCAGCCGTTCTGCCCGGTGTTCACGTCCACGCGGTGCACCAGGCTGAGCTGGTTGATGGCGGCGTTGAGCTCGCTGAGGTCGTGGAGCAGCTCCACCTGCCGGCCGATGCGGTCCTGAAGATGATGGGCGCGGGACAGCAGGGAGAGGTCCCAGGTGATGAAGAGCACCACGAGCACCGCGGCGATCACGGGCCAGATGCGCCAGTTGGAGGAGTTCACGCGCCCTTGAACGCACCGGGCGTGCCAGGGTTTCGTCAGGGTTCGGCCCGCGCGCGCAGGGTGGCCTCGAACCGGCCCAGCACTTCGTTCAGGTGGTCCATGGCCACATCGCGGGCCTCGTTGTGCAGGCGCGCGGCGGCGGTGCGCGAAAGGCCCGGGAGCACCAGGTCGGCGGGGGGCGTCTCGCGCAAGGTACCCAGGTCCACCGCACCGCCCTTGGCGGCCGCGTTGCCCTTGTGCACCACGCTGTGCACGCGCACCAGGCAGCTACCGTTCTCGGCCGTCACCGTCACCCGATACTGGATCTGCCCCGTGGACCGCTCGCGGTTGTTCAGGTCGGCCGAGCGGAAGTTGAAGTGGGCGAGGCCCTCGAAGTTCCCCGCACCGGTGCCGGCCTCGAGCCGCGCGCCCGGGTCCAGCCCGAAGCTGTTGTCCCACGCGGCGCGCACCAGGGCCGCTACCTGCGCCTTGTTGAGCGGGAGGGTCACCGTGCGGTTGGACTGCAGCACGGTGGGCACCTGGGCCGTTCCCTGGCCGCGGGCGAAAAGCCCGGCCAGCAGCAACAGGACGACCATTGTGGACCGCATGGGCGCAAGTTAGACCGACCGGACGGGCGGCGGCGGTCCAAGGCAAGGCCCGTGCCATCCGGGCGGGTGGTATTTTCGCCGCCTTACCTACCCATACCATGGCATCATCCCTATCAGGCAATCGCGCCCTCAAGGTGGGCGTGTTCTACGACGGCAGCTATTACTCGCACGTGAGCAACTACTACAACTACGTGCACCCGCACCGGCGTCGCTTGCACATCGGGGGGCTGCACGATTTCATCAAGCATATGGTGGCCGAGAAGGAGGGGGTGACCCCCAACCTGTGCCACATCATCGATGCGCACTTCTTCCGGGGCCGTTTCAGCGCGCGCGATGCCAACGAGAAGCCGAACCAGCTCTACTACGACCGGGTGTTCGACGACGTGCTCATGTACAACGGGGTGCAGACGCACTACCTCCCCGTGAAGGACCTGCAGGGCCGCAAGCGGGAGAAGGGCATCGATGTGCTGATGGCGCTGGAGACCTATGAGCTGTGCATGCTGAAGCGCTACGACGTGGTGGCGCTCATCGCCAGCGACGGCGACCATGTGCCTCTGGTGCGCAAGCTGCACGCGCTTGGTTGCAAGACCATGCTGCTCGGCTGGGATTTCGAGTTCACCGATGAGCTGAGCGGGGAGCTGCAGACCACCCGGACCAGCACCGACCTGTGGAACGAGGTGACCTACCCGCTTGACATGGCCGAGCTGGTGAACGAGGGCCTGCGCGAGAACGATGCGGTGGTGCGCGAGATGTTCGTGTCGAAGGAGGCGCTTCCCCGCGATCCGGAATCGGTGGAACGGACGGCCGCCGCACCTGCGGAGCCCCTCGGGGACGAGCGGCATACCGGCGAGATCATGAGCCTGCACAACGGCTACGGCTTCATCCGGTTCCCCGATAACAACCTGTTCTTCCTCCACGACGACCTGCTCGACGCCGAGTTCGTGGACCTGAAGGTGGGCGACCTCATGACCTTCACCGTGGCGGTGAACAACCGTGGTCAGCGTGTGGCGAAGCAGATCCGCCGCGCCGGGGATCAGGCGTGAAGCACGAGGGAGAAGCAGCTGCCCAGACCGGGCCCTTCGCTGGCGGCCTCGAGGGATCCGCCCTGCACCCGCATGGCGCGCAGGGCGCGGGCCAGTGAGGCGCGCCCCTGCTCCTCGCCCCCCGTGGAGCGGGAGGAGAGCATCACATAGGGCTTGAACACCTGCGCGAGGTCGTCCGGTGCGAGCCCGACGCCCTGGTCGCACACGCGGAGACCGTTCGGCAGGGCCTCAACGCGCACCGTGGTACCCGCCCCGCTGAACTTGCTGGCGTTGGAGAGGAGCGTGGTGACGGCCTGGTGCAACAGGTCGGGGTCGCCCAGCACGGCATGGGTGGCGGGAAGGTCGATCCGCAGGACCTGGCCTTTGCGTTCGTAGCGGAAGGAGAGCTCGTCGGCCACGCGCTCCACCAGCGCGCGCAGGTCCACGTTCTCGCACCGGGCGGTGCGTGGTCCGCGCTCCACGCCCAGGTCGTCGAGCACGTTCTCCAGCTCGGCAAGCGCGCGGAAATAGGCGCGTTCGGCATGCATCAGCACCTCGTCACGCTCGGGCCCATCGGGCACCTCGGTGATCATGCGCAGCGAGGCGGAGAGCGCTCCGAGCCGGTTCTTCAGGTCGTGCGCGAAGCGGTGCAGCCGCTCGGCCTGGGCTGCGTCGGCAGGTGACAGGCCCTGTGCGCCGTGGTCCATGGCGTTCAGGCCTGGCGCGCAAGGCGCTGCAGCACCTCGGCGAAGCTGTCCGAATTGATGGGCTTGGCCAGGTAGTGGCACCCGCTGAGCTCGCGGATGCCTTCGAGCACGCTGGGCTTGGTGCTCGCCGTTAGGAAGAGGATGGGGATGGGGTCCTTGGCGTGTATCTCGCGGGCCAGCTCCAGGCCGTTCTTGTCGCCCTTGAGGTACACGTCCATGATGATGAGGTCGGGGCGCTGCTGCGCGAGCATCTGCTCCGCCTCCTCGCTGGAGCGGGCGACGCCGGTCACCTCGAAGCCCATGCGCTCCAGCTGGAGGCGGTAGCCGAAGGAGATGATCGTCTCGTCCTCGATGATCAGTACGTGGTTCATGGTGCGGTGGGCTCTGTGTAAAGGTAGGGTCAGGCGCGGCGGAGGTGTTCGCGGACCACGCGATCGAACGATTCCACGGTGAGCGCCTTCTCCACGTAGCCGTTCACCGAACGGAAGCCGCGCGCCGTCTCCAGGTCGAGCGGACGGTTGCTGCTGGAGAACATGAACACGGACGAGGTGCCGTTGGGCAGCAGGCCTTCACGCTCGCACTGCTCCACCAGGTCGAAGCCGCTCATGCCGGGCATGTTGATGTCGATCAGGAGCAGGTCCGGTGCGTCGCCGCCGGCGCGCAGGTAGCCCAGGGCCTGTTCGGCCCCGGTGAAGGTGGTAAGGGTGCCGGCATACCCGGCCTTCCGCAGCACCAGCTTGGTCACGAAGTGGCAGTCGTCCTCATCGTCCACGACGATGATGTGTCGGATGGCATCGAGCATGATCGCGCCTTGGTACGGCGGGAGCGCCTTGGGGGTTGCGGCGGCTACTGCAGCGACCGGTTCAGGCGCACGATGCTATCGGGGCTTCCGAGCACGTAGAGCACATCGTCCGGTCGGATGCGCTCGGAGGGGTCCAGGTGGGTGAGGGTGCGCTGCTGCCGGCGGATGGCGAGCAGGGTGATGCCGAAGCGCCCGCGCAGGTCCACCTCCTCGAGCGAGCGCCCCACGATGCGCGTGCGCCCGAGGGTGACGGGCACCGTGGCGATCTCCAGGCCGGGGATCTCGGGCCCGCCGCGCAGGGCCGATGCGGGCGGCGCACCGCGCAGGGCCCCGTAATGCGCACCCCGGAAATGCGCCGTGATCTCCTGGATCTGCGGTTCGGCCACCAGGTAGCGGCGCAGCACGCGGTGGTAGATGGCGATGCTGGTCTCGAACTCCTCGGGGATCACCTCGTTGGCGCCGAGATCAAGGATGGCCTCGATCTCGCGCACATAGCGCGTGCGCACGATCAGGTGGGCGGTGGTGTGGGCCCGCACACGGGATACCACGCGCCGCGTGCCCTCGGCGTCGGCGATGGCCACCACCACCACGCGGGCCTGTTCCACGTGGGCCTTCTCCAGCACATGGTCGTTGGTGGCGTCGCCCAGCACCACGTGCAGGCCCATGGCGGCGGCCTTCTCCACCAGGTCGGGGTCCTCCTCGATCACGGCGCAGCGGATGCGCGAGCTTTGGGCGGCGCGGGCCACGTTCTGGCCGTTGAGGCCGAAGCCCACGATCACCACATGGTCGCGCAGCACGCGCTGCTCCACCTTCTCCTCGGCGCGGCGCACGCGCATCAGGCGGTCCAGGCGGTCGGCCACGGAGCGTGGCAGGAACACGGTGAACACGCGCCGCACGATGTCGTCGGCGTACTGCAGCGCGAAGGGCGTGGCGCCCATGGTGAGGATGCTCACCGCCAGGAAGAGCTGGTGGTGTTCCCGGCTCAGCAGGCCCATGCCGATGCCCACGGTGGCCAGCACGAAGGAGAACTCGCCCACCTGGAAGAGGGCTAGGCCGGTGAGGAGCGCGGTGCGCACGGGCTGCCGCAGCACCCACACGCTCAGGAAGGTGGCCGCCACCTTCACCACCACCACCACCAGCGCCAGGCCCAGCACCAGGAAGGGGTGCTCCGCGAAGAGGGCGGGGTCCACGAGCATGCCGATGCTCACGAAGAAGAAGCTCATGAACAGCTCGTGGAAGGGCTGCACGATGCCGGTGGCGTGGTAGGCCTGGTCGGTGCCGCTGATGATGAGCCCGGCGAAGAAGGCACCGAGCGCCAGGGAGAGGCCGAGGGCCGAGGTGCCCCATGCGGCGGCGAAGCACAGCACCACGATGGTGATGAGGAAGAGCTCCTTGTTGCGGCCCTTGCTCACGGTGCGCAGCAGGCGCGGCACCCCGAAACGGCCGGCCAGGTACACCACCGCCACGAGCAGGAGCATCTTCAACGCCAGCACCAACAGGTCATGCCCGATGTCCTTGCTGCGGCCCGCAAGCATGGGCGTGAGCAGCATCATGGGCACCACCAGGATGTCCTGGAAGATGAGGATGGCGGCGCTCGCCCGGCCGAAGGGGGAGTCCATGCGGCCCTTCTCCTGCAGGATGCGCAGCACGATGGCCGTGGAGCTGAGCGTGATGAGGAAGCCGGTGAAGACGGCCGCGGGCAGCGACAGGCCCAGCAGGCGGCCCACTCCGGTGACGAAGGCGGTGGTGAGCAGGGCCTGCAGCGAGCCGCCCACGAACACCGTTACGCCGATGGAGGCCAGCTTCTTCAGGCTGAACTCCATGCCGATCACGAAGAGCAGGAAGATCACGCCCATCTCGGCGAGGGTCTCCACCTCCTCCACGGCGGCCACCCAGCCCAGGCCGTGGGGGCCCGCGATCATGCCGGCGATGATGAAGCCCAGCACGCCCGGCAGCCTGAACCGCCGGAAGAGCAGGATGATGCCCACCGCCAGCGCCAGCACCACGATGAGTTCCTCGAACAGTTCGAAATGCATGGGTCAGCGGATCACTTCCGGAACACGAGCCACACCGCCAGCACCAGCAGGCAGGCCGCCAGCAGGTGGTTCCAGCGCAGGGGCTCGTGCCGGAAGAACAGCAGGGAGAAGAGCACGAACACCACCAGGGTCACCACCTCCTGGATCACTTTCAGCTGCACCAGGCTGAACGGACCGCCGTGGTCGATGTGCCCCAGCCGGTTGGCCGGCACCTGCAGGCAGTACTCAAAGAAGGCGATGCCCCAGCTGATGAGGATGACGCTGAACAGGCCCAGCTGCTTGGCCCAGTGCCATTCACGGAACTTCAGGTGGCCGTACCACGCCAGGGTCATGAATGCGTTGGAGAGGATCAGCAGGCCGATGGTGGATGCGCCGCGCATGGGCAGGGGGGTGGCGCGAAGGTCCGTCGATCGGCAGGGCGGGGGCGCGGGCGTGGACCGGCTGGATCAACGGGGTGCTGTTGATGCGCGCCCTACTTTCGGGCCATGTTCGAGCACCGCTCCGAGCCCCTGGCCACACGCGCCCGCTTCCTGCGGCGGCAGTTGAAGTATGTGCTGGTGGCCCTGGCCTTCGTGGGCATATCGCTGCTCATCGGCACCCTGGGCTACATGGGTTTCGCGCACATGGCCGCGGTCGATGCCTTCCTCAACGCCTCGATGATCCTTTCGGGCATGGGGCCCGTGGGTGACCTGCCCACCGATGGCGCGAAGCTCTTCGCCTCCTTCTACGCCCTGTACAGCGGCATCGCCATCCTCAGCACGGTGGCCGTGATCCTGGCGCCCCTGCTGCACCGCATGCTGCACGCCCTCAACCTGGATGACGAGGACGCGCGTTGAGCCCTCAACACATGCTGAGCGTCTTTCCTATTTTTCCTGGAGCACGATCGCACGGACGGGTGCGTAGGACCTCTTCCTTCCAACAGCGCGGAGCAGATAAAGGCCTGAGGGAAGCCCGGTCGGGTCAACCGCGCAGGTACCGAGGCTGTCCAAGATGACATCTGCGCGGACCAAGCGTCCGGCCGCGTCGAGCCATTGGATCTCGGAAATTCCTTCACCCAAAGGCAGCTGCAATCGGCCTGTACCGATCAACGGATTGGGAGATAATCGGGGAACGTCGTACACCTCCTTTGAGACAATGTCACTTGCACCGGACCTGGGCCAGAACTGCCATGGAAAGAGCGGGCTCCAGATCTGACCACCTTGAAGCGAAAGGTCGAAAGGCACTACGTCACAAGCGGTTCCAGGCGCGTCGGGTGATCGGATGACCAGGAGGGCCGTGTCAAGGAGGGAGCCGAACATGCCATAGATCCTGCCGTCCGGTCCGAGCTGCAGATGGAGCTCTGAGCCGGGTGCATTGTTCCAAGGCCAGGGGTCGATCGTATCCCGTGTCGCGGTGATGAGGTTCGAATCCAGGATACTGACATCCAGCTGGAACAGCTCCCCGCCCTCCGAGTCCATGTCCGTCACGTAGAGGCGGTGGTTCTCCGAGCTGAACTCCAGGTCCCACAACGGATCACTGAAGGCGATGCGCACTGCGGTCCCGAGCTGAATGTTGGCCGGGTCAAGATCCTGTATCCAAAGAGAATGGGCATCGTCATCGATAAACGCGATCCGGTCGATCGATGGAGCGATCTTGATTGCCCTAGGCGAAGCAGGGACCAGCGTGTTGGTCGATGCGGTGGGAAGTGTCAGGGGCGTCACATTGAGGCCGGTCTGGGCATCGATGTTCCAAACGAAAAGAGCAGGGCTGTTGATCCTTCGTGCGACGAACGAATGCCGGTGGCCCGCTGGATGGGAAAAGGCTGTTGTCAGGTAAGTGAAATCCGATCCAAGGTAGATGGGGGCCGAGGTAACATCCCCAAGCCCGCCGTTCAAGGAGAGGTCGACCTCGGAGACGAATAATGAATCACCGACCAGACCTTGATGGAAGACATAGGAAAGATCGGGGTCGCCCGGGTGTGGAACCGCCGCCAGGTAAACTTGTTGGGCGTTAGGTGCGTTGGGCATCGGTTGGCCCAGACTGTCCAATATCCACCCGGATGCCACATACCTCAGACCTCCTGTCAATGGATCGCTCAGCGCAGTGCACAGTCCGTTGATATAGAACGGCGAAGCGGCGTTCACCGACGGTATACCTGCACCATCCCAGGCGATCATATTGGTCTCCGAAATAGGCCAATGATCGAAGTAGCGCAGTTGACCCGGTTGTGCCAGTGCAACAAAGGCCCAAGGGAGGGCGAGAAGGAGAGTGAGCTCACGCATTCTCACGTGAAATTACCCCGGATCGTCGCCTTTCCGCTTCATCTCGTTCCACGTCCGGTACAACGTTGTGACCGGAGGTTTGCTGCGGTCCACCTCGCGCAGCGGCTCGCATGCCTTCAACGTGGCATGAAGCTGGGCCGGCAGCTGCTGGTACAGCGTGGTGCCCTCGGTCTTCCAGGCGAGCATCTCGTCGCTCACGTCCTTCACCACGCGTGCCGGGTTGCCCACGATCACCTTCCGCGCCTCCCACACGCTGTCGGCAGGCAGGAAACTGAGGGCGCCCACGATGCAGCCCTCACCGAGCACCACGTTGTCCATGAGCACCGCGTTCATGCCCACCAGGCAGTTGGCCCCGATGGTGGCGCCATGCACGATGGCGCCGTGGCCGATGTGCGCGCCCGGATGCAGTACCACCTTCACCCCGGGGAACATGTGGATGGTGCAGTTCTCCTGCACGTTGCAGCCGTCCTTCACCACGATCTCGCCCCAGTCGCCGCGCAGCGCCGCGCCGGGACCGATGTACACGTCCGCACCGATCACCACATTGCCGGTGACGGCCGCTTGGGGATGCACGAAGGCCGTGGGGTGCACCACGGGCCGGTACCCGTTGAACGCGTAGAGCATGAGGCAGGGGCTGAAGGCGCGAACCTAGCGATGATCGGCCTGCAACGGGGGGCCCGGGTCCATGTTAAGCGAATATTAAGCAGCCATGAACACTGGGTCACCTGTGAAGCCCTTCCGGGCACCCGGTTAGTTTTGCCGCGCCTTCAACCATACCCCCATGGCCTTCGACGCGCTTTTCAAGATCTTCCGACCGAAGGACCGCGTGTTCTTCTACCATTTCGAGGCTTCGGCCGCCAATGTGCTGAAGATGTCGGAGGACCTGGTGGCGATCATGAACACGGAGCCCGGCGCGGTGCGCACCGGTCTCCTGGAGAAGCTGGAGCTTGCGGAGCACGCCAACGACGACCTCACGCACACCATCTTCACCGACCTGGCGCGCAACTTCATCACGCCCATCGACCGGGAGGACATCCACGAGCTGGCGACCTCCCTGGACGACGTGGCCGACTTCATCCTCGCCAGCGCCAAGAACCTGGAGCTCCTGGGCATGCACACGCCGGACGACACCTGCCGCGAGCTCGCCCGGCTTGTGAACGAGGGTTGTGTGATCATGCAGCAGGCCGTTCAGACGCTCCGCAGCGTGCAGAACGCCTACATGAAGACCGACTTCGTGCAACGCATCAACAGCGTGGAGAACCAGGCCGACGAGGTGTTCGACCGTGGCATCCAGCGCCTCTTCACCGAGGAGAAGGATCCCATCAACCTCATGCGCAAGCGCCTCATCTACGTGGACCTCGAGCTGGCCACGGACAAGACCGAGGATGTGGGCAACGTGCTGGAGTCGATCATGCTGAAGTACGCGTGAGCGCATGAGCCTGCTGGTCACGATCATCGTCCTGGCGTTGGTGTTCGACTACATCAACGGTTTCCACGACGCGGCCAACTCCATCGCCACGGTGGTGAGCACCAAGGTGCTCACGCCCTTCCAGGCGGTGCTTTGGGCGGCCCTCTTCAACTTCGCGGCCTTCTGGATCTTCAAGGACCATGCGGTGGCCAACACCATCAGCAAGACGGTCCACCAGCAGTTCATCACCCTGCCGGTGATCCTCAGCGGCCTCATCGCGGCCATCATCTGGAACCTGCTCACCTGGTGGTACGGCATCCCCAGCTCCAGCTCGCACACCCTCATCGGGGGCTTCGCCGGCGCGGCCGTCGCGCACGCCTTCGCCACCACCGACGGGTTCACGTTCCAGGACGTGGTGGAGAGCGACAAGATCACCAAGACGCTCCTGTTCATCTTCCTCGCGCCCTTGGTGGGGATGATGATCAGCATGTTCATCACCTTCACCACCATCGTGCGCAACACCTGGACGCGCGTGGGGATCATCCTGCTGGCCGCCATCGGCACCTGGTTCCTGTTCCTGCACCTGCAGGACGGCAAGCTGGAGGAGAACCTCACCAAGTTCTACAAGGTGGACGAGGCCAAGAAGGCCATGGAGGAGGATCCCTCCCTCACCGCCGACTACGAGAAGGCCAAGGCGAAGTACGATGCCGCCACTCCCTTCCTCGCGGAGTTCTCCGCGAAGGGCGGGGAGGGCGTCGCCACCGGCATCGCCCTGGTCGATCCCGGTGTGGACGTGGAGAAGCTGGGCAAGGCCCTCGACAAGTCCGACAACTCCATCATCCGCTGGGGGCTCATGTTCACCGTGGCGCTTTTCATCGCGGTCTACCTGTACGTGGAGAAGGTGCGCACGCCCACGGCCTTCACCATGGCCAACATGTTCAAGCGCCTGCAGCTCTTCAGCTCAGCGGCCTTCAGCATCGGCCACGGCGGCAACGACGCGCAGAAGGTGATGGGCATCATCACCGCGGCGCTCATCGCCAACGGCAACATCACCGACATCAAGGAGATGCCCACCTGGGTGCCGCTCGCCTGCTACACCGCCATCGGCCTGGGCACGCTCAGCGGCGGTTGGAAGATCGTGAAGACCATGGGCACCCGCATCACCAAGGTGACGCCGCTCGAAGGGGTGTGCGCCGAGACCTCCGGGGCCATGACGCTCTACCTCACCGAGCAGATGGGCATCCCCGTGAGCACCACGCACACCATCACCGGCTCCATCATCGGCGTGGGCGCCACCAAGCGCCTGAGCGCGGTGCGCTGGGGCGTTACCATCCAGCTCCTCTGGGCCTGGATCCTCACGATCCCCGTGAGCGCCCTGCTGGCCGGCCTCGCCTACTGGATCTGCACGTTGTTCGGGCTCTGACCTGCGGCGCGTTGCGGATCGGGGTGGGGTGCGCACCTTTGTGCGACACCGCGCTGCCATGATCATCCTCGCTGACGGAGGGCTCCACGCCCACCTGTTGCCGCTCACCTTCACGCGCCCCGTGGGCCACTTGCGCCCTGGCATCCTTACCCTGGGCGAGGCCTGGGCGCGGATGACCGAGCTGCCTGTGGGCTACCGCACCGAGGACCACCTGCAGCCCAAGCACCCCCTGCATGCCGACCCCTCGGCGATCGAGGTGCTGGCCGGCGTGCTGCCCACGCCCGATGTGGTGGGCGCCGTGCTCGACCTGGAGCCCGGGCAGGTGCTCCTGGCCGGTGACCGCGTGATCGCCTTCCACGGCGAAGGGCAGGCCGCTCCCGCGCCCATGGACTGGGACAAGGCCCCGGCCTACCTGCGCCCGGTGCGCTACACGGGTGAACTGGTGCTCATCGAGCGCCCCTGGCACCTGTTCCAGCATTGCGGCCGCGCCATCATCAACGACTTCGCCCTGCTCACCGAGGGGCGCCGCACCCAGCCCGTGAGCGCGCTCAACACCGTGGTGGGCGACCCCTCTCTCATCTTCCTCGAGCCGGGCGCCGTGGTGGAGGCCAGCATCCTCAACACCAAGGCAGGCCCCATCTACCTGGGCCGTGGCGCCGAGATCATGGAAGGGTCGATGGTGCGCGGCCCCGTGGCCCTGGGCGAAGGCGCCGTGCTGAAGATGGGCGCCAAGGTCTACGGACCCTCCAGCTTCGGTCCCGAGTGCCGGGTGGGCGGCGAGGTGACCAACAGCGTGATGCTCGGCTACAGCAACAAGGGGCACGACGGATTCCTGGGGAACAGCGTGATCGGGGAATGGTGCAACCTGGGCGCCGACACCAACACCAGCAACCTCAAGAACACCTACGGCCCGGTGCAGGCGTACAGCTACGTGCGCCACGGCCAGGTCGACACCGGCCTGCAGTTCTGCGGCCTGGTGATGGGCGACCACAGCAAGAGCGGGATCAACACCATGTTCAACACGGGCACGGTGGTGGGCGTCTGCGCGAACGTGTTCGGCGGTGGATTCCCACCGAAGCACATCCCCAGCTTCGCCTGGGGCGGGAGCGAAGGATTCAGCGAGCACACGTTCGGCAAGGCCATGGAGACGGCCGAACGCGTGATGGAGCGCCGGCATGTTCCCCTCACCGCGCACGACCGGGCCATCCTGGAGCACGTGTTCCGGGTCACCGCGTCCCAGCGGGTCTGACAGACTTGCAGGCTGCCGGGCGTCGGCACGGTCCTTGGCCCAACGGGCATTCCCAGATCGGGGAGGTGGCCCGGGCATCCCGCGGCGCTTCCGGTACCTTTGATCCTGCCAACCTGACCATTCCTGTCGATGAACGACATCCTGCATAACGAGAACCTGTTCAGCTCCGAAGTGCTCGAGAACGAGACCGAGCTCATCCCGCTCATCACCGCCGAGGACGAGGAGCAGATGAACGCGGAGACCACACCGCCCGAGCTGCCCATCCTGCCGCTGCGCAACACCGTGCTCTTCCCGGGCGTGGTGATCCCCATCACCGTGGGCCGCGACCGCAGCATCCGACTGATCCAGGAGGTGTACCGCGGCACCCGCACGCTCGGCGTGGTGAGCCAGAAGGACAGCCGGATCGAGGAGCCCAACCCGGACGACCTCAACCGCATCGGCACCATCGCCACCATCATCCGCATGCTGCGCATGCCCGATGGCAGCACCACCGCCATCATCCAGGGCAAGAAGCGCTTCGAGCTGCTCGAGATGGCGAAGGTGGACCCCTTCTTCACCGCCCGGGTGAAGGAGTTCGCCGAGGTGCGTCCCAGCAAGGACGACAAGGAGTTCGATGCGCTGGTGAGCAGCCTGAAGGACATGGCCATGCGCATCATCAAGGCCAATCCGAACATCCCCACCGAGGCCGGCTTCGCCATCAAGAACATCGACAGCCCCAGCTTCCTGGTGAACTTCATCAGCAGCAACATGAACGCCGAGGTGGCCGAGAAGCAGAAGATGCTCGAAGTGGCCGACCTCCGCGAGCGCGCCAAGCTCCTGCTGCAGCACCTCACCAAGGAGCTGCAGATGCTGGAGATGAAGAACGAGATCCAGAGCAAGGTGCGCACCGAGGTCGACCGCCAGCAGCGCGAGTACTTCCTGCACCAGCAGATGAAGACCATCCAGGACGAGCTGGGCGGGAACCCCATCGAGCAGGAGATCGAGGAGATGCGGGCCAAGGCGGCCACCAAGAAGTGGACGAAGAAGGTGGCCGAGACCTTCGAGAAGGAGCTGGGCAAGCTGCAGCGCATGAACCCGGCCGGTGCCGAGTTCAGCGTGCAGCACAACTACGTGCAACTGCTGCTGGAGCTCCCGTGGGGCGAGTACAGCACGGACGATTTCGACCTGAAGAAGGCGCAGAAGATCCTGGACCGCGACCACTTCGGCCTGGAGAAGGTGAAGGAGCGCATCATCGAGCACCTGGCCGTGCTGAAGTTGAAGGGGGACATGAAGGCGCCGATCATCTGCCTGTACGGCCCTCCCGGCGTGGGCAAGACCAGTCTGGGCAAGAGCATGGCCGAGGCCCTGGGCCGCAAGTACGTGCGCATGAGCCTGGGCGGCCTGCACGACGAGGCCGAGATCCGCGGCCACCGAAAGACCTACATCGG
>JBGAGX010000032.1:0-43766 GCA_044226515.1 Flavobacteriales bacterium | reverse complement strand
GTGGCCCTGGCCGATGCGCGCAAGGGGGTGGGCTTCTTCCAGCTGGAGAGCGTGAAGGTGCCCGTGCTCGGCATCGTGGAGAACATGGCCTGGTTCACGCCGGCCGAGCTGCCGCAGAACAAGTACTACATCTTCGGTCGTGGTGGCGCCCGTGCGCTGGCCGAGGAACTGAAGGTGCCCTTCCTGGGCGAAGTGCCGCTGGTGCAGAGCATCCGCGAGGCGGGTGATGTGGGCCGCCCTGCGGTGCTGCAGGAGGGCACCCCCAGTGCTGCCTCCTTCACCGACCTTTGCACCGCCGTGTGGGAGCGCCTGCAGCGACCCGTCACCGCCTGAACCATGCCCCGCCGCGAGCTCGAACAGCTGGAACTGCGCATCCGCGAAGCCCTCGCCGAGCTGCGCCCCTTCCTGGCGGCCGATGGCGGCGATATCACCCTGGAGGAGGTGACCGCCGACGGGATCGCCCGGGTGCGGCTGCACGGCGCCTGCCGCGGCTGCGCCATGAGCCCCATGACCATGAAGGCCGGGGTGGAGGAGGCGATCAAGCGCGTGGCCCCGTCCATCAAGGCCGTGGAGGCCGTGAACATGGGCGAGGTGGTCTGAGGCACGAACCTTCCCGGGCCCCCGTTGTTGTCCCCCGAAGCGCGTGACGCCCGTCACGCCCCGCCCGAACCCCGCCCGTACCTTTGCGGCGCACTTTCATGGAGACCACCGCCAAGCCCAAGACCGTCGAGTCGCGCCGCAACGTGGTGATCCTCTTCGCCGGCGACAGCGGCGACGGGATCCAGCTCACCGGCGCGCAGTTCACCGACACCAACGCGCTGTTCGGCAACGACGTCAGCACCTTCCCCAACTTCCCCGCCGAGATCCGCGCGCCGCAGGGCACCCTGGCCGGCGTGAGCGGCTTCCAGCTCCACTTCGGCAGCGTGGAGGTGTTCACCCCCGGCGACCGCTGCGATGTGCTCGTGGTGATGAACGCCGCGGCGCTGAAGGCCAACCTGCACAAGCTGAAGCAGGGCGGCACCATCATCGCCAACACCGACGGCTTCGACAAGAAGAACCTGCGCCTGGCCGGCTACATCGACGAGGCCGACCCGCTCACCGACGGCACCCTGGCCGCCTACACGCTGCACAGCGTGGACGTGACCAAGATGACGCGCAACGCGCTCGAGGGCACCACCCTCGGCATGAAGGAGAAGGACCGGTGCAAGAACATGTTCGTGCTGGGCTTCATCAACTGGATGTTCAGCCGCGACCTGGCCAACAGCGAGCGCTTCCTGCAGCAGAAGTTCGGGAAGAAGCCCGAGCTGCTGGACGCCAACATGCGCGCGCTGAAGGCCGGCTACCACTACGGCGACACCAGCGAGACCTTCACCACGCGCTTCGAGGTGAAGCCCGCGCCGATGCCCAAGGGCACCTACCGCAGCATCACCGGCAACCAGGGCACCGCCCTCGGCCTGCTCGCCGGCGCGCAGAAGGCGAAACTCGACCTGTTCTACGGCAGCTACCCCATCACCCCGGCCAGCGACATCCTGCACGAGCTCAGCCGCCACAAGAACTTCGGTGTGCTCACCTTCCAGGCGGAGGACGAGATCGCGGCGATCGCCTCGGCCATCGGCGCCAGCTACGGCGGTGCGTTGGGCGTAACGGCGAGCAGCGGTCCCGGCATCGCGCTGAAGACCGAGGCCATGGGCCTGGCCTTCATGCTGGAGCTGCCCCTGGTGATCGTGAACGTGCAGCGCGGAGGACCCAGCACCGGGCTGCCCACCAAGACCGAGCAAGCCGACCTGTGGCAGGCGGTTCACGGCCGCAACGGCGAGGCGCCCATCCCCGTGATCGCCGCCAGCACGCCCATCGACTGCTTCGAGATGGCCTTCGAGGCCGTGCAGATCGCCGTGGAGCACATGACGCCCGTGATCCTGCTCACCGACGGCTACATCGCCAACGGCGCCGAGCCCTGGCGCTTCCCCGCCTCGAAGGACCTGCCCGCGATCACCCCCAACTTCATCAAGGGTCCCAACGACGGCGACACGTTCCTGCCTTACCTCCGCGATGAGCGCGGCGTGCGTCCGTGGGCGTTGCCGGGCCAGGCGGGTCTGCAGCACCGCATCGGCGGCATCGAGAAGCAGGACAAGACCGGCAACATCAGCTACGATCCCGCGAACCATGAGAAGATGGTGCGGCTTCGCGCGGAGAAGGTGGCGCGCATCGCCGATCGCTTCAAGCCCATCCGCCTCGACAGCGGTCCGCCCGAGGGCGAGCTGCTGATCGTGGGTTGGGGCAGCACGTACGGCGCCATCCGCACCGCGGCCCTGAACCTGCAGGCCGACGGGCACAGCGTGGCCCATGTGCACCTGCGCCACCTCTTCCCCTTCAACAAGGGCCTGGGCCCGCTGCTGAAGAAGTACAAGCGCGTGCTGGTGCCCGAGATGAACAGCGGCCAGCTGCGCCAACTGTTGCGCGCCGAGTTCCTCGTGGACGCGCAGGGGCTCAACAAGATCCAGGGCCTGCCCTTCACCAGCGAGGAGATCCAGGCCGCCGCGCTCAATCTGTTGAAGCAATGAGCACCACGAACGGAACCTCCACGCCGCCTGTCACCCCGAGCGCAGTCGAGGGGAAAGTGGACTTCTCCAGCGACCAGGAGGTGCGCTGGTGCCCCGGTTGCGGCGATTACAGCATCCTGAAGCAGGTGCAGACGCTGCTGGAGCAGAGCGGCAAGAAGAAGGAGGAGGTCGTCTTCATCAGCGGCATCGGTTGCAGTTCGCGCTTCCCGTACTACATGGACACGTACGGCATGCACAGCATCCACGGCCGTGCACCGGCGATCGTGAGCGGCCTGCGCAGTGTGCGCCCCGACCTCAGCGTGTGGATGATCACAGGCGACGGGGACGCGTTGAGCATCGGCGGCAACCACATCATCCACCTGCTGCGCCGCAACGTGGACGTGAACGTGCTGCTCTTCAACAACGAGATCTACGGCCTCACGAAAGGGCAGTACTCGCCCACCTCGCCCGAGGGTGCGGTGACGCGCAGCACGCCCATGGGCAGCACGGACCATCCGTTCAACCCGCTCGCGCTGGTGAAGGGCGCCGATGGCACCTTCATCGCCCGCAGCATGGACCGCGACCCGAAGCACATGCGCGAGGTGCTGGCCCGCGCCGATGCCCACCGCGGCACCTCGCTGGTGGAGATCTACCAGAACTGCAACGTGTTCAACGACGGCGCCTTCGAGACCTTCACCGAGAAGGCCACCAAGCCCATCCACGGCCTTTTCGTGGAGCATGGCAAGCCGCTGATCTACGCCAACGGCACCAAGGGCATCTGCCTGAAGGACATGCGGCCGCGCGTGATCGACATCGGTCCGGAGTTCTCCGCGGACGATTGCTGGGTCCACGACGAGCGCGACGCGTTCAAGGCCTCGTTGCTGGTGCGCCTCTTCGACGACCCGCGCCTGGAAGGCGGCTTCCCGCGGCCCTTCGGCGTGTTCTACGTGAACGAACGCGCCACGCACGAGGCCAAGATGACCGCGCAGGTGAAGTCCGCCAAGGAGCGCAAGGGCGAGGGCGACCTTGATGCGCTGCTCAAGGGCGAGCACACGTGGACGATCGCCTGACCATGCCACCGGCGGGGCTCCGGTGATGGGTCCTGCCGGATCGGAGGCGAAGCGCCTGTTCAGGTATTTTCCTGAACTTGGAGCGGATGACCGCCGCGGAACTGCAACAGTCGCTCTTCCAGCAGGTGAAGGAACGGCTGCCCGCCCACCTTTCCCTCGCCGAGGAGGTGGCCGCCTTGCTCGGGGTGAGCGCGGACAGCGCCTACCGGCGGATCCGGGGCGAGAAGCTGATGGACATCGGCGAGCTTCAACTGCTCGCCCGGCAACACGGGATCTCCCTCGATGCCCTGCTCGCCACGCCTGCCGGCAACCGCATCTTCCGCGGTGACTTCGTGGGCGACGGAGCGCTCACGGTGACGCGCTGGCTCGAAGGCATGCATGATCAGCTCGCCCAGCTCGCCTCGGCCCCCGACCCGGTCTTCATCTTCCGCGCCGAGGACATCCCCACCTTCCACTACTTCCAGTTCCCCGAGCTCACGCTGTTCAAGCTCTTCTTCTGGCGGCGCACCATCCTGGACCTTCCCGCGTTCCAGAACCGCCGGTTCGACCTCACCGACAAGGAGGACGAGCTGCTCGCCGCCGCACGCCGCACCCATCTCGCCTACCTGCGCCTGCCCAGCACCGAGATCTGGAACGCCGACAGCCTCAACGCCTTTCTGCGCCAGCTGGCCTTCTACCGGGATGCAGGCCTTTTCGCGAACGAGCGCGATGCCGATGTCCTCTTCGATGCGCTGCTCCGCCTGATCGACCACCTGCAGGCCCAGGCCGAGGCCGGCGTGAAGTTCATGATCGGAGAGCCGGCCACCACCGGGAGCGCGCCCTTCAAGGTGTACGTGAACGAGGTGATGCAGGGCGACAACATGATCTACGCCGAGGCCGGTGGCCGTGCCGTGGTCTTCATCAACCACAGCGCCATCAACTACGTGTCCACCACCGACGAGGGCTTCTGCGACTTCGCGCGCAGGAGCATCGGCACCATCATGCGCCGCAGCGTGCTGGTGAGCGGCACCGGCGAACGGGAGCGGAGCCGCTTCTTCCGCTCCCTCCGCGAGGAGGTGGAGCGGCGCAGGGCGCGGTGAACGAGGTCAACACGGCGCACATGAACGCGAGCGAACTGCAACAGGCCCTCTTCAGGCAGATCAAGGAGCGGCTGCCGGCGCACCTGTCCCTGGCCGACGAGATCGGGTCGCGACTTGGCGTGAGCGCCGACAGCGCCTACCGCCGCATCCGGGGCGAGAAGCTGATGGACATCGGCGAACTGCAATTGCTGGCGGCCGCGTTCGGCATCTCGGTGGACGCCCTCTTCGCCCAGGCCCCCGGCAACGTGGTGTTCCGCGGTCGATTCGTGGGCGAGGAGGACTTCAACTTCGCCGCGTGGCTCACCAGCGTGAACGCCCAGCTGGAGCTGGCGGCCGAGGGCGGGGAGCGCACCACCTTCATCTTCCAGGCCAAGGACATCCCGCTGTTCCACCATTTCCAGGTGCCGGAGCTGGCACTCTTCAAGTTCTTCTTCTGGCGCCGCACCATCCTGCGCGACGAACGCTTCCAGGCGGAGCGCTTCGACCTGCGGCACACCGACGAGGAACTGCTCGCCTTGGGGCGGCGCACCTTCCTCACCTACATGCGCATCCCCAGCACCGAGATCTGGAACGCCGAGAGCCTCAACAGCACCCTGCGCCAGATCGCGTTCTACCGCGACTCGGGCGTGTTCGCGCGCGAGGAGGAGGCCCAGCTGCTGTTCGACCGCCTGCTGGCCCTGCTCGACCACCTGGAGGCGCAGGCCGCCGCCGGGGTGAAGTTCGCGATGGGCGACAGCGCCGCCCGGGGCAGTGGCGCCTACCATGTGTACGTGAACGAGGTGATGCTCGGCGACAACATGATCTACGCCGACAACGGGCGGCAGTGCGTGGTGTTCATGAACCACGGGGTGATCAACTACCTCGGCACCACCGACGCGCATTTCAACGCCACCACCCTGCGGGGGCTGCAGAACATCATGCAGCGCTCCATGCTCATCAGCGGCACCGGCGAGAAGGAGCGCAACCGCTTCTTCAAGGCCATGCGGGAGGAGGTGGCGCGGAGGCGGAAGTGATCACTTCAGCTGCGGCACCGCTTCCTCCTTCCCCGGGTTCCTGAACTCCATGGGCATCTGCAACCGGCTCGGCACGGGCTTGCCATCCTGCATGCCGGGCTTCCAACGCGGCATCGCGAGGATCACGCGGATCGCCTCCGCGTTGTACGCATCGTTCAGCCCCTTCACGATCTCCACGTTCTCCACGCGTCCCTCCGCGTTGATGGTGAATCCGACCTCCACCGTGCCGCTCACCGGCTTCTTCAGGTCCGGGTGACGGATGTTGGCCTCGAGGAAATCGTAGAACGCGCTCATCCCTCCGGGGAACTCGGGCTTCGTCTCCACGGGCGTCATTGGCGTGGGGAGCGCGGTGCGACCGGCATGGACATCAGCGGCGCTTGGTGCAGACGCTGCTGCGGCCTCGGTGCTGTCGGCCACCACTTGGGCCCCTTCCGGCCTCGTCGTCGTTGTTTCCCATCGCCCGTTCCGCAGCACACGGTACACGGTGTCGATGATCGTGTCGACCTCATGCCGGATCGTGCGCTGCTGACCATCCGTGGGTCCTACAGCGATCGGAACCGTATCCATGATCACCTTCTGTTCCGTTTCCCGAGGTGCTTCGAAAGAGGCTCTCTGCCAGAGGTCGAGGCTCACCACCGCGATGATCACGATGGAAGCACCGCCCAGCCAGGGCTTCCATTTGCCGAAGCGGTGCGCCCGGTAGGCCTTGGCCACCGAAGGCCGCAGCGCCACGCGGGCCACCCCTTCGCGCAGCACACGCTGGTCCTCCAGCAACGCACGCAGGTCCTGGTTCTCTGCGAGGCGTTGGTCGAAGGCGGTTCGTTCCGCTTCGTCCAGGGCACTGTCCAGGTAGCGGTCCACCAGTTCCAACAGCTCGAGTTCGTTGCGCATGGCTCAGGCGTGTTGGACGGGTTTGGTATCGACGAGCTGCCGGTAGCGCTTGCGGGCCTCCTCCAGGCACTTGTATTTGCGGGTCTTCGCCGCGCCCTCACCGGCGAAGCCCAGCGCACGTGCGATCTGCGTGAGCGGCTCGTGCAGCACATAGAAGCGCTTCAGCACGTCGAGGCATTTCTCGCCGAGGGAGCGCAGGGCCTGCTCGGCGGTGCGGTACTCGCCTTCGCGGGCCAGCAGGGCGGTGAGGTCGGCGGGCTCGTCGGGCATCCCCTCGAGCTTCCAGTCGGTGAGGCTGCGGTCGCGCCGGCGCAGCTCCTCGCGCCACAGGTTGCGGCAGATGGCGAAGAGGAAGGTGCTGATGCTGCTGGTGAGGGTGAAGCCTTCCGAGCGCGCCTTGCGGTGGAAGATCACCAGCGCGTCCTGGAAGATGTCCTTCGCCTCATCCTTGTCGCCGCTGTTGGCCTTCACCAGGCGCATCACCTTGGGCAGGTGCACGTACAGCGCGGTGAAGGCGGCGTGGTCGCGCCCGTCGCGGATGGCCTGCAGGATCTCGGGGTCGCTCATCGGAGGAGGTCTTCCATGCCCTTGATGGTGCGATCCGGGAAAGGTGACCCCGCTACTTGAGCCCGGCCGGGATCAGGCACACCGGAATGGGCTCCATCTTGTGCCGGTTGGCGGCTTTGCGCTGGTCGAAGATGGCCAGCACCTCGCGCTGCCGATCGGTGAGCCCCAGGGTCGCCGGGTCGAGGCCGCGGTCCGTGCCTTCGCCTTCCGGCTTCGGCAGGCGCGCCCGCAGGTCCATGGCCCATTCGAGCTCCGGGTAGCTCGCGCCGATCTGGTCCTCGTCGCTGCGGTCGTCGCCCCACAGCCCGTCGGTGGGCTTGGCCTGCATGATGCTGTCGATGATGCCGAGCGTGCGGCCCACCGCGTACACCTCGGTCTTGGTGAGGTCGGCGATGGGGGAGAGGTCCACCCCGCCGTCGCCGTACTTGGTGAAGAAGCCCACGCCGAAGTCCTCCACCTTGTTGCCGGTGCCGGCCACCAGCGCGCGTTGCAGGCCGGCGAAGTAGTAGAGCGTGGTCATGCGCAGACGGGCGCGCGTGTTCGCGAGGGCCAGCTCCATCAGAACGCCGTCGTCGGGCGCGGGCAGGGTGGCCACGAGCTGGTCGAACACGGGCGTGAGCTCCACGCGCTCCATGCGCACCTGCGCGTGCCGCCCTTGCAGCCAGGCGATGTGGTCCTGCGCGCGGGTCACCTGGCTCTGCGCCTGGTGGATGGGCATCTCCACGCAGGTGGTGGGCAGCCCCGTGCGGGCGCAGAGGGCGCTGGTGACGGCGCTGTCGATGCCGCCGCTCACGCCCACCACGAAGCCGGCCTGCCGGTTGCGGAGGCAATGGTCCTTGAGCCAGCCGGTGATGTGGTCGATGACCTGTTCGGTGTGCATGGGTGGGCGCGATGTTGCTGCCGTAAAAGTGCGAAGCCCCGGCCATCCAGGGGATGCCGGGGCTCCTGAACGTGGATGCGGATCAGAAGAACACGCCGAGCGTGAGCTCCAGGTAGTCCGCGTAGATCTTGGAGTCGGGCACGGCCGAGGAGTCGTTCTTCTTGTTGGCCGTGGTGAAGCTGTTGTTGTAGGTGATGCCGGCGAGCAGGGAGGTGTTGCCGGAGATGTTGTACTCCAGCCCGCCGCCCACCACCAGGCCTGCCTTGAAGAGGTCGGTGTCGTCCATCACGTCCACCTTGGTGTCGCTGGTGGTGACGCTGCTGGTGCCCGTGGTGGCCACGAGCTCATAGTCCTGCTTCGCCCGGATGTTGAACGCGGCGCTCACCCCCAACTGACCGTAATACCGGATCAGGCCGATCTCGTTGGTCATCATCTTGATCGTGAGCGGCACCTCCACATAGCGCAGGTTGGTGGTGCTGCTGAGGGTGTTGGAGGTGACCACACTGTTGAGGGTCGTGCTGTACGTGCTCACCGTCTTGCCCCCGATGTTGTTGAGGAACACGCCGGTGGCGAAGCGGTAGTTGCCCGTCTGCCCCACGGGGAACTCGGTGAGCAGGCCGAAGGTGTAGCCGACCAGGCTGCCGTCACCGTCCACACCCTTGGTGTCGGAGCGCAGCCAGGCCATGTTGGGGGCGAGCTTGATGCCGAAGCGGACCCCGCCGTTGCCCGTGTCCTGGGCGTTCAGGGTCGGTGCCACCAGCACGGCGGCGGTCAGGAGAGCGAGGGCCTTTCTCATAGTTTTGCAGCTTGTGATGATGATGCGCGCCAAAGCTAATCCGCTGTTCCCAGCGTTCATCATCGCCCTGGTGGCGGGTTGTTCACAGCCGGCCGCCGGTCCCGATCCCGTGCCACTCGCGCAACCGCTGCGGATCGAGCGGCTGGACCGGGACCTCTTCCACGCGCCCGCCGACTCCTCCGCCTCCCTTCACTTGAAGCTCTACGCCACCTACGGCGAGTTCTACCGGGTGTACGTGGAGCGCATCCTGCAGGGCGCCCCGGTGGACGACCCGCGGTTGCCGGTGGTGCTCACGCGTTTCGCCATGGACCCCGATTGGCGGGCGGCCCAGCGCGCGGCCGACTCCGTCTTCGGCGACATGGAGCCCCAGCGCCGGCAGTTCGAGGAGGCCTTCGCACGCCTCAAGGCCCTCTTCCCCGACAGCCTCACCCCGCGCCTGGTGGCCTTCAACAGCGGCTACAACTTCGGGGTGGTGCCCACCGACAGCGTGCTCTCCTTCGGTGTGGAGTGGTTCATCGGTCCCGACCAGCCCATCATCCGCTACCTCGCCCCCGAGAACTTCCCGCAGTACGTGAAGGACCGCATGCGGCCCGAGATGCTCGTGCCCGGCGCGCTCAAGGGCTGGCTGATGGTGCACTACACCCGCGATATCCGCGGGGCCGACCTGCTCACCAACCTGGTGGAGACCGGCAAGGTGATGGCCGTGCTCGATGCGCTGCTGCCCGACGCCGATCCGGCGGTGAAGCTGGCCTTCACGCACGAACAGCTGCAGTGGTGCGAGGCGAACGAGTTCATGATCTGGAAGGCGATCCTCGATGGGCAGGAGCTCTACAGCCGAAAGGACGAGGTGATCGCCCGCTTCATGAACGACGGACCCTTCACCAACGGCTTCCCCCGCGAGAGCCCCGGGCACATCGGCGAATGGATCGGGCTGCGCATGGTGCAGGCCTATCTGCGCGATAACCCCAAGGTGACCCTGCCTGAGCTGCTCGCGATGAAGGACCCGCAGCCGATCCTGCGTGCGTACAAGCCGAGGTGAGGCAAGTGTCAAGTCACGAGAGACAAGTATCACGTAACAACGCATCACGCATGGCCCGCACGTCCGAGATCCGCTTCACTGTTTCGCTGGACGAGAACCAAGTGCCTGAGCGGATCGACTGGCAGGCCGAGGACGGTGCCGCCCAGAGCACCTGCAAGAGCGTGCTGATCAGCCTGTGGGACGAGAAGGAACAGAACGCCCTGCGCATCGACCTGTGGACGAAGGAGATGACCACGGACGAGATGAAGAGCTTCTTCCACCGCCACCTCCTCTCCATGGCCGACACCTTCGAGCGCGCTACCGGGGAGAAGGACATGGCCAAGCACATGCGCGCCTTCGGCCACTACTTCGGGGAGGAGATGCTGGGGATCGAGCCGGTGTAAGAAAGGTCTTGGTAGAACAAGAGAGGCCGATCTTGGGACCGGCCTCTCTTCTGAAGAAATGCGTGGTGCTACTCCTTGACCCACCGTGCCATCGCTTGGTGAACACCCGTGTTCGATACCAGTTGGGCGACGTAGATGCCAGGTGAAAGTTCGGAGACATCGATGAGTGACCGATTGCCCGTGATCCGTTCCTGTTGCACGAGCTTTCCGGTGATGTCGAAAATGCGCAACTGACCACCGTTCAGACCGCCCTTGACAATGAACGTACAGGTCGTGCTCGCCGGGTTAGGCACCGCCTGAAGTTCAATGGTCGGCTTCGTTGCAGTGTGATTCGGGATGCCAACGAGGGGAGCGTAGGGCCAGAAAGTCCAGGGCAGGAAGACGCTATTGATGAAAGTGTAATTCAGGTCGAGTCCGGTGGAATCCAATCCTGCGGTAGCTCCTTGGGCGTCCGGGTTCTCCAACCACGCGAGGTGAGAGGAACCCCAGAGTGTGCCGGGCGGCCGGATCCAAAGTCTACCATCGGGTCCAAGACGTAGTTGCGAACCTCCGTTGGTACCGAAGGTTGAGATCTCGGGGAAGGCATACATGGACCCCATGATCGCGCTAACGTCTCCGGCTCCCAGGTCGAACTGATAGAGTGGAGCTCCAGTGGCACCTTGGGGCGTCGTATAGAGATATTGTCCGCTTGGGGAGAACTCCATTAAATGGTCACGCGGCTGGGTGGGTAGTTGCATGCCACCTGTAATGGTGCCGTTGAACGGGTCAAGTGTGTAAAGCCAGGTACCATTACTTGGCTGTGCTCTTGCTGCGAGGCGATCTCCACTGACGGTGAGTGCTTGCAGATAGAACGTATACACTCCGCCTACGGCTGGAGGAACAGTGTATCGGACCGGAACCGTATCAAGACCAAGCTGGTTACTGATGCTGAACACGACGAAATCCGAAGAGTACTGTTCATGCGCCACCAACCAATGACGCAGACCACTTGGGTCGGAGAAGGCCTTCATTGACTGAGTTACCAAGGGGCCGAATCCGATACGCTTCTGACCTGCCACCACGTCACCAAGGCCGCCGTTCAGGCTCATGTCTACGACGCTATAGGCAATTCGTCCTGCAATGGTCTCGTCCCATGATAGCACGTAGAAAAGGTCTTGGTTCCCGGGGTGCGGAATGATCGCTCGGGGAGAACCGGCAAGGAAGTCACCAGCGTTCGGCATAAACTGTCCGTAACGGTCATAGATGCCGTATCCTGTGGTGGTGAACAGAAGCTCGCCGGTCAGAGGATTACAGATCATGTGGTTGGGCCCATCTTGGAAGGGCATGCTGTCGGAACTCACAACAGGCATTAGACCCCCATCGAACTTGAGCATAATCCCTTCACTCAATCGCCACTTGTCGAAATAGTGCGTCTCTCCAATTTGACCGAAGATCGCACCCGCCGTGAGGAAGGACTGGCATACCACGGCTATTCTGAGCATCTGTTTCATGGTTGCCGGGGTTATTGGCATGGTCCATCGCCGATGCGAATTGCGCCGTCGTCCAGACAATGCGGAGATCCAGTGTGCTGGTATCCGTAACAGTAGAGGTGTCCACCAGGGGTCTGCCAAGAATTCGGACAGGAGCTGCCGAAGATCCCATCGTAAGTGCCGCAATCCTGGCCATCGTAGAATTCAGCGATGATAGGCCAGTTCGTTGCTGCGCACCTAAGCCTTACGCAGGTGATATAGTCGGCATTTGTTGGAAGCGTGTACGTCGTTTCACCAACAGGCACATTGGTCACCACGTAGGACACGAGCTGATTGCTCGTCGTGTAGTAGTAAATGAACAGCTTGTAGATCGGCGTCGAAGAGTTGTTGCCGACGGTGTAGGTGAGAGCTTGGCTGGATAGCCCGAAACCCCAAGCCGCAATGAAACTGGCCGCCAGTCTCAGTTTCCAGCTACGCAATCTTGTCCTACCAGAATGGGGGTGGGTAGTCAAAGCCACGCCCTGCGCAGCTTTCGAAAGAAAGGTACTTCTTGTCATGACTCTATGTTGTTTAGTTAGAGAGACAATACAGGTACCGGAGCAATCTCGAATCTAGGTACGAAGCCGGGAGGTGTTGCGTAAAAATGTGGCGAAGGGTTAGAGGTCAGCGCGCCTTCGGCCGCTACTTCGGTGAGGAGATGCTCGGGATCGAGCCGGTGTAGGCCTCAGTTGCCCCAGCCCGCGTTCACCTCTTCGATGAAGGCGAGCAGTTCATCACGGCCCTTGTAGGTCTCGGAGCTGGTGATGAAAAGCTGCGGCAGCTTGTTCCAGGTCTTCTTCAGCTCGCGCTTGAACTGCGAGATGTTGCTGACCAGGGAAGGCTGCTTCAGCTTGTCGCTCTTGGTGAAGACGATGACGAAGGGGATCTCGTGCTCCCCGAGCCAGGCGATCATCTCGATGTCGCTGCGCTGCGGTTCCAGGCGCGCGTCCACCAGCACGAGGACGCACTGCAGGTTCTCGCGTTCCTTCAGGTAGGTGTGGATCATCTTCTGCCAGGCGCCGCGTTCGGCCAGGCTCACCTTGGCGAAGCCGTAGCCGGGCAGGTCGGCCAGCATCCACGGCTGCTCGCCGTGCAGGGTGCCCTCCACCCGGAAGTGCTCCACGTTGCGGGTCTTGCCCGGCGTGGCGCTCACCCGCGCGAGCTTGTTGATGCCCACCAGCATGTTGATGAGCGAGCTCTTGCCCACGTTGCTGCGGCCGATGAAGGCGTACTCCGGCAGCGCGGGCTTTGGCCAGTGCTTGTGCTCGCGTCCGCTGCCGAGGTGCTGGGCCTTGAGGGTCTTCATGGGGAGTAGCTAGTGCCGAGCAGCGAGTGGCGGGTACTGAGCGGACCTCACTCGCTACTCGTCACTGGTCACTTCAGTTCAAGTGTTCGCGAGAGCCAGGCGTCGGCCAGGCGGTTGAACTCCTCGGGCTGTTCCATCATGGCGGCATGTCCGCACTGGTCGATCCAGTAGAGCTCGCTGTGGGGGATCAGCTTGTGGAACTCCTCGGCGACCTCCGGCGGGGTGATGGTGTCCTGCTTCCCCCAGATCAGGCACACGGGCATCTTCAGGTTCGGCAGGTCCTTGGCCATGTTGTGGCGGATGGCGCTCTTGGCCAGGCTGAGGATCCGGATGAGCTTGGCCTTGTCGTTCACCGTCTCGTAGCACTCCTCCACGAGCTCATCCGTGGCGAACCGCTCATCGTGGAAGGTGAGCGCGATCTTCTTGCGGAGGTACTCCTTGTCCTCACGGCGCGGGAAGCTGCCGCCGAAGGCGTTCTCGTAAAGCCCACTGCTGCCGGTGAGGGTGAGGGTGCGCACACTGCCCGCATGCTTGGTGCAGTAGATCAGCGCCACGTGCCCGCCGAGCGAGTTGCCCAGCAAGTTCACTTCGGTGAAACCCTTGTGCCGGATGAAGCGGTGCAGGAAGTCGGCCAACGCCGGCACGTTGGTGTTGAGCATGGGCAGCGTGTACAGCGGCAGCATCGGCATCACCACCCGGAAACGTTGTCCGAAGTGCGCGATGGGTCCTTCGAAATTGCTGAGGGCGCCGAACAGGCCGTGCAGGAAGATGAGCACAGGGCCCTGCCCCACGTCGATGTACCGGAATTCGCCTTCCTCCCTCAGTGCTGGCTGCATGGCATGTGCTCCGCTCAAATGTAGCGATGTGCGTGAACGGGGTTAAGGGAAGATGAAGGCGTATCCACGGTTGGGTGTTGGTGGTGACGGTGGAGGTGTGCGCGTGTGGTACAATGTGGAGGAGGTAGGGTGCGAGGGTGCAAGCGTGAAGCGGGTGGCCATGGTGCACCTGCTCGAAGGTGGGCTTTAAGCCGGGTGGGACGGCGGCCCATTTCCGGTGGGGGATCGGCCCATGCCGGTGGGGGAGCCGCCCATGGTCCGGGACACGCCTTGTCCAAGCCCGGAATGCCCCTGGGTCCCTTGTCCTGCTTGGGTTCTGTGCGAAGGCAGAAGGTCGATGCCGGCTCGGCCGACAGGGAGGACTGTGGAAAACCTGTGGGTTGTTTCGGCACTTTTCACCACCACCTGTAATGCCCATCTTTATTGATGTTCTTGCATTGGGTCTGAACTTGTTCGTAGCTTTGGTGGGTCGTTTTATCAACATTGTGCCTGATCGTGCCTGAAAGTGCCGGATGCCGGGTACTTTCGCAGCCATCTCGCACGCACATGCGGCTGAATGCTGAACCTCCTCGGGGAATACGATTGCCGGCTCGACGCCAAGGGAAGGGTGGTCCTTCCCGCCGCGCTGCGGAAGCAGCTCGCGGACGTGGCGTCGCAGGGCTTCGTGATGAACCGGGACGTGTTCCGCCCCTGCCTGGTGCTCTATCCCATGCCCGAGTGGGAACGCACCAACACCATGTTGCGCCGGTTGAACCGCTTCGTGGAGAAGAACATGGAGTTCATCCGACGCTTCACCGCAGGGGCCACGCCGCTGGAGCTCGATGGCACGGGTCGCATGCTGTTGCCCTACGCCTTGGTGAAGGATGCCCGCATGGGCAACGACATCAAGCTGCTGGGCCTCGGCGACCGCATCGAGGTCTGGGACGCCAAGGCCTATGCCGACATGCGCGGCGAGAAAGTGGATCTCACTTCGCTCGCGGAGGATGTCATGGGCTCATTGGGCAATGACGACGGGAAGTGAATACCACGCTCCCGTTCTTTTACAAGCTTGTCTTGAAGGGTTGAACATCGCCCCCGATGGCGTCTACGTGGACGTCACCTTCGGCGGGGGCGGCCACAGCCGCGCCATCCTCGAACGCCTCGGTCCGCACGGACGCCTGGTGTCCTTCGACCGCGACAGCGATGCCTGGCGCAACGCGCCCCACGACCCGCGGTTCACGCTCGTGCGCTCCGACTTCCGGTGGATCCGCAACCACCTGAAGTACCTCGGCCTGCTGCCGGTCGACGGCCTGCTGGCCGACCTGGGCGTGAGCAGCCACCAGTTCGACACCGGTGTGCGCGGCTTCAGCTTCCGCTTCGAGGGTCCGCTGGACATGCGCATGGACCGCCGGGCGAAGCGCACCGCCGCCGGGCTGCTGGACCAGCTCGATGAAGTGGCGCTCACCGACCTGCTCCGCACGTACGGCGAGGTGGACGGTGCGCCGCGGGTGGCCCGCCAGCTGATCGCCGCACGCGCCCGCCAGCGCATCACCACCACCCAGGACCTGGTGGCCGCCCTGGAGCCGGTGACCCCGCGCAAGGACGCCAGCGGTTTCCTCGCGCAGGTGTTCCAGGCCTTGCGCATCGCGGTGAACGATGAGCTCGGCTCGCTCGAGCGCCTGCTCACCGAGAGCCCCCACATCATCCGCCCCGGCGGCCGCCTGGTGGTGATGAGCTACCACAGCCTCGAGGACCGGCTGGTGAAGAACTGGATGCGCAGCGGCGACCTCGGCGGGCACGAGCACAAGGATGTGTTCGGCCGCAGCAACAGACCCTTCAAGCCCACGAGCAGCAAGGCCATACAGCCTTCGGAGGAGGAGGTGAACACGAACCCGCGCGCCCGCAGCGCACGGCTCAGGATAGCGGAACGATCGGCATGAACAGGATGCGAGAAAAGCCCGACGAACAGGACGGGAAGCCCGCGAAGGGTGATGGTGCCAGGAGCGGCGCGCGGCTCCCGCGCACCCTCATCGGCTTCCTCAACGGGTCCTTCCTTACCCGCGAGCAGGTGCTGGGCAACATGCCCTTCATCCTCTTCGTGGCCGGCCTCATGCTGTGCTACATCGGCTACGGCTACTGGACCGAGCGCACCGTGCGCGACCTGGAGCGCACCCGCACCGAGCTGAACGAGATGCGCGCCGAGTACCTCACCATACAGGCGCGCCTCGACGAGGCCGAGCAGCAGAGCCAGGTGGGTGAGCAGATCGGCGCGCTCGGTCTCAAGGACAGCCGCGTGCCGCCCTACCGCATCGCCGTACCCCCCGACCAGGTCGAACGCACCAGCGAGGAATGATGGACGAGCAGCGCATCCTCCGCCTCCGCATCAACCTGGTGTACGGTCTGCTCGTGCTCTTCGCACTGGCCATCACCTACCACCTGTTCCGCATCCAGCTGGTGGAGGGCGCGAAGTGGCGCGCTGAGTCGGTGAAGGTGGCCACCGCCATCCGCACGGTGCTGCCCGACCGCGGCCACATCTACAGCGACGACGGACGCCTGCTCGCCACCAGCGTGCCCCAGTACGATGTGCGCATGGACATGCGCGCCGACGGGCTCACCGATGCGCTCTTCGATGCGCACGTGGATTCGCTCGCCCTCGCCCTTTCGCAGCTCTTCATGGACCGCAGCGCGGCCGAGTACAAGCGCGACCTGCTCATCGCCCGCGGCCGTGGCGAGCGCTACCACCTGGTGAAGCGCAACGTGGACCACGACCAGCTGCGCGTGCTGCGCACCTTCCCCCTGTACCGCCTGGGCCGCAGCAAGGCCGGGCTGGTGGTGGAGAAGCGCACCATACGCATGCATCCCTTCGGTCGGCTGGCGGCGCGCACCGTGGGCTACGTGCTCAAGGACAGCACCGCCATCGGCCTCGAGGGTGGCTTCGACCCATGGCTGAAGGGTGTCACCGGGCACCGCCTCGAACGCCGCCTGAGCGGTGGCGCGTGGATGCCGGTGGACGAGGAGGGCGCGCAGGACCCCGTGCCCGGTTCGGACATCCACACCACCATCGACATCAACCTGCAGGACCTCACCGACCACGCGCTCGAGGCCCAGCTGCGGAAGAACGGTGCGCACCACGGCTGCGTGGTGGTGATGGAGACGGCCACCGGCTACGTGCGCGCCATCAGCAACCTCACCCTGCAGGCGGACAGCAGCTACGCCGAGGACCTGAACTATGCCGTGGGCTTCGGCACCGAGCCCGGCAGCACCTTCAAGACCGCCTCGCTGATGGTGGCGCTGGACGACGGCCTGGTGAAGCCCACCGACCGCTGGGACACCAAGGGAGGCAAGGTGCGCTTCTACAACCGCACCATGAGCGACTCGCACGACGGCGGCTTCGGCGTGATCGACCTGCACCGGGCGCTGGAGGTGAGCAGCAACACCGCCATCTCGCAGGCCATCGTGAAGGCCTACGGCAAGCAGCCCGACCGGTTCGTGAACGGCCTGCGCCGCCTCGGCCTCGACCGTCCGTTGGGCGTGCGGATCCCGGGCGAGGCCATGCCCATCCTGCGCGGCCCGGAGGACAAGAAGCACTGGAGCGGTGTGAGCCTGCCGTGGATGAGCATCGGGTACGAGGTGAGTCTCACCCCCTTGCAGGTGCTCACCTTCTACAACGGCATCGCGAACAACGGCCGTGTGATGCAGCCGCAGTTCGTGTCGCGCGTGACCCGCGCCGGCAAGGAGGTGGAACGCTTCGAGCCGGTGGCGCTCAACGAGCGCATGTGCTCCGAACGCACGCTGAAGGAGATCCGTTCCATGCTCGAAGGCGTGGTGGACACCGGCACGGCCACGAACCTGCGCGCGGCGCATTTCCGCATCGCCGGCAAGACGGGCACCGCGCAGATCGCCGCGGGCAACGCGGGGTACAAGGTGAACGGCACCAGCTACCAGGCCTCCTTCGTGGGCTACTTCCCCGCGGACGCGCCCAAGTACACCTGCATCGTGGTGGTGAGCTCGCCGAGCCAGCGCGGTTATTACGGCAACGTGGTGGCGGGCCCCATCTTCCGCGAGATCGCCGACAAGATCTACAGCAACCGCCTGGAGCTGCAGACCGGCCTGGCCAGCCTCGATCCCGCCGCGGCGCGCACACCGGTGTCGTACGCGGGGAACGCGGCCGACCTCCGCACGGCCATGCTGGGCCTGGGCATCGATGCGGTGCAGGACGGCGAGGGCGAGTGGGTGAACACCACCGCCGCCGACAGCGCCGTGGTGATGACCCCGCGGGCGCTGCCCGGCGACCTGCAGGGCATGGTGCCCAACGTGGTGGGCATGGGCCTGAAGGACGCGCTCTACATCCTGGAGAACCGCGGCCTGCACGTTCGGATCGTGGGCAACGGCATGGTGAAGCGCCAGTCCCTCCGCCCGGGTGAACGCTACCAGCGCGGCAACACCATCATCCTTGAGCTCACCACATGAAGCTGCTGAAGGACATCCTGTACCGGGCGCGCATCGAACAGGTGGTGGGCTCCACCAACGCCGCCATCGAGCGCATCACCTTCGACAGCCGCGCCGTGGTGCCCTTCACCGCCTTCGTGGCCGTGAAGGGGACGAAGAGCGACGGGCACGACTTCATCCCGCAGGCCATCGCGCAGGGCGCCAGCGCCATCATCTGCGAACTGCTGCCCACCGACCTGAAGGAGGGCGTGACCTACGTGCGGGTGGCCGACGCCCAGCACGCCCTCGCCGTGATGGCGGCGAACTTCCACGACCATCCCTCGCGCGAGCTCACCCTCGTGGGCGTGACCGGCACGAACGGGAAGACCAGCACCGCCACGCTGCTCTACCGGCTCTTCCGCGCGCTCGGCTTCAAGTGCGGCCTCATCAGCACGGTGGAGTGCCGCATCGGGCAGCGCACCATCCCCAGCACGCACACCACGCCCGATGCCGTGCGCCTGAACGAGCTGCTCGCCGAGATGGTGAAGGAGAAGGTGACGCACTGCTTCATGGAGGTGAGCAGCCACAGCGTGGTGCAGGAACGCATCACCGGGCTCCACTTCGATGTCGCCGTGTTCACCAACATCACCCACGACCACCTCGACTACCACGGAACGTTCGCCGAGTACATCAAGGCCAAGAAACGCTTCTTCGACCAGCTCGACGAGGACGCGGTGGCGCTGGTGAACGTGGATGACCCCAACAGCGGGGTGATGGTGCAGAACACCAAGGCCGCCAAGCGCAGCTACGGGGTGCGCAACATGGCCGACCACCATGCGCGCATCATCGAGAACCAGCTCACCGGCCTGCACCTCAACATCGACGGGCACGACGTGTACACGCGGCTCGTGGGGGAGTTCAACGCGAGCAACCTGCTGGCCGTGTACAGCGTGGCCATGGTGCTGGGCCGGAAGCCCATCGACGTGCTCACCGCCCTCAGCGACCTGGAGCCGCCCCGCGGCCGCTTCCAGGTGGTGCGCGGCGCCGGTGGGGTGATCGGCATCGTGGACTACGCTCATACGCCCGACGCGCTGAAGAACGTGCTCGGTACCATCAACGACGTGTGCGGTGACGAGGAGCGCGTGATCACCGTGGTGGGCTGCGGCGGCGATCGTGACCGCGCGAAGCGGCCCGTGATGGCGCGCATCGCCGCGGAGCTCAGCCACCAGGTGGTGCTCACCAGCGACAACCCGCGCAGCGAGGACCCCAACACCATCATCCACGAGATGCGCACCGGCCTCGCCCCCGGCGACCTCTCGCGCGTGCTCGTGAACGCCGACCGCCTCGAGGCCATCCGCATGGCCGTGAGCATGGCCCGCCCCGGCGACGTGGTGCTGGTGGCCGGCAAGGGCCACGAGACCTACCAGGAGGTGAAGGGCGTGAAGCACCCCTTCGACGACGCCGCCGTGCTGAAGGAGACCCTTGGACTGATGCACAAGTAGCCATGCTGTACCACCTGTTCAAGGCCATGGATTTCTCGGTGCCCGGAAGCGGCGCCTTCAACTACATCAGCTTCCGTGCGGGCATGGCCCTCATCGTGTCCCTCATCATCACGCTGTGGTTCGGCAAGGGCATCATCCGCCTGCTGCGCCGCCTGCAGGTGGGGGAGACCGTGCGCGACCTGGGCCTCGAGGGCCAGCTTCAGAAGGCCGGCACCCCCACCATGGGCGGCCTCATGATCATCGCGGGCATCATCATCCCCACGCTCCTCTTCGCGCGGTTCAACGTGTACATCGTGCTGATGCTCGTCGCCACGGTGTGGCTCGGCGCCATCGGGTTCGTCGATGACTACATCAAGGTCTTCAAGAAGGACAAGCGCGGCCTCGCGGGCACCAGCAAGATCATCGGCCAGGTGGGCATCGGGCTCGTGGTGGGGCTCACCGTGTACTTCCACCCCGCCATCCGCACCAAGGTGGAGGTGCCCCAGGTGCTGGCGGAGCAGTTCGACCCGAACGAGGTGACCACGTTCACCGAGGACGACGGTGAGGTGCGGTACCTGCTCGACCGCAAGATGCCCAACACCACCATCCCCTTCGTGAAGGGGAACGAGTTCAACTACTCCACGCTGCTCAAGTTCCTCGGTCCCGATGGCCGGCGCCACACCTGGATCCTCTACACGTTGGTGGTCATCTTCATCATCACCGCGGTGAGCAACGGCGCCAACATCACCGACGGCATCGACGGGCTGGCCGCGGGCACGAGCGCGGTGATGGTGCTCACCCTCGGGATCCTCGCGTGGATCAGTGGCAACATCATCTTCTCGGAGTACCTCAACGTGATGTACATACCGGGCAGCGGTGAGCTGGTGGTGTACATCGGCGCGATGCTGGGCGCGTGCATCGGCTTCCTCTGGTACAACACCTACCCCGCTCAGGTCTTCATGGGCGATACGGGCAGCCTGATGCTCGGCGGCACCATCGCCACGCTCGCCATCCTGGTGCGCAAGGAGCTGCTCATCCCCGTGCTGTGCGGGGTGTTCCTGGTGGAGAACCTCAGCGTGATGCTGCAGGTGTCCTGGTTCAAGTACACCAAGCGTAAGTACGGGGAGGGCCGGCGCATCCTGAAGATGAGCCCGCTCCACCACCACTACCAGAAGCTCGGCTACCACGAGAGCAAGATCGTCGCCCGCTTCTGGATCGTCGGCGTGATGCTCGCCGTGCTCACCCTCGTAACGCTCAAGCTGCGATGAGCGGGCTCGTGGTCCTCGGTGCGCAGGAAAGCGGGGTGGGGGCGGCCCTGCTGGCGCGGAAGCTCGGGCACCCGGTGTTCGTGAGCGATGCCGGACCGATCAAGGCTTCGTACCGCGCGGAGCTCGAGGCGAACGGCATCCCCTTCGAGGAGAACGGGCACACCGACACCGCCGTGCTCGCCGCCGATGAGGTGGTGAAGAGCCCCGGCATCCCCGACAGCGCCACGCTCGTGCGCGCCGCCGCGGAGAACGGCATCCCGGTGATCAGCGAGATCGAGTACGCGGCGCGCCACACCCGCTCCACCATTGTGGGCATCACCGGGGCGAACGGCAAGACCACCACCACCTTGCTCACCGGCCACATCCTGCGCAAGGCGGGCCTCGATGTGGGCGTGGGCGGCAACGTGGGCCACAGCTTCGCCCGCCTGCTGGCCGAGCGCGACCGCCCGGTGCACGTGCTCGAGCTCAGCAGCTTTCAGCTCGACGGCATCCGCGCCTTCCGCCCGCACATCGCCGTCCTGCTCAACATCACGCCCGACCACCTCGACCGGTACGCGTACCGCATGGAGAACTACGTCGCGAGCAAGTTCCGCATCGCGATGAACCAGACCGGCGACGACCACTTCATCCATTGTGCGGACGATCCCGAGATCGCCCGGGGTCTCGGCATGCACCCCGTACGGGCGCAACGCTGGCCCTTCTCCATCGAACACCCGGTGCCCCTGGGCGGGCATCTCCATGATAAGCGCATCCACATCACCACCCACCAAACCACCTTCAGCATGAGCATTCTCGAACTCGCCCTCCAGGGGAAGCACAACATCTACAATTCGCTGGCCGCCGGCATCGCCGCGCGCATCCTCGAGGTGCGCGACGAGGTGCTGCGCGAGAGCCTCAGCGACTTCCAGAACGTGGAGCACCGCCTCGAGCGCGTCTCCACCGTGAACGGGGTCGAGTTCATCAACGATTCCAAGGCCACCAACGTGAACAGCACGTGGTACGCCCTGGAGAGCATGGAGAAGCCGGTGATCTGGGTGGCCGGTGGCACCGACAAGGGGAACGACTACAGCACCCTGCGCGACCTGGTGAAGGGCAAGGTGAAGGCCATCGTGTGCCTGGGCACGGACAACAGCAAGATCCACAAGGCCTTCGCCGACCTGGTGCCCACCATCGTGGACACCGACAGCGCGGCGCGTTGCGTGCAGGCCTCGTACGAGCTCGCGGACCCCGGTGATGTGGTGCTGCTGAGCCCGGCCTGCGCCAGCTTCGACCTGTTCGAGAACTACGAGGACCGCGGCCGCCAGTTCAAGGCCGCCGTGCGTGCCCTCTGAACCCGCAACAACACCGCATCATGGACCAGGAAACCTATCAGCGGATCCTCGCCCAACGGCTCTCCGAACAGCTCATGGAGGCCCGCCGCCAGGCCATGGCGGAACAGACCGTGGGGCCCCACAGCCTGGAGTACGTGGGCAGCCTGAAGGGCGTGGAGTACATCAACGATTCGCGCTCCACCTTCCTCGACTCCACGCTCGCCGCCATGGCCAATGTGGAGAAGCCCATCGTGTGGCTCGCCGGATCGCTCGCCGCCGAGGTGGGACGCGGGCACGTGCAGGAGTTCCTCAAGGAGAAGGTGGTGGCCCTGGTCCTCTTCGGCCGTGCCAGCGAGCGTGCCATCGAATCGCTGCAACCGTTCACCGAGCACGTGTACTTCGCCGAGGAGGTGCGCACCGCCGTGTTCCTCGCGCGCGAGATCGCGCGCGCCGGTGAGGTGGTGCTCTTCAGCCCGGCCTGCCCCAGCGGTGATGGATTCGCGAACTACGAGGAGCGCGGCGCCGAGTTCAAGCGCGCCGTGCGCGACCTCTGATACCCCCAGGCGATGAAGGCGCTCTTCGAACGGCATCTGCACGGCGACCGCACCATCTGGGTGGTGGTGTGCTTCCTCGCCATCGTCAGCCTGCTGTCCGTTTACAGCGGCGGGGCCTGGCTCATCTGGCGCACGCCCGGTGGGGGGCTGCGCCTGCTGTTCAAGCACGCCCTCATGCTCGCCTCGGGCGGGGCCATCATGTACGCCGCCAGCCGCCTGCGCTACACGGCCTACTCCAAGCTATCCCAGCTGCTCATCGTGGTGACGGCGGGCCTGCTGCTGCTCACCCTGCTCGTGGGCAGCAACGTGAACGGCGCCTCCCGCTGGCTCGCCGTGCCCGGCCTGGGCATCACGTTCCAGACGAGCGACCTCGCCAAGGTGGTGCTCATCGTGTACATCGCCCGCGTGCTGGGCAAGCGCCACGAGGAGCCCTGGTCCTTCCGCGACGTGCTGCTGCACCTGGGCCTGCCCATCGCCGTGGTGTGCGGGCTCATCCTGCCCGCCAACTTCAGCACGGCCGCGCTGCTCGGCCTCACCTGCTTCGTGCTGCTCTTCATCGGGCGCGTGCCGCTGAAGCACCTCGGCGGCCTCGTGCTACTGGGCGTGGGCGCGTTCCTCGTGCTGCTGGTGGTGGCCAGGACCAACCCCGATCTTCTTCCCCGCCTCAAGACCTGGGAGGGCCGCCTTGAGCGCTGGGTGTCGAACGACCCGGTGGACACCGCCGAGGAGCGCGACGCCAACTTCCAGGCGAACAACGCCAAGATCGCCATCGCCGCGGGCGGACTGCTGCCGAACGGGCCCGGCACGGGCACCTCGCGCAATTACATGCCGCACTCCGAGAGCGACATGATCTACGCGCTCATCATCGAGGAGTACGGGTCCATCATCGGTGGTCTCGGCCTCCTGATGCTGTACCTCATCCTTTTCCTGCGCGCCGTGCGGATCGCGCACCGCTGCGAGAAGCGCTTCGGTTCGTTCGCCGCCGTGGGCCTCGCCCTCAGCCTGGTGCTCACCGCCCTGATGAACATGGCCGTGAGCGTGGGCATGGTGCCCGTGACCGGACAGCCCCTGCCGCTGGTGAGCATGGGCGGAACGAGCATCTGGTTCACCTGCCTGGCCGTGGGCATCATCCTCAGCGTGAGCCGCAGCCTGCCGGGCGCGGAGCCTGAACAGCAGGGCCGGCGCGACCGTCCCTCCCAGCATGATGACGCCGATGTCGCCCTCGCCTAAGGTCCTGATCAGCGGCGGTGGTACGGGAGGGCACATCTTCCCCGCCATCGCCATCGCCAACGCGGTGAAGCAGGCGGCGCCGCACGCCGAGCTGCTCTTCGTGGGCGCGGAAGGCAGGATGGAGATGACCAAGGTGCCCGCCGCCGGCTACCGGATCGAGGGCCTTCCCATCCGCGGCTTCCAGCGGGGCTCCATCCTCAAGAACCTCGCGCTCCCCTGGCGCCTGCTGCGCAGCATGATGAAGGCGCGCCGCATCGTGCGCACCTTCAAGCCCGATGTGGCCGTGGGCGTTGGCGGGTACGCCAGCGGACCCGTGCTCGCCGCCGCACAGCGCGCCGGCGTGCCCACGCTCATCCAGGAGCAGAACAGCCACGCGGGTGCCACCAACCGCCTGCTCGCCCGCAAGGCCGCGCGCATCTGCGTCGCCTATCCGGGCATGGAGAAGTACTTCCCGAAGGACCGCATCCTGCTCACCGGCAACCCCGTGCGCGAAGAGGTGGTGCGGCTCGAAGGCAAGCGCCCGAGGGGCCTCGAGCAGTTCAGCCTTTCCGGGGACAGGCCCATCGTGTTCGTCACCGGTGGCAGCCTCGGTGCGCGCGGCATCAACCTGGGCATCGAGGCGGCCCTGCCGAAGCTGAAGGAGCGCGGCGTGCAGCTCATCTGGCAGACCGGCACCCCTTTTCATGCGCGGGCCGTGGAAGCAGCGCGGCGAGCGGACTTCGTGGATTGCCGGGTGCTCGAGTTCGTGGACCGGATGGACCTGGCCTATGCCGTGGCCGACGTGGTGGTGGCGCGCGCCGGTGCCATCAGCGTGAGCGAGCTGTGCCTGGTGCAGCTGCCAGCGGTCCTCGTTCCTCTTCCCACCGCCGCCGAGGACCACCAGACCCTCAACGCGCGCGCCCTCACCGATCGCGGGGCCGCCGTACTGGTGCGCGATGACCGCACCACCGCCGAGCTGGGGGACACCATCCTGAACCTCGTGAACGACCCGGACCAGCGCCACCGTTTGCGCCATGCCATTGCCGGGCTCGGTCTCGGCAATGCCGCCACCGCCATCGCCGCGGAGGTGATCCGCCTTGCCCGCCCCTGACCATGGAACGACCCGCCTACCTCTACTTCATCGGCATCGGTGGCATCGGCATGAGCGGCCTGGCCCGCTACTACCGCCGGGCGGGGGCCGCCGTGGCCGGCTATGACCGCACCCCCAGCGAGCTCATCGGCCAGCTCCGCATGGAAGGCATCGAGGTGCAGTTCAGCGAGGACCCGAAGCTCGTGCCGGCCGAGTTCCGCGAGGCCAGGCCCGATGAGGTGATGGTGGTGCGCACACCTGCCGTGCCCATCACCAGTCCCTTGCTGCGCTATTGGGAGGAGCGCGGCTGCCGCATCCTCAAGCGCAGCGAGGTGCTCGGCATGATCACCCGCGACCGCCGCACCGTGGCCGTGGCCGGCACGCATGGCAAGACCACCGTGAGCACCATGCTCGCGCACCTGCTCACCAGCGGGGGTGTGCGTTGCAATGCCTTCCTGGGCGGGATCAGCGCCAACTACGGCACGAACGTGCTGCTGGACGACGGCGCCACGGTGAACGTGGTGGAGGCGGACGAATACGACCGCAGCTTCCTGCGTTTGCATCCCCGTGAGGCCATCGTCACCGCCATGGACCCCGACCACCTCGACATCTACGGCACGGCAGAGGCCATGGACGCCGCCTACGCCGAGTTCGCGGGCCTGTGCACCGGAACGATCCTGGCGCACGAACGGGTGGCCGCCCGCCTGCCCGGCGGGAACGTGCGGCCCTATGCCATCGACGGCACCTCGCCCTACCGGGCCGAACACGTGCACGTGGCCGACGGCGTCTACCGCTTCGACCTGATCACGCCCACCCATGTGCTGCGCGACCTTGCCCTGGGCATGCCCGGTCGCCACAACGTGGAGAACGCCGTGGCCGCCGCCTCCATGGCGCTCGCCCTGGGCGTGCCGGAGGACCGGCTGCGCAAGGGGCTGGCCTCCTTCCGGGGGGTGAGCCGCCGCTTCGAACTGCGTGCGCGCACGGCGAAGAGCGTCCTCATCGACGACTATGCGCACCACCCGGCCGAACTGGAGGCCTGCATCCGCAGCGTGCGCGAGCTCTACCCGGGCAGGAAGGTCACCGGGATCTTCCAGCCGCACCTCTTCACCCGCACCCGCGACCTGGCCGACGGGTTCGCCCGGAGCCTGGCCCTGCTCGATGAGCTCATCCTGCTGGACATCTACCCCGCCCGGGAGGAGCCCATCGCCGGGATCACCAGCGCCTGGCTGCTCGAGCGTGTGCCACTAAAGAACAAGGCCCTGTGCACAAAACAGGAGCTTGTGCCCCTGCTGCGCACGCGCGATGTGGACATCTTGCTCGCGCTTGGGGCCGGTGACATCGATCGCGAAGTACCGGTCATCGCCGCCCTGTTGAACGAACGCTGAGCCATGTTGAAGCTGAAGCGCCTGTTGAAGCCGTTGGCCATCGCCCTGGGGGCCGTGGCCGTGGTGCTCGGCCTGGGCTTCGTGGAGCGCAGCAGCGAGCAACGCCCCGTGGTGGCCATCGATGTGAAGGTCGATGCCCCCGAAGGGGTGCAGTTCATCGACGAGGCCGCTGTGCGCCAGCTGGTGCTCGCCAACGGGGAGGGGGTGATCGGCCGACCGGTGGGCGCCCTGGAGATGACCGCCATCGAGGCGCAACTGCGCGGCCTGGCCTGCGTGTCCGACGCCGACGTGTACCACACGCTCGACGGCACCCTGCACGTGCGGGTGCGTCAGCGCCTGCCCATCGTGCGGGTCTTCAACGCCGACGGCACCAGCTTCTACATCGACCGCGACGGGTGGAGCATGCCCCCCTCGGACACCTACACGCCGCGCGTGCTGGTGGTGACCGGAGCGCTCGATGAGCCCTACCGGACGGGGGAGCACCTGGTGACCGCCTCGGACAGCCTGATGGCCGCCACGCACAGCGACGAGGTGCTGCAGGTGGCCCGCATCATCACCGCCGATCCCTTCTGGAACGCCCTCATCGACCAGCTCCTGGTGCTGCCCGATGGCAACATCGAGCTGCTGCCCCGCGTGGGCGGCCAGCATGTGGCCATCGGCGACGGCACCGAGCTCGAGCGCCGACTGGCCAAACTGAGGCTCTTCTACCAGAAGGGCATCCCCCAGACCGACTGGAGGCGATACGCGCGGATCGACCTGCGCTTCGCCGATCAGGTCGTCTGCACCAAACGAACCACACCCTGACGTGAGCGACCCCATGAACCCGCAAGACGACATCGTTGTCGGCCTCGACATCGGAACCACCAAGATCGCCTGCATCGTCGGGCGCCGGAACGAACAAGGCAAGATCGAGATCCTCGGCCTTGGCCGGACGCGCAGCGAGGGCGTGAGCCGCGGCGTGGTCAGCAACATCCAGAAGACCGAGGACAGCATCAAGGAGGCGGTGCGCGAGGCCGGTGACATGGCCGGCGTCGACATCAGCTCGGTGAACGTGGGCATCGCGGGCCAGCACATCCGCAGCATGCACCACCGCGGCATGATCACCCGCCAGAGCCTGGAGGACGAGATCCGCCAGACCGACATCGACGCACTGGTGGACGACATGTACAAGCTGGTGATGCCCGCGGGGGAGGAGATCATCCACGTGCTGCCGCAGGAGTACATCGTGGACGCCGAGCAGGGCATCAAGGACCCCATCGGCATGAGCGGGGTGCGCCTGGAGGCCAACTTCCACATCATCAGCGGCCAGATCACCGCGGCCCGCAACATCAACAAGTGCGTGCACCGCGCCGGGCTGGAGGTCACCGAGCTCGTGCTCGAACCGCTGGCCAGCGCCGACGCCGTGCTCAGCCAGGAGGAGAAGGAGGCCGGTGTGGTGCTGGTGGACATCGGTGGCGGTACCACCGACATCGCCATCTTCCACGACAACATCATCCGCCACACCGCGGTGATCCCCTTCGGTGGCGAGGTGATCACCAACGACATCAAGATGGGCTGCGCGATCCTGGGCCACCAGGCCGAGCTGCTCAAGACCCGCTTCGGCAGCGCGCTGGCCGCTGAGAACAAGGAGAACGAGGTGGTCTGCATCCCGGGCCTGAAGGGCCGTGAGCCGAAGGAGATCAGCGTGAAGAACCTCGCGCACATCATCCAGTGCCGCATGGAGGAGATCCTCGAGCACGTCTACTTCGAGATCAAGAACAGCGGCCTGGAGAAGCAGCTCACGGCGGGCGGCATCGTGCTCACCGGCGGTGGCGCCCAGCTCAAGCACCTGCGCCAGCTCACCGAGTACGTCACCGGCCTCAGCACCCGCATCGGCTACCCCAACGAGCACCTGGCCGGCAGCAAGGTGGCCGACATCACCAGTCCGCTGTACGCCACCGGCGTGGGCCTTGTGATGCGCGGCTTCCAGCACCTCGACCGGAACTCCGCACGCCGGCAGACCACCACGGCCACCGTGCGCCAGGGCACCGAGAAGCCCGGCACGACCACCGGCGGCGTGCTCACCAACTTCTGGAACAAGGTGATGACCGGGGCCAGCGACCTGATCCGCGACGACGAGTAGCTCCTCCTTCCGACCCCAACGAACCCCAACGACCAATACCAACGACATGAAATTCGACCTCCCCAACGAGCTGGCCTCGATCATCAAGGTGATCGGCGTGGGTGGCGGCGGCGGAAACGCCGTCAACCACATGTACACGCAGTCCATCAAGGGCGTGGATTTCATCATCTGCAACACCGATCGCCAGGCGCTTGACATGAGCCCCGTGCCCGTGAAGCTGCAGCTGGGCGCCGCCCTCACCGAGGGGCTGGGCGCGGGCAGCGTGGCCAAGCGCGGCCATGAGGCGGCCCAGGAGAACCTCGACGAGATCCGCCAGCTGCTCAGCACGCGCACCAAGATGGTGTTCATCACCGCCGGCATGGGCGGTGGCACCGGCACCGGCGCCGCTCCCGTGGTGGCCCGCATCGCCCGCGACATGGGCATCCTCACCGTGGGCATCGTCACCATGCCGTTCAAGTGGGAGGGGAAGAAGCGCATCGAGCAGGCCAAGGGCGGCATCGAGGAGATGCGACAGGCCGTGGACACCCTGCTGGTGATCAACAACGACCGCCTGCGCGAGCTCTTCGGCGACCTCAAGCTGGACGACGCCTTCGCCCATGCGGACAATGTGCTCGCCACCGCCGCGCGCGGCATCGCCGATGTGATCAACAACCCCGGCAAGGTGAACGTCGACTTCGAGGACGTGCGCACCGTGATGAGCAACAGCGGCGCCGCCATCATGGGCCTCGCCGAGGCGGAAGGGGAGGACCGGGCGGTACGCGCCGTGCGTGAGGCGCTCGCCTCGCCGTTGTTGAACGACAACGACATCCGCGGCGCCAAGTTCGTGCTGCTCAATGTGGCCCTCGGCAACAGCGACATCAGCATGGACGAGATGTCGGAGATCACCGACCACATCCAGGAGGCGGCGGGCAGCAACGCCGACGTGATCTGGGGCTACTGCCGCGACAACAGCCTGGGCGATCGCATCCGCGTGTCGGTGATCGCCACCGGCTTCAACCTCAACAGCGATGGCACCCCGCGCGAGGAGCAGCGCCCCGAGCGCGTGCTGATCCCGCTGGACAGCGCACCCACGCCGGTGACCGCTCCGCTGGCGAGCCCCTTCGCCACGGCCACTTCTGCGGCGCCGACCGCGCCCAAGGTCGAGGCCGACCCGCTGGAGCCCTTCATCAAGCCGGCCGCACCCGTGGCGAAGGAGGAGCCGGTGGCCGCCCCTGCGCCGCCGCCCGCCCCGGCCCCCGTGCAGCAGCGCACCATCGAGTTCGAGGTGGAGCAGCCCGTGCCGCGCGAGCGCCCCGTGGTGAACGAGACGCCTTCCACGCCGCCCGTGCCCCCGCCCGCGGAGCAGAAGATCACGCACACGCTGTACGAGGAGCCCGCCCCCAAGGCCGCCGCACAACCGGCCACCCAGGCCGCAGCACCGGCGCCCGCCCAGCAGGAGCCCCGTGTGGCGCCCCTGCAGCATTCCTCCCGGGTGGACGAACGCCTTGCCTACATGCGTGAGATGAGCCTGCGCCTGCGCTCGCCGAACGGCGTGAACGACCTGGAGCGCGAGCCCGCCTACCGCCGCAAGAACGTCACCCTCGGTGATGTGCCCCACAGCTCGGACAGCAGCGTGAGCCGCTACACGCTGAACGAAGAGACCGACGAGAACGGGGAGCGCCGTGTGGAGCTGCGCCGGAACAACCCCTTCCTCCACGATAACGTGGATTGAGGATGAGCCTGCAGCAACGCATCGACACCGACATCAAGGCGGCCATGCTGGCCCGCGACAAGGACCGCTTGAACGCCCTCCGCGCGATCAAGAGCGCCATCCTGCTGGAGCTCACCAAGGAGGGCGGCGGCACCGACGGCATCACCGAGGAGGCCGGCCTGCGCCTGCTGCAGAAACTGCACAAGCAGCGCGCCGAGGCCGCGGCCATCTATCACCAGCAGGGACGGCCCGACCTCGCCGGCGAGGACGAGGCCCAGGCCCGCGTGATCGAGGCCTACCTGCCCGCGCGCCTCAGCGAGGCCGAGGTGGAGGCCGAGCTGCGCTCCATCATCGCCACGCTCGGGGCCACCGACATGAAGGCCATGGGAAAGGTGATGATCGAGGCCAACGCACGTCTGGCCGGCCGTGCCGATGGCGGAACCGTGTCGGCGATCGTGAAACGCATCCTCTCCGGCGCTTAGAACGGGTTCAACGATACGTTGGGGTGGCGGCGGCGCGCCCATCTTCGGATGGCCGCCGCCGCACACTTTTCCCGCCGATCAGCCCACCTGGAACTTGAAGCCCACGCCGTGCACGTTCATGATCTGCACGGACGGGTCGAGCTTCAGGTACTTCCGCAGGCGGCTGATGAACACGTCGAGGCTGCGCCCCAGGAAATAGGTGTCGTCGCCCCACACCATGTTGAGCACCAGCTCGCGGGGCAGCACCTGGTCGCGGTGCATGCACAGCAGCCGCAGCACGTCGGCCTCCTTCTTGGTGAGCTTGCGCTCCTCGTCGGGGTGCTTCAGCACCAGGTTGCGGTGGTCGAACGTGTAGCTGCCGATCTCGAAGACCTCCCGTGATCGCGGGTCGTCGCCCACGCCCTTGGTGCGGCGCAGGATCGCCTCGATCCGCAGGATGAGCTCCTCGTGGCTGAACGGCTTGGTGAGGTAGTCGTCGCCGCCGGCCTTGAAGCCCGCGATGCGGTCGTCCGTCTGGCTCTTGGCGGTGAGGAACACGATGGGCACCTGGGCGTTCACCAGCCGGATGTCCTCGGCCAGGCTGAAGCCGTCCTTCTGGGGCAGCATCACGTCGAGCACGCACAGGTCATAGGTGTGCTCGTTGAAGTACTTCAGCCCCTCCTTGCCGTCGCGGCACAGGTGCACCGCGTAGCCCTTGCGCTTCAGCGCGTCCTGGATCACGAAGCCCAGGTTCTGGTCGTCCTCCACCAGCAGGATGCTGGCCTTGCTCTGGCTCATGCGCGTTCGGTGTTGAAGGGGAGTCGGATGGTGAAGGTGCTGCCCTGCCCGGGCTCGCTGGTGAGCGCGATGGTGCCGCCGTGCGCGTGCACGATCTGCTGCACGTAATGGAGCCCCAGGCCGAAGCCCTTCACGTTGTGCACGTTGCCGGTGGGAACGCGGTAGAAGCGCTCGAACACATGGCGCTGGTCCTCCTTGCGGATGCCGATGCCGCGGTCCTTCACCCGCACCTCCATGCGTTGCGCATCGTCCGCGGTGGAGATCACCACCTCCACGTGCTCGCCACTGTACTTGATGGCGTTGTCCACGAGGTTGAAGAGCACGTTGGAGAGGTGCACGGGGTCGCCGTTCACGGTATGCCGCGTGGCGTTCAGCTCGGTGCGCAGCACGCCCTGCCGCTCGGCCACCTGCAGCCGGAAGGAGGCCGCGACCTCGCCGATCAAGGCGTGCACGTCCACCTGCTCGCGCTTCAACGCGAGGTTCTCCCGGTCGAGCGTGGCGAGCTGGAGCACCCGCTCCACCTGGTTCCGCAAACGCTCGTTCTCCGAGCGGATGATGCCGGCATAGGTGCGGAGCCGCTCCGGTTCGTGCACGATGCCGGGGTCGCCCAGCACCTCCGCGCTCAGGGCGATGGTGCTGATGGGCGTCTTCAGCTCGTGCGTCATGTTGCCGATGAAGTCGTTCTTGATCTCGCCGAGGCGCTTCTGCCGCAGGATCACCCACAGGCTGTAGGCGAAGAAGCCGAACACGATGAGGGTGACGATGGCCGGGTAGATCCAGGTGGCCCGGCTGCGCGGACGCGGTTCCCACAGGCTGCTGTTGCGGCGCGGGAAGTACACCCCGAAGTAGTGCCCGTCCTTGTCGAGCTTGAGCAACTGGCTGTGGCGCGCCGTGTCCGCCACGGAGCTGTCCATCAGGCTCACGTAGTTGCCGTACACCACGCTGTCGGTGAAGCAATCGTACACCCCGTACTCGAAGTCGTCCAGGATGTTCCGACGCGTGAACTCCTTGCGCAGCAGCGCCTCGAGCAGGTACGGGTGCACCGTGTCGTTGATCGCCACCGCGAAGTAGTTGGGCCGCGCCTGTTTCACCGCGTCGTACAGGTCCGACGGGTCCTTGTTGATGGAGAGGATCTTCTCGGCCACCGCCGTGAGCGCGATGGTCACCCGGTCGTTGAACTGCTTGTCGAGCTGCTCCTGCTGGCGGTGGTGCAGTTCCTCCTCCTCCTTCTGCACGCGGAACGCGCGGTCGAGCCACAGGATCTGCGTGAGCACCACCCCCACCACGCTCAGCGTGGCGAGCAGGATCACGGTGGCGATGGTCCTCCGGCTCATGGTGATGCCCGCAATGTTACTGCGCCGGCCGGGGGCGGAGGATGGGCGTTAACAAGCCGTTTACTTTACGCCGCCCATGGTGCGCCGCCTGCTCCCGCTCCTGTTCCTGTCCCTGCCGCTGGTATATGCCCTGGGCGCGGTGCTGGACGTGATGGAGGTGGACGCCGCCCAGTACGCGGCCATGGCCCGGCAGCTGGCCGCGGGCCAGGGCGACTGGCTGCACTTCCACTTCCGCGGACAGGACTACCTGGACAAGCCGCCGCTGCTCTTCTGGCTCTCGGCGCTTTCATTCAAGTTGTTCGGCATGCACAACTGGAGCTACAAGCTGCCTTCCATCGCCGCGGCCCTCTTCGCCTTGTTCGCCACCTACCGCCTGGGCCGCCTGCACCGTGGTGCCGAGGTGGGACGGCGGGCCGCGCTCATGCTGGGCACCTCGCTCGCCATGGTGCTCATGACGAACGATGTGCGCTGCGACACGCTCCTCATGGCGGCCGTGGTCACCGCGATCTGGTGCGGCGCGGAGCACCTGGAGCGGCCCCGCATCACCTGGGCGGTGGGTGCCGGGCTTGCGGTGGGCGCCGGCATGCTGGCCAAGGGCCCCATCGGCCTCATGTCCCCGCTGCTCGCCCTGGGCGGCCATGTGCTGTTGAAGCGCCGCTGGGAGGCGCTGCTGGACCTGCGCCTGCTGGTGGTGCCGTTGGTGGCGGGCCTGATGTTGCTGCCGATGCTCATGGGCCTGTACGAGCAGTTCGGCGCGCATGGGCCGCGCTTCTTCTTCTGGGAACAGAGCTTCGGGCGCATCACCGGCGAGAACGTGTGGAAGGATGACACCGGACCGTTCTACTTCGCCCACGAACTGTTGTGGCAGTTGCTCCCCTGGACGCTGTTCGTGCTGGTGGGCATGGGGCAAGGCCTGCAGGCCCTCTTCGGGAAGGGCCGGAGGGCCGAGCCGGAGTGGATCGCGCTGAGCGGAAGCCTGCTCGTCACCCTTGCGCTGTCGGCCTCCCAGTTCAAGCTGCCCCATTACCTCTACGTGGTGCATCCGCTGTTCTGCCTGCTGGGCGCACAGGCCGGTGCACGCATGGAGGCGCGCGGCTGGACGAACGCACAGCTCGTGCTCATGGTCGCGCTCGTGGCGGTGGGCGCCGGCACCGTGCTGTTCGCGTTCCCCTCCGCCCTGGCCTGGCTGCTGGCCGTGCTCGCGCTGTTGGTGCTCATCGTAGTGGCCTGGCGGGGGAAAGGGGAGGGGCGTGGTGTGGTCTTCACCGCCGCGCCCATGGTGCTGCTGGCCACCCTGCTGAACACCTGCTTCTACCCGCCGCTGCTCCGGTACCAGGCCACCGCACGGATCGGCAAGGAGCTGCGTGCCCAAGGGGTGCCGCCCGATCGGTTCCTGGCGATCGGCGCCGGTGGCACCGCGCTTGACCTGTACTACGGAAAGCCCGTGCGGTACGCCGGGGATGGGTTCGTTCCGGCGGAACACCCGCCGCCGGGTTCGGTGGTGTTGACCGATGATGCGGGGTTGCACGACCTGCGTCAGGCGGGGATGGAGCCGCGCACGGTGCAGGTGTACGAGGACTTCCGGGTACAGCTCCTCTCCCTGCGCTTCCTCGATCCGGCCACGCGCGCACAGGAGCTCACGCGCCTGTACCTGCTGCGGTACTGAGCCCTAGAAACCTTCACCGCCCTCGCCCGAGGCGCCGGGGTCGCGCCGCTGCTGCTGGTTGCGGCGGCGGAAGAGCGAGGTGTCCTGCTCGCCGAACTTCCAGGTGATGGTGAGGCGGACGAAACGCATCTCGCGTCGGCGGTACGACTCCTGGTAGAGCGTCGGCGTATCGAGCACGGTGCCCCACTTGCGCGTATAGAACACATCGTTCACCATGGCCGTGGCGCTCCACCGCTTGTTGAACTCCTTGGTGCTGCTGAGGTCGATCCCCCAGTTGCCGATGGAGTAGCCCTGTGGCGTGGGCCGGCGGCCTTCGTACTCGCCGTTGAGCTGCACGCTCCAGTCCTTCGGGAGCCTGCCGGTGAAGTTCACCTTGCCGTTGGCCTGCCAGCCGCTGTTGTTGGGCCGTCCCTGCCCTGTGTAGATATCGATGTACTGCACGGTGCCGCCCACGGTGAGCTGGAAGGCCTTGTTGAGCTCGAGCTTCACCGTGTTCTCCCAGCCGTAGGTCCAGCTGTCGTCGCCGTTGATGAAGGTGCTCACCAGGATCTGCGGGTCCTCCGGCAGCGGGTACACGTAGCTGGTGATGACGTTGTCCGTGTTCCGCACGTACAGCGAGCTCAGCCAGTTGCTGCGGCCCTTGCCCAGCGGCAGCAGGTGGTTCACCTCCGCCAGGGTGATGAACTCGGGCGCGAGCGAGGGATTGCCCACGCGCAGGTTCCGCGAGTCGCTGAACATGATCACGGGCATCAGCTGGAAGAAGTTCGGCCGGTTCAGCTTGCGCGAGATGTTGAACTGGAGCTCCCGCGTGCTGTCCTTCCATTTGCGCGATACGTAGAGGGCGGGGAAGATGGCGCGGGACAGGTCCTTGCCGTCCTTCGGATACTCGTAACTGAAGGTGATGTCCTTGTCGAGGATGTCGGACACGAAGCGGCTGTGCTCGAACCGCATCCCCGCCTGGAAGCCCCAGGTCTCGTTGATGCGGTGGATCCAGTTGAAGTAGCCGGCGTTCACCATGTCGGTGATGTCGTAGTCGTTCGAGAGCGTGGGGTCGCGTTCGGTGGCGCTGGTGTCCGTGGTGATGAACACGTCAAGCACGGAGCGGTCCAGGCGCACGTTGCTGCGCAGGCCGTATTCGAACTTGTCGTTCTCCCCGCGCGGGTCCTGCATGTCGAACTGCCAGGTGAACTGGTCCGCATCGGTGCTGCCGATGTTGTCCTGCACACGCGGGCTGCCGGGAACGGCCACCCCGTCGGGGTCGTAGGTGTTGGTGGTGTACACGGCATCGCTCTCGCGGCGCGACCGGTTGTAGGTGAGGTCGGTGCTCCATTCCCGTCCTTCCTTCGGCGTTCGGTGGCGGAAGCTGAGCTGGCTCGTGAGGTCGCCGCTGGTGTTGGTCTGCCCGTTCACCTGGAGTCCCGTATAGACCACGTTGCCCAGGCTGTCGGTCTGGGTGTAGCTGAGCTCGTCATCGTTGTCGTACCCCCGCCCCCGCACGCTCTGCGAGAGGCTCAAGGTGCTGCGGTTGCTCACCTTGTAGTCGAGGCCGAACCGCCCGCCGTAGTTGCCACGGTCCGAGCCGGAGTGCCCGCTCTGGTCGAACACGCCCGATACCACGCCGCCCGACAGGGACTCGCGCATGGTGTAACTGGTGGTGTTGTTCGCGTTGAAGTTGAAGTTGCCGGAGAGCTGGAAGGTCCATCGGCCTTCCTTGATGTTGAGGTTGCCGTTGGTGCTGTACCGGTTGTTGGTGCCGATACCACCTTGGAGCTGTCCGCTGTACCCGGGCTTGGTGCTCTTCTTCATCACCACGTTGAGGATGCCTCCACCGCTCCCCGCGTCGAAGGCCACGCCCGGGTTGGTGATCACCTCCACACGTTCGATCTCGTCCGCCGGGATCTGGTCCAGGTTGAGCACGGTGGGCCGCCCGTCCACCATGATCTGCGGGGAGCTGTTGCGCATGGTGACGTTGCCGTCGGCGTCCACGCTGAGGCCGGGCACGTTCTTCATCACGTCGGTGGCGGTCCCGCCCTTCACGCTCAGGTCCTTCTCCACGTTGTACACGCGACGGTCGACCAGCAGCACGGCCTGGCTGCGCTCGCCGGTCACCTCGGCCTCCTTCAGCACCTTGGTGTCGGGCTCCAGCATCAGGTTGCCCAGGTCCTGTTCCACGGCGTCGGGCGTGATGCGCACATCAAGCTCGAGCCTGGTGTAACCCATGAAGGATACGCGCAGCTTGAAATTGCCCATGGGCAGCTTCTCGAGGAGGAAGTCACCGTTCTCCTCGGTGAGCGCGCCGTTGACGATGCTGTCCTTCGGCATGCGCACGAGCTGCACCGGAGCGAACTCCACCGGCTTGCGCGTGCCCGCGTCGAGCACCTTGCCGTAGAGGCGGCCGATCGCCGGTCGGCCCGCTCCGCCGCCCGGTCCGCCGGGACGCTGGGCCTGACCGGGGATCAGGATCAGCAGCAGGAGGAGCGTGAGCAGGGTTCGGAACATGCCGGTACGCGGTGCGGAAGGTGCGAATGTAGGTGCGTTGGACCGCCGTGGCAGGTGAAGGTTCAACGCGTCATCAACGACGAAGCCCCGCTTGCGGCGGGGCTTCGAACGGTTCAAGGGGAAAGGGTCACTCGTCGCGGTCGCTGCCCCAACGGTCACCGCCGCGCTCACGCTCGCGGAAGCCGCCACGGTCGCCGCCACGGTCACCACCGCGGTATCCGCCACGGTCGCCACCGCGATCACCGCCACGGAAACCACCGCCACCGCCGCTGCGGTAGCCACCACCGCCGCCGAAGCCGCCGCGGTCGCCCTCAGGGCGCGGACGGGCCTCGTTCACCACCAGGTCGCGGCCTTGGAAGTTCTTCCCGTTCGTGCCTTCGATGGCCTGACGAGCGGAGCTGTCATCGGCCATCTCCACGAAACCGAATCCACGGCTGCGGTTGGTGGCCTTGTCCATGATGATCTTGGCCGAGGTCACTTCACCGTAGGCTTCGAAGAGCTCGCGGAGGTCCTGGTCCTTTGCGCTGTACGCAATGTTGGCGACGTAAATGTTCATGTGTTCTACTGACTGAGTGAGGTTTGATTTGTGCCTTGGTTCCGGAGCTCTCGCCAAAGAACGACGGACCTGCGGCGGGGCGAAGCTAGTGCAAATGCCTCGATTCCAAGCGGCTCCGATGAAAATGAGGGGATCAGGACCGGGCGCCGGGTGCCTATCGCGCGCATTGGGGTGCGTGCTCCCCGTCGTCCACCGTGGTGCGGAACCAGCGTTCGCCGTTGAGGTAGGTGCCCCCGTCCCGCTCCTCCAGCGCGTAGGTCCTTACCCTGCCATCGTTGGTGTGGAGCACCAGTTCGGCCCCCGTGGAGCCGATGGCCCGCACCTCCCAGCTGCCGTTCTCCTCGGTGGTGGGGGCCCCGGCCGTCGACCCGTCCGGGCCGCCACGGTCGGTGTCGGAGGTGCCAAGCAGGCGGTACCAGCCCTCCGCGCACAGGTCGAGCGCACGCCGATCGCCGGTTCCTTCACCCCGGCCGTCCTCCGGGCGGGCTGTGGGACCTTGCGGATCGACCGCGGTGAGGCGCGTACCGTTGAGGTGGGCCCACCATTGCACCACCACGGGGGGCACCACCGGCTTGCGGAAGCGCACGCTGCGCATCACGGCGAAGGCGGCCGCATGCAGCGTACTGTCCATGTGCATGCCCGGCGCGATCGCCACGATGGAAAGACCCGGGCCGCCGGCGTCGCTGATGAGGCCGATGCCGCACAGCTGCACGGGCTGCCATTCCATGGTCCCACCGAACTCCATCGCCACGGCGTTCGGCAGCGGATGCGTGGGCCCGCCGGTCCGCGTGATCCGGTTCGCAGGGTCCTGGCCGTCCACCTTGTTCATGTCGCGCTCCAAGGCCTCGAGCGAACGGTGCTCGTGCGTGGTGATCATCACCGTGCCGCCCGCCTCCGCGGAGACCAGGCCCCAGGTGCCGTCGAGCTCTCCGCCCTGCCAGCCCGCGGGGATCTCGAAGGAGAAGCCCAGCGCATCGATGGAGACGAGCCCCGTATGCTGCGCGCGTGCGGCCGTGATCAGCCCAAGGCAGCAGGCGATGGCCGTGACCGTGCGCATCAACATGCCCCGAAGATCGGTGGTCGGAGCGTGCCGCGCGTCATTCCACGATCACGGGCTGGTCCTTCGGGTGCTTCACGCTGTAGCTGAAGCCGAGCTTGCGGGAGGCCTTGGGCTCCAGCGAGAGCTGCCAGGTGAGCTGTCCGGTCTGCTCGTTCACTGAAGCGCCGCCCTTGTCCTCGAGCTTCACCTCGATCTCGCTGCGCGGGCTCAGCGGGTACTGGTCCACGAGCTCGAGGTCGACGGCGGTGCCCTTGTTGTTCTTCACCGTGAGGTCCCAGCCGCGGATCACCGTGCGCTTGGAACCCACCACGGCCTTGTCGTCGGCACCTTTGCGGCGTACGCGTTCCACCACCACGCCCTTGTCGCGGCCCAGGCTGATGGCGAGCGTGTCCTGCGGCTTGCTCAGGTCCAGGAAGCTCTGCCCCACGTAGGTGCCCTCGAAGAACACGTTGGCCTGGCCAGGCAGCAGGTTCAGGTCCTCCCAGCCCGTGGTTCGCGCATAGAGGAAGGCGTCCTTGTCCAGCTTGGGCGTGCAGTAGTGCTTGTAGGTGGCGGGCACGGAGTGGGTCTTCACCGCCACGGTGTGCGCCATGCCATCGGCCGGAATGGTGAAGGGCGCATCGATCGCGAACTCCACGGTGGTGGTGCGGTACACCACGGTGTTGGCGACCTCCAAGGTGGCGGGCACCTCCTCATAGTTGTCCTTCCGGTACGCACCCTCGGCCACGCTGGGTGCCGCTGCGGGGGCTCTCACGTCATCGTATGCTCGCGCCCCACGGCTGCTGAGCGTCTGGATCGTGTAGGGCTGCTCCAGCACCCAGGGTTGAAGGCTCGGCATCACACCGCCCTGCGTGGGATTGCCACTGCTGAGGCCCAGGTCCACCTTGGTCCAGTCCTCACCCGTGTTGTTCACCACCTGCGCCTTCATCAACAGCTCGATGGGCTGGCCCACGCTCCGGGCACGCAGGTCATAGGCCGGGGTCCAGCCCGCGCCGCTGGCGAAGTAGGTGAGCACGAACGAGGCGGCCACTTCGGCCGGGGCGTCGATCTCCACCACGATCTCGCTGGTGGGACGCGGGGCCTGGCCCTGTAGCTGGGCCAGCTGTTGCCGCAGCTTGTCGGCCTCCTTGCCGATCACCTGCTTCTTCTCCTCTTGGGCGAGCCAGCCGGCCTTCATGGCCTTCATGCGCTCCCGCACATAGTCGTTCACGGCCTGCAACTGGGCCGCGGTGAGCCCGCTCTGCTGGCCCCCCACCTGGCTGTTCTTCAGCAGCAGCTGCTCCTCGTTCACCCACACCTGCTGCAGGCCGTTCTCGATGTTCCAGTCGTGCTCCAGCTGCTTGATCCGGGTCTGGAGATCCTCGATCTCCTTCTTGTTGGGGCTTTCGGTGAGGTAGTTGATGCGGTGGTTCACGCTCAGGATCGAGTAACCGCCCTTGCCGCTCACCTGGATGCTCATGGGGTCGAGCGCCTGGGTGAGCCCGGTGAAGACCACCGTGCTGGTGCCGGCCGGGATGGTGGTGCTCGCCGAGCGCGACACCTGCGCGCCGTTCAGGAAGACCTTGGCGGCCGTCACCTTGCTGGTCACGGGCTTCTCCCCTTCGGCGGCGCGGAGCCCCACGGGCAGGAGGGCGATGAGGAGCAGGGCGGTGCGAAGGGCGGAGGGGCTCATGGAAGTGGGGCGTTCGTTGGACAAAGTAAGCGGGCTTGCCGCGCGGTCGCCCCTCCGTACACGTTCCGTGCCGAAGGGTTCGATCGGGCCTGAAGCGGAACGCCCCGGCACAAGGCCGGGGCGCTCCGTTCAACGGTTCTCCGGTACGGTCACTGCACCACCAGGCGCTGCACGTAGCTGTGGTCGCCCACGGTCACGTTCACCAGGTACACACCGCTGGCGATCGACGCATCAAGCGTGATCACGGTGTTCAGCACGGTGCCCGAAGTGGCCACGTTGTGGGACATCACCTTGCGGCCCACGAGGTCGAGGATGTCCAGGGTGGCCTTGTGCTCCTCGTCGCTGAGACCTTCGATCATGAGGTGGAGCTCGCCACCACGGTTCGGGTTGGGCCACAGCGTCAGCACGCTGGCGGCGGCCTCATCGCCATCCATGAACACGCGGTCCGATGCACTGCCGAAGGCGTTGCCGGTGGCCGTGCAGTAGGGGGCGGCGAGGTTGTTGGTGATCCCCACCGGGCACGTTGTGCCGTAGGGGCACCAGGTGGCGCCGCCGTCGAAGCTGGCGCGCACACGCACGTTGTAGGTGAAGGTGCCGCACAGCAGCGGGTTGGTGTACCAGGTGTTCAGCACCAAGGTGGAGGTGCTGGTCTGGATGCTGCGGATGAAGCCTTCGCCCGGCACCGTGAGCTCGAACTGGTAACGGCTCGCGGACTGGGTCTGGCCGTTCACGATCCGCGTGGCGGGCGTGGTGTAGAGGCGACCGGTGCTGCCCGATCCGCCGACCAGCTTGCCGGTGGCGCCGCAGCTGAAGGTGCTGCCGGGCGTGGACACGAGCTGGGTGGTGGCGCAGGTGGCGGGCGGCACATCGACCTTGAAGCGGCAGGCCGGACCGAACTCGGCGTAAGTGCCGTTCACACGGCTGCGCACGCGGATGTTCAGCAGGGTGTTCACCGGCACCGGGTTCGTGGTGATGGCGCTCGGGCGCAGGAAGGTGGAGGCCGTGGTTCCGCTCGGGGCGCCGGTCATCGGAGCGGCGTTGCTCACGAACACGCGACGGCTGTACCCACCGTTCGGGTTGAAGATCCAGAACTGATAGCCGTCATCCGTCTGGTCGCCCAGGCCGAACTGTGCGGCCACCGCCGGGTTGGAGCTGGCCACCACGAACTGGTTGGCCACCCAGTTCTCCTTGTCGCAGCTGCTGGCGATGAGCTTGTCCGCACCGGTCGTGGCGCAGAAGGGGTCGATCACCTGGGCGGTGCTGCCGAAGCCATCACCGTTGCCGGCGTTGTCGATCACGCGGTCACCGTTCGGGTCGCGCAGCACCCAACCACCACCGCTGATGCCGTTGGCACCGGCGTCGCTCACGATGAGGTTGAAGCAGCCGGCGAGCGGGATGCACACCTGCTCGTTAACCATACTGTTGTTGGCGTACGGACCGCCGGAGCCGATCACGGCATTGTTCGAGGCGTCCACGATCTGCCAGGTGGTCTCGTTGCCATTGGCATCGGTGGTGAGGGAGAGGGTCCAGTTCACGCAGGTCACCGGGGTGCCGGCGCACACACAGTTGGCGTCCACCACATCGTTGATCGTGCCGCTGTTGTTGTCGTTGCAGCTCTGGCCGGGCTCGGGGCCGTTGGAGCAGAGGTCGTTGGCATCGCAGGTGCCGTCATTGTCCGCATCGGCGAAAGTGCCGGCGCACACGCAGTTGGCGCTGTACACGTCGTTCACCGTGCATACGTTGCCATCATCGCAGGTACTGCCCGGTACGGCGGGACCTCCCGGTACGCCCAGGCAGTCGTTGGCCAGGGTGCCGGCGCATACGCAGTTGGCGTCATACACATCGTTCGTGGTGCTGGCGTTGCCGTCGTCGCAGGCCGAGCCGGGCAGGGCGCTTCCGCCCGGTACGCCCAGGCAGTCGATGAGCTGGCCCACGCACACGCAGTTCGCGCTCCAGGTATCGTTGCCGGTGGCGGCGTTGTTGTCGTCGCACGGGGTGCCCGGCTGCGCCGTGCCGCCCGGTACGCCGAGGCAGTCGTTGGCCTGAGTGCCGGCGCACACGCAGTTCGCCGTGATCACATCGTTGGAGGTGTTGGCATTGCCGTCGTTGCAGGCATCACCCTGCTGCCCTGCGAGGTTCGGGCAGTTGTCGTTGGCATCGCAGATACCGTCGTTGTCGGTGTCCTGGAAGGTGCCGGCGCACACGCAGTTCGCCGTGATCACGTCGTTGATGGTGCAGGCGTTTCCGTCGTTGCAGGCATCGCCCTGCTGACCGGCGAGGGTCGGGCAGTTGTCGTTGGCATCGCAGATACCGTCGTTGTCAGTGTCCTGGAAGGTGCCGGCGCACACGCAGTTCACGCTGTACACATCGTTGATGGTGCACGCGTTGTTGTCGTTGCAGGCCGAACCCGGCAGGGCGCTTCCGCCCGGTACGCCGAGGCAGTCGATCGGCTGGCCCACGCACACGCAGTTCGCGCTCCAGGTGTCGTTGCCGGTGGCGGGATCGTTGTCGTTGCAGGCCGTGCCCGGTTGTGCCGTGCCGCCCGGTACGCCGAGGCAGTCGTTCGGGGCCACGCCGGCGCACACGCAGTTCGCGGTGATCACATCGTTGATCGTGTTCGCGTTGCCGTCGTTGCAGGCATCACCCTGTACACCGGCGAGGTTCGGGCAGTTGTCGTTGGCGTTGCAGATGCCGTCACCATCGGTGTCCTGGAAGGTACCGGCGCACACGCAGTTCGCGGTGATCACATCGTTGATGGTGCAGGCGTCGCCGTCGTTGCAGGCATCACCCTGCACACCGGCGAGGTTCGGGCAGTTGTCGTTGGCGTTGCAGATGCCGTCACCATCGGTGTCCTGGAAGGTACCGGCGCACACGCAGTTCGCGCTCCATGTATCGTTGATCGTGCAGGCGTTGTTGTCATCGCACGCAGTACCCGGCAGGGCGGTACCGCCCGGCACACCGAGACAGTCGTTCGCCACGGGAGCGGGGTAGGTCAGCAGGGCGCTGAACTGCTCAGGGGGATTGGCGTTGGGGTTGGCCTGGTTCCACACGTAGGTCTCCAGCACGCTGGTGGGGCTGGAGATCTGCACGTTGAGGTGGAAGGAGAAGGTACCGTCGGTGGTGAACTGGCCGATGAGCACGCGGTTGGTGGTGGCGGCGTCCACGCCGGTGGAGGCGGGGAGTGTGGCCCAGGACTCGTTGACGATGGAGAAGGTGCTGCCATCGGCCTGCAGGGCGGCGAGGTCCATGGTTCCGCCCAGGTTGTAGGTCAAGGCCACGGGCGTGCCGGGGATGTT
>JBGAGX010000031.1:0-44728 GCA_044226515.1 Flavobacteriales bacterium | reverse complement strand
GCGCATGCATCGAAGCTAACAGGTCAACGCCTGCGGGCGATCAGCAGGCCATCACGCAAGGGCACCAGCACCCGCTCCACACGCGGGTCGTTGGCCACCTTTTCCGCGTAGGCCACCAGGGCCTTGGTCTGGTGGTCCTGCTCCATGGAGGGCCTCAGCACCTTGCCGCTCCACAGCACGTTGTCGGCGATGATTAGGCCGCCGGGGCGCACGCGGTCCACCACGGCCTCGAAATAGGCGGGATAGGCGGGTTTGTCGGCGTCGATGAACACCAGGTCGAAGGGTGCGGGCAGGGTGGGGATGACCTCCAGCGCCGGCCGCTGGTGCGTGGTGATGCGGTCCTGGAATCCTGCGGCCGCGATGTGGCGCGCCACGAAGGGCGGCAGGTGCGGGTCGATGTCGATGGTGTGCAGCATGCCGCCGGGCGCCAGCCCTTCCGCCAGGCACAACGCGCTGTAGCCGGTGTACGTGCCGATCTCCACGATCACCTTCGGGCACACCAGGTGGCTGAGCATGGACAGGAAACGACCCTGCAGGTGCCCGCTGCACATCTGCGGCATGTACACGCTGGCGTAGGTCTCTTCGCGGAGCACCTTCAGGTGGGCGGGTTCGTTGCCGCTGTGGGCCTCGCAATACGCGTCGAGCGCCGGGTCGATGAAGTGCATGGCGGGCTGCTGGTCGGGCAAAGAACGCGAAAGGCGCCAGGACCCCTCCTTAGCGCCTAAACGTCCCTTCAATGAACGTCGCGCCAGTTGCGCCGCGGCAGCTCAGATCGCTGCGACCCTTTGGGTGCTTGGCGCCTTTGCGGCGGACCTCAACAGCAGCGCATCCCCTCCTCGATCCTGCCTGGTTGCAGAATGGCCCCCTGATCAACGCACCCCAAGCAATTCGAGGGCCTTCTCCATAGCCGCATCCCTGCGCCATGGCGTGGTCACCTCCGGAGTCACCGGGTGGGTGGGCCGCACGCCGCGATCATCAACTGCTTCATCCACCAGCCACCAGTCCTTGCGAGAGATGGTGCAGGCAATCCGGGTGTTCGGAAGCAACACCGTGCGACCGCTGCCGCTGATCACCGTTCGGCAGCCGCCGCTCTCACTGCCGATCAGCGGTCCGCGCTGATGCGCTTCCAGCTGCGCAAGCACCATCGCGGTAACGGAGAAGCTTCCGCCGTCCATCAAGGTGCATAGCGCTCCGGTGTAGCGGTTCTTCAATGGGCGGGACCATCCATCATGCGGTCCCTTGCGCACAAGCCGGAAGGGCCGGTCGAGCAGATGAGCGAGCAGGCGTTTGGCCGAACGTGGCTCACCGCCTTGATCTCCGCGCAGGTCGAGCACCAGGTGCTGCATACCGCGGGTCCGCAGCGTATCAAAGGCAGCGTCGATCTCGGCAGGCCTGAGGTCGTCCTTGGCAAAGCTCGGAATGCGCAACACGGCTGCCTTGTTGGCAAGCAGCGTGAGCTTCAAACGGCCATCCGAAGGCGGGGCACAGGGTTCCGGAAGCTCGTCGGAGGATCGCGCGCGAACGATGAACTCCTGTCTTTCCCCGGCCTTCTCCACCTGCACGGTGAACTGTTCTGGCTCGCCGTAGGAAAAGCGGTAGTAGCTCCTGAACCATTGGTCGAGCACCCAGATGGCGTAGCTGGTGTGCAGACCATCGCGCACCTGCCGTGTGATCAGCGTATCGATGATGGCTTCTGCTGGTACGCCATTGATGGCCAGCACGAGCGCACCCGCCAGCGTTCTGTCATCAAGGCCTGCGCTGCAACGTAGATACAGGGCCGAATCGGTGACTGCGATAGGCAGCGGGAAGTAGCGGGCCGGTGCTTCCTGCGTCCATTCCTCGGACGGCAGGAAGAGGGTATGGCCGTCGCCCAGCAGGGGATAGAATGCCGCGAGGCGGTTCAGGAGCTCGAACTCGGTGCATGGTCTGTCAAGGCTGCGTCGAAGGCTGTCCGCGCAATGCTCGAACTGTACGGGCGTGCAATAGCGGTAAAGGGCGGGGTGATGCGTCTTCAGCGCCTTTACGAGCGCTTCCAGGTCCTCGCGCGCTTGTTCAGCGCTCCACATCGGCATCCGGCTGAAGGGGCCAGGCTGCCCATGGACGCGAGTGAGCGTAAGGGTGAGGAGCGCTATCGCGCCGAAGCGTATCAGCGCGCCGGGCATGTCGCGAACTTAGTCGCAGTAGCTCCGTCCCGCCTCCTTCAGGTGAACGTAGCGTGTCCGTTGCGTCTTCACGCCGGTGCGGTTCCGATCGCTGCGCTCCTTTTCGCCCTTAGTGTCTCTGCGTTGAACGTCGCGTTTCCGTTGCGTCGTCGCACCGTTGCGGTTCAGATGGCTGCGCTCCTTTGCGCACTTTGCGTCTTTGCGGTGAACCCTCAGTAGCAATACCTCCCCTCCGCGATCATCTTCTTCGCTACCGCCTTCCGCAGTTCCGCCGTGTTGATCGGCGTGTTCTTGCTCCAGCGTTTGGCGCCCATCAACATGGCCTGGCGCTCGTCGCCCTCGGCGAAGTTGCACACCGCCTCCTTGGCGTACTTGTGGATGCGGTCGGCCGCGTCATGGATGTAGAGTTGGCACATCGCGATCTGCTCCTGCACGTTGGCCGCGCCCTTCATCTCGGCCAGCTTCAACGTGCGCAACAAGGTGCTCTCCGCCAGGTAGGTGTCGATCACCATGTCCGCGATGTGCATCAGCGTCTCCTGGTGCTTTGCGAGCTCCAGGCCCAGCTTCTGCGCGGCGCCACCGGCCACCATCAGCACCGCCTTCTTGAAGTTGGCCACCATGCGCTTCTCATCGCCGAGGAGCGAGTCGTCCGGCTCGGGGAAGTCGGGGATGCCCATCAGCTCCGCGGCCACGGCCTGCGCCGGACCCATCAGGTCGAGCTGGCCTTTCATCGCGCGCTTCAGCAGCATGTCCACGGTGAGCATGCGGTTGATCTCGTTGGTGCCCTCGAAGATCCGGTTGATGCGGCTGTCGCGGTAGGCGCGCTCCACGGGGCTCTCGGCGCTGTAGCCCATGCCGCCGTAGATCTGCACGCCCTCGTCGCACACGTAGTCCAGGCATTCGCTGCCGGCCACCTTCAGGATCGCGGCCTCGGCGGCATACTGCTCCACGCCCTTCAGCAGCGCCTTGGCATGATCGGCACCGCCGGCCTCCAGGGCCTCGATCGCGTTCTCCATGTCCTGGCTGCAGCGGTAGGTGGCGCTCTCCACCACGTAGCAGTAGGTCGCCTGGTCGGCCAGTTTCTGGCGGATGGCGCCGAACGCGCTGATCGGCTTGCCGAACTGGATGCGTTCGTTGGCGTACTTCACACTCTGGTCCACCACGGCCTTCGCACCGCCCAGCGCGGCACCGGCCAGCTTGATGCGGCCGATGTTCAGGATGTTCACCGCGATCTTGAAGCCGTTCTGTCGCTCGCTCAGCATGTTCTCCACCGGCACCTTGCAGTCGTTGAAGAACACCTGGCGCGTGCTGCTGCCCTTGATCCCCATCTTCTTCTCCTCCGGGTTCAACGTGATGCCGCCGAAGCCCTTCTCCACGATGAAGGCGCTCAGGTTCTCATCGTCATCGATCTTGGCGAATACGGTGAAGAGGTCCGCGAAGCCGCCGTTGGTGATCCACATCTTCTGGCCGTTGATCACGTAGTGCTTGCCATCGGGCGTGAGCACCGCCTTGGTCTTTCCGCTGTTCGCATCGCTGCCGCTGCCCGGCTCGGTGAGGCAGTAACAGGCCTTCCACTCGCCGGTGGCCAGCTTGGGGATGTACTTCGCCTTCTGTTCCGCGTTGCCGTAGTAAAGCGTGGGCAGGGTGCCGATGCCGGTGTGCGCCGCCATGGCCACACTGTAGCTGTGCCCGGCGCCGGTCTTCTCCGTCACCAGCATGCCGGTCACGAAGTCCTTGCCGAAGCCGCCGTACTCCTCGGGGATCGAGATGCCCAACAGCCCCAGCTCGCCGGCCTTTACCAGGATGCCCTGCATCAGCCCTTCCTCCTGGTGGTCGATGCGCTCCAGGTTCGGCCACACCTCGGCCGCCAGGAAGTCCACCGCCGTCTGAGCGATCATGCGCTGTTCCTCGTTGAACTCCTCGGGAATGAAGATGTCCTGTACTGCGCTCTCGCGGATCAGGAATTCGCCGCCCTGAAGGGCTTTTCTCGTTTCGGTTGCCATGATCTCTGGGTACTGGGTGTTCTACGTTCGTTGGGCTGCTTCGTTCGAGCAGATCGATGCGTTCATTTCTTTTTGTGCTTCACTGGGGTAACGCCCTTCTTCCCGCTCGGGGGGGATGAAGACATCTTCGGCGGCAGGAAGTTGCTCCCGGACACCACCGACCTCCCCGTCTTCTGCTCCAGTTCCAGTCGCGCCTTCTTCGCGATACCGCCGCCTTTCCGTGCCGCCACCTTGTTCTTCGGCATGCCAACAGCTTGTTCGGTCTCGGCGATCTGCCGCGTGCTCATCTCCGCTAGTGCCGTGAAGATCAGCTCGGCCTCGGTCATGTGGTCGCGCAGGTTCTGGGTCTTCAGGCCTTTGATGTTCTTGTGGTCCTTCACCGTTACGCCGCTCCACTCCTGGTGGATGATGTTGGTGAGGATCGCGAACTCTTCGCCTTCCTTGATGTCGTGTTCCTTCCAGAAGTCGGTGAGCTTGTTGCGCGTCTCCTGGCCCATCATGCGCTGCTGGATCCACTTCTCGCTGCGGCCATGCTTGCGCCACAGTTCGCGGGCGCGGTCGAGGCCCAAACTGGGGTCGGCCATCTCTTGCATGCGCTCGTAGCCCACCTTCGCGAGCCAGAGCTTGATGGGCTCGGCCTTGGGGCTGGGGACGGACTGAATGAGCCGAAGAAGGGTGTCCGCAGTGGCCACGTCAGAGAGGTAGCTCTTGCCGTCGGCGGCCTGCAATTTCAGTCGGTTACAATTTGTAACCGACTGGCTGCCTTCCTTGGCCAGCCTGCCTTTCAGCACCTTCCAGTAGTTGCGCGCGGCTTGGAAGTCGGGCTGCTGGATGAGGGCTTGGATGACGTCAACGACCGAGAACCACCAGGTCTCCGTGGCCTCATCGTAGAGCCGACGGATCTGATGCTGCTCGAACAAGGTGGAGGAGGGAAGGAGGGCGCTCATGCTTTGTACGCCGAAGCTTTAGCGTAGGCGTGGTTTCAGCGGGCGACGGGTTCTTCGTCAACGCGCATTGGACAACATACGATGTGGGTGCCGCGGTTCATTGTTTGTCCATCCCCATGGAAAGAAGAGTATCCTTGGCATTGTCGCACACACGGATGTAACTGGCCATGGCGATGCTTCTATGGCCAATGAGCAGATAGTCGTCGCAGACCGTGTCGTTCGGATGATACTTGTTCATTCCATAGGTCTCTTCTCCCACCTCGAAGGTGCCCTCTGCGCCGTTGAAGAACGAAGGATCCAGGTCCGCGGTGCCCTGTAAGTCGAGCAGCTTGGAGCGGGCGTCATTGACCACGTAGTGGTAGGCTACGGTGGAGATGTTCAACCGGGTCAGGTCCATACGATAGTGTCTGCCATCCCAGTCCTTGGAGTAGTGGACCTTCTTCTTCAAGGGCAGGTCAGTGGGCAGTATGATCGCGTCCTCTGGCGCATCGCCCTCGACGATCATGGAATCCGCTCTTAGTTCGATATGCCGCTGGATCCACCCATTCCTTTCTCGGAAGGCTCTCAGGAAAGAGGTGGAGTATTGGGCCGTATCCAGGATGAAGAACGTCGTCTTCTTTTCCACGGTGTCCTTGGCGTTCTCCTGGCGCGACGGTATCGTGCTCATGGACTTATGCGGGATGTCGCTCCCCGGTGGATCGGCGGACTGACAAGCGCCCAAGAGCAAGCTGCCCACTAACAAGGCGGCAAGGTAGGACTTAGTGGAGGACGCGGGGTTCATTGTTGCGTGGCTATAGACCTCCTTCGTGATGATAGGAGTAGACCCTCTCGCCACACTCAGGGTCCGCATAGAACGTCCCTCGGAAAGCGTGATCAACCCTTGTATTGCTCCTATGGAGGTAGAGCGAATAGAGCCTTTCCATGGAAGCTATTCGATACACCGAGAACATCTCGCTCTTCTGCAAATGATACTCGAGAAAGCCTTTGATGACCTTCTTGCCACGACCGCGCGGAACGAATCGGAGGTTGCCGGTTGAACCGACCGGTTCGATCATCGTACGCACTTCGTCGAGTAGTTCGATACATCGGGGGCCGTCCGTCCCGCCACGACAATTCCCCCAGATGATCCATTCTAAAAAGAAGGAGCTATCGACACGATAGAGATAGCCATCCCATTCGGTCTCGACGAAAACGCTCGGATCGGTAGTCCGAAAGTCGAACTTCTCTGTTGAGCAGGTTTGAGCAGCCGCACAAGGGCTCAGCGAGAAAGCGCCAAAGAAATTGACCGGGTTGAAGTTCCCGCCAAGCATCTTCTCTTATGATCTAGTTCAACAATTCAAACACACTCGCCGCTCCCTGCCCCGTCCCCACGCACAACCTGTCCCGCCCTAGCGGGATCGTAACCACACCATGCTTCTGCTTGCGGCGCCGCATCTCGTTCAGTAACGACTGTGGTTTCGTGCCCGTGTAGCCATCGTTCAGGCAGGACTTAGTGGCGGGCGCGGGGTTCATTTGCTGTTCGAGTCGAAGTGAACGGTTTGCTTCTCCTTGATCACCCTGCCTTCCTCATTGAGGAGCGTGGCGTACAGTTCCACCGTCTTTTCCTTGAACGCAATGCTGTCGATGCACCCGTATTCGGGTGCGAGGTTGCAATGGTTCTTGAAAATGACAGATCGTTCTTGGCCCCGGGTAAAATCCACGACCGATACTTCCAGCGTGTCAAGACTGAAGCTCCGTTCGGGTACATAAGCTATCTGCCCGAGAACCAGGTCGTAGTCGAACATGACCCATACCTCTCTCCCAACAAGGCTATCCTTTGAAAGGACCAGCATTGCTTCGTCACTTGTGCTGCATCCATGCTTGAGGAAAATATGGTTGGCGTTCTCCCCCGTGAATTCCGGAATGAAGAATCGGCGCATCAAGAGCACATCACCGCACCGGAAGAGACCAGCATGCTCGTCTTTCGACCAACGGACATAGAGATCGGTGTAGCGGGTACTGTCAGCCTTCACCAGGTATTGGATCACCCAACCGTCCTGTGTGACAGTATCCTTGGCAAAACGCTCGACATCGGCATATCCCGTATCACTGAAGTCGATCGGAATGAACCCAGCAGGTATGCTAGGCCCGATGAAGGCGGCACCAGGTGCAACCTCGGAACGTGGAGAACTACAGCCGCTGGCGAGAAGTGCGAGCAGGACAAGACCTGCCAGTGATTTCGCTTTCGGTTCCATGCTCGTGGCCACTGTTCGGCCGACCTAGTTCAGCAGTTCGAAGACCGAAGCCGCTCCCTGCCCCGTCCCAACGCACATCGTCACCACGCCATACTTCTGCTTCCGCCGCCGCATCTCGTTCAGCAACTGCACCGTCAGCTTCGTGCCCGTGCACCCCAGCGGATGCCCCAGCGCGATTGCCCCGCCGTTCACGTTCACGATGTCCGGGTCGATGCCCAGCTCGCGCACCACCGCCAGTGATTGCGATGCGAACGCCTCGTTCAGCTCGAACAGCCCGATGTCGTTCAGCTGAAGCCCGGCCTTCTCCAGCGCCTTCGGCACCGCCGCCACCGGACCGATGCCCATGATGCGCGGCTCCACACCGGCCACGTGGTAGGAGAGGAGGCGCGCGATCGGTTTCACATTGAGCTCCTTCAGCATGCGTTCGCTCACTACCAGCACGAAGGCAGCGCCGTCACTGGTCTGGCTGGCGTTGCCCGCCGTTACACTGCCCTTCGCGTCGAACACCGGCTTCAGCTTCGCCAGCGCCTCCAGGGTGCTCGCGCGCGGACCCTCATCGGTGTCCACCACGTACTGCTCCACCTGCCGCTTCTCCTTCGCATCCAGGTACACGCGCTCCACGGTGTATGGCACGATGTCGTCGGTGAAACGCCCGGCGGCAATGGCGGCCAGCGCCTTCTCCGTGGCTGCGCAGGCTGAAGGCGTCCTGGTCCTCGCGGCTCACCTTGAAGTCGCGCCTTTCGGCCTGGCGGTGAGGCCCATGCCCCAGTAGTACGTGGGGTCCGCCTTGCCCACCTTGGCGTTCGGCACGATGCGCCAGCCGCCGAAGGCCATCGGGCTCATGCACTCCACGCCGCCCGCCACGATCATGTCGGCCTGCCCGCTGTGGATCTTGGCGCTCGCGATGGCGATGGTCTCGCTGCCGCTGCTGCAGGTAGCGGTTCACCGTCATGCCCGGCACCTTGTCGGTGTTCAGGCCCATCAGGCTGATCATGCGGCCGATGTTCAGGCCCTGCTCGGCCTCGGGCGTGGCGTTGCCCACGATCACGTCGTCGATGCGCGTGCGGTCCAGCCCGGGCACCGAGCTCACCAGGTGGTTCACCACGTGCGCGGCCAGGTCGTCGGGACGCGTGAAACGGAATTTGCCTCGAGGCGCCTTTCCTACTGCGCTTCGGAAACCGGCGATGATGTATGCGTTCATGGTAGTGCTGTCTTATGTCCTATGCCGGACAGACTGTTGCTTGTTGTGTGTTGGGCGTGCCGGCGTTCAAATGCAACGCCGTCGGGCTATCCGCTGCAAGTCCTCGGCCAGTCGCGTCGTCGTTCCTCCTCGCGATCAGGCCTGCGGGCTTGGAGTTTACCCGGGCCTGGACCCGGGGCTTCTATCCCTCACGCGGAGTGCGCAGCTGAGAGAGTGATGTTGGGCGCTCGGTAGCATCAGTAGTAGGTGTACTCAATGGATTCCATTCGATCGGGTGAAACGATACGCAGGAGAAGGCCGGACGCATCATACTGGTATTCCTCGACCTTCGCGGTGGCTGCGCCATCGATGTATTGCTCTTCTCGAATCAGCCTGCCATTTGAATCATAGAAGTAGCGCACTTCATTTTGATAGTTGCTATACTTCCCGGCATTCTTGAGTTGGGACATTGTTTTTCGACCTAGCCCGTCGTAGGTCGTTACACTGAATGCACGGATCTCGCCGTCGGTGTCGTAGCTCAGTTGAAGGATGTGTTTGCCTTCCTTGTTGTTCACCCACACAGTGCGCCGTGATTCACCCTTTATCGTGTCGTATGCTATCTCTTCGACGGCGTATCCAAGAGTGTCGTACTTCAGTATCGAGTAATTCGCTCTACTCAGGGAGTATGCGCCTGCATTCGCCTCTGAGCGCACGAGTCTGCCATTGTCATACTGCGAGGTGTAACGTGCGGTTGTTCGCTGGAAGATCGGCTCTCCGGTAGCAGAGACTTCATTGCTCACTGAGACTATCCGAGTGTATTCCAGTTCATTGCCTTTGGAGTCGTAGACGAACAACTCAGAATCCGTTTGAACAGGGTTACCCCAGAACGTGAGAGCCCGAATGACTTGTCCGCTCTGGTCAAAGCACAACTCCTGATTCCGAGACCGCCCCGTGTCTTTTTCGGTATAGATCGAAATGCACTTGACGCGCTTCTCGCGAAGGAGTTCTGTCGTCATAAATCGAGACGGCTTGAAGAACTGGGCTGATGCGACATGAGCAATCAGGCACAAGGCCAAAACGAGAGCTGCATTTCGCGTGAGCGATTGCAGCGGAAAGCCCACAGCGCGGTAATCCGCGCGAGGACTTGCAGGCCCGGGTCGGAGCCCGGGCTGAACTCCAAGCGCGACGGCGAGTCTTCGAGCCGGCACGCCCACCCTTCGACTCCGCTCAGGGCGGGCACAACCGCTATGCTTCACTGCATTCATTTCGCTGCTCGGTTCATTCGCTGTTCAAACTCTTCGATGGTCATTAGACCGAGCCGATGCTTCGCCATGGACAGGTAAGGCTCAAGGCTGTCGCCACCGCGTCGTTGGTCCAGTTCGAGCAACACGTTCGAGGCAGCCTGTTTATCGGCGAAGTTCCCGATGCGCTTCAAGGCAGCGAACGTTACATCCTTGTCCGGGTCTAACAAAAGCGCATATCGCATCAGGCCCCAATGACCAGCTTCGCCTTTGTCACCAAGCATCATGATCAAGCCCATCCGTTCCCGAGCATCTTTCTTTCGGAAGTCATGGACTTGTCTGTCTTCCTGATCGCTGAGGTTCAGCGTACGGAGATCCAGTTCCTCCTTCGAGGTCCGCTTACCAAAGAGGGTGTCAAGGATGCCCATGAACACGAGAGAGTTTAGTTCCTGAGCACTTTCCCACTCGTAATGATCGACTGCAATCGCTCCAACGTCTTCCGCTGCATGCACAGCTCCACGAACGCCTTCCGCTCCAGGTCCAGCAGGTATTGCTCCGAGACTTCCGTCGCCTCACTCAGGTCCCCGCCGCACAGCACGTAGCCCAGCTTCTCGCTGATCAGCGCATCGTGCTGGCTGATGTAGTTGCCGCTGAGCATGCTGTTGGCGCCCACGTACACGATGCCGAGGCCTTCCTGCCCCAGCACCTTGATGTCCTTGCGGGGCGCGGGCTTGGTGTAGCCCTTGTTCCACAGCTCCAGCGCGCAGGCCTTGGCGTAGGCCAGCTGGTGGGCGCGGCTCACGATCACCTCGTCCTGGCCCTTGCGCAGGTAGCCGAGCGCGAAGGCTTCGTGCCCGCTTGTGGCCACCTTGGCCTGGCCGATGGTGAGGAAGCGCTCGCGCATGGCGTTGATGCGGATGTCGCCTTCCTTCAGTTCATCGCTGAGGCGCAGGGCGAATTCCTTGGTGCCGCCGCCGCCGGGGATCACGCCCACGCCGAACTCCACCAGGCCCATGTAGGTCTCGGCGTGCGCCACCACCTTGTCCGCGTGCAGGCAGAGCTCGGTGCCGCCGCCCAGGCACAGCTGGTGCGGGGCCGCCACCACGGGGATGCTGCTGTAGCGCATGCGCATCATGGTGTTCTGGAAGGTGCGCACGGCCATCTCCAGGTCGTCGTACTCCTGCTCCACGGCCATCATGAAGATCATGCCCACGTTGGCGCCCGCGCTGAAGTTGGCGCCGTCGTTGTAGACCACCAGGCCCTTGTAGCCCTGCTCGGCGAGGTCGATGGCCTTGTTGAGGCCCTGGATCACCTCCGCGCCGATGGTGTTCATCTTGCTCGTCCAGCTCACGCTCAGGATGCCATCGCCCAGGTGTCGCACGGTGGCGGCGCTGTTCTTCCACACCACGCTGCTCTCGGGCAGGTCGCTCAGCACGATCATGCCCTCGGCACGCGGGATGGCTTTGTAGCTCTTGCTGGCGGCATCGTAGAACATGCGCTTGCCGCCTTCGGTCTTGTAGAAGTTGGTGTGACCGGCGGCCACCATCTCGTTGATCCACGGCGACACCTTCACGCCTGCCGCGTTCATGGCGTCGAGCGCGGTCTTCACACCGATCGCATCCCACGCCTCGAAGGGACCCAGCTCCCAACCGAAGCCCGCGCGCATGGCGTCGTCGATCTTGTACAGGGCGTCGGTGATCTCGGGGATCCGGTGGCTCACGTAGGCGAAGAGCCCGTGGAAGCTCTTGCGGTAGAACTCGCCGGCCTTGTCGGTGCCGTTGTAGAGCAGGGCGGTGCGCTTGCGTAGGTCGTCCTCCTTCTTCGCGGCATCCAGCGTGGCGAACTTGGGCTTCACCTGCGGACGGTATTCGAGCGTCTTCAGGTCCAGCGCGAGGATCTCGCCCTTGGGTGAACTGCGGTCCTTGAAGAAGAAGCCCTTGCCGGTCTTGCTGCCGAGCATGTTCTTCTCCACCATCTGTTGCAGGTAGCCGGGGATGGCGAAGAGCGCGTTCTGCTCGTCGTTGGGGCAGTTATCCTTCACGCCCTGCGCCACTTTCACCAGCGTGTCCAGGCCCACCACGTCAGCGGTGCGGAAGGTGGCGCTCTTGGGACGGCCCAGCGCGGGACCGGTGAGGCGGTCCACCTCCTCCACGGTGAGGCCCATTTCCTCCACGAGGTGGAAGAGGCCCATGATGCCGAACACGCCGATGCGGTTGGCGATGAAGGCGGGCGTGTCCTGGCAGCGCACGGTGACCTTGCCGAGGATGCGCTGGCCGTAATCCTCCAGGAAGTCGAGCACCGCGGGGTCGGTGTCAGGCCCGGGGATCAGCTCCAGCAGCGGCAGGTAGCGCGGCGGGTTGAAGAAGTGCGTGCCGCAGAAGTGCCTGCGGAAGTCGTCGCTGCGGCCCTGCGCGATGGCGTGGATGGGGATGCCGCTGGTGTTGGTGGTGATCAACGTGCCGGGCGTGCGGTACTTCTCCACGTTGGCCAGCACTTGCTGCTTGATGTCGAGCCGCTCGATCACCACCTCGATGATCCAGTCGCAGTCCTTGATCTTCGGCAGGTCGTCGTCGAAGTTGCCGGTGCTGATGCGCTTGGCGAAGCGGGCATCGTACAGCGGCGCGGGACTGCTCTTGATCGCGGCGGCGAGGGCATCATCCACCACTTTGTTCTTGGGGCCTTCTTTGGCTGGGATGTCCAGCAGCAGCACTTCAGCGCCGATGTTGGCGAAGTGGCAGGCGATGCGGCTGCCCATGACGCCGGAGCCGAGCACGGCGACTTTGCGGATGTTCCTTTTGCTCATGTCTGCTCAATTGGTTGACCGCAACGGCGCTACGAGCGCAACGCTGATGAGCATTGACGTCGCGTTCGTAGCGTCGTAGCGGTTCATATTCAGAAGAGTTGTTCTTGTTCGAGTATCCGATCGAGCTCCGACATCACCTGCCGGAAGTTGCTCAGTTGTGCGGGTGTGAAGCGGCGCTGCACCGCCTCGTTGAACTTGATTACGGTGTTCCGGCTCACGTCGCGCATCTGCTTCCCTTTCGCGGTGAGGTGGATGCGCACCACGCGCTTGTCGGCGGTGTCGGCGATGCGCTTGATGAGGCCCTCGTCCTCCATGGTCTGCAGGGTACGCACGAGGCTGCGGGCCTCCATGCCCATCTTGGGTCCGAGCTTGGTGCTGGGCGTGCCCTCGGGTTCGATGTTCAGCAGGATCTGGCCGATGGCCATGCTGCCGCCGTACTTCGCCGCCTCGGTGTTGTACAGGCGCGAGATGCGGCTCCACACTTTGCGGATGGGGAATTCGATGGTCTCCTCGGGCTTCATCACACGGGCTTGCTCGTGCCCAAGATAATCGCTGAACGTATGCGTGCATACCATGTTGCGGCGATCCCTTCAACGGCCGCTGGTCGACACCCGATCTACCTTCGCAGCATGCGCAACGCGGTACGTTCGGCCCTGCTGGGCACCTTGGCGCTCTCGCTGGTGTTGGGCGGGTGCAGGAAGGAGAAGGATGAGGAGCCCGCCTCCGGTGGGAGCTCCGGCCCTCGTCTGGTGCTGAAGTTCAAGTTCGACAGCACGCAGACCCGCCTGGACAACTTGGGACAGCCCAGCTCGGTGCCCCCGGGCCACGCCGCGCAGACCCCGCGCTTCCGGGAGATGAGCGCGCACTACGTGGAGTTCGCCCCGAGCGCGTTCACCCCGCTGGGGCAGGGGAGCGTGGTGTACCACGCGGCCGAGACCAATGCGGGCGGGGCCACGGCCATCGACTTCGCCCAAGGCGTGCGGGCCGGCGACGGCGAGGTGTTCCTGAGCATCCCGTTGAGCCAGCTCGACACGGGCACCTACGCCTGGCTCCGCGTTTCGCTCGCCTACCAGCATTACGACATCGATCTCCGGTACACCGATACCATCTTCGGCCTGGGCGACCTGGACCTCACGGGCACGATCTCGTCCTTCATCGGCTACAACACCTACATCACCTCGTTCACGGTGGACCAACAGAGCCTCACGGTGAACGACGACCGCCTGCAGGGCTTCTGGGCCTTCGAGGTGAACGATCCGCCCTTCCCGCTGCCCCTGTTCAGCGGGCAGGCTCCCCCGGGGGCCACCACCGTGCCCAACCCGCTCTTCGCTACCTCGCAGGTGCCGGCGGGCAGTTGCGTGGTCACCGGCGGTTTCGCGCAGCCGCTGCACATCACGGGCAACGAAACGGAGGACGTGGTGATCACCGTATCGTTGAGCACGAACCACAGCTTCGAGTGGATCGACGACGGCGACGGCATCTTCGAGCCCGCCGCTGCGGACACCGTGCGCGACATGGGCATCCGCGGCCTGGTGCCGATCGTGGAGTAGGCTCAGGCGGGCTTCTTCACGATGCGCTTGCGGCCATCGACCCAAAGGGCCAGCCCTTCGTGGGCCTCGAAGGTGTACCGCAGGCGATCGGCGGCCAGCACCTGGTCCAGTTGCCCCTCCTGGTCGTCGTAGAGGTACACGCTGTCGCAGGCGAAGAGCCACACGGCCGTGTCGCCGTGCTCGCTGTAGCGCATGTACGGGGCCACGTTGCGGCGCTTCAAGCGCAGGGTGTCGTCCTCCATCACCCGTTCGGGCAGGGCCACGTCCATGAAGCGCACATCGAGGAATTCCCAGTCGAGGAGGAAGACGCGCTGGCCCCAGCTCTCTTTCTCCCCGAAGTTGGCGAGCACCCACATGCCGTCGGCGGGCCGTGCGGTGTCCAGCGGGAAGAAGGTGGGCAGCATGGTCCAGCTGTCGTAGGCCGGTGCGGAAACGGCCATCAGCTCAACGGTGCTGTCGGGCTGGAAGCGGTAGCGGTAGAGGCGAAGGCCTTCGAAGGTGTCGTCCACGTTGGAGGCCACCATCACGTAACTGCCGTCGCCCAGGTCGAAGCTGGTCTGCACCAGCAGCGTGTCGTGGAACACGTTCTGGTCGAACTGGCGGAAGGGGTGGGGCGGGCGGCCCGGAACATTGCGCAGGTGCACCACGGCACTGTCGGCGTGTCCGGTGCCTTCTCCGCCGGACCGTGAGGGACCACAGGCCACCAGGAGGGTCAGCAGGGCGAGGCCGGGCAGGAGGCGGCGCTTCATTCGAGCGGGGCCACCGTTCCGGATCCCTGGATGCGCGAGGTCAGCTTCGGGCTGCCGCGGTAGCGCACGTTGCCGCTGCCGGCCACGGTGGCGTCGAGGTCCTCCACCGCGGTCACCTCCACATCCCCGCTGCCCTGCACCACCACTTCGGTGTGGGCGGCGCTGAGCCCCGCGGCGTGGATGCTGCCGCTGCCCTTCACATCGGCATCGAGGTGGGCCGCGGTGCCGTACAGGGCGATGTCGCCGCTTCCAAGCAGCGACACCATCACGCGCTCATCGCGCAGGTCGCGCGCCACCAGGTCGCCGCTTCCCTTCACGGTGAGCACGGTATTGCCGCCGCCGAACACGCTGTCCGCCGTCACATCGCCGGATCCCTCGATGGTGATGCGTTCGAGCTGCGGCGTGCGGATGTGCACCACGAAGGCCGAATCGGTGCTGGTGCAACCGGAGGTGGTGATGTGCCACACGCCCTTGCGCACCTCCGTGGTCACCAGGGCGGTGATGTTGGACTGGCCTTCAAGTTCCACCGCTTGCGCATCGCCCCGCGTCACGTGCACGTTCATGGCGCCTTCGAGCACGATGCCTGTGAAGGCGGGCACCTCAAGCGCCCGTCGTTCCACCGCGCCGGTGCCGCGGGTGCAATCCAGGCCGCAGGCCGGGAGCAGGGCCATGGCGGCGACGGACAGGACGATCGACCCACGCATGCGTCAGCGCATCAATTGCACGGTGCCCTTGAACTCCATGTCCTTCACCGTGAGCACGTAGAAGTAGGTGCCCGTTTCGCACAGCACTCCGGCCACGGTGCGTCCGTCCCAGGCGAGGTTGTTGCCCAGGCTCTCGAACACCTTCTGGCCCCACCGGTTGTACACCAGCAGCCTGGCGCAGCCGCCCAGCACCACCTCGGGGACCTGGCCATCATGCTGCCCCACGGTGAACAGGTCGTTCTTGCCATCGCCGTTCGGGCTGAACACGTTGGGCACGTCCATCTCCGTGAGCGCCGGGAAGCTGCTCGCCGGGAACACCTGCGTGGTATCGTCCGAGCAACCGAACACGTCCGTGACCGTGAGCGTGACGCTGAGGGCCGCGTCGTAGGCGAACTCGTGCTGCGGGTATTGCTCACTGCTGGTTCCACCATCCCCGAAGTCCCACGCCCATTGCGAAGCGCCACTGCTCTCGTCGGTGAAGAAGGCGCGCAGGCCGTCGCAGTTGGGCTCGAGCCGCACGCTGAACGCCGGGTCCGCGATGCCCTGCAGGGTCACGTTCACCACCTGGCTGCTGGTGCAGGTGTCGTTGGTGACGACGAGCGTGTACTGGGTGCTCACCAGCGGAGCGGCGGTGGGGTTGGCCGACGTAGGGTCGTTGAGGCCCGCGCCCGGTGACCACAGGTAGGTGGAGCTGCCGATGCTGGTGGGGTTGCCACCGAGCTGCACCTGCTGGCCGGCGCAGATGCTCTGGTCCTGTCCGGCGTCGATGGGCGGGTCATCGTTCACGGTCACCGTCATGTCGTCCGTGTCGGTGCAGCCGTTCCCGTCGGTCACGGTGAGCACGTAGATGGTGGTGCTCAAGGGCGAGGCCTGCGGATCGCTGATGGTGGGATCGTTCAACGTGTTGGCCGGCGCCCAGGCGTAGGCACCACCGCCCGCACCCTGCAGCTGCACATCGAAGCCGGGGCACACCCACAGGTCGGCGCCCGCGTCGGCGGTGGGAAGGCCGTTCACCGTCACGGTCAACGCGTCCGTGCTCACGCAGTTGTTGGCGTCCTGCAGGGTCACGGTGTAAGTGGTGGTGCTGGCGGGCGAGGCCACGGGGTCCGCCACGTTGGTGGCGCTGAGGCCGGTGGCGGGGCTCCACGTGAACTGGCCCACGCCGGTGGCGCCGAGCTGCACGCTCCCGTTGAGGCAGAAGCTGGTGTCGGCACCGGCGTCAAGGGCGGGCAGCGGATTCACGGTCACCACCACGCTGTCGGTGTTCACGCACTGATTCGCGTCGGTCACCACCACGGCGTAAGTGGTGGTCGTGGTCGGTTGGGCCACGGGGTTGGCCACGGTGCTGTTGCTCAGACCGGTGCCGGGGCTCCAGTTGAAGGAACTGCCCGAAGGGCCGGTGGGCGTGCCGCCGATCGGGGTGGAAGCACCGGCGCACACGGCGGCGTCGTTGCCCGCGTTCACCGTCGGCAAGGGGTTCACCGTCACGGTCACGTTGTCCGTGGCCACGCAGCCCAGCCCGTCCGTCACGCTCACGGTGAACGTGGTGGTGGCGGTGGGGAAGGCCAGCGGGTCCGCGACGGTGGTGTCGCTGAGGTTGGCGGCCGGGGACCAGCTGTAGGCCGTGCCGCCGGTGGCGCCGAGCTGCACCGTGTCACCGATGCACAGGGCCTGGTCCTGGCCTGCGTTGGCAACAGGGTTCTGGATGTTCACCGTCACCGCGGCGCTATCGGCGCAGGCCGTGCCTGCGGCCACCACATAGGTGTACACCCCGTTGACATCCACCGCCGGGTCGAACACATCGCTGTGCGCGCTGCCGTTCGGGGCGTACCAGTCGCCACCGGCCGCGGGCGTTCCGCCAAGGGAGTCGGTGAGGTTGAAGGAGGTGCCGCTGCCGCACACGGTGACACTCGCATCCGTGCCCGGGTCCTGGGCCGTGAGCACGGTGACGGTGATGACGGCGAACGCATCGAAGCAGGGCGGTGCGCCGGGTACGAGGTAGGTGCAGGCTCCGGGCAGGTCCACCGCCGGGTCGAACACGCCGCTGAAGGGCGTTCCGTCGGAAAGGGTCCACGTACCCGTGCTGTCCGCGCTCGGTCCAAGCAGCGTGAAGAGGTCCACCGGCGCATCGCTGGTGCAGAGGTCGAGCGTACCGTTCTGCCCGGCATCAGGAGCGGTGGTCTCCGTGATCGTCACCACCGCGGTGTCGTTCGGGCAGGGGGCGGGTCCGCTCACCACGTAGAAGAAGGTGCCGCCACCTTGTCCGGGGTTGTACGTATCCGAAGGCACCCATGTGCCGCCGGGGTCGGGCGAGCCGGTGAGGAGGTTCGCGAGGTTGATGGGCAGGCCCGTGCTGCAGGTGATGTCCCCACCATCGCCGCCGGCGTTCACGGGCAGGTTCACGCTCACCATCATGCTATCGATCTGCGAACAGGCGTTCGTGTCGAGCAGCGTCACATAGTACATGGTGTTCACCGCGGGCGAGGCCATCGGCGTGGCCACGGCGGTGCTGCTGAGGCCGGTGGCGGGCGACCAGACGAAGGTGCCGGGACCTTGTACGCCGATCTGCACGCTGTCGCCCAGGCAGATGATCTTATCGGGACCTGCGTTCGCGTTGGGCAGCACGTTCACCGTCACGGTCACCTGGTCGCTGCTCACACAGGTGTTGGGTCCGGTGGCGGTGAGCGTGTAGATGATGGTGGCCTCCGGGGAAACGAACGGATCGGGGATCGTGGGGTCGCTGATCCCGAAGGGCGGCGTCCACAGCAGCGTGCCCGTGCCGGAGCCCTGCAGCTGCGCCGAGTCGCCGGCGCAGATGGTCTGGTCCGGACCGGCGTCCACATCGGGCACCGGAAGCTCGAACAGGGTGATCGCATCCGAAGCGACGCAGCCGTTGGGGTCGAGCACCGTTACCGTGTAGGTGACCGTGTCGGCCGCCGTGGCCACCGGGTTGGCGATGGCCGCGTTGCCGAGGCCGGCTGCCGGAGACCAGTTGTACTGCGAGCCCGCAGGTCCGGTGGGCGCGCCGCCAAGGGTGACCGTGGTGCCGGGGCAGAAGGTGGTATCGGCGCCGGCGTTCACCACGGGAAGCGGATTCACCGTCACCGTAACGGAGTCGATGGCGGAGCAGCCCAGGCTGTCGGTGACGGTGACGGTGTAGGTGGTGGTGGCCGCGGGATCCGCGAGCGGGCTGGCGAGCGTGGGGTCGTTCAATCCCGTGGAGGGGCTCCAGAGGTACGCACCGCCTCCGCTGGCGTCGAGCTGCACCGTGTCGCCGATGCAGATGGCGGCGTCGGCCCCGGCGTCGGCCAGCACCTGATCGATCGTCACCGTCACGGTATCACGGTTCACACAGCCGCTGTTGCTCACCTGCACGATGTAGCTCGTGGTCTGCAGCGGTGTGGCCGTGGGGTTGGCCACGTTGGTGCCGCTCAGTCCGGCCGCAGGGGACCAGCTGAAGCTGCTTCCCGAGGGCCCGGTGGGCGAGCCACCGAGCACCACCGAGCCGCCGGCGCACAGGGTGGTATCGGCACCTGCGTCCGTGGCCGGCAAGGGAACGATGGTCACCGTGGCCGACACGGGCACCGAGGTGCACCCCAGGTTGTTGGTGGCGCTCACGCTCACCGTTCCCGTACCCGCGCTGCCCCAGTTCACCGTGATGCTGTTGCTGGTTCCACCGCTGGCGATCGTTCCCCCGCTCACGGCCCAGTTGAAGGTGGCCCCGGCGATGGGCGCGGTGGTGTAGGCGCTTCCCGATTGGTTGGCGCACACCTGGAGCGGGCCGAGCACCTGGGTGGGCCCGGTGAAGGGTACCACCGTGATCGAGATCACCTCGTCGTAGGTCTTCGGCGGACAGCCGTTGTCCGTTACGCTCACACTGAACAGGTAGGGCTGCCCCTGCCCTTGGGAGCAATCGGTGTCCCAGCAGAACTGCGTGCCCACCGAACCGGTGCTCGTGACCGGCGCATTGATGGTGGCCGCCGGGTTGGTCACCAGCGGGTCGAAGATGAGACCCGCTGAGGTGAGGGTGAGCGTGTCCCCGTCGATGTCGCTGTAGTTGAGGTTGAAGCACAGCAGGTCGCCGGCGTTCACCGTGTAGCTCACCGGCTGCCCGGCGATGGCGTTGGGCGTGTTGTTCGGTGGGCAGGGGATGGCCTGCAACTGCAGGTCGCGGCGCACCGCACCGATCAGCTGACCGTTGCGGTACTCCTTCACCTCCACGCTCACCACGTAGTTGCCCTGGTTGGGTGGCAGGTACTTGGTGAGGCCGGTGGCCCCGTTGATGTACGAATAGCCGCCTGCACCGAAGGGTTGGGCCACGCTGAAGCCGCCGTTGTAAGTGACGGTGGGCACAGGCCACGGAAGCGCGTTGGGCGGGGGCACGATGCCACCGCCGAACTGGACGCTGTTATACGGGGTCTCGAACGAGAAGATGAGCTGGTCACCGTCCGGGTCGCTGGCGGTGTTCAGGAAGGTGGTGGTGTCGCTGGTGCAGAGGAAGGGCGTGGGCACACCGAGGAACACGGGCGAGCTGTTGTTCACCAACGGGGGCGGTACGAAGGCATAGTAGCCGATGCCGGTGCCGTTCGGGTTGGCGAGGTTGTCGATGTCCAGGTTGCGGCAGCACATCTGGTAATACAGGTGGTACCCGCCGAAGTTCAGCGGCACGTCCATGGTGCCCACGAAGGTGCCCTTGATGGTGCACAGCCCCTGGCCTATGGTGCAGTTGTTCGGCAGGTCGGGCACGATCTGCAGCGAATCCGTGAGGAAGAGGTTCACATCCACCTGCTTCTGCTTCGTGCTGTTCGGGTTCAGGGGGTCCTGGATGTAGCAGCCCACCACCAGCGGCGTGTTGTAATTGTTGCCGAGCAGCTCGTACAGCGACTGCCAGTTGCTGTTGGGGCCGCAGTTCATGTAGAACTCCATGTACACCTGGTAGCGGTACACCCCGCTTCCCGGCGCGGTCTCGCCCTGGTACACGTAGCCCAGGTTGCCCCCCACCAGGTGGGTGGCCTGCACGCACGTGGCGGCCAGCAGGCCCGTGGCGAGGATCAGGTTCCGAAGGTTCCGCATCGTCGTCAGCATGTCATTCGATCACAAGGGTCCTGCTCCAGCGGCCTTCGCCGGTGATGGCCGAGAGCGTGTAAAGGCCGGGCGCAAGACCGGCGATGTCCAGCGTTACCGTGCTGCTTCCGCTGTTCGGGGGCAGCGCGGTCACCAGGCGGCCCAGCGCATCGTGCAGCTGCAGCAGCAGGTCGTTCCGGTCGGTGCCATCGAGCACCACGGTGATCCGGTCGTGCGCGGGCTGGGGGTACACGTTCAGCACCGGCGAGGTCTGCTCGGCGATGCCCGTGTAGGAGCAGTTCCACGTGCAGATGAAGCCCTCCCACGTGGTGGGGCCGGGACTGGCGGCCTGCTGCACGGTGATCGAGGGGCCCGTGCTGGAGATCACCCCGCCGTTCGGCAGCACGCCCACCCCGTTGCCCGTGAACTCGCCGAGCAGGGGGGCGTTGTTGTCCGGACCGTCATAGATGCGCAGGTAGTCGAAATTCGTTTCGAAGGCGAACTGCGAGAAGGTGAGCGTGACGATCTCGGCACCGGCCGGGGCGATGGTGAACGCACCGCTCATGCCCGGGGTGTAGTTCGCGCTGGCACCGCCGTCGTCCGTAAGGGTGCCGGTGCATTCCGTGGTGCTGCCGTCGAACTGGCCCGGCATGATGGTGGTGTCGCACACGTTGGTGGCATAGAACACGATGTAGTTCACGATGGTGTGGGTGTCGCTCCCATTGGCGTTCGAGGCCGTGAGGCTCACCGTGTAGGTGCCGGGCGTGGTGTAGGTGTAAAGCGGGTTCTGGTCGGTGCTGTTGCCGCCATCACCGAAGTCCCAGGCCCACGCGGTGGGCAGGTCGGTGCTCAGGTCGTTGAACTGCACGATGCCGTCGCAGGTCTGATCGGGCGAGGCATTGAAGGCCGCGGTGGGCGGATCGATGTTCGGGGTGATGATCACGCTGTAGTCCTCGGCCTGGCCGTAGAGCGGCTGGTCGCAGGGGCCGGCGATCTCGCCGATCACGTCGGCCATCACGCGCATGCGCACCGGCGTGTTGTACACCGTGGCCACAGGCACGAGCACGTTGCCGGCCGGGTCGGTGGTGTTGAGCGCGCTGTACACCAATTCGCCCGCGGTGAAGCCCGCATCGTTGTTCAGGTCGATCCACACGTACACGTCGTGGTTCAGCGTGCCCCCGGTGCCGATGCTGATGGGGTACGCGGACCCTTCCTCCACGGTGGCGGTGTTCCCGCAGCTCCGGTCCGCATAACCTTCCGAGCCATCGGCGCTCGTGGAGCTGATGCCGGCGAAGTCCACGCCGGTGATGCCATACCCGCAGCAGTTGCCCTGCGTCTGCGGGATGCATGCGGCCGGGACGAGCTGCCCGTTCAGGTCGATGACCACCACGGCCACCAGGGTGAGCGTGTCGGCCCCGTTGGCGTTGGTGGCGACGAGGGTCACATCGTAGGTGCCGCTGGCCAGGTACACATGCACCGGGTCCTGATCGGTGCTGGTGCCACCGTCGCCGAAGGCCCACTCCCAGCTGGTGGGGGTGTTCAGGCTCTCATCGGTGAATTGCACGGCACCGTCGCAGCTGAACGGCGGCATCACGCTGAAGCCGGCCACCGGCGGGTTCGTGTTGGGCACCACCACCAGGCTCTGGTCCTCGGCCTGGCCGTATTGCGGATCGCCGCAGGGGGTGGGCGTGGCGCTGAAATCATAGTCGGCCGTGAAGCGCAACCGCAGCGGTGTGTTCAGCACCGCGTACGTGGGGATGAGCACGGTGGACGATGCGCTGTTCACGCTGGTGGCGCTCAGCACCTCCTCGTTCGCACCGAAGCTGCCGTTGTTGTCCCAGTCGCACCAGGCGCGCACGTTGTGCGTGGTGGCCTGGCCGGTGATCACGGCAAGGTCCATCAAGGTGCCCGCCTGCACGGTGTCGCGCACGCACGTCCGGTCCACATAGCCTTCGACCGAGGCATCGTCCGAGACTTGCGCAGCGCCGTTCACCGAAACGCTGAGGATGCCGAAACCGGCGATGCTGCCCTGCGTCTGCGGGGTGCAGGCCGGCACCGGCAGCGGGGCGTTCACGCTCACCACGATCGGACCGAAGGTGGTGGTGTCGCTGCCATACGCGTTGCTGGCGATCAGCGTCACCGTGTAGCTGCCGTCGCTCGGATAGGTGTGCACGGGGTCCTGGACCGTGTCCGTGCTTCCGTCACCGAAGTCCCATGCCCAGGTCGTGGGGTAGTTCGTGGACGCGTCGGTGAAGCTCACCGAACCGTCGCAGGTGAAGGTGCTGCTCGCGCTGATCGCCGCGACGGGGGGGATCTGCGGCGGTGTCCACTCGAAACGCATGTTCGGGCGCTGCTGCACCACCTGGATGTTGCCCCCGTTGAAGGTGCACACATTGTTGTTGTTCGTGGCCCTGAACTGGGTGCTGTTGAACGAAGTGCCGCTCTGGTGCATCACTGCGTTGATGCTGGCGAAGCCGTTGCTGAAGCAGGTCTGCACCACCAGGTTCGATACCCCGTCCCACACGTAGGGTACAGCGAGCACATGGGTGTTCCAGCCGGCCTGGTCCAGCACCGGGGTTGGGCCGAACACCGTGGTGAGGTTCGTTTCCCAGGCCGCGTTGGGCTGCGGCGTAAGGTCGTTGGTGGTGGTGGTGCCCAGTGCGATGCTGAACGATTGCAGCGTGACGCCTGCCTGTGCGGCCACATCGAAGGCGAGGCTGGTGATGGTGCCCTGGCCCATGCCTGCGGCCTGCAGTTCGCTGGCGAGGATGAGCATCTGGTGCCGGGAGCCGTTGGCGAAATTGCCGTAAGGTGCCGGGTAGGAATTGGTGCTGTTCACCAGCGTTCCGGTGCCCACCGTGATAGGGATCTGGGCGGTTGACCGGAGCGGTGCCGTCAACAACAGGCCAAGGGCCGTTCCTGCGAGGAGCGGCCGACGGAGAACGTGCGGGATCATGGGGCGTTGGGGCGGTTCCGATAGGGGTCGTGAAAGGTAGCCACTTCCCCCATCCACCGTACCGGTGCGCGCCTAAGATGGAAGGAAGGCGGATGGAGCGGCCTTCCAAGCAGAGGAACGTGCGTGTGGGCTCACTCAACAGGATGAAATGCGAATGAACGACCCTGTCAGGTAACCCCGTTCGGGTTTTTCCCGTACATCGGCGCGGACCCGCTTCTCGTCGAAGGAGATCCGGTGTTCGCCGTATGCACCAGGAGCCTTCCTTGAGCGTCCCTGAACGTCTGCGATCGGTCTGCCAGTTCGAACTGGAGACCGTGCGGTCGCGTGTACTGGCGGAGCCGCTCGGGGAGGTGGTGTTCGCGCACGCCGGCACCCTGTCCCACGAGGATGTGGCCGCCTTGCTGGCCGTGGCGGAAGGATATGCCCAGGCTCGCGAGGACGGCGTCGCGCTACGCAAGCGGTTGATCAGTGTGCTGGTGGAAGGGTTGGAGAACGTGCACCATCACGCGTTGGAGGTGGCCGACCATGCGGCGTTCGCGATCCTGCTGCGTTCGGCCGAAGGGTATCGGTTCGCGTTCGGCAACGGTGTGCACCTGGCCGTGGCCATGCAGCTTGAGCAACGCCTCCTGATGCTGGGCGAGATGGATGAGGTGGGATTGAAGGAACAGTACCTGAAATTGCTGGCCAACGATGCGCGTTCGTCGCACGGCGGCGCCGGTCTCGGCCTGCTCACACTGGCGCGGCGCTGCGGCAGGCCCATCGTCCCGCGGATCACGCCCGTGGGCGACGACATGGCCTTCTTCAGCCTCGAGCTGCGCGTGCCGGTCGGTTGAACCTACCGGTCAAGGCCCGCATACGCGGCGAGGTGGGCGTATCGAGGGTTCAACCGCCCGTTGTTGGCGATGCTCGCCCGTTCGATCATGCCGCCCATGTCCGCGTGCACCAGGTAGGGGATCACATGGTCCACCAGGTCGCGCCCGAAGGCCTCGCTGGCATCCCGTGGCAGCTCACAGGGCAGGTTGTCCACCGCCATCACGGTGATGGAGCCGGGTGTTCCCACCGGGCACTCCGCGTTGGCAGCGGGTGCGTAACCGTAGATCGGATCGGCGATGGTGCTGGCGCGCAGGGTGCAGTCGATCGGGCCGCCCACATCGCAGCTGATGTCGGCCACCACCTTCAGGCCCATCGCCGGGTCGTGCAGCACCTCCAGGGACAGGATCTTCGGGCCGCGCGGGTCCCAGAAGTGGCAGGCGATGAACATGTTCGCCTTGCGCGCGAACGGTCCGAAGTCGGCCTCGTGCCCGCTCGGGTCCCGGTGGAAGTCCTCGCGGTCGAACGGCATCCCGTCGCTGCGCCGGTACAGATCGGCCGATCCCAGCACGGTGTACACCGGTCCATCGAACCGGGCGTTCAGGAAGGCGTTGGGGGAGACCCGCGCGATGCCGGCCCGGTCCAGCACCTCCATGGTGCCGCGCCCCACCCGGCCCCCGCCCGTCATCACGATGCGCAGGTCCTTGGGCATCGGGAACGCGTGCAGGTGCTGCTCCATCTCCGCCCGGTCGTGGCACAGGTGGGCGGGCTTGAGCACGGGGCCGCCTTGCGTGGCCTGCCAGGCCCGGAACGCATTGTAGGCGCCCACCACGCCGGCCCAGCGCCCGAAGGCCAGCACGCGTTCCCCTTTCGCATCGGTGAGGAGCTCATGGTCGATGAGGCGGATGCGCTTGGCGATCGCGGCCTGCATGAGCTTGCGGTTATGGGGCTGCTGCTTGATGGTGTGGCTGAAGAACTGATAGCTCTTGCCCTCCATCAGCATGTGCACGGGCACCTCCTTCACGCCGATGATGAGGTCGCGGTCGTCGAGGTCGTCAACGAGCTTCACGCCGGCGGACTCGTATTCGGCATCGGTGATCGCGCGCACGGGGCTGCGCTGCACCACCACGTCGGTCCCGGGGTAGCGTTGCATCACTTCGATGCACTGCGCCGGCGTCAGGGCCACGCGCTTGTCCGGCGGGGTCTTGCCCTCGCGGATGATGCCGATCTTGCTGTACATGGGGTGGGAACGCGCCAAAAGTAGAAGAGTTGGCAGCGTGCTGCGGCCGGCACGGATCTCGTTGGCCGGCCAAGGCGCTACCTTAGCGCCCCGTTCTTTGGAACCCACTGGGGCCGACCTGGATTCGACAGCGGCTTCGTGGTGCGTGTAAGCATGTCGGGCGATGGGGACAGGCCCGCCAAATCGATCCCCGCGCCATAACTGGCGAAGTAGACTACGCGCTCGCGGCCTAATAGCCTCAGGCTATAGGCCTTATCCACGTGAACAACAGTAGCGTGGACGAGCACCCCTCGGGGAGGCCCGTCGACCTCCTTCCCGGCCCAGGGGTGTCATCCTGGAAGACTGGCCTGTGCGGTGGTCCGGAGCACAGGTGAGAAACAGGACCTAAGCCCGCGCTAGGGTGCCCTCCTCCAGGCACGGGTCGAAAATCAACGGAAAGGCTAAGCATGTAGAAAGCCCGCATTGCGGTCGTTTGGACGGCGGTTCGATCCCGCCCGGCTCCACCTTCGCCTCGCCGAAGCAAGGCCCCTGGCATCAGCCAACGGGCCTTGCGGAGGCGGGCCTGTTGCGTTCTATAACTCCTTCGCCGGCCTTGCTCGGCGAGGCTTCGGTGGACGCGGTCCACCATCCCGACCATGGTCTTTCCCTTCACCGTGTACATCCTTCGGACCGCGGATGGTCGCAGCTACGTTGGTTGCACGGCCAACTTGGAGGAGCGTTTGCGCCGTCATCAAGCTGGGTTGGTGCAGTACACCAAGGACAAGCTTCCTGTAGAGTGCATCGCGGCGTTCGGCTTTCTGGATAAGTACAAGGCTTACGCGTTCGAGAAGTACTTGAAAAGCGGTTCCGGCCGGGCCTTCATGAACAAGCGTCTCATCTAGATCGCCTCGCCGAAGCAAGGCCCTTGGCATCAACCAACGGGCCTTGCGGAGGCGGGCTTGTCACGTTCCATACCTCCATCACCGGCGTTGCTCGGCGAGGTTCCTGCGTTCGCACCCGCTGCGGTGCGCATGCTCATCCTTTCACGGTCAACATCCCCGCTCTTCCGCAGCCAGGCGGAAGCGGATCATCCATCCCGGGCAACTTTCCTGCGAGCTGCGCGTCATGGTCCACGAACGCGGGAACGCGTTGCATTCTATGAACGAACAAGCGCATCGGCAGCCGTGGTTGAAGGCTCGGTCCTTCATCACCAGCGCCCGGCACTGGATGAGGAAGCCATGACCCCGGCCTTCCTTCGCTCTGGTGACCCGGCCTCCAAGCCGGGTTTTTTCTTGCCGGGGTCGAACGAACGGAAAAAGGAGATGGGTGATGGAACGGATGGAACTGGACGTGTTGATGATCCGCATCAACGGGTGCATGGGCGGTGGGCGTTACGCCGAGGCACGGCGCCTGCTCGAACAGGTGCTTGAGGCGGAGCCTTCGCACGGGGTGGCGCACGGTATGATGGGTTGGATCTGCTGGGCCCTGCTCGACGACCACGAGCGCGCGCTCGTGCACTTCCGGTGCGCGGTGCGCTGGGCGCCCGGCCACGTGAACACCTGGATGCACTACCTGAACCTGCTCGCCGGCGATGCGCGGGAGGAGGAGTTGCACGCCACCTTCCAACGTGCGCTGGCCGTGCCGGGCATCGACCGCGCCGCAGTGCACGCCTTGGTGGCGGCCTACCTGGAGCGCACCGGCCGGCGTGATCAAGCGGTCGTGCAATACCGCTACGCGCTCATGGCGGCGACCACCGCCGGTGGTGAACAGGAATACCGCGCCCAGCTCCGTCGTCTGCGCCGGAGGATGTGGCGCGCACGCCTCGGCCAATGAGAAGGGCCTTCCCGCGGGAAGGCCCTTCTTCGTTGCATACGACCGATCAGAAGCCGACGCCCACGCCGGCCGTGAAAAAGGGCTGGCTGCCGTAGGGGCTGCGGATGTCCTGGATGACGTCCCACAGCACCTGGAAGGTCATGTAACTGTGTCCGCCCACCGGCTGCGCATAACCTCCTCCCACCAGCAGGAAGGGTACCCATTCGCGCTGGCTGACATCCGCGTAGGGTGAATACATCAGGTAGTTCTGGGCGTTGTACTCGGCGTGCAGGTAGGCCTGCGGGATCACCCGGTAGCGGCTGAAGAGGGACCATCCGTAGGTGGAGCTCTCGTAGGCCGGATTGTACCGGTTGTCACTGAAGTAGTAGTAGTTCCCGCCCAGGCCGGCCGACCACTTTCCCTTCTGATCGATCTTGTAGCCGACCATCGGTGCGATGCCCAGGTTGGTGACCGTGCCGAACATGAGGCTGACGCCACCCCCGAACCAGATGCGGTCGCGCAGCGGGCGCGCATCGTGATCGGGCTGTGCCGGCGGGGGCGCGGCGGCAGGCTGTGCACGTTCCACAGCGTAGTCCTGGGCCAGCGCGGTCGATGCGAAGAGGAGGAGCGTTGCGAGGCTTGTCGTGATCCGCATGTCGACGAAGATAGACCCGGTTCAATGTCGGGCGTGCGCGCCGTAGTGCTTGTTGAAGGCCAGGGCGAGCTGTCCGCCCCGCACCACCATCCACAACAGGAAGGCCGTCCACACGGCGAAGAGCTTCCACCCGAGCCGGTCGCCGATGATGATGGTGGGCAGGAACACGCCGAAGGTGGACACCAGCAGCACGTTGCGCAGGATCTTCCCGTTGCCCAGGCCCTTGTAGATGCCGTCGAACGCGAAGGCCACGGCGTTGATGGGCTGGGTGAGGACGACGAGCCAGAACACCCCGTTGAAGAGGGCGAGCACCTCCGGGTCGGCGGTGAACAGCCCGCCGATCCACGGATAGCCGAGCGTGTATACCGCGCCGAGCAGCGCACCGATGAGGATGCTCACCCGCACCACCTGCCAGCTCACCCGGTACAGGTCGCGCCAGTTGCGCTCGCCGTTCAGCCGGCCCGCGAGCACGCTTCCCGCCGCGGCGTAGCCATCGATGAAGAAGGCGCTGAACAGCCAGATCTGCATGGCGATCGCGTGCGCGCCGATGAAGGCCTTCCCGTAGCCCGTGGCGTAGCGGTTCCCCAGGTAGTAGCAGGCGTTGAGCGCGATGGTGCGGGCGAAGAGGTTGCCGCTCAGCAGCCACAGGCTCAACAGCTCGGGATGGCGCCACGTGCGTGGGAAGAGCGCGAACGGCGTGCGGGTGAGGAGCACCCCGACCGCCACCGCGAACATGACCAGCTGGGCGATGAAGCTGGCCCAGGCGCTTCCTGCGATCCCCAGGCCCGGCACGGGGCCCCACCCGAAGATGAGCAGGGGGTTCAGCGCCAGGTTCACCGCCGCGCCGATCAGGCTGATCCACATGCTCCAGCTCAGGTTCTGGATGCCGCGGAACGCCCCGGTGAGCGCGAAGGTGGCCAGCACCACCGGGTGCCCGAAGCTGCGGATGTGGTAGTAGGCCACGGCCTTCTCCAGCACCTCGCCCTCGGCGTTGTACAGCTTGAAGATCCCGGTGCTGAAGGCGTTCGTGAGCGCGAAGAAGACGAAGCCCAGTGCGAAGTTCATCCACACCGCGATGGGCACCAGGCCCGTGATCGCGTCGAGCCGCTTCTCGCCCCAGTAGCGCGCCACCACGCTGAGCACCGCGCTACGCGTCTGGGCCAGTACCCACACCACCAGCAGGAAGAAGCTGCTCGCGATGCCCACGGCGGCCAGATCGGCCGTGCCCAACCGGCCCACGAAGGCCGTGTCCACCAACGAGATCACCGGTTCCGCGATGCCGCTGATGATCGCGGGGATCGCCAGGCGGTCCAGGTCCTTGCGCGTGATCGGGTGCGGTGAGGGCTTCGTCACGGGCCGCAAAGATCGCGGTGCTGCGCTACTCCTTCGTGGGGGCCATGCGGTAGGCGGCCCAGCCCCGGTCGGCGGGTCGCCAATGGTACCAGGAGAGCAAGGTGTTCGCCCAGGCAGGGTCGGCTGTAGCGACCAAGCTGCCTTGCACCTCTCCGCATCGTGCTCCATGCTGTGCCACCAGAAGCATCGGGGCCCGATCGCAGGGGTCTTCGAGCAAGTGCTCCGGGGCGCTGGGACCACCGTAGTACACGGGCACCGCGATCTTCCACACGGTCGCGGCGCTCGCATCGTACCGTACCGTGGACAGGGCAGGTCCCAGTGCTTCGGCCAGTCGCGTGCGGCCCGATCCCGCGGGAGCGAGCGCCACCACCGCGAGCCCCACGGCGTTCGCGATCAGCGCCGCAAGGAGCACGAGGCCCAACGCGATGCGCATGGTGGTGGCGGGGACCTTCGACGGGAAGGAGGCCAAGGCTTGCACGAGCAAGAGGGGAACGAGGTCCACCAAGGGGAACAGGAAGCGCGTCTCCTTGTGCGCGATGAGCAGGTGGAAGAGCACGAAGGGGGTGATGATCCACAGCAGTGGTCCGGTGCGATGGTTCCTCCAGTGCAGCGCGTACGCCGCCAAGACCAGCAGGCCGATCGGCACCAGCATGTCCTTGATCATCAGCGGACCGTAAGACCACCAAGGCTGTCCGTCCAGGTCCCCGTCCGGGCGCCCTTCAATGCCCACGAGCACGTAATTCCACAGGCTCCACGTCGGGGTGCCGTACCACCGGGTGTCGAGCCCCGCACCGATCACATGCACCAACACCGCCGAAGCACCCAACGGGAACAGTTCCACCAGGCGGGCCCGCTCGGTGAACACCATCCAGGCCACCAAGCCCATGGCCATGAACAATGTCGGAGGCCGGATCAGCACCGCGAGCCCGATCAGGAGGCCGCTGCGGATCAGCCGGATTCGACCCGAGGGATGGGTCAGTAGTTCCGTGAGGGCCGCCAGCAGCAGGAGCCCTGACCACGTTTCACCCGTGAACCGCACGTGCTGGTAAGGCAGGAACCAGAGCAACCACGAGAGCCCGAGGAACACCGTATGCAGGTGCTCCGGTACGAACGCTGATGCCGTGCGGGTCCAGCGCCGCACGATGATCAGGGCAAGGGCGGCCGTGATCAGCCGGAGCAGGAAGGCCTTGTGGAACGGGTCGTGAAGCCCGATGGCATCGGAGGCCGCGAAGACCACCAGGCAGACCGAAGGCAGCACGACCGAACGGATCCGGGCCGCATGCTCCCAGGGGAGCGCGCTTTCCGGCTCATGTCCGGCCTTCACCTCCGCGAAGGTGATCACCTGGTAATGCTCGTCGTCGGCATAGAAACCACTGCTGCACCACGCGGTGATCAGGTGCACGCCGATGGCCAGGGCGAAGAGCGCCTGTTCGGTGCGTGATCCGTGCATGCCCACGGACGCAAGTTGGTCGATCGCGCGCTCAGCGCGTCACGGTCACGTGACCGAGGTACTCGTGCCCGAAGCCCTTGTACTTGTCCTTCACCTCCAGCTTCCATGCGTACACGCCCTGCATCACGGGCTCACCGCCGTTGCCGCTGTAGGTGCCGTCCCACCACTTGTACGGGTCGGTGCCGGTCCACAGTTCCTGCCCCCAGCGGTCGTAGATGGTGAGGCGGAAATTGGTGGGGTCGATGCCGAGCCCCTGCGCACCGAAGGTGTCGTTGATGCCGTCCCCATCGGGCGTGAAGACGTTGGGCACGAACACGAAGAAGGCGCTCTCCACCCGGATGAACTTCTCCACGCTGTCCGGGCAACCGAACTCGTTCACCACCCGCAACCACACGGGGTAGGTCCCTTCGTCCTGGTCGGGGAAACGCACCAAGGGGTCCGGCACGAAGGCCGAGTCGGGCGTGCAGCCTTCATCGAACCACCAGGTCCAGGCCACATCGAACTGGGACTGGTTCTCGAACTGGACGTTGGGCTCGAACACGGTGGCATAGCTGGGTGTCCAGGTGAAATCGGCCACGGGGTACGGACGCGCACAGACGTATTGCGGGAAGGTGGTGTCGCCCACGCAGCCCTCGGGGGAGGTGATTGTGAGGGAGACATCGTAGCACCCCACGGTCTGGTAAGAGTTGAACACGCTGCCGCAGCCCGTGGCGGTGTTCCCATCTCCGAAATTCCATACGCAGCTCGGTCCCACGTCGTTCGGGTCGGTGAGGTTGGTGAAGGTGATGCCGGCCGGATAGCAGTCCTCGAACCTGTCCGCGACGAAGTCCGGTGCGGGCGCCGCGTACCACTGGATGTGCAGGGAGTCCACCTCGGCGGGCGTACCGCAGTTGTCGGTGAGGGTTACCGTGTACCAGGTGGTGAAGGTGGAGGGGGTGACCGACACGGAGGTGGAACTGCCGATGGGGCCGTAGCCCACCTGCTCCCAGGCCAGGGTGTACGGACCGCCGTTACCACCGCTCGGTACCGCCGTGAGCGTGGTGCTGCTGTTGATGCAGATGCTGTCCGGCCCGGCCGTGATCATGTTCAGCGCCGGGTGAAGGGTCACCGTGGCGCTGTCCACCGGCGAGGTGCATCCCTGGCCGTCGGTGGCGAAGACCGCGTAGCTCGTGGTCGCCATGGGGCCCACGGTGTGGGGCCCGTTGCCCACAAGCCCCTGGTCCCAGGTGTAGGTGTACCCGCCGGGATTGCCACCTGAAGCCTGGGCATGGATGACCGCATCGGTGGTGAGGCAGATGGTGGTGTCGCTCGCCAGAATGGTCATCGGCGCGGGCTGGTCGATGAGGACCGTGGTGTCGTGGGAGCAGCCGTTCACCTCGGAGAGGACCACTTCGTAGGTGCCGTAGGGCACCCCTTGGAAGGTGTAGGGGCCCTGCGCCGTGGTGGTGGCGAAGGCCGCCCCGTTGATGTTCAGGTCCATGGTCCACGGTGGACCGGCCGTGCCCCAGGGCTCCACGAACACCCAGCCATCGCTGTCGCCGTTGCAGGTGGCGTCCTGCGCGGATAGCGTGCCGAACCCGAAGGGCTGCACCACCGTGATGGTGACCGTGTCGGTGTTCACACAGTTGGTCTGCAGGTCGCTCTGCACCATGTAGGTGGTGGTGATGCTCGGCGTGGCCACCGGGTCGGCGCAGGGGTTGCAGCTGAAGTTCACCCCCAGCTGGATCGGTTCGCCGCTCAGCACGCTCCAGGTGAAGGTGCTTCCCCCGTAGGCGCTCAGGGTGACCGGTGCGGGGCTGCAGAGCAACGAGTCGGGGATGGTGGTGGTGCGCGGCAGGAATTCGAGGGTCACCGTCTGCTGGTTCAGGCCGGTCACCGGGCAGGCGTTGTCCTCGGCGAACACCGTGAACGTGGTGATGGGGCTGGTGCCCGGGATGGACTGCCAGCAGATGGTGGCGGTGGCGGGGTTGGCGCCTGTCTGGGTGAAGGTGGCGCCGGGCAGGGCCACGAGCGCGTTGGTGGTTAGGATCACACTGTCCTGCGGGTTCTGGTCGTAGAACACCAGGTCGAGGCAGAACTGGTCCCCCAGGCAGAGCTGCAGTTGGGTCGGCCCGGTCATCACCGCGGAACCGCTGAGGTTGGTGATGGAGGCGGGTGCGTCGGGGATGATGTTGGTGCAGGCGATCACGGTGAACTGCATGTCGCGCATCACCGTGCCCACGAGGTTGCCGTTCGCGTCGTACTGGTCCACCTGCACCACCACGATGTAATTGCCGGACAGGGTGGGGGTGAAGTTCACCTCGCCCGTGTTGGGGTCGAGCGTGATGCCCTGGATGGGGACCGAACCGCTGTAGCCCGCACCGTAGGAGATGTTCGTGGTGGCGTCCTCCATCGCGCTGATCAGGCTGAACACCAGGGAGTCGCCGTCGGGATCGTACACCCCGTAGTTGTACGAGACCGGCTGGTTCTCGCACACGAAGGGGATCGGCTGGGCCGTGAAGATGGGGGCGTTGTTGCACGGGGCCGTCGCCGTGTTCAGAACAGCCTCGGCGTAGATGTCGGCCGCGGTGCTGTTGGGGGAGTTGATGGTGCCGTTGCGGCAGCAGGTGCTCCAGCTCATCGTCCAGCTGTTGCACGGCGGGTTCAAGGTCACCTGCGCCTGGTAGGTCCACGACTGCATGCCGGGATAGCCCCCGTTGTTGCAATCGCTGTTGGGCAGGGCGGGCGGGCAGAGCTGACTGATCTCGTAGCCCGTGCCCGGGGCCAGGTTCATGGTCACGGAGAAGCTCTGGCCGCAGGAACTGATCAGGTCCACCGTCTCCGTGGTGGCCATGGGGATCCCCGAACAGTCCCGGAACAGGTTCAGGGTGATCAGGTAGGTGTTCCCGCCCAGGCACTCATAGCCGATGTCCACACCGCTGATGTGCGAGGCACGCACGTCAGGGCCCAGGACCAGGCAGCCAAGGATGAGGAGGGAATGCTTCAGCGACAGGCGTAAGCGTTCGACCATGCGGTTCCGCTTGGGGGTGGTGAAAGATAACCGTCCACGCCGGGAGAAGCGCAGTGCACCGAAGACTGTTGACACCCGCCGATGGTTGCCTGCCCGTCCTAAGCCCGTTCCAACTCCTCGCGCAAGGCGGCCATGAAGCCCTCGGTGGTGAGGTACTTGTCCGCCGTCACCTTCTCCCCGTGGATGCACACCGCCAGGTCCTTGGTCATGCGGCCGCTCTGGACCGTGCGGATGCACACCTGCTCCAGCTTCGTGCAGAAGTCGATGAGGGCCTGGTTGCCGTCCAGCTTGCCGCGGAAGGCCAGGCCACGCGTCCAGGCGAAGATGCTGGCGATGGGGTTGGTGCTGGTGGGCTTGCCCTGCTGGTGCAAGCGGTAGTGACGGGTCACCGTGCCGTGGGCGGCCTCGGCCTCCATGGTCCTGCCGTCCGGGGTGATCAGCACGCTGGTCATCAGCCCCAGCGAGCCGAAGCCCTGGGCCACCGTGTCGCTCTGCACGTCACCGTCGTAGTTCTTGCAGGCCCAGATGAAGCCACCGCTCCACTTCATGGCACTGGCCACCATGTCGTCGATCAGGCGGTGCTCGTACACGATGCCGGCCTTCTCGAAGTCGGCCTTGTAGTGCTTCTCGAAGATCTCCTGGAAGATGTCCTTGAAGCGGCCGTCGTACTTCTTCAGGATCGTGTTCTTGGTGCTGAGGTACAGCGGCCATTTCTTCTGGATGGCCAGGTTGAAGCAGCTGTGCGCGAAGCCCTCGATGCTCTCATCGGTGTTGTACATGCTCAGGGCCACGCCGTTCCCGTCGAACTGGTACACCTCCCAGGTCTGCGGGGTGCCGCCATCGTCGGGGGTGAAGGTCATGGTGAGCTTGCCCTTGCCTTTGATCACGGCATCGGTGGCGCGGTACTGGTCGCCGAAGGCATGGCGGCCGATCACGATGGGCTGCGTCCAGCCGGGCACCAGGCGCGGGATGTTGCTGATCACGATGGGCTCGCGGAACACGGTGCCGTTCAGGATGTTGCGGATGGTGCCGTTGGGGCTCTTCCACATCTGCTTCAGCCCGAACTCCTGCACGCGCGCCTCATCGGGCGTGATGGTGGCGCACTTGATGCCCACATTGTGCTTCAGGATGGCCTTCGCGCTCTCCACCGTCACCTTGTCGTCGGTGGCATCGCGGTGCTCGATCCCCAGGTCGTAGTACTCGATGGGCACGTCCACGTAAGGCAGGATCAGCTGGTCCTTGATCCACTTCCAGATGATCCGGGTCATCTCGTCGCCATCGAGCTCCACTACGGGCTTCGCCACCTTGATCTTGCTCATCGTGCTGGGGGAGGGGGTTGTTTCGGACCGCGAAAGTAGGCCGCGTCCGGCTCACGCAAGGTCCCCCGCCCCGGGCCAGGTGTGAACCTTCGTTCGGTGCACGCGGGAAGCGGTGTTGCGTGGATGCTTCGTGCTATCCGAGGTCGAGGTCGAGCTCGTCGGCGAGCTTCACCAAGGCCGGGTTCTTCTCGGCCAGGATGTTGAACCGGTCGCGGTTGGTGTACCGCGGTCGCAGGTCGGTCACCACGGCCTTCTCCACCAGCAGGTCGAGGGTGTGGAGGTCGAGCGAGCGGCGCAGATGGCCCAGCAGGGTGGGCTTCTCCTCGCGCATGTACTTCTCCTGCACGTCGTTCACGATCACGAAGCGGAGCATGCGGTCGCCCACGATCTCGGGGTCCCTCGCCACCAGGGTGGCGTGCAGGCTGTTCTTGCCCTCGCGTTTGCGGGCCATGGCGTAGTCCTCCCACACCTTAAGCAGCAGCGCCTGGTTGATGGGTTTGAGGGGGCCGTCGGAAGCGGGGTCCACCTCGGTCCCCTCCGGGGAAGGCGCTTCGGCCACGGCCACTGCCGACCCGCCACGGGGCAGGGGCTGGGCCTTGATGGAGATGGTGCCGGCCACACGCCGTGCCACCGGGCGCTCGGGTGCCGGGGTGGGAGCGGCCGCGGAGCCCACGGGGCCGCCATGGGCCACAGGTGCCGGCGGGGCTGGGGCTTCCGGGGCTGCAACGGAGGCCTTCGGAGACACGGGGACGGCGGCCGCCGGGGCCGCCGAGGTCACGTCAGGACTTTTTTTTTCCTCGGTCGCCGAAGCTCTTGCGGCGGGGACCTCGGTCGTCGGCACCGGGGCGGCGGCGGGGCGGCAGAGCTGCATGAGGGCGAGCTCGGCCAGCAGGCGGGGCTCCTTGCTGTTCTTGTACTGCACGTCCACCTGGGCCAGGCGCTCCAGGGCGTCCACCAGCAAGGTGCGGGGTACACGGGCGGCCTGTTCCGCATAACGTGCGGCCAGGTCCTCGCTCACCTCCAGCAGCGGCAGGGTGCGCGGGTCCTGGCACACCAGCAGGTCGCGCAGGTGGCGGCTGAGGCCGTTGATGAAGAGGTGACCGTCGAAGCCCTGCTGCAGGATGCCGTTGAAGCTCACCAGGGCGGCGGCCACATCCCCCGCCACCATCGCGTCGGTCATGCGGAAGAAGTGGTCGTGGTCCACCACGTTCAGGTTCTTCACCACGTCCGCGTAGGTGAGGCGGTGCCCGGTGAAGCTCACGAGCTGGTCGAAGATGCTGAGCGCGTCGCGCAGGCCGCCATCGGCCTTCTGGGCGATCACGTGCAGGGCCTGGGGCTCGGCCTCGATGCCCTCCTTCTGGGCGATGCCGGCCAGGTGCCGGGCGATGTCGCCCACGCTGATCCGCCGGAAATCGAAGACCTGGCACCGGCTGAGGATGGTGGGCAGGATCTTGTGCTTCTCGGTGGTGGCCAGGATGAAGATGGCGTAGCTCGGGGGCTCTTCCAGCGTCTTCAGGAAGGCGTTGAAGGCCGCGCTGCTGAGCATGTGCACCTCGTCGATGATGTACACCTTGCGGGTGCCCACCTGCGGCGCGATGCTCACCTGCAGGATCAGGTTGCGGATGTCGTCGACGCTGTTGTTGCTGGCGGCGTCGAGCTCGAACACGTTGAGGCTGTGGCCCTCCTCGAAGGTCTTGCAAGGGGGGCACTGCCCGCAGGTCTCCAGGTCGGCCCCGAGGTTCTCGCAGTTGATGGTGCGGGCCAGGATGCGGGCGCAGGTGGTCTTGCCCACCCCGCGCGGACCGGTGAAGAGGAAGGCCTGGGCCAGGTGCCCGCTGCGGATGGCGTTCTTCAGGGTGCCGGTCACGGCCTCCTGGCCCACCACGGTGTCGAAGGTCACCGGGCGGTATTTGCGGGCGCTGACGACGAAACGATCGGACATCGGTGGCGAAGATAGACCCGGTGACCAAGGGGCGCTTGGGGAGATCTCAACACGGTGTTAATGGGCTGGAGCGCAGCTGGTTGGGTGCGCTCGTGAACGTGCCCGGCATGATTCCGGACGCGTCGGAAACAGGTCAAGGGGCCGCGCAGGAGGACAGGCCCTCCTTGGGCGGATCGGTATTCTGTGTAGCTTCGCGGCCCATTTCAACAACAGTACCCATGTCCAACCGGTACGAGACCGTCTTCATTCTTACTCCCGTTTTGTCTGAGGACCAGGCAAAGGAGGCGGTCGCCAAATTCAAAGACCTGATCAAGAAAGGCCGTGGAAAGGTCCGCCACGAAGAGAACTGGGGGATGCGCAAGCTTGCCTATCCCATCCAGAAGAAGTCCTCGGGCTTCTACACCCTGATCGAGTTCGAAGGTGAACCGGAGTTCATCAACAAGCTCGAGACCGAATACCGCCGTGACGAGCGCGTGATCCGCTTCCTCACCGTGGCGATGGACAAGCACCACATCGCGTTCGCCGAGCGCCGCCGCAACCGCGGTGCCGAGGGCGCCGAGGGTGACAAGCCCGCCCGCAAGAAGAAGGAGACCACCGAGAACAACTGAACACACCACCCGTCATGAGCGAACAACAAGCCACTCCGGCAGCTGCTCCCGCCACCACGGGCGGCGGCGCCAACAACGAGATCCGCTACCTCACGCCGATCGCGATCGAGACCAAGAAGGAGAAGTACTGCCGCTTCAAGAAGCTCGGCATCACGTACATCGACTACAAGGACGCCGACTTCCTCCTCCGCTTCGTGAACGAACAGGGCAAGATCCTGCCCCGCCACATCACCGGCACCAGCCAGAAGTACCAGAAGAAGGTGAGCCAGGCCGTGAAGCGTGCCCGCCACCTGGCCCTGATGCCGTACGTGGCCGACATGATGAAGTAACCCATCACCCACAGACAGCCATGGAAGTCATCCTGAAGAAAGACGTGGAGAACCTGGGCTACGCCAACGACGTGGTCAAGGTGCGCGATGGGTACGCCCGCAATTTCCTGGTGCCCCGCGGCCTGGCCGTGGTGGCCACCCCCAGCGAGCGCAAGCAGCTGAACGAGACCCTCAAGCAGCGCGCCCACAAGGAGGCCAAGATCAAGGCCGAGGCCGAGCAGAAGGCCAGCGCCGTCGCCGACAAGCCGATCAAGATCGGCGCCAAGGTGGGCGAGAAGGGCAAGATCTTCGGCAGCGTCAACACCATCATGATCGCCGACGCGCTCCGCGTGCTGGGCATCGAGGTGGACCGCAAGAACATCAAGCTCAAGGGCGAGGCGATCAAGACCATCGGCAAGTACGAGGCCGAGGTCACCTTCCACCGCGACGTGGTGCGCAGCATCCCGTTCGAGGTGGTCGAGGAGTGATCCCCGATCAACGCACAAGGAGAAGGGTCCGCCGATCGGCGGACCCTTTTTCGTTCCCGGGGCTCGGATCCCCGTTGATCCGGCGGCGTGAAGAAGCTGGTGCTGAACAGGTCCTGAGCTTCAACTCCCACTGCGCTTCGATCCCTCACAAGCCCGACCTTCACGGCCATGACAGCCTCCGCCACCGCCATCGAACGCGTGGTCCTGCACCCGCTCAGCATTCCGCTCAAGGCCCCCTTCGTCACCTCCCTGGGCGCACTCGATGCGGTGGCCAACGTGGTGGTTCAGGTGCACACCCGTGACGGTCGCACAGGGTGGGGGGAATGCAGCCCCTTCTGGACCATCAACGGCGAAACGCAGGAGACCTGCCTTTCCGTGGGTCGTCACTTGGCAGCAACCTTGATCGGGTACGACGCCCTCGACCTCGAAGGGGCCCATGGCCGCATGGACCGGCTGATCTTCGGCAACAACAGCATCAAGAGCGCCTTCGACATCGCCCTGCACGACCTGGCGGCTCAACACGCTGATCTGCCGCTCTGGAAGTTCCTTGGGGGCGAGCGGTACTTCGATCCCATCACCGACTACACCGTGAGCCTTGGTGTGCCTGAAAAGATGGCGGCCGATGCCGAGGCCATCGTGGCGGCGGGTTTCCCGGTGATCAAGGTGAAGCTGGGCGGTGCAAGCGATCTGGACATCAGGCGGATCCGGGCCATCCGATCGAGGGTCGCTTCGATCCCGCTCCGCATCGACGCGAACCAGGGCTGGGACCCAGACACCGCCATCCACGTGCTCAACGCCCTGGCCGATGCCGGCATCGAGCACTGCGAGGAGCCGATCCCCCGTTGGCGGTTCATGGAGCTGCGGCGGGTGAAGGAGGCCAGCCCCATCCCCATCATGGCCGACGAGAGCTGTTGCGACCACCACGATGCGGAACGGCTCATCGCCCTGGGGGCCTGCCAGCGCTTCAACATCAAGCTGGGCAAGAGCGGCGGGCTGTTCAAGGCCCGGAAGATCATCGCGCTGGCGGCCGGGGCCGTCATGACGGTGCAGGTGGGGGGCTTCCTGGAGAGCCGGCTGGCCTGGAGCGCTTCGGCGGCGCTGGCCCTGAGCGACCCATGCATCAGGTACTGCGACATGGACACCCCGCTCATGTTCACGGACGATCCCGTGCGCGGCGGCATCCACTACCTGGACGGGGGCCGGATCCGCCTGCCGGAAGGGGCCGGGCTCGGGGCTTCGATCGATCCGGTCTGGCTGCCTGAAGGTCAGGCGCTAACGGTCAACTGACCTTGATGGGTGCGCGCCGCACCCGGCGACGCTCCACCGTTCGATCCGCCCGGAACTGACCGCGTTCGTATGCGTCGAACCAAACGCGCGCTGCGTCCCTGTCCTTCTCGGTTCCGATCCCCCAGTAGAAGCATCGGCCAACTTCGTACATGGCCTGCGAATCGCCTAAGAGTGCAGCTTTCATATAGAGGCTGAAGGCCCTGCCCGGGTCCTTTTCCACACCTACCCCCTTTTCGTAGGATACGGCAAGGTCATATGCGGCATCCGGGAAATTGCGGTCCGTGGCGCGTTTCAGGTATTGAGCGGCCAGCTTGGCGTCGAGAGGCACATGCTTACCGAACAGATGCCATGTGCCCAAGGCATAAGCTGCTTCAGCATCACCCTCCTTATCGGCCTTCCGGAGCAGGTCGACCACCATGGCTGCATCGTATCGGTCCTTACCGAGCATCAGCAAAGCTCGTTTCACAAGTGGGTTCCGCACGGCCATGATGCGAATGTAAGGTTCATGGCCATGGACCTTTCCAGTTGGGCGGCCGTTTCCGCGGTGGCCATCTCCGGATGTCCCCTTGTTCACCTCCTCTGTCACGGGACCTGCGGGCATCGCCGGCCTCGTGATGATTCCTCGTGCTCTCCCGCTTGCCTTTCCTGTGCGGTCGTGGAGCCATCACACAAAGAAATAAAGCTATCCGGGGGAGCAGGTGGCCCTGATCACATCAGGATGTTGTTCACCGGCTGCAGGGGCGGGGGGATGTCCTTCTCCCCGAGCATCTCCCGCAGGTCGATCTCGATGGTGCGGGTGATGGCCGTGATGGGCACGTCGTTCGCACCGGCCTCGAAGGGGTTCTCCGTGCTCTCCCCGATCCGCTCCATCATGTTGAACACCCAGGCCACCAACGCACTGAAGGGGATCGTGAGCCAGATGTAGCCCTCGCCGAGCTTGGCGAACTCCCCCAGCATGCCGAAGGGCACCAGCGACACGAAGAGCCTCGTGAACATGAGGTTCAACGTGGCGAACTGGCGGGGGTAGGGGAAGTTCTTGATCCGTTCACACTTGCCCTGCTGGGCCAGCAGGTCCACCACCGCCTTCTCCAGCTCCATGTGCCGGAAGTCCTCGATGAGGCCCGCTTGCAGCAGTTCCCGCAGGTCCCTGGATTGGGCGGCCATCAGCTGGGTGGCGGCGTTGGCGCTGTGCAGGGCCTGGGCGCGCTCGGCCTCCGGGAGCAGGCCCGCCAGCACATCCTCGAGCTTCCGGGCGCGCTCGTCCACCTGGTAGAGCTTCTGGTACTCGCGGTTGTACACCTTGATCTGGTGCTCCCAGGCCTTCACCTGGCGCAACTGGAAGCGCAGGGCGTGCAGCCAGGCCAGGTGGCGGTGGATGAGCCGGGTGTGAACGGCGTGCAGCTCGGCAGGGGTGATGGGCGATGGTGCGTTCCGGGCCGTGACGAAGTCGAGCACCATCACCCCCCACGCCCGGCTGCTGTTCACAATGGCGCCGTAGATCTGCCGCGCCTCCCACAGCCTGTCGTACGAGGCGTTGTTCTTGAAGCCCGTGAGAAAGGCCACCGCCGTGCCGATGAGGGCGATGGGCACCCAGGGGATCGTGAGCCAGGTCCAGCCCGCCACGGTGTACAGCGCGGTGGGGATGATGGCCAGGAACAGGAACCAGGTGATGTCGCGGCGGGTCCACCACAGGACCTCGCGCAGGGTGAAACGGCGGCCGGCGTGCATGGCACGAACTTAAGCGCCGTGCCCGCACCGCCTGTTCGCAAGTCCATCCGCCAGGCATGCAGCGTGTTCCACGGCACGTACCTTTGCGGCCCGAAACAACCCCGCACAGCCGAACGATGAGCCAGATCTTCGACCTCGACATGATCAAGGCGGTGTACGACCGCTTCCCCGCCCGTGTGGCCGCTGCCCGCAAGGTGGTGGGCCGCCCCTTGACCCTCAGCGAGAAGATCCTCTACGCCCACCTCTGGGACGGCGAGCCCACCGCCGCCTTCGGCCGCGGCAAGGACTACGTGGATTTCGCCCCGGACCGGGTGACCATGCAGGACGCCACCGCGCAGATGGCCCTGCTCCAGTTCAGCACCACCGGCCGCAAGAAGGTGGCCGTGCCCAGCACCGTGCACTGCGACCACCTGATCCAGGCCCGTGTGGGTGCCAAGCAGGACCTGCAGGACGCGCTCAACAAGAGCAACGAGGTCTTCAACTTCCTGGAGAGCATCTCCAACAAATACGGCATCGGCTTCTGGAAGCCCGGCGCGGGCATCATCCACCAGGTGATGCTGGAGAACTACGCCTTCCCCGGCGGCATGATGATCGGCACCGACAGCCACACGGTGAACGCCGGCGGCCTGGGCATGGTGGCCATCGGCGTGGGCGGCGCGGACGCCTGCGACGTGATGAGCGGCCTGCCCTGGGAGCTCAAGTTCCCCAAGCTCATCGGCGTGAAGCTCACCGGCAAGCTCAACGGCTGGACCGCCCCGAAGGACGTGATCCTGAAGGTTGCCGGCATCCTCACCGTGAAGGGCGGCACCGGGGCCATCGTGGAGTACTTCGGTGAAGGCGCGGTGAGCATGAGCTGCACCGGCAAGGGCACCATCGCCAACATGGGCGCCGAGATCGGGGCCACCACCAGCACCTTCGGCTACGACGACAGCATGCGCCGCTACCTGAAGGCCACCGGCCGCGCGGAAGTGGCCGCCATGGCCGACAGGATCGCGGCCGACCTCACCGGCGACCCCGAGGTGTACGCCGACCCGGCGAAGTACTTCGACCAGGTGATCGAGATCGACCTCAGCACCCTGAGCCCGCACCTCAACGGCCCCTTCACGCCCGACCTGGCCACGCCGGTGAGCGAGATGAAGGAGAAGGCCGCCAAGAACGACTGGCCCACCGATATCGAATGGGCGCTGATCGGCTCCTGCACCAACAGCAGCTACGAGGACATCAGCCGCGCCGCCAGCATCGTGGCCGACGCCGTGAGCAAGGGCCTGAAGCCGAAGTCGCACCTGGGCATCAACCCCGGCTCCGAACAGGTGCGCTACACCATCGAGCGCGACGGTTTCATCGACACCTTCGAGAAGAGCGGCGCCACCATCTTCACCAACGCCTGCGGTCCCTGCATCGGCCAATGGGCGCGGGAAGGGGCCGACAAACAGGAGAAGAACTCCATCGTCCACTCGTTCAACCGCAACTTCGCCAAGCGCGCCGACGGCAACCCCAACACGCACGCCTTCGTGGCCTCGCCCGAAATGGTGGCGGCCATCGCCATCAGCGGCAAGCTCACCTTCGACCCCATGCGCGACACCCTCACCAACGACAAGGGTGAGCAGGTGAAGCTGGCCGAGCCCACCGGTTGGGAACTGCCCCCCAAGGGCTTCGCCGTGGAGGACAACGGCTACCAGGCCCCCGCCGCCGACGGCAGCTCCGTGAACGTGGTGGTGAAGCCCGACAGCCAGCGTCTGCAATTGCTGGAGCCCTTCCCCGCCTGGAACGGCAAGAACATCAGCGATGCCGTGCTGCTGATCAAGGCCAAGGGCAAGTGCACCACCGACCACATCAGCATGGCCGGCACCTGGCTGCGCTACCGCGGTCACCTGGACAACATCAGCAACAACACGCTCATCGGCGCCATCAACGCCTTCAACGGCGAGGCCGACAAGGTGAAGAACCAGCTTACGGGTGAGTACGGAGCCGTTCCGGCCACCCAGCGCGCCTACAAGGCCGCCGGGGTGTCCAGCATCATCGTGGGCGACCAGAACTACGGCGAAGGCAGCAGCCGCGAGCACGCCGCCATGCAGCCGCGTCACCTGGGCGTGGCCGCTGTGCTGGTGAAGAGCTTCGCGCGCATCCACGAGACCAACCTGAAGAAGCAGGGCATGCTCGCCCTCACCTTCGCCAACGAGGCCGATTACGACAAGATCCAGGAGGACGACCGCATCGACTTCACGGACCTGACGGCCTTCGCGCCGGGCAAGCCGCTCACCCTCGTGTTCAAGCACAGGGACGGCAGCAGCGACACCATCCTGGGGAACCACACCTACAACGCCCAGCAGATCGAGTGGTTCAAGGCCGGTAGCGCGCTGAACATCATCCGCGCCCAGCAGCAGGGCTGATCGCATCCAAAGCACGAAAGCCCCTCGTCCGGACGGATGAGGGGCTTTTTTGTTCAGGGAGAATTATGAATATTTGAATTCAACCTAATAACACCTCGACCATGCGAAAGATCACGATGCTTGCCGGCGTATGCCTCTTGCTCACATCCTGTTCGATGACCATGCCGGTGTCCAGTTCGGGGCCGGTGAGCGGCCCCAAGACCGGTAGCGCTTCAGCCCAGGTCATCTTCGGCTTGTACTTCAATGGGGATTGCTCGATCGAAAAGGCAGCTCAGGCTGCAGGGATCACGAAAGTGGCCACTGTGAAGCAGAAGCAGTTGAATGTCCTGTTCATCTACCAGAAGTACACGACCACGGTAACGGGTGAGTGACCCCTGTATCGGTTCAATAGCGTTAAGCCCCGCGTCCGAAGGGTCGCGGGGCTTTCTGTTTCATGGCTTCGCCCTTGATCCAACGCCTTTGCGAAATGACGAACACCCGCTATGCGGCGAACATTACCCGTGTTCGCGCCCTTTGGCATAGTTTTGGACAATACCGCGAACCAAATCCAACCACCATGAAGAAAGTACTCGTGAGTTTCGCCGCAATGGCCCTGGCCGGCGGCATGATGGCCCAGAGCAACCAGATCAGCCTGGGTGCCGATGTGGCCTTGCCGCTGGGCGACTTCGCCGATGGCTACAGCCTGGGCATCGGACCTGCCGTGGGCTTCGAGCTTCCCGTGGGTGACAAGCTCGGCATCACCGCGCAGATCGCCTA
>JBGAGX010000030.1:0-45662 GCA_044226515.1 Flavobacteriales bacterium | reverse complement strand
AGCCTCATCGACCTGGCGTGCATCGACCTGTACACCGGCCGTGCGGACCATGACCTCAACGTTCGGTGCTGGCGCCCCCGGCAGCACGGTGGGCGCTGGCGCTGGATCCTCTTCGACATGGACCTGTGGGCGCCGCCGATGGAGAACAGCGTGGGCCGCATGTGCAACGCCTCCCTGCCCGAAACGCCCTACATCCCGCAATTGCTCGGCCACCGCGAGCTCGCCCCACGCCTCCTTGCGCGGCTTGAGGCCTGCCTGCTCACGGTGCTCTCCCCCGCGCGCGCCACCACCGCCATCGACAGCCTCTACAACGCGTACGCGGATGCCATGAGCGCAGATGCCGAACGGTGGTCGTCCACCATGGAACGACCATCCGCCGCACAATGCCGGGAGGAGCTCCTGGCACACGTCCGCTCCCGACCGGAACGGTTGCTCGGTCACCTGGCCCAACGCCAGCGCGACCGTCTGCGCACCCTCACCATCGACGTGCCGCCGGCCACCGATGGAGCGGTGCTCGTGGAAGGGATGCCGCTCGACCCGGGCCGCCATCGCGTGACCGTGCTCACCGGTGTGCCGCTGCGCTTCGAGGCCAGGCCGGCGGACGGGCATGTGTTCGCCGGTTGGGCCGGACAGGACCATGCCATGGACCCCACCTTGATCGTGGGTGCGGGTGACGCAGGAAAGGTGAAGGCCCTGTTCAGGCCGGTCTCAGGCCACGACGGCCTGTAGCATGGAGGAGAACAAGCAGGGCCAGCTCACCCGGCCAGGTCCGCTTGGACCAGAGCAGCGCGTGGGTGTAGAGGATGGCCAGTGGCACGGCGAGGAGCACACCCGGGAAGGTGCCGTTGATCAGGAGCTCGAAGCCGATGAGCACGGCCATGGCCAGGGAGAGGGCCAGGAAGGACGAGCGCACGTTCTTCTCGCGCATGATGCTGCGCTGGTAGAGGTTGGCGAAGGCGAAGAGCGAGGCCAGGGCCAGGGGGGCCAGTACCGCGAGCACGAGGCCCTTCCGCATCGGCGACGCGCCTGCCGACCGCACCGGGGCAGAGGGGTCGCTCACCGTGCGCACGGGGTCCCAGCCGGCACTGTCCAGCACGGTCATCACACCCCAGCAGAGGAAGAGCACCACGCCCAGACCCAGCACGGGCAGCACATACTCCCTCCACTGGAAGGGCCGCATCACGGAGACCGAGGCCCAGAGCACCACCAGGAGGAAGGCGTAGGGCAGGTACCACAGCGTGGCGATGCCCAGCAGCAGCCCGGCATCGAACAAGGGGCCCAGCGCCGTGCTGCGGCCCTGTACGCCCCAGGTCCGTGCGAGGGACCAAAGCACCCAGGGCATGCCCAGCAAGGCGGGGTCGGGCCAGGCCCCCCCGGGCCCCACCGCCATGAGCAGCACGAAGAGCAGCGCGGGCAGGTGGTTGCGGCGTTCGAACAGCTCCGCCCCGTTGCCCACGATGTCCAGCTGCACGGCGACGCCGGTGGCCAGCACCACCCCCACCACCCACTGCACCCACAGGGGAGCGGTCCAGATCGGGGCCAGCAGCGCGTACAAGGGCATGCCCTCCCGAAGGCGCACGCCGGCGGCGGGTGCGTCCATGGCCGTGCCGGGCCAGATCACAAGGACCAGCAGGGCCAGCAGCAGAAGTGCCACCGGTTGGTTCTGGCGGAAGACACGCAGCAGCATCCTCAGGCAGTGACCGTCCGTGGTCGGAGGATGCGTCTATCTTTGCGCGGCCTCAAGCCCTTCATGCAATGACCAAGTTCTGGTACGGGATCGGACATTTCTTCCAAAAGGTGTTCGACTGGGTGCTCACGCCGTTCGGCTGGGCCCCGGTGGTGATCTTCAGCCTCGTGCTGGCGTTCGGCGCCATCTACTGGCTGCGTTTGCAGGGGCGGTACAACCGCACGGCCAGGGAGAAGGGCGGCCATAGCTGATCGCGCGCGCTAGGCCTGCTGGGGCGCACGCACAAGGTCGCGCCCGATGTCCCTGCGGAAGTACATGCCGTCGTACTCGATCAGCGGCACCGATCGGTACACGTTGGCGATCGCCTGCTCCACATCCTTGCCGAACGCCGTGAGGGCCATCACCCGGCCCCCATCGGTGACCACCTGATCGCCTTGGCGGGCCGTGCCCGCGTGGAACACGTGCGCCTCGCGCACCAGGTCGAGGCCCGCGATCGGAAGTCCTTTGCGCACCTCGCCCGGGTAGCCTTCCGAGGCCAACACCACCGTGGCGGCCGTTCGGTCGTCCACGTCCACATGCCGTTCGCTCAACGTGCCGGTGGCGATGCCTTCGAAGAGGTCGAGCAGGTCACTGCGCAGGCGCGGGAGCATGGCCTGGGTCTCGGGGTCTCCGAGGCGAACGTTGTACTCGATCACGTACGGTTCACCGCCCACGTTCATCAGGCCCATGAACAGGAAGCCCTGGTACGGGATCCCTTCCTCGCGAAGGCCGCGAACGGTGGGCGCCGCCACGCGGTCGTGCACTTTCTGCAGGAACTCCTTGTCGGCGAAGGGCACCGGGCTCACCGCCCCCATGCCGCCGGTGTTCGGACCGGTGTCCCCCTCCCCGATCCGCTTGTAGTCCTTGGCGGCGGGCAGCATCTTGAACGACTGGCCATCGGTGATGAGGAAGGCCGAAAGCTCCACGCCGTTGAGGTGCTGCTCGAGCACCACGCGATCGCCGGCCGCGCCGAAACGCCCGGCCGAGAGCATGTCCTTCAGCGTGGCGGCGGCCTCCTTCCGGTCGGAGGTGATCACCACGCCCTTGCCGGCGGCCAGACCATCGGCCTTGATCACGTAGGGCGGCGTCATCCGGTCCAGATGCTCCACCGCCTCCTTCACCTGGTCCTTCGTGAACGAACGGAAGGCCGCGGTGGGGATGTTGTGACGGAACATGAACTCCTTCGCGAAGTCCTTGCTGCCCTCCAGCATCGCACCCTGCTTGCGAGGACCGATGACGGTGATGCCGGCCAGCTGGGGATCGTCGGCGATGCGGTCATGCAGCCCTTCCACCAAGGGACCTTCGGGACCGACCACCACGATGCGGATGCGCTTCTCGAGCAGGAAGGTGCGGAGGGCCTTCTGGTCCTTCAGGTCCAGCGCGACCGACCGACCGTGACGCTGCATGCCCGGGTTGCCCGGGGTGATGTAAAGCTCATCGAGCAGCGAGCTCTGTGCGATCTTCCACGCCAGCGCATGCTCGCGGCCACCGCTGCCGATCAAGAGGACGTTCATGCAGGGATGCCTTTCCTGCAAAGGAAACAGCCCGGCCGCTGTGGCCGGGCTGAAGTTTCCAACAATTGAACAAGGTCGCGCTCAGTGCGTGTGCGGCATGCGCTTGATGCTGCACCCCAGGTTCCGCGTGACCGGCGTGGCGATGGCGCGTCCCTCCACCATCGCCGCGAGCGCATCGGTGAGGTAATGCTCCTTCACCTCCTTCGCGCTGTCCACGTTGTCATCGATGGCACCCTTGTAGGCCAGCTTCATCGCGCCGTCGAACAGGAACACGTGCGGTGTGGTGCGCGCACCGAAGGCATCGGCCACCGCATGGCCCTTGTCGAGCATGTAGTAGTTGTTGTAGCCCTTGTCCTTGTAATGCTGCTGCATATCGGCCAGGCCATCGCCCGCATCGCGCTTCGCCTCGTTGCTGTTCACCAGCACGAACCCGATGTTGTTCTTGCGGCACAGCTCGCCGATGGCCGGGTAGCGTCCCTCCCAGCCTTCGCTGCCGTCGCTGCCGATCACGAACGGGCAGGTGTTGCAGCTGAAGATCACGAGCAGCCCGTTCTTCTTGGCCACATCCTTCAGGGCCATCTCCTTCCCGCTCACATCCATCATGCGCAGGTCCGCCTTCGGCAGCGGGTCGCCGATGTGGAGGTCGGGCAGTTCATCGTGCGCGGCCAGACCGATCACGGCCACGGTGGAGAGGAGGGCGAGGCGTTTCAACATGGCATTGCTATGGGGACACGAAATTAGCGCGCCCACCGACCGGATGACGCTCCATGGGCCGCGAATGTCCGCCATGACCGAGGTGCAACCGCTCATCCCACTGGCCGCGCTGGCCGCCTCGCTGCTCACCCTGCTCAGCGGGTTCGGCCTGGGCACCTTGCTGCTGCCGGTGTTCGCGCTCTTCCAACCGCTGCCGGTGGCGGTGGGCATGACGGCGGTGGTGCACTTCCTGAACAACCTGTTCAAGGCCGGACTGTTGTGGCGCCAGGCCGACCGGTCCATCCTGCTCCGGTTCGGGCCGGCGGCCGTGCTGGGGGCGCTCGCCGGGGCCACCGTGCTCCGCTGGCTCGGCACCATGGAACCGGTGTACCAAGGCGTACGGCACGGCGTGCCCCCCCTGTCCATGGCCATCGCTGCGCTGATGCTGCTGTTCGGGGCCACGGAGCTTTCGCCACGGGCGCGGGCGTTCGCCTTCACCGGCCGGCAATACGCGCTGGGCGGCCTTCTCAGCGGTTTCTTCGGCGGGCTCAGCGGGCACCAGGGGGCCTTGCGCAGCATGTTCCTGTTGCGCAGCGGGCTCACGAAGGAAATCTACGTGGCCACCGGCGTGGCGATCGCGCTGCTGGTGGACCTCGCACGCATCCCGCTCTACCTGGAGCAGATCGATCCCTCCTGGCTCAGGCAGGAGCGCGCCACACTGGTGTCGGCCGTGGCCGCGGCCTTTCTGGGCGCGTGGGCCGGTCGCCGCCTCATCCCGGCCGTCACCCACCGCGTGCTGCAGGTGATCGTGGCGGTGCTGATGTTCGGCATCGCGGGCCTGCTCCTGGCCGGCCTTATCTAGGCTACCTCACCAGCCCCGCCGCGATGGCGATGCGCACCAGACCGGCCACGTTGTGCACGTTGAGCTTGCGCATGAGGTTGGTGCGGTGTGAATCCACCGTGCGCGGGCTGATGAAGAGGCGCTCCCCGATCTCCTTGTTTCCAAGGCCTTCGGCCAGGGCGGCCAGCACCTGCACCTCGCGCTCGCTCAGCTCCTTCAGCAGGGCATGGCCGCCAGGTGCCTCCGGGGCGGGGCGGAGCATGGCCTCCAGCAGGCCGCTTCCGAAGTGCCGCCGTCCTTCGTGCACATTGCGGATGGCGAGCACCACCTCATCCCGGCCGGCGGTCTTCAAGAGGTAGCCATCAGCGCCCAGGTCCACCAACCGCTTCACCACCGAAGGCTCTTCGTGCATGCTCAGCACCACCACCTTCACCCCGGGGTGGGCGCGCTTCACCCGTTCCGTGAGCTGCGACCCGTCCATGCGCGGCATGTCCAGGTCGGTGAGCAGCACGTCCACCTTGAGGTGTTCGATGAGGTAAAGCGCTTCGTCACCACCGTCGGCCACCCCCACCACGTTGATATCGGGGAAGGCGGAGAGCATCTCCTTGAGACCATCCGTGACGATTCGGTGATCATCGCACAGCACGAGGCGGACCGGTGCGCTCATGTGGGCAAAGTTGATGCGCTCAACGGGACCCGCAAGGTGGCCGTCGTTCCTTCCCCCCTTGCCGAGGTGAACTGGAGCGAGCCGCCCAGGAGGCGGGCCCGATCGCGCATGTTGCCCAGGCCGATCCCGCCCCCTGCGTTGGCCGGATCGAAGCCGCGCCCATCATCCGTGACCAGCACCACGAGGTTGCCCCGGTTGCGCAGCACCTGCACCTGCACCTCGCGCGCACCGGCATGTTTCAGGATGTTGCCTGTGAGCTCCTGCACAATGCGGTAAACACCCACCTCCACATCCTCCGGGAACCGTCCTTCCGCGCCGCTCTGCTCCAGCGACCAACGGACACCGGCGCCGCCAAAGGCCTTGCCGAGCATGTCGTTGAGCGCGGCCACGAGCCCGATGGTACCGAGGGCCCGCGGCATCATGCCATGGGCGATCTCCCGCACCTCGCGCCCGGCCTCCTCCGCGATGGCCAGGGCCTCGCCGAGGCGCTCCGCACCGGACAGGTCGCCCTGCCGGATGCGCGCGGAGACGTCCTCCAGCCTGAACTTGAGCCCGGTGAGCTGCTGGCCGATGCCATCGTGCAGTTCGCGGGCGATGCGTGCGCGCTCGGCCTCGGTGCCCGCCACCACCGCGCGCAAGCCCTGCTCCCGCTCGGCCAGCAAGGCCGCATCGTGCGCGGCGCGCGCCTTGCGCCGCTGCACCTGGAACACGAGAAGACCGGACAGGAGCAGCACCCCGAGACCGCCGATGGACAGGGCCAGCCAGAAGCGACGGCGTTCGGCGGCGCGTGCGAGCTGGGCGATCTGCAGGTCCTGCGCGGCCAGGTCCGCACGTTGCTGCTCGATCATGCGCTCCTTCCGTTCGGTGTCGTACCGCGCGCCCAGCTCGGCCATGCGGGCGGCCATGTCGGCGTTGAAGACCGAATCGCGCAAGGCGCCGTAGCGTTCCTGGTACCAATAGGTGCTGTCGCCGCGGCCCAGCCGGGCATGCGCCCTGGCCAGGGTGAGCAGGGCCTGCATGCGTTCGTTGCGCGCGCCAACCTGGTCGGCCAACGCCCGCGCCCTCCAGGCCAGCTCCAATGCACGAGCGGGGCGGCCCGAGCGCACCTCACCGTCCGCCAGGCCGGTGAGGGTGGAGGCGATCGCCTTGGGCTCGCCCACTTCCTCCCGCAGCGCCAACGCCTCCCGGAACAGGGCCAGGGCATGGTCCACCTGGCCCATGGAAAGGCGCACCCCGGCCTCGTTGTGCAGCTGCACGGCGAGCTCGCGCTTGAGGTCGTGGGACCGGAAATAGGCCGCGGCCTCCTCGAAGTGGCGCAGGGCGTTGAGCGTATCGCCGACCACCACCTCCACGTTCGCCATGTTCCCCTTCGATTCCGCCAGCCCCTGGCCGTCGCCGATGCGCTCGCGTACCGCGGCGGCGGCGGCATGGGTGGCCAGCGCATCGGTGTACCGCCGCATGTTGAACTGCAGGATCGCGATGTTGTTGAGGATGAGCGCCTCCTTGGCGGGCGGACCGATGCGTTCGAAGATGTGCAGGGCCTTGAGGTTCTGCTGCAACGCCTCCTCCAGCCTGAACTGCGCCTGGTACACGTTGCCGAGCTTGTTGTGGATCGCTCCGACGCCCGCGCTGTCGTTCAGCTGCGTGCGGATCAGCAGCGCCCGCTGCAGCAGGCTGTCGGCGGCGCCGAACCGGCTGCGATCGATGTGGATGATGGCGAGGTCGTTGTACGCCTGGGCCTCGCCCTTGGCGAAACGAAGCCGCTGCGCCAGGGTCAGCGCCTGCCCGCCGAACAACAGGGCCGAATCCGCGTCCACGCGCCGGTAAGCGAAGCACAGGTCGGACAACGCCAGGACCTTGGCGGTGTCGTCGGGCAGGGCGAGGACCTTACCGGGTGAGGGATGGTCGTTCTGCGCGACCAGCGCGGCAGGGATCGCAAGGGCGAGGAGGAGGAGGGCGCGTACCGTTGGGGCCATCGGGTTGAAAAGTACACGACGCCACCTGTTGGTCACATGACCCTGGCCCCGGTCAGAGGGGGATGTTCCCGTGCTTCTTGCGGGGCAGCTTCTCCACCTTGTTGCGCAGCATGCGCAGGGCGTGGATCACCTTGATGCGGGTCTCGCTCGGACGGATCACCTCGTCCACATAGCCCCGCGCCGCGGCCTCGTAAGGGTTGGCGAACTGCTCCTTGTACCCGGCCTCCTTCTCCTGCCACTTGGCCTGGGGGTCCGCGGCCTTGGCGATCTCGTTCTTGAAGATGATCTCGGCGGCCCCCTTGGCGCCCATCACGGCGATCTCGGCGGTGGGCCAGGCGTAGTTCATGTCGCAGCCGATGTGCTTGCTGTTCATCACGTCGTACGCCCCGCCGTACGCCTTGCGCGTGATGATGGTGATGCGCGGCACGGTGGCCTCACTGAACGCGTAGAGCAGCTTGGCACCGTGGTCGATGATGCCGCGCCATTCCTGATCGGTACCGGGCAGGAAGCCGGGCACGTCCACGAAGACCACGAGCGGGATGTTGAACGCGTCGCAGAACCGTACGAAGCGTGCCGCCTTGATGCTCGCGTCGATGTCGAGCACGCCGGCGAGCACCGCAGGCTGGTTGGCCACGCAGCCCACCGTGCGGCCCTCGATGCGTGCGAACCCGATGACCATGTTGCGGGCATAGTCCGCGTGCACCTCGAGGCTGCTGTCCGGGTCGATCACCGCGTTCATCACGTGGCGGATGTCGTACGGCTGGTTCGGGTTGTCCGGCACCATCGTGTCGAGCTCCGGCCGCCGCTCATCACCCGGGACGTAGGGCAGGGCCGGCGGTTCCTCCTCGCAGTTGCCCGGGATGAAGGACACCAGACGGCGCAGGTGGCGGATGGCCTCCAGTTCGTTCGGCGCGGTGAAATGGGCCACGCCGCTCTTGCTCGCATGGGTGGAGGCGCCGCCCAGCTCCTCGGCGGTGACCTCCTCGTGGGTGACGGTCTTCACCACGTTGGGCCCGGTGACGAACATGTAGCTGGTGTTCTCCACCATCAGCACGAAGTCGGTGAGGGCGGGGCTGTACACCGCGCCACCGGCGCAGGGTCCCATGATCGCACTGATCTGCGGGATGACGCCGCTGCTGCGCACGTTGCGGTAGAAGATGTCGGCATAGCCGCCCAGGCTCACCACGCCCTCCTGTATGCGCGCGCCCCCACTGTCATTGAGACCGATCACCGGCGCCCCGTTCTGCATGGCGAGGTCCATGATGCGGCAGATCTTCTCCGCATGCGCCTCGGCGAGCGAGCCGCCCAGCACGGTGAAATCCTGGGAGAACACGTACACCAGGCGCCCATCGATGGTGCCGTAGCCGGTGACCACGCCATCGCCCGGGAACACCTGCTTGTCGAGGCCGAAGTTGGTGCTGCGGTGGGTGACCAGCTGGCCCAGCTCCTGGAAGCTCCCTTCATCCAGCAGCAGCCCTACGCGCTCCCGGGCGGTGAGCTTGCCCTTCTTGTGCTGGGCCGCGATGCGATCCGCTCCACCGGCCTGCATCGCTTGTTGAACACGACGCTCGAGTTCCTCGGTCCGTTGCTTGTTGTCCATGTCCTGTACCGGCTGGGGAGGCCAAATGTAGCCAGCCGGCCCCTGCAGCTTCCCTACCTTCGTGGGCACCACCTTCCGGCCCCGGCCGGGACGCCGCACATGGCGCTGCGCTTCGCTGACCTACCCGTCAGGACCAAGTTCCTGATCACCATCGGCATACCGGTGTTGGGCCTGGTGCTGCTCATCGGCAAGCAGGTGGACTCGAGCATCAAGCGGCGCAACGTGCTGCACTACATCAACGTGCAGTCGCGCAACATCAGCCTGCTCTCCAACGCGCTGAACGACCTGCAGCAGGAGAGCGCGCAGTCCATGGGCTTCCTTCTGCACCTGGACGACAACCGCAACCGGCTCGACGTGCAGTACAGCCGGACCGATGCCTCGCTGAAGGCCCTTCGCGACCCGCAGCTACTGCTGGACCGCGATGTGCGGCCCTTGAACGCCGTGAACGGGCTCGGCCTGCTGCGGCAGCGGGTGCAGGAGCAACGGATCGCGGCGGCCGACGCGGAGCTCGCCTACCGCGGCATGCGTGCCTCCCTGCTGGCGGACCTGAGCAAGGTGGGCAAACTGGCGCTCGACCCGGAAACGAAGGACCGCCTTTACTCGCACCTGAGCCTGCTCTCCGCGAAGGAGGCCATCGCCAACATCCGGGTGCTGGTGACCCGGCAGGCCATGGGCCCTGGCGCGCACGTGGCCGACCTGGGGGTGTTGAACGAGCAGATCGCCCAATACGGCACCAGCACCCTGCTCTTCGAGCGCGATGCGCCACCCGACGTGATGGCGGCCTACCGCGCCTCCTTCCAGGGGCCGGAGGTGAACTACCTGCGCAGCATCATCGGCACCTTGCAGGAGCAGCGGTCCATCGCAGAGATGCGCACCACCCCGGCCCGGTGGTGGTCGCTCTGCGCCCAGGCCATGCAGCGCCTGCGCACGGTGGAGGAGTTCTCCATCGACCGCATCATCAACAGCACGAGCGCCAACCAGCGCGATGCCGAGGTGCGCCTGCTGATCGTGCTGGTGGCCCTGCTCGGCGTGGTGGGCGCGGTGACCTTGATGACCTACGTGATCATGCGGGGCGTGCGCAACACCGTGACGGAGGTGACGAGCGCCGCCTCGGCCCTGGCCCAGGGCGATGTGCGCGCGCACGTGCCGGTGAGCAGCCGCGACGAGATCGGTGCCATGGCCCGGTCCTTCAACGGCATGATCGACAACATCCGGAGCCTGGCCGCGAGCGCGGACGCCATCGGCAAGGGCAACTACGATACGCCGGTCCCCGTCCGTGGCGACCTCGATGTGCTCGGACACTCCCTTGCGCGCATGAAGGCGAACCTGAAAGCGGCCCGCCTGCGCGACCTGGAGCAGAACCGGGAGCTGCAGGCCGAGAAGGAGAAGCTGGAGCTGGCCAACGCGCGCATCCGGGTGCTCATCAAGGAGATCCACCACCGGGTGAAGAACAACCTGCAGGTGATCGCCAGCCTGCTGCGCCTGCAGGGCAGCGCCATCGAGGACCACCAGCTCCAACAGGCCTTCGACCAGAGCCAGAGCCGCGTGACGTCCATGGCCCTGATCCACGAGAAGCTCTACAAGGGCGATGACCTCGCCCAGCTCGATGTCTCGCTGTACCTCCGCGAGCTGTTCGCCGAGCTGGTCGGCCTGCTCAACGTGCGCGAGTCCATCCGCTACCGCACCACCATCGACCCGGGCCTGCAGCTCGACCTGAACACCATGGTCCCGCTGGGACTGATCCTCAACGAGCTCATCACCAACTCGTTCAAGCACGCCTTCACCGGGCGCGACGAGGGGCTGGTGGACCTGGTGATCACGCGCACGCCCCAGGGCGAGATCGACCTGCGCTACACCGACGACGGCGTGGGCATGGACGCGGAGCACCGGCATGGGGACTCGGCCACGCTGGGGGTCACCCTGATCGAAGGGCTCGTGGAACAGCTCAACGGCTTCTTCACGGTGGAATCGGGCGCGCAGGGCACCCAGTACCATATCCGCTTCAAGCCGGGTACGTAGGAGGGCGTTCAGCCCTTGGACAGCTCGGCCTCCACCTCCTCGGTGAGGTCCATGTTGTGGTAGACCGCGTTCACGTCATCATCCTCCTCGAGCATGTCCACCAGGCGCATCACGTTGCGGGCGGTGGTGATGTCAGCCGGGGCGGTCACCAGCGGGAAGCGCTTCAGTTCGGCGCTCTTGGGCTCGACCCCGAGCTGCTCGAGCTTCTGGGCCATGGCCCCGAAGCCCTGGAAGGGCACGTACACGGTGAAGCCCTCGTCGTCGCGCACCACGTCATCAGCCCCGGCGTCGATCAGTTCCATCTCGAACTCGTCGGCGTCACGGCCCTTGAGGGCGGCGTTCTCGATCACGAACTCGCCCTTGCGCTCGAAGATGTGGGCGAGCGAGCCGTTGGTGCCCAGGTTGCTCTCGCACTTGGTGAAGTAGCTGCGGACGTTGCCCACCGTGCGGTTCACGTTGTTGGTGCTGGCGTCCACGAACACGGCCACCCCGCCCGGCGCGTAGCCTTCGTAGGTCACCTCCTGGTAGTCGGCCTCACCCCCGCCGGCCGCCTTCTTGATCGCGCGTTCGATGTTGTCCTTCGGCATGTTGACCCCGCGGGCGTTCTGGATGGCCATGCGCAGGCGCGTGTTGGCCTCGGGGCTCGGGCCACCGGCCTTCACGGCCATGGCGATCTCCTTGCCGATGCGGGTGAAGAGCTTGCTGAGCTTCGCGTTGCGGGCGAAGATCTTGTGCTTGCGTTTCTCGAAGATGCGGCCCATGGACTGTGCGTTCTGATCAGGGACCGCGAAAATAGGCCGATCCACCGGTCCGATGGAAGGTCGAAGGGCCGCACCCGGTTCCCCGGGTCGGCCCTTCCGATGGGTCAACGGAGCAGGTCCCTTGTCGCGCGGGAGGTCCCGGCCTCCGCTCAGTTGAACCCGATCACGGTAAGGCCCACGTTGAAGGGCGTGAGCGAGGGTCCCTTGCCGTCGGCGAACAGCTCGGTGAGCGCGTACTCGCCGAAGAAGTTCCAGCCGCCCCAGCCGATGCGGACGGTGGCCGCGGCGCGATACGGCAGCAGGTGGTAGTCGCCGCTGCTGCGGTCCTTCTGCTTGTCGCCATAGGCCTTGTACTTCTGCTTGTACATGGTGTCGAAGTACCAGGTGCCCACCACGCCCATGGCGATGTGGAAGTTGCCCTTGCGGCTGTAACCGCCGGCCTTCTCCAAGGCCCGCACGTCCTCCGCCGTGCTGGGCACCGGCGCACGCTTGGTGTTGAACTCGACCATCAGGGGCACGCGCAACCCGGTCTGCCGCAGCTTGTTCTTGGTGTAGACCGGTTCCTCCATGGTCACCCCGTACACCGAGTCGGCGTTGTACGCAAGGAGCACGTTGTTCACCAGGTGGTAGCTGGTCCACTCCAGGCCGAGGCCCGTGAGCAGGCCGGCACGGTGGTCGCCGAACTCGACCTTCTGCTCCATGAAGTTGATGGCGAAGAACCGCGAGCGTGCCGCATCGAGCTGCATGAACTCGTCCTTCTTGTCGAGGTCGCTGCTGCCGTCGGGGCCCACCCAGTTGTTGAAGCCCAGATCCAGCCCGGACCAATAGGTGAACTTGTTCCGGCGCTCGCGGCGCAGGTCGTTGATGTGCTCCTGCAGCGTGTCCCCGCGCAGCACGGAATCCTTCGGGGTCACCAGGATGGTGAGGATCTTGCGCTTGAGGTCGATGCGGATCGTGTCCTGGTCCTTCTCCTTGTGGTCCTCGCCGGAGTACACACCCATGGCCGCTCCCCGACCCGGGGCATAACCGATCTCCAGGCGGTGCCGCTCATCCGGCCTGGCCTGCGTCGTATCCGCCTGCGCCATCAGGTTCCCGGTGAGCGCAAGGGCGATAAGCGTGAGGTGCGTCTTCATGGTCGTTCGGGGTGCGTTCATCCATAGGACGGGCGCCCGGCGGATTGGTTACAGCCCCCCTCGGAAAACGGGAAGGCCCCGGCACCACCTGGGCTTCGGGGCCTTCCAACGCAGCGGCGGCGCTCAGGCCTGGGGCCGGAAGACGAACCGGATGTGCGTGGTGCGCCAGACACCCTCGGGGTTGCTCCCGATGTCCACCTTGGCGAGGCGGCGCAGCACGTACGCACGCAGCGCCTGGTTGGTGCCGGTGGCCTCGATCACCTCGATGCGGCCGTCGGTGCTCACGGCGAAGCTCACCGTGACCTCGCCCGTCATGTCCTCGGTGGCCATCACCGGGTAGGTGAGGTAGCGGTTCAACTGCCGGTCGAGCGCACGCTCCAACGCGGTGCGGGTGCCACCCGGCGTGGCGGGCACGGCGGCGTGGCCAGCGCCGAGAAGGAGCACCGCGGCCAGGGTCGAGGCGGTGCGTGTGATGAAATGGATCATGATGGTCCGGACTGTCGGTGTATGCCTTTGACGGCGCCTGCACGTGCCCTGTTACGCGGATGGGGATGAACGGCGCTTCCGGTGACATGAGCGGTGGACCGGCCCGCTGCGCGTTCCGGACAACGAAAAGCCCCGGTGACCCGGGGCTTTCCTGTTCGATCAGTGGCGGGGGCTCAGGCCTCCGGGCGGAAGACGAAACGCATGTGCGAGGTCTTCCACAGGCCTTCGGGGTTGCTGCCGATATCGACCTGGCCGAGCTTGCGCAGCACGTAGGCGCGCAGGGCCTCATTGTCGCTGATGGCACTGATGACCTCGATCCGGCCCTCGGTGTTCACCACGAAGCTCACGGTGACCTCTCCGCTCATGTCGCTCTTGGACATCACCGGATAGACCAGGTGCCTGTTCAGCTGGCGGTCGAGCGCGCGCTCCAGCGAGGTCTTCGTGGGTACACCCATCTTGAAGGGTTCCGCGGCGCTCGCGGTGCCGAGGGTGAGGACGGTGGCGAGCAGCAGGGTGGTGCGGGCGATCAGGCGTTCCATGGCGTTCAGTGTTGGTCTGTGATCATGGGACGGCGAAGGGACAACGCCGGTTACAGCTTCCGATCGCTTCCGTGATGAGCGGCAACGCGGGGATGATGAGCGGTGGAACGCGGCGGCACCGCCGTGGGGATCAACGGCCGATGCTGCCGCTGAGCGCAAGGCCCTGCCCCAGGCGCACCTTGAAGCGGTCGCGGTGGGCACTGCGCTCCACGGCCACGCCACCGGTGCCCTTGGTGAGCCCTTTGAGCCCGCGATCGGCCAGGGCGACGGCATCGTTGCGGTCCAAGGGACGCACGTCGGCGGGTTCCTCGAGCACGCGCTCGCGCACACCGGCCGTGAGCAGCTCGCCCACGGTGCGGGCAGGCGCTCCGGCGTTGCGCGGGGCATGGGCGAGCGGGGGCGCTTCGGAGACCGGAACCTCGGGACCTTCCTGCGGGGCGGTGTGCTCCGGTGCGGGCCGCTCGGCCATCAACGGCGCCGGTTCCTGCGGCTCTTCGACGGGCACGGGCCGCATGGGCGCGGTGTGCGGTGCGGACGGACGGACCTCCGCGGGCTTGCCGTTGCTGCCGCGAACGGGCTTAGCACCGGGCGCGGTGGGTCGCGCGGAGCCTTCCTCGCGCACTTCGGGCCGCGCTTCCGGAGCCGCGGTATCCTGGACGCTGGGTTGGATGGCATCGGACGGCCGTGCTGCCTGCGGCACGATCGCCGGTGCAGGCGCCGGGCGCTGCGCGAAGCGGTCCTCTTGAGCAGGCCCCTGGCGCAACAGCCACCAGGCCAGGCCCAGCACCAGCAGCACGCTCGCCGCCGCGGCGAAGCGCACCGCACCGCTGCCGAAGCTCCACAGCGGCACCACACGACCCTCGCGCTTCTTCAAGCGGTCCTTGGCGGGGAAGGCGACCACCACCGGCTCCACGCGCGACGCCCGCAGCAGACGCTCCTCGCGCTGAAGGACGGGATCGGCATCCACCATCACGCGCAGCCGCGCCGCACGTGCCGCGTCGAGCTCGCCTTCCTGAGCGGCGATGAGGAAGTCGGTGATGCGCGCGCGGTCCACGTCCCCCTTGGGGGGGAAGTGCTTCTCCAGCCGTTCGCGGTGCGGCATGGCCGTGTGCACGGCCTGCGAACGGGTGGCGTCCATCAGCCGGGCATCGCGCGCATGCTCGGGGTGCTCGTAGAGGAAACGTGCGAGGGCCTGCTCCTGATCGGGCCGAAGGTCCCCTTCCAGCCGGGCCACGAGATGATCGTCCAAGGTGTCGCGGTCCACCAGGCCCGTGGGGGGCAGCGCGCGCTTGAGCGCATCGCGCGCACCGAACGAATGGTCATCGGCCTGCACACGGGGCAGGTCTACGCCCATGGCCAGGGCCTGCTCGCGCAGGTCGGGGTGGGCATCGAGGAAGGCCAGGAGCGCGCGCTCCTGGTCCGCAGAGAGCCGCCCTTCCAGACGGTCCAGCAGCCAGGCCTCGTAGTTGTCGCGATCGATGCTCATACCACCACGTCCAGTTTCCCGATGTATTCCTTCAAGGCGGTGCGTCCGCGGTAGATGTACACCTTCACCTGGGTGAGGTTCAGGCCCGTGAGCTCGGCGATCTCCTCGTAGGCGTAGCCCTCCAGGTCGCGCAACAGCACCACGCTCCGCTGCACCTCGGGCAGGGTGGCGAGCGCCGCGTCGAGGATCTCCTTCAGGTCGGGCTGACCGCCCTGCGAGGTGTACTGCAGGTCCTCGTGATGCTCCTCCATGCGCGTGCTTCGGCCGCTTTTCCGAACCTCGTCCACCATGATGTGGTGGGCCGTGGTGAAGAGGTAGCTCTTGGCCTTCGTGGCATCCACCTCCTCCACCTTCACCCACAGGCGCGCGAAGCTCTCCTGCACCACGTCCTTGGCCAGGTCCTCGTCGCGCAGGTGCTTCAGCGCGAAGCGGTAGATGCCATCGGCGTACAGGTCCACGGCGCTATTGTATTCAGCGAGGGTCATCGAGGAGGGAGGCCTCTTGTGCGTGGGACGGGGCGGGTACCCCGAAAGTTACAGCCCCTCCTCCATCAGGCATCGCTGCCGACCTTGGCCCCGTCCTCCGCATGATGCCCGTCCTCCTCCGCGCCCTTCAGGTCGTGTGCGGCCTGATGCTCCTGACCGCCGCACAGGCCCAGGTGCCGCGACCCTACACCTGTTTCACCGAGCACATCGAGCTGGACGCGTGGATGCGCGACCCGAAGCGCGGCCTGAGCCCTGAGGGCTACTTCACCGACGCGAAGCGCTACCACCCCCTGACGGCCGCCACCGGTGGCATCCTCGCCTACGAACGCTTCGTGCAGACCGGCGACAGCAGCTGGTTCCGGCTGATGCGCGACCAGGCACGCTACTTCCTCGACACCGCCCGGGTGGACACGGCCTTCGGGGGACGGGGGCTGGGGGTGGCGTACGACTGGCCCTTCGGGAACCACAAGGCACCGTGGTACAGCGGCATGAGCCAGGGCGTGGCGATGAGCCTGTTGCTCCGGTACGAGCACCTCACCCGTGACCCGGCCGTCGCGCCTGTGCTGCAGCGGCTCGCCTATTTCATGGTGCAGCCGGAGGCCCAAGGGGGGACGATGGCCACCACCCAGGAGGGCGGCACCTGGATCGAGGAGTACCCCCTGAGCGGGGAGCACCGCCATGTGCTGAACGGCTTCATCAACGCCCTGATCGGGCTCATCGAATACGGGGCGCGGTTCCCCGGGGACACCCTGGTGTGCGGCACGCGTGACCGTTGCCTGGCCACGCTGCGCAACAGTTTCCCGCACTTCGACCGCGTGGAATGGAGCGCCTACGACCGCTCGAGCAGCGGGCTCACCGCCGGCTACATGCAGTACCAGATCCTGCAGCTCAAGCACCTCTTCGCGCTCACCGGCGACACCCTGCTGCGCGACCAGATGCTGCTATGGACGGTGTACGCCGCCAACAAGCCGAACAAGGAGAAGAGCGCCTACATGCATCGCCGGGGCTGGCATGCCTCCTGCCCGCTCCGGCCCATCGACGACCGGACCCTCGCCGTGGACCCGCTCTTCAACGATCCCGTGGCGCGCCGACCGCTACGGGTGCTGCCCGGCAAGGTGCCCCCGCGCAAGGCGATGACCGCTTCCAGCGCGGGGCCGAGGCCCTCGCCGACCTGGACCGTGGTCCACACCATGCCCATGAGCGGCACCGTGCGCTTCGTGGAGCTCTCGCATGACAGTGTGCCGTGGCCGTTGCACATCGAAGTGCACCTGCGCGACACGCTGCGCCACACCTATCATCCGGTGAAGCACCATGCGACGCGTATGGCGTCCGACCGCATCATGCTGGAGGTGGATCCGATGCCGGCCGGTGCCATCGTGATCCACCTCGAGGCCGCAACGCCTTTCACGCTGGACAGCTTGAAGTTGAAGCTGCGTCTCGGTTCCTTCGGGCCGGGCCTGGACCCATGGACCGTCCACGAGCGGGTGGGGCCGGTCGCCGTATCGCCGGAGGAGCCGTATGTGATCGCCGATCCGCCCGAAGGCCTCGGTGAGCGCACCGTGTTCTACCGCACAGGCAGGGACCTTCGCGGCATCGGGAAGACCCCCTGGCGCGCCCACGCCACCATCGCACCGGGCAACGTGATCGTCACCGACATGCCGTTCGTGGAGCTCCTTGTGGTGTATCCCTACCACGACACCCGGGTGCGCTTTCCCCGCACGCAGCTCCTGCCCTTGTCCGCACCGCGGAAATAGTCCAACCTTCGCGATCGCCGGGGCCCGGAACACGCACCGCGCCATGTCACGCTCCTTCCTCCTTCCCGTCCTCCTTCTTCCGCAACTGCTGTGCGCCCAGGGCGCCGCCATCCTCATGGACGGGGCGTTCGATGACTGGAACGCCGCGCTCTCCACCTTCACCGACAACAACGCACCGGCCACCGGCGTGGACCTGCTGGGCATGCAGGTGACGAACGACGAGCAGTACCTCTTCATCAAACTTACCGTAGGCAGCGAGATCGACCTGCAGGACGACCTGGTGCCGCAGACCATCCGGCTTTACATCGACGGGGACAACAACGCCTCCACCGGCCTTGCGGCACAGACCGGGTACGGTGCGGAGGTACAGGTGCGGTTCGACACACGCACGGTGACGGAGTACTTCGGTACCAGCTCGAACGTATCGTGGAGCACGCTCGACCTGGTGCCCCTGCCCACCGTGACCGGCACCACCTTCGAGATCGCCATCGCCCGCAACGCGAAGCCCGACGGGGTGAACGACCTGTTCTCCGGGAACACCTGCCGCATCCTCTTCCGCGAGACCGACGGTGGCGACGCGATGCCCAACACCGGCACCACCTTCAGCTACACCTTCGACAACGGCTTCAGCCAGGCCCTGCAGCCCATCGGTGTGGCCAAGGGGCAGGCGTCCCAGGTGCGCATCACCGCGTGGAACGTGCTCGGCGACGGCATCACCAACGCGTCGCTCCAAGGCGCGTACCAGCGCATCCTCACCGCGCTCGCACCGGATGTGATCGGCTTCAGTGAATGCGTGAACAGCACAGCCGCCCAGGTGAAGACGCGGCTGGACAGCTGGCTGCCGATCGGCGGCACGGGGTGGTACGTGGTGAAGGACGACTACGACATGGTGATCGCCTCACGCTGGCCCATCACGCAATCATGGCCCTCGCTCTCGCGCCAGTTCCCGGCCCTGATCGACCTGCCCGCCACCTACGCCACCGACCTGCTGTTCACCGCGGCCCACCTCAACTGCTGCACCGCCGATGCCACACGCCAGGACCAATGCGATGCGTACGTGCAGTTCGTGCAGGACGCGAAGACCCCCGGCGGTACCGTCACGGTGCCCAGCGGCACGCCCATGGTGTACGCGGGCGACCTGAACTCCGTGGGCTGGGCCCGGCAGCTCACCACGCTGCTCACCGGCGACATCCAGGACAACGCCAGCTACGGGCCGGACGGCGCCATGGACTGGGACGGCACCGGGCTCGTGAGCGCCGCGCCCCGGCAGACCGACGCGCGCATGGCCTATACCTGGCGCAGCAACACCAGCGCCTACCCGAGCGGCCTGCTCGACCACCTGCTGTTCACCGACGCGGCAGCCACCCTCATGAAGGCCTTCACCTTGCGCACCGCCGTGATGCCCACCACCACGCTCAACGCGCTCGGCCTGCAGGCCGCCGATGCCACGAACGCGAGCGACCACTTCCCCATCACCGCCGACCTGCTGATCCCGCCTGCCGGCGTGAACGTGCGGCTGCGTGCGCTGCTCGAAGGACCCTTCGACACCAACCTCGGTCTTATGCACGACAGCCTGCGCACCAAGGGCCTGATCCCCGCCACGGAACCCTACACCGCGCTCGGCTTCACCGAGGCGAACGGGGGAGGCGGCGAGACCGTTGCGCCGGCCGTGCTCAACGCCACCGGGAACAACGCCATCGTGGACTGGGTGCTGGTGGAGCTGCGGACCGCCGGTGCACCCTCCACGACGTATGCCACGCGTTGTGCGTTGATCCAGCGCGACGGTGACGTGGTGGGCACCGACGGCACCTCGGCCGTGAACTTCGCCGTGCCCGCCGGCAATTACCATGTGGTGCTGAGCCACCGGAACCACTTGGGTGTAATGACCGCGACAGCCCTGCCGCTCGGATCAACCCCCACCCTCATCGACCTGACGGCCCCGGCCACCAACACCTACGGCGCGCAGGCCACCAAGGCGATCGCCGGCCTCCAGGTGCTGTGGGCCGGGAACGCCTTCCGCGATGCCACGCTGCGTTACACCGGCACGGGCAACGACCGCGACCCCGTGCTGCTTGCCATCGGAGGATCCGTGCCCACGGCCTTCCTCAGCGGCTACCGGCAGGAGGACGTGAACCTGGACGGCCTGGTGAAGTACACCGGGAACGGGAACGACCGCGACCCCGTGCTGGTGAACATCGGCGGCACGCTGCCCACGGCCACACGACTGGAGCAGCTGCCCTGATCCGGTGGTGCAACGCCGCGATCGCTCGGTTCTTCCAGTACCTGTGCACGTGGCAACCGCACGCAGGGCGAACCTCGCTGGATCATCGCGAACAGCGTATCGGTGACCCCACCACTCCACGCGCCGTGATGCGATAGCCTGGACCGCTGGCCTGCCAGCCGCTGGCAGGTGCACCGGAGCGAACGGCCCTTTCGACTCCCGCGCCGACGGCCCAAGAGCACGCGGTATTCATGGCAACGGAACCGGCCGGGCCGCGTCTTGGGGTTGAGCTACCTTCAACGTCATGAACACCACCTGCGCCAAGATCCTCACCACCTTGGCGGCCTTGGCATGGGGCGCTGCCTGCACGGCACAGACGACCTTCATCCGGACCTACGGACCGGCCGGGTTGTACACTGCGTCGTGCTCGGCCCTTGCGGCGGATGGCGGGATGGTGTTGGCCGGTGCCGCGCAGGGCATCAACCACATCACGCGGCTGGACCCGTACGGCAACATCATCTGGTCGCACACTTACGACGCCCCCGTGGATGCGACAGGTACGTATGACCAGGAATACTTCCGGGATGTGATGCTGCGCCCGAACGGCGATGTGCTGGTGGTGGGAAGCGGGGTGGACACCTCCAACTGGATCCCGGATTCCAGGGAAATGATGGCCTGCTTCGACAGCCTGGGCGATTTGCTGTGGGCCACGAAGATGAACAGCTTGTACAGCGAAGCCTTCCTTTCCACCACCCTTTACGCGGCCGACCAAGCCCTGGTCGGGAATCATCGGGGCAACGCCCTTGGCCAGAGCGGTGATGTGTTCCTGGTCGATCTGGATGACGGCTCGATCCCGATCTCCTGGGAATGGGATGATCCCTACGAGGCGGGCATCACCGGGCTCGAGCTGAGCCCAGATGGAGGCCTGCTGGTGATCAGCGGCAGGTTCATCCACAAGATGGGCTTGACGTTCGCACCCCTGTGGGCAAGGGGGTGGTCCCTCTTCCAGCCGACCCACGTGGCCGGAAGCGCCAGCGGGTGCACCGTGGCGCTTGCTGCGGAAGGTGTGATCCGGGTCGATGCCGTCGGCAACATCCAATGGGCACACACCATCACCACCACACCGGGCTGCACGCTGGCGGACCTGGCGATGCGGCCCAATGGCGACATTCTATTGCTGGGCCGCACCGCCGCACCGGACCGCTTCAGCTTCCTGCTGGAGCTGGACAGCACCGGCGCCTTGCAATGGGCGCAGCGCTATGGCGCACCTGGCGACACCGTGCAGCTCGATCAGCTCCACCTGCTCGCCGATGGCTCCATGCGCATGGTGGGCACCACCAACGGGCAGGTCACCGTGGTCGCGGTGGATGCCGTGGGCCAGCTGGCATCGTGCACGTTCCCGCCAGTGTCCCCGGTGCTGGGCACGCTCAACCTGGTGCCCAGCACACCCGCTGGCGGTACCATGGAGGGGCCTTGGATACCCGACCCCCACGAAGAAGTGCGCACCGCCCAATACGTGCCCGGCACGATCGTCTGCGCGGGTCCATCACCGGGCCTTCTGGCCACCGGCATCCAGTTCTTCGATGTTGACGAGGATGGTGTGCCGGACCCCACGGACACCGGCGTCCCTTTCGCACAGCTTTCCTTCGCACCACCGAGCGGCAACCTGTTCACGCTGATGGACGGAAGCTACGTCCTCACCCCCTTGGACAGCGGGACCTTCACCTTGACCGGCATACCGCCAGCACCCTGGTGGCAGCTGAGCACCGATTCCGCGAGCTACACCGTGACACTGAACAGCTTGAACCCCCAGGCGGATTCGCTCTTCTTCGGCTGGTACCCCTTGATCGACACCACGCTGGTGGAATTCGCTTTCGTGGCCGCCTCGACCACCGGATGCCTGAACCCCACCCATCACTGGATCACCGTGGAGAACATGGGCACCACGCGACCGGACCTTGTTCTGGCCCTGCAGTTCGACCCCTTGCTCACGTTCAGCACAGCCCAACCGGCACCGGATTCCCTGGTGGGCAGCACGCTCTACTGGCACATGGACACGCTCGGTCACTTCCAGGTCGCACAGGTCCAGCTGACCTTTGAACCTCCGTCCGCACAGTATCAAGGGGACAGTGTACAGTTCGCGCTGACCGTAACGGAGGTTGACAGCTTGGGGAACCTTGTGCTCTTAGGCACGGACATGGTCGAGAGCCTGATCTCCTGCTCCTACGACCCCAACGACAAGCAGGTAGAGCCGGTGGGCGTGGGGCCGCTTCATGGCATTGCGCCGGACACGGAGTGGCTCACCTACACCATCCGCTTCCAGAACACGGGGAACGACACGGCGCATACCGTGGTGATCGAGGACCCCCTGAGCACGCATCTCGACCGGAGCAGCCTGCAGGTGCTCGGCGCCTCGCACACGCTCACGGGCGCTTCCCTGAACGGCTACGGCCTGGCCACCTTCCACTTCGATGGGATCATGCTGCCGGACAGCAATGTGAACGAACCGGCCAGCCATGGTTTCGTGCGCTTCCGGGTAAAGCCGGTGCAGGGCCTGCCGCACCTTACGGCTATCGACAACCTCGCAGGGATCATCTTCGACCAGAACGCACCAGTGATCACCAACACGGTGCGCAACACCATCATCGATTGCGTGAACGCACCGGCGCCGGTGGTGATCGTGGATGGCCTGTGGCTCTATCACGGATCGGTCTTTGAACCGCCGCCGCCGCCCAGCTTCTCCTTCCAATGGCTGCTGAACGGCGACCCGGTCCCCGGTGCCACGTTCGCATACCTCTATGTCTCGCAGAGCGGCATGTACCAATTGGCGCTCACCGATCCGTACGATGGCTGCACGGTGTTGAGCGCACCGATCAACATGATCGTGACCGGCGTGTCCGAGCGCCCCCGCGCTGACGTGCACCTCGTTCCCAACCCCTTCAATGATCAGGCCCGTGTGATCCTCGACCGCCCCTGTGGAACCGGATCCACCCTTGGGATCCTTGACGCCCATGGCCGCTTGGTGCGCACCTTGCGCGGCAACGGTACCAACACCCTCACCATCGACCGCGGCGACCTCGCCCCCGGGCTGTACGTACTGCGTGTGGACAGCTTAAGAGCGGTCCGCTTCGTAGTTGAATGAGCGACGACATGAACCTGTTCCCATGAAGCACCATCGGCCGTTCCTGTGCTCCGCATGCTTCGTGGTCGCATCCGGGGTCATCGCGCAGCTGCTTCCGGAACAGCGTTTCCTGTACCCCCAGCTCTCCGACGGGTATGCCGTGTTCGACTCGGATGGCGACGGTGACATGGATATCGCGCGCAGCGCCGACGGGACCCTGGTGCTGCACGAGCAGTACGCACCGGGATCCTTCAGGGTCGTGCATGTGCTCGGAAGCTGCAGGGCCTACGACATCCGCACCGCGGACATCGACGCTGATGGCGTGACCGATGTGGTCGCCGGCGATGTGGACGCCGACCGGATCCGTTGGGCGAAAGGGCTGGGCGGTGGAGCCTATCTCCCGCTCCAGGACCTGGTGAGCGGAACGCCCAACCCGTACGATGTTCATGTGACCGACCTGGATGGCGATGGCGACCTGGACCTGCTGCACGCCGATGGAGCCGTATCCACGGGCTACCGGTGGAACGCGAACCTCGGCGCCGGCTCGTTCGGGCCGAGCACGCTGATCACCAGTGCTGCCGGTGCCTCCAGCACCTCCCCGCGGGGCAACTTCATCGCGGTGGGCGATGTGGACCTGGACGGGGATGCCGATCTGGCCATGGCGGGACCGTCGTTCGCATGGTGGGAGAACGATGGCTCGGGTAGCTTCACGGTGCATACTCTCCCGGCGCTACCAGCTGCGGGCGCCGAACCCCTGTTCACCGATCTGGATGGGGACGGCGATCCCGACCTCGTGGTCACCTATGCGGTGAACATGACCGCCACGGCGACCATGGCCGCGCTCCTCAACCTCGGCAATTCCACGTTCGGCCCGATCCAGGTGCTCCAGCAGGTCGGCGGAAGCAGCTACAACACCTATGTCACCGGTGCCCGTCCAGCGGATGTGAACGGTGACGGCGACCTCGACCTCGTCATGTCCTGCGAACTGGGAGCCAACAACTCGAACTGCATCCTGACCCTGAACAACGATGGGCTAGGCGGCTTCCCGACCATGCTCGACGTATTCCATGCGCTCGATCTGCAGTCGTTCACCACCGGCGACGTGGATGGAGATGGCCAGGACGACATCGTTTCCTGCAGCAACAGGGGGCCCCATGTGCGTTTCGCCAGCAACGCCCCCATCGCCCCGCTCGGCTCGGTCGGCTCCCCGGCCCGTGTGGTCGTGCTCAATACCAACAATGACGCATTTCCGGAGGTCCTCACCCTGTGCTCAGCCTATGGTTGGGGATGGTTCACGGCCGAAGGTGATGATCCGCTGCCTGCGGGGCTCCACTTGAACCTTGGCAATGGCCTGTTGTCCGACGCCACCCTGTGCACGTGGACCTCGCGTTCGGCACTGAGCGAGGCCGATGCAGGCGACCTCGATGGGGATGGCGACGACGATGTGGCCGCGATGTGGGGAGACCCGATAAGTGGTTCCACGAAGAAGGTGATGGTCATGCGAACGATGAACGGGGTTCCGGACTCCAGCGGTCAGATCGGTCAGGCGTTCACCGTGGTACCCTCCGTGATGAGCACACCGTGGCTCCGGGATCTCGACCAGGATGGTGACCTGGACATCAACCGGATCAGCCTCTCGGGCCCGGTTGGCGTGTTCACGGCCATGAACCTGGGGAACGCCTTCTTCGGGCCCGAACAGCTCTGGTCCACGAACGCCCCAGCATTCGCGCTTGCCTCCACCACCTGCGATGTGGATGTCGATGGGGACGCGGACCTGGTGGTGATGGACCCCATGGGAGGACCGTTATCCTGGGCCCCCAACAATGGACTTGGCGGATTCGGCAGCTTTCAGTCCCTTCTTGCCATGCCGATCCCCTTCAACGTGGATGCGGTCACGAACAGCCCGATCATCCTCGGCGTGGACCTCACGAACGATGGTTGGGAGGACCTGGTCGCCTTCACAGGCGATTCCATCGCGGTGCTGCTGAACAACGCGGGCACGTGGAACTCGGGGCAGACGTTCAGCACCTTCGCCACGGCCTACGCGGTGGGCGACATCGACAACAGCGGCTCGCCGGACCTGGTGGCCATCCGCTCCGACCGCGAGGTGGTCACCTGGCTCAACATGGGGCTCGGGGTCTTCGCACCCGAACTGCTTCTCGCCGACCAGACGATCAACAGCGGCACCGACCACCTCGCCCTGGCCGATATGGACAACGATGGGCTGCTCGATGTGGTGACCTGTTCCGCCAACGGACACAGCGCTGCATGGATGCGCAACGGGGGCAACATCGGCGCAGGCCTCATCACCGCTCCGCCCATCGCTCCGGCTTTGCAGGTGTTCCCTGTGCCCATGCGCGACCACCTCCACGTCACCTGCACGCAACCTGTGCCCGGCAACGCATCGGTGCAGGTGCTCGATGTCCGGGGCCGCATCCTCCGCACCTTGCGCGGCAACGGTACCAACACCCTCATCATCGACCGCGGCGACCTCGCCCCCGGGCTGTATGTGCTACGTGTGGACAGCTTAGGAGCGGTCCGCTTTGTAGTTGAATGAGCGACGACATGAACCTGTTCCCATGAAGCTCCATCGGCCGTTCCTATGCTCCGCATGCTTCGTGGTCGCATCCGGGGTCATCGCGCAGCTGCTTCCGGAACAGCGTTTCCTGCATACCACGACCACTGCGGCCCTGCTCTGCGCCGATGCCGACGGGGACGGGGATATCGACGTCCTGCGCGGCGCCGGCGATCGGCTTTTGCTGCACCAACAGGTGGCGCCCGACACTTTCCGCGTTGCGATGGACCTGGGTGTCGCCACCGCCACGGACATCCGCATGGGCGACATCGACAACGACCTGGTCCAGGACGTGGTGGTAGGTGACCTTTCCGGTGATCGGATCCGCTGGGCCCGAGGACTCGGTGGCGGGGACTATCTACCGCTTCAGGACCTGGTGGTGAACACACCTGACCCTTATGATGTACACCTTTCGGATGTGGACCTCGACGGTGACGTTGACCTGGCGCATGTCGACGTGAACGGCATGCTCACCCTGCGCTGGAACGAGAACCTCGGCGGTGGGTCCTTCGGCCCATCCCAACCCATCCTCAGTTGGACCGGGGCTCCCTTGGGTCTGCCGTTGACCAACCTGTGCGCGGTGGGTGATGTGGACCAGGACGGTGATCCGGACATCGCGGTGAGCGGACCGGGGACGGCCTGGTACGCCAACGACGGCAACGGTGCGTTCACCAGCATGCCGCTGGCCGGCGGTGGCGCGCTCAGCGACCCCCTGCTCACCGACCTCAATGGTGATGGTGCGCCCGACATCCTATTCGTGAGCCCGGCCCCGGGCCCCGCGGTCGTTGGCTTCCTGAACCAGGGCCTCGGCTCCTTCGGCGCGCAGCAGACCTTCGCCTTCGTGGGCGGTGGATCCCTGCCGCTGCTGGCCGGCCTGCACGACCTGGACATCGATGGGGATGGCGACCGCGACCTGGCCGGTTCATACCGATGGGACTATGCCGTGACCTGCTTTGATGTCGTGCTGCTGAACGACGGCAGCGGGGCGCTTGGTGGGCCTGCGCCATGGGCTCCGTTCGACGCAGAGGAACCACGGGCGCTCGGTACCGGCGACCTGGACCTCGACGGAATGGATGACATCGTCACGTTGGACAATTCCGGCCTGTTCATCCAATACAGTGTCAACGGCTTCCGGCGGTTGTTGACCTCGGTGGACCGGCCCGAGCGGGTGGTGGTGCTCGATGTGGATGGGGATGCGGACAGCGATGTGCTCGTGCTCGGACAGAACACCTGGTCGCCGATCGACAATGGCAGTTACCCGTTGCATGCCGCCCTTCACCGCAACCCGGGCAGCGGATCGTTCGCTGACGCCGCTGAGCCATTGTGGGTGGCGGCCTCGAGCCTCGTCGAGGCCACAACGGCCGACCTGGATGGCGACGGCGACGACGACGCAGTGATGCGCTGGACCGATTCGATCACGGGGAGCAGCCATCGCATGCACAACTTCCTGAGCGATGGCGTATCACCGCAGCCATCGGGTACGGTGGGCGGCAACTTCCTCAGCGACCTGATCGTGGGGAGGCCACCCTGCCTTCGAGACCTCGACGGGGACGGCGATGTGGACCTTCTGTACAAGGGCCTGAACTTTGAACTGACCACCGCGAGCAATGCCGGCAACGGGATCTTCGGACCGACCCAGACCTGGCCCACGGGATCGCCCGATCCACCTTTCTCCGAAACGGTATGCGACGCGGATGCGGATGGTGATGCGGACATCGTGTGGGTCGGCATCCCAGCCACCGCGCTGTTCTGGTCGGCCAACGATGGCCTGGGGAACTTCTCCACCTCGCAGGTGCTCGCCCCCGTCCCGTTCCCGTTCCCCGAACTCGATCACAACAGTCCGGTGCTCACCGGCATCGATCTCAACGCCGATGGGTGGGAGGACCTCTTGGTGTTCACGGGGGAGCGGATCGGAGCACTGCTGAACAATGCGGGCACTTGGACCATGGGCCAGCAATTCATGGCGAACGCAACGGCCTATGCGGTGGGCGACATCGACAACAGCGGCTCGCCGGACCTGGTGGCCATCCGCTCCAACCGCGAGGTGGTCACCTGGCTCAACATGGGGCTCGGCATCTTCGCCCCCGAGCTGCTCCTCGCGGACCAGACCATCAACAGCGGCACCGACCACCTCGCCCTGGCCGATGTGGATGGAGACGGGCTCACCGATGTGATCACGTGCTCTGCCGCCGGCCATAGCGCGGCATGGATGCGCAACGGGGGCAACATCGGCACAGGCCTCATCACCGCTACGCCCATCGCACCGGCCTTGCACGTGTTCCCTGTGCCCATGCGCGACCACCTCCACGTCACCTGCGCGCAACCTGTGCCCGGCAACACCTTGGTGCAGGTGCTCGACGTGCAGGGACGCATCCTCCGCACCTTGCGCGGCAACGGCACCAACACCCTCACCATCCACCGCGACGCCCTCGCCCCAGGGCTGTACGTACTGCGTGTGGAAGGACTGGGGGCCGCGCGCTTCGTGGTGGAGTGATCCGTCCATTCCGCACCGGACCGTCAACGGACCACGGCAACGCCCTTTCCCTCGCTGCGTCTTAGCTTCAGCCTCACGCACCATGAACGCACCGCGTATTGCGATCACCACGCTGGCGCTAAGCCTGCTCATAAACCTGCATGCACAGGTCACCTTCATCCGCACGTACGACCAACCCGCCGACCTGCAACTGCGTGGCTCATGCACCACCCCGGACGATGGATTGATCCTGACCGGGGTCACCGGACCGGACGGCTTCCTGATGCGCCTGGACCGCTTTGGCAACGTGCGCTGGTTGAAGACCTATTCCTCGATCGGGGTCGACTTCGCGGGCTCATACACGGGTGAGCCGTATGATGAGCAGACCTTCGAGGATGTGACCGTGCTGGCGAACGGGGACCTCTTTGTTGCGGGATCGGCGAACCTCGATGTACAGGGACCCACTGGCACCTCCATGCTGATGGCCCGATTCGACAGTCTTGGCACACCGATCTGGGCTCGCACCACCGTGGACAGCCATAACGAAACGCTGCTCAGTACGGCCTTGCTCGATGCGCACAGCGCCATCGTGGGCGGACGAATGAGCTCCCTTTTCGGCTCTTCCGGTGAGGTGTACCGGGTGGACCTGGATTCCGCACGGGTAACGCACGGGTTCAAGTACGACGACATCGGCTATGCGGCCGCAGGCAAGGTGAGCTGTTCACCGGACGGCGCCATGCTCGTGGCGATCGGGAGCGATGCCGGATATGCGCTGCACAAGCTCACGGACTCGCTCTCGACCATCTGGCAAGGTTGCTGGGCGATGAACGACTGGATGCCCGTTGCGCTCGTAGGAACGCCCAGCGGTTGCACGGTGGCCGCCGGAGCCCCGGGGGTGGTGCGCTATGGACCGCTCGGCTCCCCGGAATGGGCCGTGTCGATCACGGCCACCCCGCCCGTGCTTTGGAAGGACCTTGTGCTTCGACCGAACGGCCATCTCGTACTGCTCGGCTCCGACCAATCGTCAGACCCCAGCAGTTACCTCGTGGAGCTCGATAGTACCGGTGTCGTTCAATGGTCCGCGCGTTACGGCGCTGCGGGCGATACGATCAACATGTCCCGGTTGCACCTGCTCCCCGATGGGTCGCTGCGCATGGTGGGCACCGCCGGGCAGTCCCATAGACCCATGGTGATCGCTACGGATACCGTGGGCGGGATCGATGCCTGTTCATACCCGCCGCCATCGTTCAGCTTCGGTGTGCTGAGCCCGTCGCAGATCGCCGCCGGGGCGGTGTACACGTGGGGAGCCATGGCGATCTTCCGTCATGATGAACTGGGCTCCGCGGACTACGTGACGAGCACCTTGATCTGCGCTGGGAATCCGGCCGGCTACCAGGCCACCGGAATGTGCTTCATCGATCTCGACCAGGACGGCATCGCGGGCCCCGCCGAACCGCCAGCACCCTGGCAGCTGGTACAGGTATCGCCCAACAGCGGCGGGGTCTTCAGCAACAACGCGGCCAACTACCTCTTCGCACCGCAGGACAGCGGCACCTACGTGCTGAGCCCTCCCTTGCCCGCCCAGTGGTGGCAGCTCAGTTCCGACTCCGCCAGCTACACCGTACACCTCGGCAGCCTGACACCCACCGTCGATTCCCTCGACTTCGGATGGATCGCAACGACGGACACCACGGTGATCGAGGCTTCGATCGTACCCGTCTCAAGCCCGTGCATGGGCTTCGGCCCGGCGATCGTGAACCTGCTGAACCAGGGCACCACAAGACCCGACCTCCTGATCTCCCTCACGCTCGATCCGCTGTTCGCCTTCAGCACGCCATACCCCGCGCCGGACTCCGCTGTTGGGAACACCTTGTACTGGCATGTGGATACGTTGGGGTTGTTCGCCGCCTGGCAGTCCACGCTCACCCTGCAAGCACCCGGCTTCCAGTCCATCGGCGACACTGCCCACAGCGTGGTCGATGTGTTCGAGATCGACAGCCTCGGTGCGCTGCACATCGTTTCGAGCCAGCCGTGGGTGCAGATCATCACCTGCGCATACGACCCCAACGACAAGCTCGTCGAACCCAAAGGCGACGGTGCATGGGGCGGGATCGACGCGGGTACGGATTGGCTCACCTACACCGTGCGCTTCCAGAACACCGGCAACGATACCGCACAGACCGTGGTGATCGAGGACGACCTGAGCGGTGCGCTGCAATGGAGCACGCTGCAAGTGCTCGGGGCCTCGCATGACCTGACCGGGGTTTCCGTGGGGGCCACCGGAAAGGCCGTGTTCCGCTTCGATGGCATCCAACTGCCCGACAGCGGGGCGAGCCAAACGGCCAGCCATGGCTTCGTTCGCTTCAGGGTGAGGCCGGTGACCGGCCTGCCGCATCTTGCGTCAATCGACAACAATGCAGGGATCTTCTTTGACCTCAATCCGCCGGTGATCACCAATACCGTGCGCAACACGATCATCAACTGTGCTCAGATCGACTGGCAAGCCAGCGTGTTCGTCGACATCGATGCGCTGTACGCGTACACCTACTTCATGGACACCATGAGCTACGCCTACCAATGGCTGTTGAACGGAGCGCCCGTGAACGGTGCCACACAGGCTTATCTGCAGCCTCAACAGAGCGGGGATTATAGTGTGGCGATGACGGACGAGCACGGCTGCACCTCCTCGAGCGTGGCCTTCCCCTACATCGCCACGGTGGTGATCGGGGCCGCCACGGCCGGCCCGCGCATCCTGCCGAACCCCATGAACGATAAGGCCCGCGTCCAGTTCACGGAACCGCTGTCGATGGACGCACGCATCGTGTTGGTCGATGCCCAAGGGCGGGTGGTGCGCAGCCTGCGTGGCAACGGCACTACCACCCTCACCATCGACCGCGGCGACCTCGCCCCCGGGCTGTATGTGCTACGGGTGGAAGGACTGGGGGCCGCGCGCTTCGTGGTGGAGTGATCAGTCGAGCTTCAGCACCGCGAGGAAGGCCTGCTGTGGGATCTCCACGCTACCCACCTGCCGCATGCGCTTCCCTTGCTCGCCGTAGCTTCAGCGAAGGCGAGTTCCCTAGTCCAACTTCAGCACCGCAAGGAAGGCTTGCTGCGGGATCTCCACGCTGCCCACCTGCCGCATGCGCTTTTTCCCCTCCTTCTGCTTCTCCAGCAGCTTGCGCTTGCGGCTGATGTCGCCGCCGTAGCACTTGGCGGTCACATCCTTGCGCAGGGCCTTTACCGTTTCGCGCGCCACGATCTTGGCGCCGATGGCGGCCTGGATGGGGATGTCGAACTGCTGGCGGGGCAGCAGTTCCTTCAGCTTGCTGCACATCTTCTTGCCCAGCTCGTGCGCGTGGTCGCGGTGGATGAGGGCGCTCAACGCGTCCACCTTCTCCCCGTTCAGCAGGATGTCGAGCTTGATGAGGTCGCTCTCCTTGAAGCCGATGGGGTGGTAGTCGAAGCTCGCGTAGCCGCGGCTGATGGACTTCAGCTTGTCGAAGAAGTCGAACACCACCTCGCCCAGCGGCAGCTCGAAGCTGAGCTCCACGCGGTCGGTGGTGAGGTAGTTCTGCCCGATGAGGATGCCGCGCTTCTCGATGCACAGCGTCATGATCGCCCCGGTGTACTCGGCCTTGGTGATGATCTGCGCCTTGATGTAGGGCTCCTCGATGCGCTCGATGTGCATGATCTCGGGCAGCTCGCTCGGGTTGTGCACATCCACCACATCGCCGTTGGTCTTGGTCACCGTATAGCCCACGTTGGGCACGGTGGTGATCACCGTCATGTTGAACTCGCGCTCCAGGCGTTCCTGGATGATCTCCATGTGCAGCAGGCCCAGGAAGCCGCAGCGGAAGCCGAAGCCCAGCGCGGCGCTGCTCTCGGGCGTCCACGTGAGGCTCGCGTCGTTGAGCTTGAGCTTCTCCATGGCGTCGCGCAGCTCCTCGTACTCGTCGGTGTCCACCGGGAAGATGCCGGCCCACACCATGGGCTTCACGTCCTCGAAGCCCTTGATGGCCTCGGCGCAGGGGCGGTCCACCTGGGTGATGGTGTCGCCCACCTTCACCTCGCTGGCGGTCTTGATGCCGCTGATGATGTAGCCCACGTCGCCCGCGCTCAGCCGGTCCTTGGGGCGCAGGTCCATCTTCAGCACGCCCACCTCGTCGGCATTGTACTCCACCCCGGTGTTGAAGAACTTCACCTTGTCGCCCTTGCGGAGCGAGCCGTTCATGATGCGGAAGTAGGCGATGATGCCGCGGAAGCTGTTGAAGACGCTGTCGAAGATCAGCGCCTGCAGGGGCGCCTGGGGGTCGCCCTTGGGCGCGGGGATGCGCTCCACGATGGCCTCCAGCACCTTGTCCACGCCCAGGCCGGTCTTGCCGCTGGCGGCCATGATCTCCTCGCGGCGGCAGCCGAGCAGGTCCACGATCTGGTCCTTCACCTCCTCGGGGTTGGCGCTGGGGAGGTCCATCTTGTTGAGGATGGGGATGATCTCCAGGTCGTGCTCCAGGGCCAGGTACAGGTTGCTGATGGTCTGGGCCTGGATGCCCTGGGTGGCGTCCACGATCAGCAGGGCACCCTCGCAGGCGGCGATGCTGCGGCTCACCTCGTAGCTGAAGTCCACGTGGCCCGGGGTGTCGATCAGGTTCAGCTTGTACGGCTTTCCCTGGTACGTGTAGTCCATCTGGATCGCCTTGCTCTTGATGGTGATCCCCCGCTCGCGCTCCAGGTCCATATCGTCCAGCGCCTGGTTCTGCATGTCGCGGTCGGCGATGGTGTTGGTCATCTGCAACAGGCGGTCGGCCAGGGTGCTCTTGCCGTGGTCGATGTGGGCGATGATGCAGAAGTTGCGGATGTTGTCCATGGCGGTCGCGGAATGCCTGAGGCTCAGGGATTAAGCCCTGTAAAAGCGGGCAAAGGTAGCCATTGGCCGTGTGCCCCACCCCCGAACCCCGCGCAACGGCCGTAATTTCACGGGGTTCCGGGCAACCTTTCCTCCCCGGAGCGCATCATCACCCCCGGACGCCATGACGGACGAGCAGCTGGTAGCGGGATGCCTGAAGGGCGATCCGATCGCGCAGAAGGCCCTGTACAAGGCCTACTCGCGGAAGATGATGAGCATCTGCATGCGCTACGCGAACGGGCGGGAACAGGCCCAGGACATGTTGCAGGACGGCTTCGTGAAGGTGTTCCAGAAGATGGACCACTACCGGGGCGACGGCCCCTTGGGCGGCTGGATCGCGCGCACCATGGTGAACACCGCCCTGGACCACATCCGCCGCAACAAGCCCTATGACCACAGCGTGGACCTGAGCGATGCGGAGCACCTGCACGCCGAGGATGAGCACGTGCTCAGCGGCATGACCACCGAGGAGATCCTGGCCCTGATCCAGGCCCTTCCCCCCGGCTACCGCACCGTGTTCAACCTGTTCGCGATAGAGGGCTACGCCCACAAGGAGATCGCGGACATGATGAGCATCAGCGAGAACACCTCGAAATCACAATTCATGAAGGCGCGGGCCTACCTGCGCCGCCTGCTTCCCAAGGAAGCGGCCGAACTCTACGGTGATGGCAGCGAAGGATAACCTCAAGGACCTCCTCCAGGAGCGCTTCTCGGACCACGCGATGGACGTGGACCCCGGTGTGTGGCAGGCGATCAGTGGACAGCTGGCTTCAGCGGCCGCGCCCGATGGCCTCTCGGACCTGTTGAAGGAGCGCTTCAAGGACCACGCGGTGGACGTGGACCCCGGTGTGTGGAACAGCATCAGCGGCCAATTGGGTCATGGTGCCGCTGCCGGCGCGGCCGGCGGATCGGGCTTCGGCGGCTGGCTCGCGGCCGGCCTCGCGGCAGCGGTCGTCACCGGCGGTGTGCTGCTGTGGACCCTCAGCCCTGGATCACCAGCCGCCACGCCTGTGGCAACGACCGCACCCCAGGTGCCCACGGTGAACGCCCCGGTGCCGCCTGTGCATCAGGAGCCGCAAGCGGGCACCACCGGGATGACCGTGGCGCAGTCCCCCGCATCCGCCATACCCGATAAGGCCATGCCGGGCGCCCAGCCGGATGCACGCTTTACCGTTGATAACAAGGACCGTGGGACCGCCGCGGCCCCGAGCGGACCGGTCGATCTTGGCGAGGACACGGGGAACCGTGCGGACGAACATGGGATCGAAACGGTGAACGCCATCATGTCCCAGCTCTACGAACGCACCCTGGCCAGGCCGGAGATCGCGCAGACCGAGTCCATCCCCGGCGTAGGCTTGGTGCAAGGCCAGCTTGATCCCGAACCCGCACCGGCCGCGACCGCCACCGAGCAACCGGAAGAGGCCTTCCCGGCCGCTCCGCCGGTGCTGTGGATCCCGAACGCCTTCAGCCCGGGCATGCGCGACGGTGTGAACGATGTGCTGGAGGTGCGCGCGGAGAACATCACCAACATCAATGTGCGCATCTACTACGCCCTCGACAGCCGTCTGGTGTTCAGCGCCAACGACCTGAAGGCCTGGGATGGCCGCGACCTCAACGGCCAGGCCTGTCCGCAGGGGTACTACTTTTATGCGATCGAAGGGCTTGATGGTGACGGCCGGCCGTTCACCAAAGGCCAGACGATCTACCTGTTCCGGTAACCGACCGAGCCATGACCCGACACACACGCTCCCTTCTGTCGACGGTCCTTCTGGTCGCTGCATGCACCTTGTCATCCACGGCCCAGGTGGGCATCCGTCAGCTCTCGCTGTCCGAATACGACAGCCTGAAGCTGCGTGGTGAGCTGCCCGCCTATTACCGCCTGCCGCCTGCCGAGGTTCCCACCAACACCCGGCAGCTGCCTGCACCCGGCAACCTGCGCGGTGGTGGCAACGTGTGCGACTGCTGGATCGCCCCGGACGCCACCTACACGCTGGCGATGCCGCCCAACGACGATCAATCGACCGCGCAGATCCCCATCCCCTTCACCTTCAACCTGTACGGCGACCTCTACACCTCCCTGTACATCAACAACAATGGGAACGTCTCCTTCGGCTCCTCCTGGGGCACCTTCTCGTCCAGCGCCTTCCCGAGCTCGAACTACGCCATGCTGGCCCCGTTCTGGGCCGACGTGGACACCCGGGGTGCAGGCCAGGTGTGGTACAAGGTGACCCCCACCGCCGTGTATGTGAACTGGGTGGGCGTGGGCTACTTCAGCATGCAGACGAACATGCTGAACACTTTCCAGCTCATCCTCACCGACGGCAACGACCCGGTGATCGGCATCGGCAAGAACGTGAGCTTCTGCTACCAGGACATGCAGTGGACCACGGGTTCGGCCTCGGGTGGCGTGAACGGCTTCGGCGGGACCCCCGCCACCGTGGGCGCCAACCGCGGCAACGGCATCGACTACCTGCAGTTCACGCGCACCGATCAGCCGGGCACCGCCTACGACGGCCCCTTCGGGCTCAACGACGGGGTGAGCTGGCTCGACAACAAGAACTTCGTCTTCACCACCTCCGTGTCCACCTCGAACATCCCCCCCATCGGCAGCGGGGTGTACCTCTGTGACACGCTGGTGGCCTGTGTGGGCCTGCCCTCGCAGCTGGACATGACCTTCCTGAGCCCGGAGCCGGGCCAGACCACCACCGCCACCTCGTACGCGCCCACGCTCAGCAACTACGCGGTGGTCACCAACATCCCCGGCAACACGGTGCAGATCATCGGTCAGTTCACCCCCACGGTGGCCGACCTGGGCTATCACATCGTGACCTTCGAGGCCACGGACAACGGGACCCCGCCGCTCACGGCCACCTACAACCTGGTGGTGTGGGTGCAGATGGCCGCCGCCATGCTGCCCGGTGACACCCTGGTCTGTGATGCGGCACCCTCCTTCCCGCTCTACCCGCTGCTGGGCGGAACCCCCGTGCCTGGCGGGGACTGGACCGACCCGAACGGCGCCCCCCATTCCGGCATCTTCGTGCCCGGCACCGATCCTGCGGGGGACTACTACTACGCCGTGGGCACCGGTGGCATGTGCCCCTCCACCGGCATCGTCACCGTGAACACCATGGCCCATGCCGATGCGGGCCAGGACGTGGCGCTCGCCTATTGCACCAGCGACGGTACGGACATCCTGTACATGAACCTGGCCGGCACGCCCCAGTTCGGCGGCACCTGGACCTACCCCAACGGCATCGCGTTCAGCGGAACGCTCGATCCCGCCACCGACCCCTCCGGTGTGTACACCTACCTCATGAACGGCAATGCGCCGTGCCCGAACGACACCGCCTTCGTGGATGTGACGATCCAACAGGCGATGAGCCCTGGGGCGGGCAATACCATCAGCCTGTGTCCCGATGCCGCACCGCTGGTGATGCTCGACACCCTGAACGGCACGCCTGACAACACCGGCACGTGGACCGACCCGAACGGCGCCCCGTTCAGCGGCACCTTCAATGCCGGCAGCGACGCACCGGGCGTATACACCTACACCACCGCACCGCTGGCCCCCTGCCCCACGCTCAGCGCCACGCTCACCATCAACCTCGATCCGATCCCCCAGGCGGGTAACGACAATGTGCTGGCCATCTGTGCCGATGGTGCGCTTACGCCGCTCTTCCCGCTGCTGGGCCCAACGGCCGATGCCAACCAGAGCTGGACCGACCCGCTCGGTGGTGCCCATTCGGGGATCCTGAACCCCGCCTTGCAGCTTTCCGGGGACTACGTCTATGTGTCCTACGGGATCGGGGCGTGCGATCACCTCACGGACACCGCCATCGTGGCGGTGGACGTGAACCCGCTCCCCGTGGTGCTCTTCACGGTGGACCCGGACAGCGGTTGCGCCCCGCTGGACGTGAATTTCAGCAACCTGACCGATGCGCAGTACATGGGCGGCGGCTGCATCTGGGACCTGGGTGATGGCACCAGCGGCATCAATGCGAACGGCCCCCTGCCGCACACCTACCAATCGCCGGGCTCGTACACGGTAACGCTCACGGTGACCACCCCGGAAGGCTGCGTGGACCACCTGACCCGCGCCAACTTGGTGCTCGTGGAGCCCCCGCCGAAAGCCACGTTCGTGTGGACCCCGAACCCGGGCACGGAGGTGAACAGTAACATCGAGTTCTCCGCGACGGACCCTTACGCCGCCTTGTTCGCCTGGCAGTTCGACGACCTCGGTTCGGGCGATCAGCGCAAGGAGTTCTTCGAGTTCCAGCACGAGTACGGCGACGACTACGTGGTGTGCCTGCAGGTGTGGGACCGCTATGGCTGCACGGACACGGCCTGCAAGGTGGTCACCGTGATCGTGCCCAGCCTCTTCGTGCCCAACGCCTTCACCCCGGATGGCGACGGCAAGAACGAGATCTTCTTCCCGGTCACCGCCGACATGGTCGACAGCGAGCACGAGCTGATGGTCTTCGACCGGTGGGGCGAGCTCGTGTTCCAGACCACCGATGCCCGCAAGGGCTGGGACGGGCGGCGCATGAACGAAGGGGAGGTGCTGCCCCAGGGCGTTTATGTTTGGCGATTGATCGAACGCAAGAAGGGCACGGCCGAACGCGAGGACTGGTTCGGCACGGTGACCCTGTTGAAGTGAACCCTCCTTTCACGCGAACCAGGTGATGACGAAGACCACGTTCCGCGCTTTACTGGGCGCCACGGCTCTGCTCCTTTCATCCACCGCGGCCCTGGCCCAGGTGGTGGAGCTCACCCCCGAGGAATACGAAACACGCAAGGCCGATTGGTCGCTGCCCGAGCGCTACCATGTGAGCTGGCCCGCCCAGCCCACGATCGACCCGGTCATCACCAAGGACCCCAAGCGCCACATCGGCGTGCCCAAGGGTGGTGGTGTGAACGGCGACTGCAACTGCTGGATCGAGCCGGACAACACCTACCAGCTTGCCATGCAACCCAACGACGACCAGTCCTCGGGCCTGATCAACCTGCCGTTCACCTTCAACCTCTACGGCGACCTCTACAACGCCGTTTACATCAACAACAACGGCAACATCTCCTTCGTCAACCCGTACTTCACCTACTCGGCCACGCCCTTCCCCACCAACCAGTTCATCATGGTGGCGCCATTCTGGGCCGATGTGGACACCCGGGGTGACGATGGCCTCGGGCTCAACGGTGGCCAGGTGCTCTACAAGATCACCCCCACCGCGCTCTATGTGAACTGGGTGGACGTGGGCTACTTCCCCTCGCGCACCGACAAGAAGAACACCTTCCAGCTCATCATCACCGACGGCACCGACCCGGTGATCGGCGTGGGCAAGAACGTGAGCTTCTGCTACCTCAACATGGACTGGACCACGGGCAGCGCCTCCTGCTTCGGCAGCACCACCTGCAGCAACGGCCAGGGCAATTACTCCTGCAACGACACCAACGGGCAGGGCTGGGGCTTCTGCGGTGAACCCTCCACCGTGGGCGCCAACCGCGGCAACGGTGTCGATTACATCCAGTTCGGCCGCTTCAACATGCCGGGCAACACCTACGACGGGCCCTTCGGCAATCCGGACGAGGTGGACTGGCTCGACAACCAGAACTTCGTGTACACCACGGCGGTGAGCACCCAGAACATACCGCCAATCGCCAGCAGCACCTTCCTCTGCGATACGGTGCGCGTGTGCACCGGCATGCTCGTGAACATCGACATGAACTTCCTGGCGCCCGAGCAGAACCAGACGGTGGTGGCCACCTCATCGGCCCCCACGCTCCCGAGCTGGACCGAGGTGCAGAACACCAGCGGCAGCACCAGCGTGCTCATCCAGGGCCAGTTCCTGCCCACCTCGGCGGACCAGGGACTGCACACCATCACCTTCACCGCCACCGACAACGGGACGCCACCGCTCAGCACCACCATCGAGATCGTGGTGGACGTGTTCTACACCACCCTGCCCGCGCCCGTGATCTCCGGTGACACCACCGCGTGCGAAGGGCAGGGCACCGTGCTCACCGTACCACCGCTGTACGACACCTACCTGTGGAGCAACGGGTACAACAGCAACACGGTGCTGGTGGGCCCCGGCACGTACAGCGTGGAGGTCACCGCTGGGTATTGCACCTTCGGATCGAACACCGTGACCGTGACCGAGGTGCCTGCGCCGACACCCACGATCACAGGCGTGCTCTTCAACTGCGGGGGCGAACCCTCGCTCCTGGGTGTTGACGGGGTGTATGACAGCTACCAATGGAGCAACGGGGCCACCACGCCCGATGTGACCGTGGGCACCGGCACCTACACGGTGACGGTGACCAACGCCGCGGGCTGCGAGGGCACCAGCCTTCCGGTGAACGTGCTCAGTGCGCCGGACCCGAGCGCCTTCTTCAACGGGGTGCCCAACGGGGCGATCTTCCCGGGCACCACCGTGCTCTACACCGATGCCTCCACCGGCAATGGAGCCACCATCACCGGCTGGTCCTGGACGATCGACGGAGCGCCTGCGGGAAACTCACAGGCCGCCACCTACACCTTCGACACGCCGGGATCCTACGATGTGGTGCTCACCGTGACCACCTCCGATGGCTGCACGGACACCTACACCTACACGCAGATCGTGCGCCCCACCGAGATCATGGTGCCCAACGTGTTCAGCCCGAACGCCGACGGCTACAACGACGCGCTCGAGTTCCCCGGCCTGGAGTACTACAACGACAACGAGCTCGCGGTGTACAACCGCTGGGGCATGAAGGTGTTCTCGGCGCGCAACTACAAGAACACCTGGCGCGCGAACGACATGCCCGACGGCACCTACTACTTCGTGCTGAAGGTGGAGGGAAAGGAGTACGTGGGGCCGGTGACCTTGCTGCGCTGACCGACCGCTTCCTGCGCATCCCGAAGGCCCTTCCCCCGGAAGGGCCTTCGGCTATCTTCGCCCACCCCGTATGAAGGTCATCGATCACCTGAAGCGCGCCCAGGGCACGCTGCTCTCCTTCGAGATCCTGCCCCCGCTCAAGGGCAAGGACATCCGTTCCATCTACGCCGCGATCGATCCGCTGCTTGCGTTCGCCCCCAGCTTCATCAACGTCACCTACCACCGCGAGGAGGTGGTGTACAAGGAACGCGGCCACGGCCTGCTGCAGAAGATCCGCATCCGCAAGCGCCCCGGCACCGTGGGCATCTGCGCCATGATCAAGGCCAAGTACAACATCGACACGGTGCCCCACCTGATCTGCGGCGGCTTCAGCAAGGAGGACACCGAGGACGCCCTGATCGAACTGAACTTCCTCGGCATCGACAACGTGCTGGCCCTGCGCGGCGACGCCACCAAGGGCGAGGCGCACTTCATCCCCGAGCGTGATGGCCATGCCCATGCCGAGGACCTCATCCGGCAGATCGCCGGGTTGAACCGCGGCCTCTACCTCTACGACGAGGAGCAGGAGGCCGCGCCCACCGACCTGTGCATCGGCGCCGCCTGCTACCCCGAGAAGCACCCCGAGGCCCTGAACCTCACCACCGACATCGCCTACCTCAAGCGCAAGGTGGAGGCCGGCGCCGAGTACCTGGTGACGCAGATGTTCTTCGACAACACGAAGTTCTTCGCCTTCGTGGACCGCTGCCGCGCCGAGGGCATCACCGTGCCCATCATCCCCGGCCTGAAACCGCTCACCACGCGCAACCACATCGCCTTCATCCCGAAGACATTCCACCTGGACCTGCCGGTGGAGTTCAGCGATGAGCTCGGCAAGTGCCGCACCGATGATGAAGTGAAACAGGTGGGCATCGAATGGGGCATCCGCCAGGCCCGCGAGCTCATCACCCACCAGGTGCCCTGCCTCCACTTCTACACCATGGGGCGCAGCGAGGCCGTGCAGGCGATCCTGCGCGCGGTCCGTTAACGCCGAACGATCCGACGGTGCACGCGCGCACCCGCGCGCTCGATCTCCACGATGAACATGCCCGCCGCCAGGTCGGAGAGGTCCAGCACACCGAGCGCGCCCTCCTGCCGTTGAGAAGCGAGCAGCACCCGACCTTCCAGATCGATCAGCCTCCACCACCAGGCTTCGCTTCCGGGCACCCGCAGTTCCACCACGCCGTCCGTGGGATTGGGGCCCAGTGCGATCGCACGGTCGAGCTCGTTCTCCGACAGACCGACCCCCGTGATGGTGTGGCAGCCGGAAGTGTCCACGCAGGTGGGCGTGGTGAGCCGTACCGCGAAGCTGCCGTTGTAACCTGGTGTGAAGGACTGGGACAAGGCTCCCGGCACGGGCAGGCCCAGTCCGCAGTCGATCCATTGGTACTGCGCACCGGCCAGTTGGGCCGTGAGCTGGTACCCGTTCAGCACCACGCTGGTATCGATCGGCGCGATGGTCAATTGGATCTCAACGACGGAATCACAACCTGAAACGGCCGTGTACACCTCCTGATATGCCCCTGAACTGGTGTAGGTATTGCCACCGGGCGACGTGTAGGGATCACAGGTGTTCACCGTGAGCGAGGTCGCGTAGTCATCCATGATGGTCGCTCCGATCACCCAATTCGACGTGCCTCCAAAAAGGTCGAAACCATAGAGCGCGGCATTGTTGCCCGATGCGGATGCATCCAGCGCGGTCGTTTCCGAAAGGTTCATACCACCGGCGGTGCCTTGGTCAAGGCGGTAGTAGGCCACCAGGGAACCCGGTACCGTGCAGAAGGAATGGTCCTTCGTGGACTGGATCTGTGCGGCCGTGCGCGCCACGTTCCACACGCGCACCTCGTCGATCACCCCGTTGAACCGGTTCACCTGGTCGTTCCGCATCCCCAGGATGATCCCGTTGGCGTTGCTGGTGGCCACCGTGACCGTGGGGTTCCCCGAATTGACCAGGGTCCCATCCACATACAGCTTCATCTTCGGGCTCGCGGTGTTGTCATAGGTGGCGGCCAGGTGGTGCCAGGTGCCCGCGGTGAGCGCGGAGCCTGAACTGACGCCGTATCCGCCGACCTCGATGCGTGGTACGCGGTTGATCAGGTTCAGCGTGAAGCGGTGACCATTGGCCATATCCCCCCAGTCCACCACCACGCGCTGGGACGAGGTACCGGTGTCCTGCTTCACCCAGGCCTCCACGGTCCGCGAGGCGGTACCCTGCGGCCCCGCTCCCGAGGCCTGGCAATAGTCATCCACACCATCGAGGTGCAGTCCATTCTGGGCGAAGGCCTCCATCAGCGTCATCGAAGCGAGCGCGAGCAGCGTGACACGCACGCTCGTGGACCGGGTGTTGTTCAGCATGCTGCGAATCTGGTCAGCCTTGGCCGGCCCGATCGTCAATATCCCTCCACAAGCGCAGTACCTTTCTGGCATGCGCACATTGCTGTTCACCGCCCTGCTTTCCACCCTGGGCGCCTCCGCCCAGTTCGGTTACGACCACGCCGTGCTCGACCAGGTGGCCGCCAGCGAGCGGCTCGGTCATGCGGGCCTCTTCCTGCGCAGCGCATCGGGCGCCCCCGGCCGCGGGTACGACATCACCTACCTGCGTTGTGCCTGGGCCCTGGAACCCACGGTGCGCGCCATCAACGGGTCCGTCACCACGTACTTCACCACCACCGCCGACCTCGACACCATCTGGTTCGACCTGAGCGACTCGCTCGCGGTGACCAACGCCGTGCACCAGGGCAGCGCCTTGACCGTGGTGCACACCGGTGACCGCCTGGGCCTGGTGCTGCCCACCACGCTTGCGGCCGGCACCGCCGATTCCGTGACCGTGGACTATGGCGGCGTTCCGCCCACCACCGGCTTCGGTTCCTTCGAACTGGGCGACCACAATGGGCAACCGATGCTGTGGACCCTGAGCGAGCCCTACGGCGCGAGCGACTGGTGGCCGAGCAAGGAGGACCTCGGGGACAAGGCCGATTCGCTCGACCTCTTCGTGACCACGCCCCTGGGGAACCGTGCGGCGGGCAATGGCGTGCTCATGGACAGCCTGGTGAACGGAACGTCCATCACCTGGCACTGGCGCCACCGCCACCCCATCGCCCACTACCTGGTGGCCACGGCCGTAGGGCCCTACGTGGCCTACACCGACCTGTGCTACCTGCCCAACGACACCGTGGAGATCCTCAACTACGTGTTCCCGGACGAGGTGCAGGACGCGCAGAACATCACCTCACAGTGCGCGGCACAGATGCAGTTGTACAGCCAGCTCTTCGGCACCTATCCCTTCGCCAACGAGAAGTACGGCCATGCGCACTTCGGTTGGGGCGGCGGCATGGAGCACCAGACCATGACCTTCGTGGGCGCGTGGAACTGGGAGCTGCAGGCCCACGAGCTCGCCCACCAGTGGTTCGGCGACAAGGTGACCTGTGGCAGCTGGCAGGACATCTGGCTGAACGAGGGCTTCGCCACCTACCTCAGCGGCCTGTGCTACGAGCACATCGCCACGCAGTTCTGGATGCCCTTCAAGCAGGGCCGCATCAACACCGTCACCAGCCAGCCTGACGGCAGCGTGTTCGTGGCCGACACCACCGACGTGGGCCGCGTGTTCGACGGTCGCCTCAGCTACGCCAAGGGCGCCATGGTGCTGCACATGCTGCGCTGGGTGTGCGGCGACAGCGCCTGGTTCGCCGGGGTGGGCAACTACCTCAACGACCCCGACATCGCCTTCGGCAGCGCGCGCACCTACCAGCTGCAGGACCACCTCGAGGCCGCGAGCGGGCTCGACCTTGACGGGTTCATGGCCGACTGGTTCACCGGCGAGGGCTTCCCGTCCTACACCCTGCCCTGGAGCCAGAACGCAGGGGGCGATGTGGAGCTCACGCTGTACCAGAGCAGCTCCCACCCGAGCGTCGATTTCTTCGAACTGCCCGTGCCCGTGCGGTTCTGGAACAGCACCAACGACACCACCGTGGTCCTCGACCACCAGAGCAGCGGCCAGCTGTTCACCTTCAACCTGCCCTTCCAGGCGGATAGTGCCCAGCTCGACCCGGATCTGTGGCTGATCAGCGCACAGAACGTGGTGACGCGCGTGGCCGAAGTGCGCGGCAGGGACGAGACCGTCGTGCTCTATCCCAACCCCGCCTCATCCACGATCACCGTGCGTGTTCCTGCGGCCCATGGTCGCCTGAACGCGCGCGTGCTTGATGCCTATGGCCGCGTGGTCTCGGGCTTCACCCTGGCCCAGGGTCGAGGCGATGCGGACGTGAGCGCGCTATCGCCAGGCGCCTACGTGATCGAGCTGCGCGATGCGGACCATGCGTGGACCCAGCGCTTCGTGAAGGAGTGATGCGACTCTTACTTGTCTTCTCGTTGACGTGCCTGTTGATCGCATGTAACGACCAGTCGAGTGCGCCCGTCGTTGATCAAGACGCGCAGGCCAATGCAGCAGCTTCGATCCAAGAAGTTCAGGCGGACCCGCGCCTGAATTTGCTTCGGAACGAAGAAGTGCTCCCGAACGAGGAGGTAGCCATTGCCGTAGCTGAACCGATCCTCTTTCACATCTATGGCAAGGGCCTGATCATTGATGAACGGCCTTATACCGCAGTTCGATCTGGTGACCATTGGGTAATTGAAGGCCACCTTGATGATGGCATGCTGGGTGGCGTCTTCGAGATCATCCTTTCAGCCAAGGATGCGCGTGTGATCAAGATCAGCCACGGACGGTAACCATCCGCTCCACGTACTTCCCGAGCACATCGAACTCCGCGTTCACGCGGTGGCCGGCCTTCAACGTGCGGAAGGTGGTGTGCGCGTAGGTGTAGGGGATGATCGCCACGGCGAAGTGTTCGGCCTCCAGTTCAGCGATGGTGAGGCTGACCCCGTTGAGGCAGATGCTGCCCTTCTGCACCAGCAGGTGCCTCTGCTCCGGCAGGCGGAACACATAACGCCAGCTTCCTCCGAGGTCATCCACCTGCAGGCATTCCGTCACCGTGTCCACGTGGCCCTGCACCATGTGCCCGTCGAGGCGGTCGCCGATGCGGAGGCTCCGCTCCAGGTGTGCGTGTTCCTGCGGCCCATGGTCGCCTGAACGCGCGCGTGCTTGATGCCTATGGCCGCGTGGTCTCGGGCTTCACCCTGGCCCAGGGTCGGGGCGATGCGGACGTGAGCGCGCTATCGCCAGGCGCCTACGTGATCGAGCTGCGCGACGCGGACCATGCATGGACCCAGCGCTTCGTGAAGGAGTGATCAGCGCTGGAGCACCCGCTCCACGTACTTCCCCAGCACATCGAACTCCACGTTCACGCGGTGCCCGGCCTTCAACGTGCGGAAGGTGGTGTGCGCGTAGGTGTAGGGGATGATCGCCACGGCGAAGTGTTCGGCCTCCAGTTCAGCAATGGTGAGGCTGACGCCGTTGAGGCAGATGCTGCCCTTCCGCACCAGCAGGTGCCTCTGCTCCGGCAGGCGGAACACATATCGCCAACTTCCACCAAGGTCATCCACCTGCAGGCATTCGGTCACCGTGTCCACGTGGCCCTGCACCATGTGCCCGTCGAGCCGATCACCGATGCGGAGGCTCCGCTCCAGGTTCACGCCGTCACCCGGCCGCAGGTCGCCAAGGTTGCTGCGCTCCAAGGTCTCCTTGACCGCTGTGACCCGGAAGCCCGTGGTGGTGAAAAGGACGGGGTTGCTCAACAGCTCCACCACCGTCAGGCACACCCCGTTGTGGGCCACGCTCTGATCGATGCGCAGTTCGGGGGCCATGCGCGCCGCGATCAC
>JBGAGX010000029.1:0-47951 GCA_044226515.1 Flavobacteriales bacterium | reverse complement strand
TACTTCGCCATGTGCTCCTCCAGGAGCACGTCGGCGCGGTAGCGCTTCTTGCTGTCCTTGTTGTCGATCAGCGGGTCGTTGAAGGCGTCGACGTGGCCGCTGGCCTTCCACGTGGTGGGATGCATGAAGATGGCCGCGTCGATGCCCACGATGTTCTCGTTGAGCTTCGTCATGGCCGCCCACCAGTACTGGCGGATGTTGTTCTTGAGCTCGGCGCCGTACGGGCCGTAATCGTACGTGGCGCTCAGGCCGTCGTAGATCTCGCTGCTGGGGAACACGAAGCCATACTCCTTGGCATGGCCGATGAGGGTCTTGAGGCGGTCTTCCTGCTGGCTCATTTCAATGGCGAACGCCTTGGAATGCTTTGGCGACGCGGGTGCAAAGATGGGGAGCGCGGATGAACCGCAACGGCGCGACGAGCGCAACGGATCCGCTGCGGCAGGTGGACGGGCGAAGGAGGTCCTAGGGCTTCACCCACTTCACGGTCCAGCGCGCCTGGGGCCCTTGGACGGAAAGCAAGTAGATGCCCTGGGCCAGCCCGGTGGTGCCGAGGCTGTGGGCTGAGGTACCGGCCGCGATGCGGGTGGTGGCGTGCATCCGGCCGCTGAGGTCGAGCACCTGCAGGTCCATGGGGGTCGTGGTGGGGCCGTGGAAGCGCAGCTCCAGACGCTCCTGCTGCACGTCATGGAACACGCTGAACGGCGGCCGACCGGGATCCTCCATGCCAAGCACGATGTGGGCCGTGTCGCAGGCAAGGTTGTCGCTCTGGTCGCGGTCGTAGAGGTTGTTCGGGCTAAGAGCGGAGATGCAGAACTGCTGGTCGGTGTTCACCCAACCCCATGGGGCGTAGTTCAACCAGAGGCTGTCGAGCACCGCAGTGGTCGAAGCACCGGGAGCGAGGTTCAAGCCCGATAGATGCAGGGTTGTTTCCTCGGGCCAACAGGTCCAATAGAAGGAGAAATGGTTCACGACCACATTATCCACCACGCCACTTCCTTCATTCGTCACTCTAAGTGTGACGCTCGCACGGGGGTATACAAAGGCTCCCATCAGCTCATACCATGTCGTGTCAATGCTCTCGATACTGATCGAAACGTCCTCGTCATGAACAGCCACGCTGCCGTCCGCGATGACGGTGCGGATCAGGCCAGCGGGGCGTTGTGCGGTCGAAGGGGTGCCTGCCATGGCGATGGTGTCCCCATCCACAGCGAACCCCAGGAATGTCTGGTCGTCGAAGAGGTCGTCCGGGTCCAGGGCCACGGTGCGAAGGATGGTCATGGTGCTATCCAGTTCGACCGCGGTCTGGTTCCCGATGACCCACAACGAGCCGCCCGCCGCCACGAACTGGCCATTGGTGAAGGGTGAGCCCAAGGCGATCGCATTCAACTCGATCAGATCGGGATCGAGGAGGTGCAGCATGCCGGACCCTTCCAGTGCCAGTCGGTTGCCGCGCCAATTCACCACGTCCTGTAGCGCGGGCAGGGGTGTTGCGATCGTGGCCAGCAGATCCGCCTGCAATGTGCGTCGTTCGAGGATGCCACCGGAACGGATCGCCAGTAGCGTGCTGTCCGTATCCCAATCCATCCACCAGACGGAGGGCCATCCAAGACTGTCCAATCCTACTGTTGTGAGACTGTCCCCGAACTGGTCCGTGATCAGTGCGTTGTTATGGGCGGAGATCAGGATCCTTCCATCAGTGGCCTGATCGAGGTGCTGTGCGTTCTCGAACCACAGGTCCTTGGCCCACGTCACACTGCCCTGGTCGTCGATCCTCATGAGCAGGCTCGTGGGCAGGCCAACGTCGCAACCATCGTGCGGCCCGACCACGAGCACACCATCGCCGGTCGCTGGGATCATATCCGCCGGGACCATGAAGTATGTTGAATTGAAAAGGTCGGTCTGCCACACGGGAGTGCCATCCGCATTGAATCCCTGTGCGAAGCGCGGGGATCCGATAACATTCGCTCCATTGGAGCTTCCACAAGCCACCCATGTGTTCCCGGACCGTACACAGCCGATGTAGGATACCGCGCTCGATCGCTGATCCGTGTACTCGAACGGCGACTGGGCGGTCGCGTTGACGGCAGCACCCAGGAGAAGGGTAAGGGCGATCGAGCGCATGGTATGTGAAGCTACGCCTTCCGGACGTGCCGGGCCCGGCGAGCGCTGCCTTGGATAGCGCCGGGTGCCTAAGGCCGTAGCTTTGCCGCGCGGTACAATCCGCCTGCGCCGAGGCTTCGGCGGATAAAGTGATCGAACACCGCGGCACCCTCATCAGCGAGGAGCTCTTCGAGAAACGTTTCGTGTGCGACCTGGCCGCCTGCAAGGGCGCCTGTTGCGAGCAGGGCGACAGCGGCGCGCCCATCACCCCCCAGGAGGCCGCCGGCATCAGCAGGCACTACGACGCCATCGCGCCCTACATGACCGCCCGCGGCCGCAAGGGCGTGGAGCAGCAGGGCCACAGCGTGGTGGACATGGACGGCGAGCTGGTGACGCCGCTGGTGCAGGAGTACGCCGAATGCGTGTACGCCAGGAAGGACCGCACCGGCACCTGGAAATGCGCCATCGAGCAGGCCTACCGCAACGGCGAGATCCCGGTGCACAAGCCGCTCAGCTGCCACCTGTACCCCATCCGCGTGGAGAAGCTGAAGTTCCACGATGCGCTCAACTACCACGAGTGGCCCATCTGCAAGCCGGCCTGCACCTGCGGGTCGAAGCTCGATGTGGTGGTGTTCCGCTTCCTGAAGGACCCGCTGATCCGCGCCTACGGGAAGGAGTGGTACGACGAGCTGGAGGGCATCTACCAGGAGTGGCTGCAGCGGCCGAAGCGCCCCCGCCGCTGATCGGGCCGCGCGATCGTTGGGTCCCGGGTCGATGCGCACCGATCTTCGCCCACCCACGGCGCCTTTCGCGGTGCCGCCGCCCGCGTTCCGCCCGATCCACCGGCTCCCTTGTGCCGCGGCGCCCTGCAAGTGCGGTCGCGCTGCGGAACGACGGTCTTCGGGGTCTTCTCAAGGCCCGTCGATCAAGGCCTTCAGGGGTTGTTAAGGGACTGTGAAAATTTAATCCTTGCACGTTTGCGTTCGCGCTGCATCCCACGATCGGCGCAAGGAACCGGGCCGTGTTGAAAACTGTGGAAACATACCCGCCGGCGATCCTTGGTGATGGATCCGGTGGGTTCCACTTTTGTAAGCCCGAGGACGACGCTCCTGCGCCGCGATCGGGAACCAACCGCAAGACCGGGTAGTCAGAAAATGGGCCCCCGCCCGTCCAGGAAAGTCGTCCCCCAACCGAACCAGCACCATGAGCACCACCACCCGCACCGAGCACCCGACCTCCGCCAAGGCTGTGGCGGGCGAAGGCCAGATGAGCCTTGAGGACGTGCTCCCGGCCAATGTGGAGGCCGCCAACGAGCCCCTGCTCCGCGAGAACAAGGACCGCTTCGTCATCTTCCCCATCCAGCACAACGACATCTGGAGCTTCTACAAGAAGCACGAGGCCAGCTTCTGGACCGCCGAGGAGATCGACCTGAGCCCCGACCTGGTGGACTGGGCCACCAAGCTCAACGACGACGAGCGCTACTTCATCAAGCACGTGCTCGCCTTCTTCGCCGCCAGCGACGGCATCGTGAACGAGAACCTCGCCGAGAACTTCCTGCACGAGGTGCAGTACCCCGAGGCGCGCTTCTTCTACGGCTTCCAGATCGCCATGGAGAACATCCACAGCGAGACCTACAGCCTGCTGATCGACACCCTGATCAAGGACCCGATCGAGAAGGACCGCCTGCTGCACGCCATCGAGACCGTGCCCTGCGTGCAGCGCAAGGCCGAGTGGGCCCTGCGCTGGATCGGCAAGGGCAGCTTCGCCGAGCGCCTCATCGCCTTCGCCGCCGTGGAGGGCATCTTCTTCAGCGGCAGCTTCTGCAGCATCTTCTGGCTCAAGAAACGCGGCCTCATGCCCGGCCTCAGCTTCAGCAACGAGCTCATCAGCCGCGACGAGGGCCTGCACTGCGACTTCGCCTGCCTGCTCTACACCAAGCACCTGCTGAACAAGCTGCCCAAGAAGACCATCGAGACCATCATCAAGGACGCGGTGGAGATCGAGAAGGAGTTCGTGACCGACGCCCTGCCGGTGAACCTGATCGGCATGAACGCCAAGCTCATGCAGCAGTACATCGAGTTCGTGGCCGACCGCCTGCTGGTGGAGCTGGGCAACGAGAAGGTGTACAACGCCACCAACCCCTTCGACTTCATGGAGATGATCAGCCTCCAGGGCAAGACCAACTTCTTCGAGAAGCGCGTGGGCGAGTACCAGAAGGCCGGGGTGATGAACCAGGACAAGTCGGCCAACTCCTTCACCCTCGACGCCGACTTCTGAGCAACTCACAACGGGCGGTTGAAACCCGGTGCCCCGGCACCCCGATCACCGCCCTCCAGGAAGACCATCTTAGACATCGCGTCGAACGACGCCATCCCTGTCAACGCGGGAGCTGCGGCCGGGATGCCACAACGAACGGAACACATTCAAAAGACTACGCAGGAACATGTATGTGATCAAGCGTGACGGACGCCGGGAGGCGGTGAAATTCGACAAGATCACCGCCCGTGTGAAGAAGCTGTGCTACGGGCTCGACCCCATGGTGGATGCCACCGCCATGACCCTCAAGGTCATCGAAGGCATCTACGATGGTGTCACCACCACCGAATTGGACAACCTGGCCGCCGAGGTGGCCGCCACCCTCACGGTGAAGCACCCGGACTATGCGCAGCTCGCCAGCCGCATCGCCGTCAGCAACCTCCACAAGAACACCAAGAAGTCCTTCTCCGAAACGATGAAGGACCTCTACGACTACGTCGACCCCAAGACCGGGCAGCGCGCCAGCCTCCTGGCCGATGATGTGCACCAGATCATCCAGGAGAACGCCGAGGTGCTCGACAGCGCGATCATCTACGACCGCGACTTCACCTACGACTACTTCGGCTTCAAGACGCTGGAGCGCAGCTACCTCCTGCGCATCAACGGCCAGGTGGCCGAGCGCCCGCAGCACATGCTCATGCGCGTGGCCGTGGGCATCCACAAGAGCGACCTGGAGAGCGCCATCGCCACCTACAACGACCTCAGCGAGGGCTGGTACACCCACGCCACCCCCACGCTCTTCAACGCCGGCACGCCCAAGCCGCAGATGAGCAGCTGCTTCCTGCTGCAGCTCAAGGACGACAGCATCAGCGGCATCTACGACACGCTGAAGCAGTGCGCCCAGATCAGCCAGAGCGCCGGCGGCATCGGCCTCAGCATCCACAACCTGCGCGCCAAGGGCAGCTACATCAAGGGCACCAACGGCACCAGCAACGGCATCGTGCCCATGCTGCGCGTGTTCAACGACACCGCCCGCTACGTGGACCAGGGCGGCGGCAAGCGCAAGGGCTCCTTCGCCATCTACATCGAGCCCTGGCACGCCGACGTGGAGGACTTTCTGGAGCTCAAGAAGAACCACGGCAAGGAGGAGATGCGCGCCCGCGACCTCTTCTACGCCATGTGGATCCCCGACCTCTTCATGAAGCGTGTGGAGCAGAACGGCGACTGGACGCTGATGTGCCCCAACGAGTGCCCGGGCCTGAGCGACACCTGGGGCGAGAAGTTCGAGGCCCTCTACGAGCAGTACGAGGCCGAGGGCAAGGGCCGCAAGACCATCAAGGCGCAGGACCTCTGGTTCCACATCCTGGAGAGCCAGATCGAGACCGGCACGCCCTACATGCTCTTCAAGGACGCGGCCAACCGCAAGAGCAATCAGCAGAACCTGGGCACCATCAAGAGCTCGAACCTCTGCACCGAGATCATCGAGTACACCAGCCCCGATGAGGTGGCCGTGTGCAACCTGGGCTCCATCGCCCTGCCCAAGTTCGTGGACAAGGGCCGCTTCGACCACGAGAAGCTCTTCCAGGTCACCTACCAGCTCACCCGGAACCTCAACCGGGTCATCGACCAGAACTACTACCCGATCCCCGAGGCGCGCCGCAGCAACATGCGCCACCGCCCCATCGGCATCGGCGTGCAGGGCCTGGCCGACGCCTTCATCCTCATGCGCCACCCCTTCGACAGCGTGGAGGCCAAGGTGCTCAACCGCGAGATCCACGAAACGATCTACTACGCGGCCATGACCGCCAGCAAGGACCTGGCGAAGGAGGAGGGCCCGTACGAGACCTACGCCGGCAGCCCCATCAGCAAGGGCATCTTCCAGTTCGACATGTGGGGCGTGAAGCCGAGCGACCGCTGGGAATGGGACGTGCTGCGCGCCGAGATCAAGCAGCACGGCGTGCGCAACAGCCTCCTGCTGGCCCCCATGCCCACCGCCAGCACCGCGCAGATCCTGGGCAACAACGAGTGCTTCGAGCCCTACACCAGCAACCTGTACACCCGCCGCGTGCTCAGCGGGGAGTTCATCGTGGTGAACAAGTACCTGCTGCGCGACCTGGTGAAGCTGGGCCTGTGGAGCGACGAGCTCAAGAGCAAGATCATCGCGGGCAACGGCAGCGTGCAGCACATCCCCGAGATCCCGCAGAACCTCAAGGACCTGTACAAGACGGCCTGGGAGATCAGCCAGAAGACCATCGTGGACATGGCCGCGGACCGGGGCGCCTTCATCTGCCAGAGCCAGAGCCTCAACATCTTCATGGAGAACGCCAACTTCGGCAAGCTCACCAGCCTCCACTTCCACGCCTGGAAGAGCGGCCTGAAGACCGGCATGTACTACCTGCGCACCAAGGCCGCCACCGACGCCATCAAGTTCACCCTCGACAAGAGCAAGCTGGCCCAACCGGCCGCCGCCGAAGCGAAGGTGGGCAACGGTGTGGCCGTCGGCAGCACCGTGGTGATGGACCCCGTGGTCTCCGCTCCGACCACCACCGGGCCGGTCTCCAACGACCTCGCCGCCCAGCGCGCCAACACCATCACCGCCAAGGCCATGACCGCCGAGGAACGCGCCGCCGCCGAGATCGCCTGCAGCCTCGACAACCCGGATAGCTGCGAGATGTGCAGCGGGTAGTAGCGTGAATTAGTCTAAGGGGAAGGCGCCTAAACGGCGCCTTTCTCATCTAAGAAAGGGGTGACAACGAAGGCAAAGCAGTGTATCTGGTGTTCCAAATTGGAACCAGATGTCGCATTTCGATATAGAGCGCATATCGTTCCCCAATCGTTAGGAGGAGTGCGTCTATGTGAGACCGTGTGCGACTCGTGCAATGCCTACTTCGGCAGGACGGAGGCTGGCCGTCCAGCAGTTGAAACGGTAATCAAAGAAACTCTGGCCCTCACTAAGGCTAGTTATTCCCATAGACGCAGCCCCATAGCAAAGGGAAAACCCAAGAAGCGTTATACGTCCATCTACTTCACCGTCGACTTGGATCGATATCAGGTGGGCATAAAGGCCGCCTATCGTTTTCAAAGAGGCTTCCAAGAGAGAATCGCACGTCAACTGAAACGGGGTGTCTATAAGATGGTACTTGAAACGATTGAGGCTGAAACCGGAGATGGACTGAACCCGAAGTACGACTTCATCAGAGAGTTCGCGCGTTACGACTTAGGCGAGTATCCGCTGTTCTACTTCTTGAGAACTCACGGAATAGTCCTTCTCGTCGAGGACTTCGTGAACAAGCCGGAAATCTTGTTGGGCACGAAGCGAATGAAGTATTTGTATAGTGGGGATTCACACTTCGAGTTTGAGCTCATGGGTCATGTTTTTGGCGTTCAGATGCTCAAACGAGGCGATCTCATGACTGAGCTATATGCAAAGGAGACAGCTCAACTTAAACGAGGACTTTTCCGTGGAGCTGTACTCGTGAAGTATTTCAACGATGTTGACTTGCTCTTACAAATGTTCAAGGATGACGGCGGTTATGAAAACTGGCTGAGCACTCAACATGGCAATAGACTGTTGAGGTTCTAGTACCCGCGTTCAGCCCCCCACCCTGCGCCCGGCTCGGATAATGCGTGATCCCCAACCAGTGCTCGGCTCGGACTGTTCAAGAGCTCGTGCGAACCGAGTGTCTCCTCTTCCATTGCCTCTGGTGTTGTTCAGCGGATCAGGTCGTCCCACCCCATGGCGCGAGCGTCCACGCTCGTGCCAATGAACTCGCTAGTGGCGCTTGATCCACACGAACGCGGATACTCGCGCCAGGGACGGTTCCGTCCATTGCCGGCACTAACCACCGGACGATTCAGAAATGATCAGCATTGCATTGGCGGCAACTGATTTCTCTACATCTGCCCTAAGGCTCTTCACCATCTCCTCGGCCGCCTTGTCGAGCTTCCTTGGGTCTGCCTTCGTGATGTAGTGTATGGCTTGGGTGGTCAGCACATGATTCGCTCGCGCGAATGCTTCAAGCTCCATGAGCCGCTCCAGAATAAGCTGCCGCCATTGGGCTTCGGTCATGTTCAGTGTGAGCTTCTCCTGAGACATTGGGTTGGTGGTGTTGATTCTTCAAGATAGGGACTGCGGAATTACAGGAACGGCACGGTCCTCCATCCAGCGCTCGGCTGTGCCGACTGTGTAAGCTTCCCCCGAAACGTAACTTGCCGTTCAGCACGGCCAAACCTCCGATCGATCGCTCCCATGCACACCACCTTGTATCGTCCGGTAGGACCGCGGGAGCTGGAGCTGATCGCGGCGTCGGGCTGGAGGGCTTTTCCACCGCGCCTGCCCGAGCAGCCCATCTTCTACCCGGTCACCAACCTCGCCTATGCCCGGCAGATCACGGTGGAGTGGAACGTACCGGCGAAGGGCATTGGTCATGTGGTGCGCTTCGCCCTGGATGCTGAGTACCTCAAGCGCTTTCCGGTGCAGAACGTCGGTGGCGCCATCCACGACGAGCTTTGGGTACCGGCCGAGGAGCTCGAGGAGTTCAACGCGCACCTCATCGGACCCATTGAGTTGATCGAGACCCACACCGCACCAGGGACGGGGTCCTCCTGACGCACCACTCTCCTATGCACCCCACTTGTTCCGTGCGCACCCACCTCCTCCTCTTCTCCGCGCTTCTGGCGCAAGGCCTGAGCGCCCAGCAGCCCGCAACACCCGCCCCGCCCACCAGGCCGGCCGAGCCGTGCGTGCTGACCATGCCGCCCGCGATCTCGGTGAACATGGAGTCCATCCCGGCGATGGCGTGCGACTGCCGGATCACGGCGTTCAAGGGCACCATTTACAGCCGCTGGGGCCAGGAGATCTTCGCCACGGAAGATCCCGCGCGCTTCCCGGGCGGCCTGCTCGACGTGAAGGACCTCCAACCGGGCTCCTACTTCTGGTCGGCGGAGTACACGGCCATCCATGTATCGGAGCCAGTGAAGCGCAAGGCCACGGGGTTCGTCAACGTGCTGTAAGGACGCAAAAGGTCGCACAGGCTTCCAGCCTGTGCCGGAGTGTGCACAGGCTGGAAGCCTGAGCGACATTATGCTGAGGCCATCGCCTGGATGCCGGTAGTTGATCATGCACAGGCTGGAAGCCTGTGCGACACTATAGGCGCTGCTCGACGTAGGCGCCCTGCTGCTCGTGCGCGTGGATGTACCCCTTGATGCGGTACAACGATGCTTCCGAACGGACCAGATGATCGTAGCTCTCGTTCTGCCATACTGTTCCGCGACGTCCCAGCGCCTTGTTGATCGCGTTCGCCGTGAACGACTTCCAGCTGTGCAGGATGCTCGAAAGCGCGATACCCGGCACGGGCGCCACCAGCACGTGAACATGGTTCCCGGCGATGGCGAAGGAGCCGAGCTGGTAACGGATCCCGTTGAAATGATGCAGGGCAGTGCGCACGATAGCACGTGCTTCAGGCTTACGCAGCACGCATGTCCCGTTCCCCGCATCGAGCCATTGCTGCACGCGCTCGCTGAACAGCGCATGATACCGGCGCATCAGCACCGGGCTCAAGGCTTCCACCGCCGGATCGCCATGGGCGGCGATGAAGGCCTCGCGCTCCTCCCTCAAACGCTCCCGCGCTTCCTTCGGGATGCTGTCCGCTTGGCGCCAGGTCACGAAGTACAGCTTGCCATCCTGCCTCCAATGCGGCAGGTTGCGCGCGTGGACATCCACAAGGTCCTGGTCGTCCAACAGGAGATGCAGCGTGTCCATGACGGGAAGGTAGTAGGTCCTTCGTTCAAGGTCGCACAGGCTGGAAGCCTGTGAGCCTTCAGGCGTACATCGCCAGCAGGTCGGTAGCTGATCGAGCACAGGCTGGAAGCCTGTACGACTCTATGCGCAGCGTTAGTACAGCGGGATCCCTGTGACCACACTGTCCCCGTTCGCGGTGGGCACCACCGTGCAGGCCACCATGGTACCGCCGGGGCAGGTGTTCCAGTGCACCATGGAGGGTTCCATCTCACGCCCGAAACCGATCTGGTCCTTCCACGCATGCGAGCGCACGGCCACGTAGAGCGCGCAGGTCCGCTGGATCAGGTCGGCGTCGGCGATGTCGAGCTTCATGGTCGCCGAAGGGCCGTGCAGCAGACCTGTGCGCGCAGGCTCCTCCGCATCCCAGCTTGATCCCGGATCCGTGGCACAGGCCGGAAGGGTGAGCAGCAGCAGGAGGAGTGTTCTGCAGGCAGGCATGGTCGGCGGTTGATCGCATGAAGTTGGGCCGCCGCCCGCCCGGGTGGACCGGATCGAACAGACTTTAACAATTCCGACCGGTCGCCACGGCAGGCGCATGCGCACGGTAGGGGCGCTTGCGGCACCTGGTGACGCCATCGTGCTGCGCACCGTTCCCGGTGCAGGGACCTTACCGGCCCCTGCCGTTCACCGCGGAGGATGTGGGACCTGTGCGCGGGTTCACCGGCTCACCACGAAGCACTGCGACATCGGCGCGAGCTCGTCCACCTGGATGGTGACGATGTACACGCCTTCGGGGAAGTTGGTGATGTCCAGGCGGCTGGAGCTGCTGCTGATGCTCACGATCCGGGTCTGCAGCATGGTGCGCCCGGTCTGGTCGTGCACCTGCACCTGCGCGGAGCGTCCGATGTGCTCCTTCAGGTCCATGCGCAGTTCGTTGGAGGTGGGGTTGGGGTAGATGACGAAGCAGCCCGGGCTTACTTTCTCCACGGCCTTGCGGTCACTTTCCTGCTCCGCTTCGCGCTCTTCCTCCTCAACGAACAGATCGGGCGCCGAAACGCTATCGTTCACCAGCACCTCCGCGGTGATGCGCAGCAGGATCACCGCAGGCTCGGTGTTGGCTGTGATCGTCACGGTCTTGTGCTGCGCGCCCTGTTGCTTGCCGGGCTTGTACACCACGTGGATCTCGCTCTCCTCGCCCGGCATGATGGGCTCCCTGGCGTAGAAGGGCACCGTGCACCCGCAGCTTCCGCGGGCGTCGCTGATCAGCAGGGGCTCCGTGCCCGTATTGCGGAAGCGGAACACGTACGGGTTCTCCGATCCCTGGAGGATGCGGCCGAAGTCGTGCTCCATCTCCTCGAACCGCACCATGGTGGTGGGCCCGGTAGGTGTACCGGTGGAGGCGTTGCTGCCCGCCAGCGGATCGAACTGGGCCTGTGCTGCCGATAGCGTGACGAAGGCGGCGGTGAGCAGGGTGGTGCGAAGGGTCATGGTGATGGAGGTGTTCGCGGGCATAACCAAGTTAACGGGCCGATCATTGTGCACCCGCCACTCCGGGACGAACGGTCGAACGCTGTAGGTTCGTTCACCGCTCCGGATCATGCGCAGGTTGACGCTCCCATTTCTGCTGGTCGTGCTGATGCCGCGCCCCTGCACGGCGCAGGTGATCGAGCTCGACGGCCGGCCCTTCGACTGTGACACGGCCTACACCACCTACGAGATGGGCTGGTGCGCGCGCCACCTGCTCGACAGTGCAACGGCCAGCATGCACACACTGTTGGACACCCTTCGCGCGGACCTGGACCGCGAGGCGGCCGGTCGGCGGGCCGAACTGGACCCGGCCTCCGACAACGGAACGAAAGCCGTCGATCGGCAGGAGCTGGAATTCACGCGCGTTGCACGCGCCGAGCTGGACACCGCCCAGGCCGCCTTCGAGCGATACGTCGCGCACCATCAGGCCATGGTGGGCGAGCTGTACGGCTTCGGTCGGGAGCGCACCATTGCGGAGCTGATGACCGCGTACGGCCTGATCGTGGCGCGGAACGAGGAGCTGCGCGAGATGATCGAGCGGTACTGAAGGCCGCGGGAATGATCATCCGCTCATGATCCCCACAATGGTGGGACCGCGGAGGGCCTGAATTTGAGGATGATGCGCTAGCTTCATCCTACAAATTCCACTCACGATGCGCTCGGCGATCGTTCTCCTCGCATTGGCATGGGCACCGACCGCCACCTCGCAGTACGTGCCTTTCCCCACCGACAGCGCGGAGTGGATCGTGCAACGCACCGCGGCCCAACCGGGCGGCACGTCGAACATCTCCTTCAAGCGCTACCATCTGGACGGCGACACCACGTTGAACGACACCCTGTACCACAAGCTGTACGAGACCCTCGACTTCTCACCGATGACGCCCGTCCTGGTGGCGGGCATCCGGGAGGAGGCGCAGAAGGTCTTCGCGCGCCGCATCACTTACAACGGGCTGCCGGCCTCCTGCCAGTGGGACCCCTCCTTCGAAGTGATGCTCTACGACTACACGCTCGATGCGATCGGTGATTCGCTGGTGATCCAACACCAGTGGATCGGCCCGGTGCTCTTCATCGTGTACAGCATCGATTCGGTGGTGGTGAACGGTGCGCCGCGCCGCCGGATCAACTGCCTCAACGAGACCTATGCCTGCGGACCGCTCCCCTTGTCCTACATCGAGGGGGTGGGTTCCGACCGGCACCCGTTGGATCCCTTCATGCAGCAGACCTACGAGATCAACAACCTGATCGCTTGCTTCAAGCGGCACGGCGCCTTCCAATTCTCCAGCTTCCCCACGCCGCCCTTGTGCGACGTGGCGACCGTGGGCATGGCCGGACCCGCGGGATGGGCCACGCCCCTATCCGCCTACCAGCGGTATGACGATCTGGTGGTAAGCGCACCGGGTGCCACACGCATCCGCATCACGGACAGTTGGGGCCGTGTGGTGCATGAGCAGGTCCTTTCGAGCCGGGCCATCACCATTCCGCTGCAGTGGGCGGGCGGTATCTACCACGTGCAGGCCTTGGACGCCGATGGCCGCAAGGGGAGCACGGTGCCGGTGGTGTTGGTGCGGTGACCCGCCAGTATTCCTGTCGGCCCACTAGCCCCGCACCAGCACGAAGGTCTGTCCGCGCTTGCGCGTGGTCTTGATCAGCAGCGGTTCACGTCCCTTGCCGCGGCGCAGGATGCCGCGCGCGGTGTTCGGTGGGATGCGCCCCTCGTTGTGGGCGATCACCTCCACGAAGTTGTGTCCGTATCCCAGGTCGAGGCGGAGCTTCACCGGCCTGTGGCCCAGGCATTCCTTCACCAGCACCGGGGCACCGTTCAGCAGCACGCTCACCGTATCGCCATCCACCTCAGCGTCGTCCCACAGCTTCAAGGTGGCACGCTGGCGTCCGCAGGCGAGCGCGGGCAGGGTGTCCTGGCCAAGGTGCTCCAGGGGCGGCGCCACGGCCGAAAGCGAGGTCGTGCTCTTTCGGAAGCCCAGGTGGTACCGCATCATCACCGCCAGGTGGTCGTCGGTGGCCTCGTAGGTGGCGGTGCTGTTGTTGTAGCTGCTCGTGTTGGTCCAGGCGGGGGTGCGGTCCAGGTGGGCCACATAGCGCACCGATACCTCGAAGCGGTCCTTTCCGCTGGCCGTGAAGCGGCCCAGCTCCGGGGCGATGTAGGGGCGCTCCAGGTGTGGTGCGGAGGTGAAGGCGAGGAAGCCGTCCTTCTCCAGGGTGCGGTCGTCGGCCCGTTGGAAGGTGCCACCGATGGCCGCGCCGAACGACCATTGCAGGGGGGTGTTGCGTTTCGGCAGCGTGTGCCAGGCCAGCCGCACCTCGGCGTACTTGCTCTTGTGGTTCACGCTGCTCATCATCGAATCGATCCGCACGGCGTAGCCGCACTGCCCCCAACCACCGCCCACCGCAAGCATCAGCCGGTCGCGGTAGGTGAACGAAGCGCCGCCCTCCAGGCGAAGCCCCAGCCACGGGTATCCGGCCGTCTCTGAACGACCCGTTCGGGCGATGAGGGCGGGCGCCTGCATGGTGAGGCCCGTCCCCAGGAACACCCGGGTCTCGATGTCGCGGGCATGCTCCACCGATTCGTCGTTCATGAACTGCTCGGGGCGCATCAAGGTTCCCATCGCGGTACCGATGACCGTGACGCCCAGGCCTGCGCCACCCCCGCCGCCCACTGGACCGGCGCCGCCGGAAAGGGATTGGGCGGCGGATCCAAGCGCCACGGCGAGGGCGCTCAGGGTAAGGGTCTTGCGCATGGGGCCGGTCGCCACCAACATCGGGCCACACCTTCCGGATCCGGTCCGACCGGTGATGCCGGTGGATCGCATCGCCTTCGTTTCCTTGCGAGCCGATGCGCACCCACCCGCCCGGACAGGCTTACGCCAAGGCCTTCGCCGCCACGGTCCTTTGGGGCTGCTCCTTCATCGCCATGCGGCACGCGCTGGACCACGCCGCACCGCAGACCGTGGTGTGGATGCGCAACCTGCTCGGCTCGGCCTTCCTCTTCGCCCTGCTCCGGTGGCGCGGCGGGCCCCTGCTGCCGCACCGTGACGAAGGCTGGCGGGTGGTGCTGCTCGGGCTCATCTTCGGTGCGCACCTGTGGATCCAGGCGGTGGCCCTGGGCAGCACCACCACCATGCGCGCGGGTTGGATCATCGCCTTCGTGCCGGTGGTGGTGGCGGTGGGGTCGTGGTCGTTCCTGGGTCAACGGCTGCGCGCCATCGGCTGGCTGGGCATCGCCATCGCCTCGGGGGGAGTGCTCCTGCTCACGGCCACGCGCCCGGCCGACCTGGTGCACGCGGCCTCGGGCGATCTGCTCATGCTGGCCAGCACCCTCACCTGGGCCTCGTACACGCTGCTGAGCATGGGCCCCGTGCGGCGCAACGGTGCGGTGCGGATCACCGCCAGCACCTTGCTGATCTCGGCCCTGCCCAACATGCTCGCGTCCATCGGGCAGCCCCTCTGGCTCGTGCCGCCCGATGCCGGGGCCGTGCTGGCGCTCCTCTTCCTGGGTCTCGGTGCGAGCGCCCTGGCCCTGTGGCTCTTCACGGAGGCGGTGACCCGGATCGGCGCCGAACGGGCATCGGCCTTCCAGTACGTGCAACCGGTGATCACCATGGTGGCCGCGGGCCTGCTGCTGCACGAGCCCCTGTCGCGCGAGCTGCTCCTGGCCGGACCGGTGGTGCTGGTGGGCGTGTGGTTCGTTCAGCTCGGCAAGCGCACCCCTTCGCGTCCTTCGGAATGACCTTCGACATGGACGCCCGCAGCGGTCCGCGCTAGCTTGGAGGAAAAGGCGATCACCATGGCCACCCGCAAGACCACCGCGAAGCGTGCGAAGGGAACGAAGAAGAAGGGCCCGTCACGGAGCGCCGCTCCGGCCGGCAAGGCGCCCGGCATCGGCCGCAGCGCCATCACCGGCCGGTTCATGAGCGTGCGCGCGGCCAAGGCCCACAGCCGCACCGCCATCGTGGAAGGCGCAGGCGGGGCGAAGCGGAAGCACTAGGCCGCTCAGCGCTCCGCCTCAAGCTGGTCGAGCATGGCGACAAGTTCCGCGTACCGCGCTGCCATGGCACCGTCGAGCAGGTGGTCCTCGCGGAGCGACCGGAACCGTTGTTCCGCACCGGAGGCCCGCTGCGCCGCGCACAGGAAGAGCAGGCCGAGCAGGTCCTCGTCCGTCCATGGCTTGGTGCGGTCCATGGTCTCCGTTCGGGTGCGGACCATGCGGCGTTCATGCCGCGTGAGCCGTCGCAGCCGACCCGGGAATTCGCTGATGCGGGTGATCGGTTCCCCCACGGCCGCGTTGAACAGGCCTTGGATCACATGGGTGCGCCATACCACCGCGCGCATCGCCAGGTCCGGTCCTTCGGGCAGCATGCGCAGGTCCTCGGCCACGAGCGCGTGCTCCTGGACGCGGAGGCGGAAGACCGAGGTGGCATCCGTTTCGAGCAAGGGCCAGGTTGTGCCGCACCAGCGGAGGGTGAACGCTCTGTACACCGCTTCCGGCCGGCTGCGGTCGATGTGCCCGCAACAGGCGAGGACCAGCGCGCTGTCCAGCACGAACACCGTGTCGGGGGTGAGGGGTACTTCGCCTTCCGCCGCACAGCTGCAGCCGGACTGCGCTTGAAGCCCCAGGGCGATGGGCCACACGAGCAAGGCGATCGCAATGCGCACGGCAGCAAGGTAGGCCGCCGTCCATCCCACAACGTGTCCTCCCTTGCTCCCGGCTCCCGAAGGATCCCGACCTTTGCGCCCGATGGAGACCTCACCCACCCCCAGCATCGTGGAGACGCCACTGGCCCATGTGGAGCGCGTGGCGCCCCGGTTGGTGGAGATCAGGTTCAAGCACACCGTGTTCATCGATGCGATGGGCATCGCGCAGATCTTCGAGGAGCGCAAGCGGCTGCAGGGGAATGATGCAGTGGCCGTGTTCATGTCCATCCCGGCCGATGCGGAGCTGGACCTTGCCGTACTGGGGAAGGACCACTTCCAGGCGAACGACGGGGCCGACGGGCTGATCGCCATGGCCACGGTGGCGCAAAGCAGCATGAACGAGATGCTCGCCAAGCTCTTCTTCGCCTATTTCCCCCAAGGCTTCCCGTCGCAGGTGTTCACCGAGGCCGATCAGGCGCGGGCGTGGCTGCGCGAGCGCTTGCGCTGAGCCCAGGCCCCTCCGCGATGGGCCGCACGGGCTGTGGCCCGCGTTCTACACGGCCATCGCCGGCTTCCCCGGTACCTTTGCGACCCATGGGTGCCGCACTCTCCGCTTCGCGCCTGTTCCTGTTCGCGACCGCCTTCGTGGCCGGCGTGGTCGTGAACGGACAATGCACGGGATCCCTCAGCCTGGGTCCGGACATCACCGTGTGCGACGGTACGCCCGTCACCCTCACCGCCACCTCCGGTTTCCTCAGCTACCTGTGGAGCACCGGTGCGACAACGAGCAGCATCACCGTGAACGGAGCGGGCACCTACGACTGCACCGTGACCGAGTTCAATGCGGCCACCAACGCCGTATCGAACGGTGACTTCAGCGCCGGCGCCACCGGCTTCACCAGCGATTACGTGCCGGGTACCGGCGGACCCTGGGGGCCGGTCTCCCTCGCGGGCACCTACGCCACGTCCACCTCGCCGAACCTGGTGCACACCAACTTCGCCTCCTTCGGCGACCACACCACGGGCAGCGGGCAGATGCTCGTGGTGAACGGGGCCCAGGTCGCCGGGCAGAACATCTGGTGCCAGACCGTGAACGTGCTGCCCAATACGCTGTACGCCTTCTCCGCCTGGCTCGCCTCGGCCACCTCGTCCTCGCCCGCCCAGCTGCAGTACACGGTGAACGGCGTGCCCATCGGCAACCTCAACGCCACCAGCCAGCTGGGCGTATGGCTCAACTTCTACAGCACGTGGAACTCCGGCGCGGCCACCACCGCCACGCTCTGCATCACCAACCTCAACACGCAGCAGTCCGGCAACGACTTCGCCATGGACGACATCACGTTCTCGCAGTTCTGCACCTACACCGATGCGGTGAACGTGATCTACAACCCCTACCCGGCGCCCGACCTGGGCCCCGATCCCAGCTATTGCGCCGACAGCAGCATCGTGCTCGATCCGCAATGGCCCGGGGCCGACAGCTATGCCTGGCAGGACGGCAGCACCGGGGCGACCTATGTCCCGCAGGGCGGTGGCGTGGTGTGGGTGGACGTGACCGAGGCGGGCTGCACCACCCGCGACAGCGTGGTGGTGACCGTGCGGCCGCTGCCGGTGGCCGACATCGGGCCCGACCAACAATCGTGCGATGGGCAGGTGGTGGTGCTCGACGCCAGCTATCCCGGTGCGACCTACACGTGGCACAACGGAAGCACGGCGCCCACCTTCAATGCGACCACCACCGTGACGGCCTCGGTCACCGTGGACCTTGCGGGCTGTCTCGATCAGGACACGGCCTTGGTGCAGTTCTACCCGCTGCCGGTGGTCGACCTCGGTGCCGATACCACCATCTGCCCGGCCGATGCGCTCGTGCTGAACGCGTTCGAGCCCGGGGCGGCCTATGTGTGGCAGGACGGCAGCACGGGCCCGCAGCAGGTCGCCGCGGCGGTGGGCACCTATTGGGTGGTGGTGAGCGAGGATGGCTGCCAATCCACCGATTCGCTCGTGCTCACCAAGTTCGAACCGCCCTTCGTGGACCTTGGGCCCGACCATCTGTTGTGCGCAGGGAACACTGAGGTGCTCCAGGCCGAGGGCCCCGGTCTCACCTACCTGTGGAGCGATGGCAGCACCGATGCCGAACTGCCGATCGATGGTCCGGGCCTCTACTGGGTGATCGTATCGGACCAGTGCAGCGCCGACCAGGACAGCATCTCCATCACCTGGGACTACTGCGATTGCCCCGTGTACGTGCCCAACACCTTCACCGCGGACGGTGACGGCATCAACGAGCGCTTCCTGCCGCGCTTCGCCTGCCCCAACCGCACCTACATGCTGCGCATCTTCGACCGCTGGGGCCGCGAGCAGTGGGGCACGAGCGACCCCGATGCGGCATGGGACGGGGGCGGGCTGCCGATCGGTGTGTACGCGTGGACGCTGGAATACGTGCCCGACAGCGATGTGGCGAAGGGGAAGCGCAAGGCGCAGGGCCATGTGCTCCTGCTGCGCTAGTGCGGTGCTTCAGGGCACCCGTTGCAGCACCGTGCGCGAGAACAGGTAGGCACCGGCCGCGTTGAAGTGGCTCGCGTCGCAGTACAGGCTGTCCGCCCAACGCTGGTCCTCCACATCCGCATAGGCGTGGCCATGCCGCGCAGTGATGGCCTTGATGCGCACGCGGTGGAAGGCGATGGCGCTGTCGGCCGCCGGGGTGTGCAGGCCCGCGCGGTAGGGCGCCAGCACGTACACCAGGTCGGTGCCCTGCCCGCGCAGGTACGCGCACAGGTCGTTGAAGGCGGTGTACTGCGCGCTGTCCAGATCGGCGATGGTGGGCGGTGTGCGGTCCCAGAACACGGGGTTGATGCGCTCCTTCACCACGTTCATGGACACGCCGCCGTGCGCGTCGTACATCAGGCATTCGTAGCTGGACGGGTCGGTGAAGCGCGTGCGGTTGGTCTCCATCTGCCGCAGGTAATAGGCCAGCGTTGGGTTCAGGAGGTAGGCCTTGAGCACGTTGCCGCCCAGCGCGAGCTCGGCCACCTTAGGCGGATCGATCGTGGCGCGGTCGGGATCGCGGCTGAAGTCCATGAGGTTGCTGGACATGAGCACGGTGCGCGGCTTCAGCGCGGGCACCAGCAGCCTGGCCAACGCGTCGGCCTGGTGCATGTCGAGCCCCCAGCCGCTGAAGTTGAGGTAGGCGCTGTCCCTGTAATGTTCCATCACCGCCCGCGTGCTCAGGTTGATCTGCGTCATGGAGCTGCCCAGCGCCAGCACCTGTGGCGGTCGCATGCCCCGTTTCCGCAGGAACATGGCCTTCTCGTTGATCGACAGGTTGTTCGTGATGTGCGGGGCGGGGAAGTAGGAGGCGTACAGCCCGCAATAGGCCGCGAGCATGCCCGCCACGGGAAGGCCGAGCAACAGGCAGCGCAGGAGGAAGCGGGCGATCATGGCGTCAGAACTGGAAATAGATGAACTCGCCGCCACCCAGCGGTGCGCACACCATGATGATGGCGATGAGGCCGTAGTAGAGCGCGAAACGCACGGGCCGCACCGAACGTCCGTCCATCTGCAGCCCGTACTGCCGGTCGCGGTTCAGCCATTCGAGCGCGAGCGTCACCGCGATGCCGAGCAGGCTGTAGGCCATGATGCGCGGGGCCGTGATCTCGGGGAGGCTGAAGAGCGAACGCGAGCAGATGCGCCCGATCACGTCGAAGGCCTCGCTCATGCTGCGTGCCCGGAAGAAGATCCAGGCGAAGCAGGTGAGGGCGAAGGTGGCGAGCACCTGCACCAGTTCCCGGAAGGAGGGGAGCATGCGGCCCTCGGCCACGGTGCCGGTCATGCTGCGGTGCCTGTCGCGCAGCACCAGCGGAAGGAAGAACAGCGCGTTCAGGGCGCCCCAGGCCACGAAGGTCCAGTTCGCCCCGTGCCAGAAGCCGCTCACGAGGAAGATGATCATGGTGTTGCGCACCACGAAGGTCTTGTTGCCGCGGTTGCCGCCCAGGGGGATGTAGAGGTAATCGCGGAACCAGGTGCTGAGGCTGATGTGCCAGCGGCGCCAGAACTCGGCGATGTCGCGCGAGAAGTAGGGGAAGGCGAAGTTGCGCATGAGCTCGAAGCCGAAGAGCCGTGCGCAGCCGATGGCGATGTCGCTGTAGCCGCTGAAGTCGCCGTAGATCTGGAAGGCGAAGAGCACCGTGGCCATGGCCATGGTGGAACCGCTGTGCTGGTCGGGCGCGGCGTACAGCTGGTTCACCAGCTGCGCGCAGTTGTCGGCCACCACGATCTTCTTGAAGAGCCCCCACAGCATCTGGCGCAGGCCGTCGTTCGCGAACGCCGTGTCGAACGTCCGCATGCGTTCGAACTGCGGGATCATGTGCCGGGCCCGTTCGATGGGGCCGGCGAGCATCTGCGGGAAGAAGCTCACGAACGCGAAGAAGGTCACCGGGTCGCCCGTGGCCCTGAGCTGCCTGCGGTACACATCGATCGTGTAGCTCAGGCTCTGGAAGGTGTAGAAGCTGATGCCCACCGGCAGCACCACGCCCAGGGTGCGCAGGCCGAAGGGGACGCCCAGGAAGGTGAAGGCTTCGTGGAAGCTGGTGATGAAGAAGTCGTAGTACTTGAAGAAGCCCAACAGCCCCAGGTTGGCCGTGAGGCTGATCCCCAGCAGCCACTTGCGGCGGCGCTCATCGGCCGTGCGCTCCAGGCCGAGGGCCACCAGGTAATCCGTGCCCGAGGTGAAGATGAGCAGGCCCAGGAAACGCCAGTCCCACCAGCCGTAGAACACGAAGCCGCTGAGGATGAGGAAGGCGTTCTGCAGGCGCAGCGAACCCTTGCACAGCCAGTAGAGCACGAAGACGACCGGAAGGAAGAGGGCGAAATCGACGGAGTTGAAGAGCATGCCGGTACGCGCTGCGCGTGAGGGGCGTTCTACGGCGGGGCCGGGTCGCGGGTTCGCCACCGCCGTTCGGGCCAAAACTACCGGGATGCCCGGGCCGCCTGCCGGCCTCGACGGGCCGTCTTCCCATGCCCCAGTGTTGATGACCTTCGTCAGGTGCTGGTCCGTTTCTTCGACAGGACCGCCTGCTCCAGCGGGCGCTTGACAGTTCCGTGACCGTGGCCCTTGGGCGCCGGGGGAATTTCGCCCTGCCGAAGATGGACCTGTCCCGCCTGCACGTACTCGCCCTCACCCACCAGTGCATGCCGCTGGAAGCGGTGGGTCGGTTCCACCTGCCGGAGGGTACGTTGAAGGCCACCGGCGAACGCCTGATGGCCGCAGGCCTGGTGCACGAGTGCTTCTTCATCACCACCTGCAACCGCGCCGAGCTCGTGCTCATGGCGCCTGCCGAAGGGGTGAGCATCGAGGCGTTGCTGCACCAGTGGCGCCCCGACCTGGACGCCGCAACGCATGACCTGGCCCTCCGCGCGGCCGTGCTGCACAGCGGGGCCGACGCGGTCCATCACCTGATCAGCGTGGCCTCGAGCCTCGAGAGCCTCGTGATCGGGGAGCGCGAGATCCTGGCCCAGGTGCGCGAGCAGTACGAGATGGCCCGCCTGGCCGGCCTCACCGCGGATGGCCTTCGCCTGCTCATGAAACAGGTGGTGACCAGCGCCAAGCGCGTGTACACCGAGACCGGCATCGCCAGCCGGCCGGTGAGCGTGGTGAGCCTGGCCTACCGCGCCCTGCGCGAGCAGGGTGTGCGCAAGGAGGCCCGCTTCCTCATCATCGGGGCGGGCAAGACCTGCGCCGACATGTGCCTTTACCTGGCCAAGCACGGCTACAAGGACCTGCACATCTTCAACCGCACGCTCGCCAAGGCCGAAGCACTGGTGCGCGAGGTCGGTGGCGAAGCCTACCCGCTCGATACCCTCACCGCCTTCGACGAGGGCTTCGATGTCATCATCAGCGGCATCGGGCGCGGCACCCCCATCGTGGATGCCGGGCTGTTCGCCGGATTGCGCGAGGCCGACCCCCGTGCCCCGGAGCAACGCGCGCACAAGCCCGTGCTGGTGGACCTGGCGATCCCGCACGATATCGAGGCGGGCTGCATGGGCGCCGTGCCCGCGCACCTCATCCGCATCGAGGACCTGCAGCAACAGGCGGACACGAACCGCGCCGCGCGCCACCAGGAACTCGGTGCATGCCAGGCCATCGTGGCCGAGGGTGTCGCCGAGTTCGAGGTGATGGCCCGGGAGCGTGGTGTGGAACGCGCCATGGCCCATGTGCCCGAGACCGTGAAAGCCCTGCGCGACCGCGCCGTGAACGAGGTCTTCGCCGCCGATATCGCCCGCCTCGACCCCGAGGCCCGTGCCGTGCTCGACAAGGTCCTCGACCACCTGGAACGCAAGTACATCAGTGTGCCCATGAAGCTCGCCAAGCAGGTGATCCTCGATGAGCACCAGCGCGTGGCCGAGGTCCCGCGCCCATGACCCCGTCCCGTCCGTTCGTCATCGGTACACGCGGCAGCGAGCTCGCCCTGTGGCAGGCCCACCACATCGCCGACAGGCTCGCGGCGCTCGGTCAGCCCACCACCATCCGCATCATCAAGACCAGCGGCGACCGCATCCAGGACATCGGTTTCGACAAGATGGAGGGCAAGGGCTTCTTCACCAAGGAGCTCGAGGCGGAGCTGCTCGCCGGCACCATCGACCTGGCCGTTCACAGCTGCAAGGACCTGGAGACGAACGAACCTCCCGGGCTGGCCATCGTGGCCTACCCGCAGCGCGCATCGTGCCATGAGCTGCTGCTGGTAAGGCGTGAGGCCGTGGACCCCGGCGTTCCGTTGGAGGTGCGGTTGAACGGCACGGTGGGCACCTCCTCCGCACGGCGCAAGGCCCAGCTCAAGGCACTGCGTCCCGATGTGCGCATCACCGACCTGCGCGGCAACGTGCCCACCCGCGTGGACAAGCTGCGCACCGGCCTTTACGACGCCATCCTGCTGGCGAAGGCGGGGCTCGACCGGCTGGCCCTCGACCTGGGCGACCTCCATGTGATCGACCTCGACCCGCGCGTGTTCGTACCGGCGCCCGCGCAAGGCGTGCTCGCCGTGCAGACCCGTGCCGACGACCCGGAGGTGCGACGCGTGATCGAACGGCTCAACGATGCGGATGCGGCCGGTACGGCGGTGATCGAGCGCAAGGTGCTCAACGCCTTCCATGGCGGGTGCCAGGTGCCCTTGGGCGTGCACGTGCGCCGCACGGAGCAGGGCTACGTGCTGTGGGCGAGCGGCACACGCTCCTGGACGGAGACGCCACGCCGCGTGCACCTTACCGATGGCGATCCACAGCGCCTCGCCCGCATGGCCGTCGAACGGCTCGACCGCGCTCCACGCCCCCTGCGCGTGGTGATCACACGGGCCCATCAGGAGGGATCGCTCATGGACCGGCTGCTGGCCTCGCAGGGCATCGCCCTCCGTGGTGTGGAGCTGCTCGTGCCCGCCGCGCTGCCGTTCGATGCGCCTCCCCCGCATGACCGGGTCTTCTTCACCTCGCGCAATGCGGTCCGCTTCTTCGTCCAAGGTGGCGGCGACCTGAGGTCCGTACCGTGCGACGCGATGGGTGCCGGCACGGCGGAAGAGGTCCGCAGGCACGGTGGCGAGGCCGTCTTCATCGGCGATGGCCCCGATACGCCCACCATCGCCCGCGCGTACGCCGAACGGTTCGGTCACCTGCATGTGCTTTTCCCATGCGCGCTCACCGGTCTGCGCACCGTGCAACGCGCGCTGCCCGAAGGTCATGCGCACGACCTCCCCGTGTACGCCATGCGGCCGGTGGCCGGTGCGCATCCCGATCCCGGTGAGGTGGCGATCGTCACCAGTCCGGAACATGCCGGCGCCCTGCATGCCCTGGTGCCGCTGGACCGCTGGCCGCATGTGGTGGCCATGGGCACCAGCACGGCGCAGCGCGTGCGCGAGCTCTGCGGCGTGGAGGCCGTGGTACCTTGGGCCAGCACGGAGATGGCCCTGGTGGACGCCGTGCTCGCGCTGGCCGCACAACCCTGATCCCCTTCGACCATGGACCTCTTGCACCGCCCGCGCCGCACCCGCAGGAACCCTGTGATCCGCGATGCGGTGGCCGAGACGCGCCTGCATCCGGCGCAGTTCATCCTGCCCTACTTCGTGAAGCCCGGCCAGGGCATGCAGGATCCCATCGGCGCCATGCCGGGCATCCATCACTTCACGGTGGACACGCTCCTCAAGGACGTGGAGACCGGCCTGAAGCTCGGGCTGAACAAGGTGCTGCTCTTCGGGGTGCAGGAGCCCAAGAGCGAGGAGGGCGACGCCGCGTGGAGCGAACGCAGCGTGGTGCCGAGCGCCATCCGGGAGTTGAAACAGGCCTTCGGGGAGGACCTGTACGTGATCACGGATGTGTGCCTGTGCGCCTACACCACGCATGGCCATTGCGGGCTGGTGCATGATCACCAGGTGCTCAACGACGAGAGCGTGGACCGCCTGGTGAGGATGGCGCTCGCCCATGCAGGCGCCGGTGCGGACATGGTGGCCCCCAGCGACATGATGGACGGTCGCATCGGGGCCATCCGCCACGGGCTCGACATCCACGGGTTCAAGCACACCGCACTGATGAGCTACGCGGTGAAGTTCGCCAGCGCGTACTACGGGCCCTTCCGCGAGGCCGCCGGTTCGGCGCCCGGTTTCGGCGATAGGCGCACGTACCAGATGGATGCCCGCAACGGCCGCGAGGCGATGCGCGAGGCCTTGCTGGATGAGCAGGAGGGCGCCGACATCCTCATGGTGAAGCCGGCCCTGGCCTACCTCGATGTCCTCGCGCGGCTTCGCGAACGCACCGACCTGCCGCTGGCGTGCTACAACGTGAGCGCCGAGTACAGCATGGTGAAGACAGCGGCCGCGGCCGGCCTGGTGGATGAGCGCCTGATGACCTTGGAGAACCTGCACGCCTTCGCGCGCGCCGGCGCCGACCTCATCATCACCTACCATGCCCGGGAGGTGTTGGAGAAGGGCTGGCTTCACTGAGCACGGGACGGTGATGCCCTGCCGGCCGTCGGTGCGGTGAAGCGGGTGCGGCACGCGAAGCAGAACCAACGTCGGCTGCGCACCGGAAGCATGGCGCCCGTAAGGAGCATGGTGATCGCCGCCCAGCGAATCGACCACCGTTCGCGCCGCACATCATCGGAACCGCACCGCGGGCACCGCACCTCCACCATGTCACATCAGCATGATCAGGAGCAGCGCGAGAAGCCCTGCAAGGAACCACGCCAGCTTGCGCACAGCGGCAGGATCCAGGCGGGACCTCCGCGGCTCACGCGGGGCCTCCCCGGTGGGCGTCGCCACGTGCTCCGCCACGGCTTGGTCGATCTCCGATAACAGGGACCGCGCTCGATCGGCATCACCGGACCGCACTTGGAGCTTCACCCCTCCGATGGCGTTGGAGTAGAACGGCTGCACCTGCACGGTGTGCTCATCCTTCAGGTGGCAGGGTATCCCTTCCCACTCCAAGCGCGCGCGGATCACCACGGCCTCCTGCGGGTGGGTGAACGTGGCGATGGTGACCAGGGTATCCGGATGCATGCCCTGTGAAGATACGGCCGGCCTGTTTCGCCGCCGACCTCCGATATTCGTGACATGGAGAAGAGCCGATCGCCGGTGCGCATCGTGGTGGCGGATCCCCTGATGCTTGTGAGCGAGGGGGTGAAGGTGTGGTTGGCCGATGCGCCCGACCTGGTGGTGGTGGGCCATGCGACCACCGGTGATGAGCTCCTGGCGCTGTTGAAGGGAACCCCCGCGCACCTGGTGCTGATGGAGGTGTCGATGGCCGGCAAGGACGGCATCGATACGATGCGGGCCATGCGAAAGGCCTTTCCGGACGTGAAGGTGCTGGCCCACTCGATGCTGAGCGAAGTGGAGTACGTGAACAGCATGCTCATCGAAGGCGCCTCGGGCTACCTCGTGAAAGGCACACCGAAGGAGGACCTCCTCGAGGCGGTCCGCATCGTCCTGTCGGGTGGCAAGTACCTCAGCGAGGCCGCGCGCCGCAGCGTGGAGGCCGGATACCGCTACACGGACAAGCATCCCGACGGGGAGTACATCGGGCTCACCGAGCGGGAGCGCGAGATCATCCGCCTGGTGGCCCTGGAACGCACCAACGCCGAGATCGGCGCCGCGCTCTTCATCAGCGAGGAGACGGTGAAGACCCACCGCAAGCACCTCATGTCGAAGCTGAACGTGCGCAGCGTGGCAGGTCTGGTGAAGTACGCGGTGGACCGGCGCTGGATCTGAGCCGGTCGCCTTCCACCCCTAGTGGGTATTGGTGTCGCCGGGGGGTGCGCGCAGCTTTGTGGCGTGAACGATCCTCTCCCCGTCATGAAGAAGCGTTTCGACCTCAGCCTTGCGGCCCTGCTCCTGGCCGCCCTCCTTGCCCTCGTGGGTCTGGCCGCCTATGGTGCGCCGGTGAACAATGCCTCGGTGACGATCGCCGGACGCCTGCATGCCGATGGCGCGGACCTGGAGAACGCGGTGCTGGTGGTGGAGCTGGAGGGCGAGCAGTGCCTGCGTTCGGTGCTGCTGCGCAACGGCAGGTTCTCATTCGAGGTCCCGGTAGGCGCGAAGGCGCAGCTTTTCTTCATCAAGCCGGGCTTCCATACCAAGCAAGTGGAGGTGGACACCCACAACGCCCTCTGCAGCTCACGGGCCCGCAAGTTGAACGATAAGGTGCGCTTCGATGTGGTGCTGGAACGCGTGGAGGAGCACCCGCGCGAGATCTACGCCGGTCCGGTGGGACGCATCCACTTCGTGAAGGGCACCGGCCTCATGCGCGTGTGGCACGACGGTCGGATGGTGGCCATCGTGGACGATGGGACCAACGACCGCTGAGCTTCCAACGGGCCAGCCGGTAAGGGTGGACCTTGGAACGGTGCGGGTGCTATTTTCGAGCGGATGCTCCGCTCCGCATGGCGACCCCGGTCCTGACGCGCACCGTCACCTTCACGCTGATCGAGCCGCACATCCTGGTGCAGCGCTACGGTCTTGTGGACTCCGGGCCGGACGACATCGCCGAGGTGGCCGCAACGCGTGACCGCATCCTGCATGAACATGCGCCTTGCGGGCTGATGATCGTGGTGCCTGACGGGCTTCCCTTGCGGTCGGACCTGATGGGCCAGGACCACTACCGGGCTTTGCGCGAACGCGGCGACATCCGCGCGTTGGCCATGGTGGCCGACAACGATGAGCTGCTCACGGCCATGCGGCTCTACTTGATCTACCACCAGCAGCCCTTTCCCACGGCGGCCTTTGATGAGGAGCGCGATGCGATGCGGTGGCTCCGGCAGCATGTGGAGGGCCTGCAATGACCCCGCTATTCCAGCTGGAACCGTTGGGTATGCATGTGCCCGCTACCATCGTGCATCAACAGCAGGTAGCCGCCGGCCGGAACGCCGTTCAGGTCCAGTTCCGCACGGCCACCCTGCACGGTGGCCTGCACGAGCGACCGACCGGCAAGGTCGAGCACCTGCACGTGCTGAAGAGCGCCATTGCTGGTGTGTAAGGTGAGCACCGGTGAACTGATCGGTACCGGGTTCGGGCCGATGGAGATGGCCAATGGCCGCGTTGGAGCGGTGGTACCTGTGGGACCGATGCCGCAGATGAGCGTCGTGCACAACCCGGAGTCGGCGCTGTAGAGCTCGAAGTCGCACGGAAGCGCGCAGAGCGTCATGACGATCGTGTCGTTCACGACGTTCAGGGGCACATTCACCCCCTGGGGGTCCACACAGCCCATGGGATCGAAGAGCCATTGGAACGGAGCAGCTCCGCAGTTGGCCCACATGGTGGAGTAAGGCCCGAACGCCCATATTCCATCGCAGCCGTTCGTGGGCGGGATGACGTAGTAGGTGGTGAGCGTGGTCTGGGCGGAAGCACCGCCCATGTTCAACGCAAGGCCCAGGAACAGGGCAAGGCTTCTGGACGGCTTCATGTGGTGAAGGTAGCCGGGCCGATATGTTCTTCACGGAGCCACCCTGTCGGCGGATGAACACGTTGGTGTGCGGCCCTGAATGCCGCAGGGCCTCCGGTGGGAGACCCTGCGCCAGTTCGGTCGACGAGAACGTCGCTTCTACTTGAACGCCTGGATGCCGGTGACGTCGGCGCCGGTGATCAGCAGGTGGATGTCGTGGGTGCCCTCGTAGGTCACCACGCTCTCCAGGTTCATCATGTGGCGCATGATGGGGTACTCGTTGGTGATGCCCATGCCGCCGAGGATCTGGCGGGCCTCACGCGCCACGCTCAAGGCGAGGGCCACGTTGTTGCGCTTGGCCATGCTGATCTGCTGGGTGGTGGCCCGGCCCTCATTGCGCAGCACGCCCAGGCGCCAGGTGAGGAGCTGCGCCTTGGTGATCTCGGTGATCATCTCGGCCAGCTTCTTCTGGGTGAGCTGGAAGCCGCCGATGGGCTTGCCGAACTGGATGCGCTCCTTGCTGTAGCGCAGCGCGGTGTCGTAGCACTCCATGGCCACGCCCAGCGTGCCCCAGGCGATGCCGTAGCGCGCGCTGTCCAGGCAGCCCATGGGTGCGCCCAGGCCGTTCTTGTTGGGCAGCAGGTTGGCCTTGGGCACCTTCACGTTGTCGAAGACGAGCTCGCCGGTGGGGCTGGCGCGCAGGCTCAGCTTGCCGTGCGTGGTGGGGGTGGTGAAGCCCTCCATGCCGCGCTCCACGATGAGACCGTGGATGCGGCCCTCGGTGTTCTCGGCTTTGGCCCACACGATGGCCAGGTCGGCGAAGGGCGCGTTGCTGATCCACATCTTGGCGCCGTTCAGCAGGTAATGGTCGCCCATGTCCTTGAACACGGTGACCATGCCGCCCGGGTTGCTGCCGAAGTCGGGCTCGGTGAGGCCGAAGCAGCCGATCTTCCTCCCCTGCACCATGTCCGGCAGCCACTTCTTCTTCTGCTCCTCGCTGCCGTACTTCCAGATGGGGTACATGGCCAATGAGCCCTGCACGCTGCACAGGCTGCGCAGTCCGCTGTCGCAGCGCTCGATCTCCTGCATGATCAGGCCGTAGCTGATCTGGTCGAGGCCGGGGCCGCCGTACTGTTCGGGCACGAAGGGTCCGAAGGCCCCGATCTCCGCCAGTCCGGGAATGATGTCCTTGCTGAACTCCGCCTTCTCGAACCGGTCCTCGATGATGGGCTTGAGGTGCTTGCTCACATGCTGGCGCGCCGTGTCGCGGATCAGCTTCTGCTCCTCGGTGAGCAGCTCGTCCACCAGGTAGTGGTCGGGGTGCTGGTAGAGGTCGGTGGCGGATCGCGCACCGGCCTTGGAGCCGGGGTTCTGGGTGGCGGTGGTGCTCATGGATGCGTGCTTGGGGGTATCCTCGAAAAGCGGTGCAAAAGTAGGCACGCAGGGTCCCATGGCCGGGGGCGGGCCTTCTACTTTTGCGCGGTCCACGCACCATGCCAGGCACACCCCGTTTCAGCGACCCGTTGGGCTCCGAATGGGTGACCGCCATGCTGCTGCTGGTGGTGGTGCTGCTGGCCTACACGAACGTGGCCTCCCCCAAGAAGTGGCGGTTGCTGTGGGGGGCCTTCTTCACCCTGCGCCTGGGCCGGCAGGTGATGCGCGAGGACATCGACCTGCAGGACCGTACGCTCATCGGCCTGCTGTTCGCCGGGCTGCTGGTGGTGTCCCTGTTCGCTTACCAGGCGACGGTACTGCTGGGTGTGCCCGGCACCGGTCTGGTGGTGTTCGCGCGTCTGCTCGCCGGGGTGGTGGGGGTGATGGTGGGGCAGTTCCTGCTGCTGTGGCTCGTGGGGGTCCTCTTCCGGGGCGATGGCGGCCTGCAGGAATACCTGTACACCTTGGTGCTCATCACCGTGATGCTCGGGATGGTGCTGCTGCCCGTGGCGTTGCTCATGGCCTACCAACCCGGCATGCGGCCTTACCTGCTGCCGGTGGGTCTGTTGCTGATGGTCGCGATGGTGCTGTACCGCTGGGTGCGTGCCGTGGTCATCGGGGTGGGTGAGGGGGTGCCCCCGCGCCACGTTTTCCTTTACCTTTGCGCCGCCGAAATGCTGCCCGTGGCACTCGCCTTCCACGCGGCCGTGCGCTGATCCCCCTCCCACCTTCCCTAAGCCGATCGGCCTTGAAGATCAAGACCATCCTCGTTTCGCAGCCCGCGCCGACGGAGGAGAAGAACCCCTACGCCGAACTGGCGAAGAAGTTCGCCCTCAAGATCGACTTCCGCCCCTTCATCAAGATCGAGGCGGTTCCCGGACAGGAGTTCAGGCAGGAGCGCGTCAACATCCTCGATCACTCCGCGGTGGTGCTCACCAGCCGCAACGCGGTGGACCATTTCTTCCGCATGTGCAAGGAGCTCCGCCTCACCGTGCCGGAGACCATGAAGTATTTCTGCGTGAGCGAGAGCGTGGCGTACTACGTGCAGAAGTACATCGTGTACCGCAAGCGCAAGGTGTTCATCGGCAAGCAGAGCTTCAACGACCTGATGGACGTGATCAAGAAGCACAAGGGCGAGACCTACCTGGTGCCGTGCAGCGACATCCAGAAGCAGGAGATCCCCGCGCAGCTTGACAAGGCGGGCGTGAAGTACACCAACGCCGTGTTCTACCGCACGGTGGCCAGCGACCTCAGCGACATCAAGGACCTGGCCTACGACATGCTGGTGTTCTTCAGCCCCGGTGGGATCGAGAGCCTGCGGAAGAACTTCCCGAAGTTCAAGCAGAACGGGGTGGTGATCGCCGCCTTCGGGCCCACCACGGCCAAGGCGGTGCGGGATGCCGGGCTCCGGCTCGACATCGAGGCGCCCCTGCCGGAGGCCCCCAGCATGACCGGCGCCATCGAGCTTTTCCTCAAGCGCGCCGCCAAGGAGGCCCGCAGCGCCAAGAAGTAGCCCCGGCCGCCGTCGGTCACGGGTCCCACCGTTCGTTCCACCACCCAGGCCATGACCGCGGCCACGCGCGCTACCTTTCGGAAACACGAGCGCCTCTGCGCACGCACCGCCATCCAGCAACTGGTCGATGGCGGCCGCGCGGTGAACGAGGCCCCCGTGCGCCTGATCGGCATGGTGATGCCCCTGGACACGCCCGCCCCCGCCCAGATCGCCTTCGCGGTGCCCCGCCGCCACCTGCCGCACGCGGTGGACCGCAACCAGGTGCGCCGCCGCCTGCGCGAGGCCTACCGCCTGCACAAGCAGGGGTGGTACGACCACCTGGCCGCAGCCGGCGTGCAGTGCGCCTGGCTCGTGGTGTTCCAAGGCCGCAACGTGCCCACCTACGCCACCCTCGAACGGAAAATAACCCGGGCCATCGACCGTTGGCTCCTGGAGCATGTACCGCCTGCTCACTAGCCTGATGATCGCCCTGGTGAAGGTGTACCAGTACACCATCTCGCCGCTCCTGCCCGGCGCCTGCCGCTACACGCCCAGCTGCAGCGAATACGGCGTGCAGGCCCTGCGCAAGCATGGGCCCTGGCGCGGCGCCCGGCTCACCCTCAAGCGCTTCCTATCTTGCCACCCATGGGGCGGGCATGGCTACGACCCCGTGCCCTGAGGGCCGCGGCCCTTCGCCCCCACATCCTCCCCGATCATGCGCAACCCCCTCCGCTCCTGGAAGCTCTGGACCATCACCGGCCTCATCGCCGCCGGTGGCGCCATCGGCATCGCCGCCGGCGACAGCTTCTTCGAGATCAGCAAGAACCTCGAGATCTTCAATGAGCTGTACAAGGAGCTCAACATCTACTACGTGGATGAGACCCAGCCCGGGGAGCTGATGAAGACCGGCATCGATGCGATGCTGGAGAGCCTCGATCCGTACACCGAGTACATCCCCGAGAGCCAGATGGAGGATTACCGCTTCATGACCACCGGGCAGTACGGCGGGATCGGGGCGTTGATCAAGAAGAAGGACGGCACCATGCACATCAGCGAGCCGTACGAGGGGTACCCGGCCATGAAGGCGGGCCTGCTTCCCGGTGACGAGATCGTGGAGGTGGACGGCCGCAAGGTGGCCGGCCTCGAGACCGAGGAGGTGAGCAAGTTGCTGAAGGGGCAGGCCGGCACCACGGTGAAGGTGGTGGCCCGACGCGACAAGGCCGAGCCGAGGACCTACACCCTCACCCGCGAGGAGATCAAGATCCCCGACGTGCCCTACAAAGGCATGGTGGACCCCGTGAACAAGGTGGGCTACTTCAAGCTCAACAGCTTCACCCAGACCGCCGGTCAGGAGGTGCGCAACGCGCTGAAGGAGCTGAAGGACCAGGGCGCCCAGAAGATCATCTTCGACCTGCGCGGCAACGGCGGCGGCCTGCTGCGCGAGGCCGTGAACATCGTGAACCTCTTCGTGCCCAAGAACGAACTGGTGGTGGAGACGCGCGGTCGCATCGCCGAATGGGACAAGACCTACAAGACCTTGAGCGAGCCGCTGGACGCCACCATCCCGCTGGTGGTGCTCGTGGACGAGGGCAGCGCCAGCGCCAGCGAGATCGTGAGCGGGGCCCTGCAGGACCTCGACCGCGCCGTGATCGTCGGCGGACGCACCTACGGCAAGGGCCTCGTGCAGCAGACACGCGACCTCTATTACAACAGCAAGCTGAAGGTGACCGTGGCCAAGTACTACATCCCCAGCGGCCGTTGCATCCAGAAGCTCGACTATGCGCACAAGGACAGCACGGGCAAGGCCACGGTGTTCGCCGACAGCACGCTCAAGGCCTTCAAGACGCGCAACGGACGACCGGTGTACGACGGCCGCGGGATCCTGCCCGATGTGAACGTGGAGGAGAGCGACCTGCCCAAGGTGGTGGGCGGCCTCTACACCGCCGACATCTTCTACGATTACGCCAACCACTACCGCTGGACGCATGACAGCATCCCGCCCGCCGACCGCTTCACCATCACCGAGGCGATCTGGCAGGACTTCATCGCCTATGCCAAGGACCGGAAGTTCGACTACGACACCGACACCATGGAGAAGCTGAAGGAGCTGGTGGAGGCCGCCAAGCGCGAGCGCTACTACGACCATGCGAAGGCCGCCATCGACGGGCTCGAGAAGGAGATCGCCCCCGACCGCACCGAGGACCTGGTGCTCTTCCGCAAGGACATCGAGGAAGTGCTGAAGAACGAGCTCGTGGCGCGCTACTACTTCCAGACCGGCCGCTACGTGGTGTCCATGAGCGACGACCCCTATGTGAAGAAGGCGGTCGAGGTGCTCAACAGCGACACGTTCACGGGCATCCTCAACGGCACCATCAAGGGCCAATAGGCGCGCGGCTTGCACGTTACGGCAGGAGTGGATACGGTCCGTGACGGTTTCCGGTGGGTGCACCTCGCCGCGCTCGCCCTGGCGGTGATCATGCTGCCGTGGTCCACGGCCTTCCTCAGCATGGCGCAGATGCTCCTCGCGGCCAACTGGCTCGCGGAGGGCGTGGTGCGCAAGGACCTTGTCGGTCGTTTCAAGCGCGCCTTCAGCTCGGGGCCGGTGCTCGTGTTCCTCTCCTTCCTGGGCTTGCACATCATGGGCCTGCTGTGGACCGATGACCAGGTGTGGGGCCAGGACCTGGTGCGCATCCTCGCACCGGTGCTCGTGTTCGGGGTCATCCTCGGTGGGTCGCCCCGCTTGCAGGCCCATGAGCTGCGCACGATCCTGCTGCTCGGCGCCTGGAGCGTGGTCGCCAGCACCGTGGTGTGCCTGCTGCTCGCCCCGCCCGGCGCCGACTACCGCACGCTCTCGCACTTTATCAGCCACATCCGCCTGGCGCTCCTCCTGGCCTTCGCGGTGGTGGTGTTGGCCGTGTACTTCACCGATGCCTCCCTGCTCCAACGAGGGGGGCACCTCGCTGCGGGGATCTGGTCCGTTCTCTTCATCGGTCGCCTCGGCAGCCTTCAGGCCATGGCTCTGCTGAGCGTGGTGATCGGCGTGATGGTGTGGCGTGCGGCACGGTCCTGGCGCGCTTCCTGGCGGATCACGGTGCGCATCGTGCTCGTGCTGATGCCCCTCCTCACCGCGGCCTGGGTGGTGCGCACCTGGAACGAGCGCTACCGCCTTCCCGATCCGGGGCTTGATGCGCGCGCCGAACGCACGGCCGGAGGCGAACTGTACGACCACGACCCCACCAACCCGCAGACCGAGAACGGCATGCACGTGTGGACCTACGTGGCCTGGGGCGAGCTGGCGCGCACCTGGGAACGCCGCAGCACGGTGCCCTTCAACGGCAAGGACCCGCACGGCGGCCCGGTGTACGGCACGCTCGCCCGCTACCTCACCAGCAAGGGCCTGCGCAAGGACAGCGTGGCGGTGATGGGCCTGAGCGACGCGGAGGTGCGCGCCATCGAGCAGGGCACCACCAATGCCGCACCGCGGAACATCGGTCCGCTCCGGGCCCGCGTGGAGGAGGTGATGCTTGAACTGGACCGGTACCGCGCGTACGGCGATGCGAACGGCCACTCGGTGGCCATGCGCCTGGAGTTCTGGAAGGCCGGTGCCGCCATCGCGGGCCGTCATTGGCTCACGGGCGTGGGCACGGGCGACACGCGGCCCGCCTTCGCCGATCAGTACGATCGCATGCACAGCAGCCTCCGCCCCGAATGGCGCCTGCGCGCGCACAACGAGTACCTCACGCTCCTCATCAGCTTCGGTGTGTTCGGCCTGCTCTGGAGCCTCTTCTCCTGGTGGTGGCCGGCCTGGAGGCTCGGTGCCTGGCGCGACCCGCTGTTCATCGCGTGGGCCGTGCTCTTCCTGGGCTCATGCGTTACGGACGATACGGTGGAGACACAGGCCGGCGCCACCTTCTTCGCGTTGTACTACGCTTTGCTGGTGCTCGGCGCACCACGCCCCGACCTCACCGTAACTGGTCCAGGAGCAGGAGCACCTGTGCCGGCGTGATCGCGCGGATCTGCTTCACGGGATCCTCCCCGGGGTCCATGCCTTCGGCGAGCAGCGCGTGGGCATCCGTGCCGATGGGGCCCCAGCGCCCAGGGTGCATCGGTCGTTTCGCCGCGTACAACCCGATGGCGCGCTTGCCGAGGGCGGCTGCGATGTGCAGCGGGCCGGTGCTCGCCGCCACGAGCGCATCGCTCATGCCGATCAACGCGATCAACCGGTCCAGGGACAGGCGGCCGCCGGCGTCCCACACATGCGGTTGGTCCCACGGAAGCTCCTTGCGGTAGCGGTCCGCCTCGGCCGCCGTGCCGGTGACGATCACCTGGTAACGCGCGGGGTCCAGCGCCTTGATCAGCGCGGAGAACCGGTCGAGGCCCCATTCCACGGCGCTGCCCTTGCTCAAGGGATGGAGGATCACCTTCCGGCGCGCAGGGTCGATCACGCTGCGGAGCTCCGCGTCGGGTGCGGGCGCGTCGAGCCCGGTGAGCGCGGCGAGCGTGGACAGGTCGGGCACCTCGGTGATGCCCAGCGGCGCCAGCAGCTTGATGTTGAGCTGCGCCTCGTGCAGGTCGCTCTTCCGCCGGCTGAAGGGCACGCGCTCGTTGCAGGTGGTCCAGTGCCACCACCGGTGGCTGGTGCCGATGCGCCGCGGGATCCGCGCGGCCTTGCACCAGCGGGCCACATCGTGCTCGGGGAACACGTGCACCACGGCATCGGCATGGTTGGCGCGCAGCACCTGGACCGCACCCCGCTCCCCGGAATTGTGGAGGTCGTCGAGGGTCATCACCTCGTCGATGTGCGCGCAGCGGTGCAGCACCGGTGCGGTGTAGGCCCGGCCGAGGAAGGCGATGCGCGTGCCCGGGAAGTGCCGCTTCAACAGGCCGGCCATGGGCAGGGTGAGCATCACGTCACCGATGCTGTCGGTGCGGGCCAGCAGGATGCGCTCAGGGCTGTTCGCCACGTTCCAGGGCCTTTAGGCGCACGTACTTCAGAAAAGTGGCGTGCGCACTGATGATGGCGATCACGAAGCCGTGCCAGCCATCGAGCAGGCCGAGCCGGAACACGTAGTCGCCGACGAACTTGGCGAACGGGCTCAGCAGCAGCTTCACCCACGAGGCCTTCCGGCCACGCGCACGGAGGTCGCGGGCCATGATGCCGGTGAAGTAATCCACCTGGCGGAGGTGGTCGCTGATCGAGTAGTAACTGTAGTGCAGGAGGTCACCCTTCAGATGCTCCACCCGGCAGCCCTTGTCGAGCTCGTACCGGTCGTGCGGATTGCTGCCGGTCCATCGCCCGCGGCGGCTGTCCCACAGGCGCAGTTTCACATCGGGGTACCAGCCCCCGTGCCGCACCCAGGTGCCGCAGTAGTTGGTGAGCCGGTTCATGGTGTATCCGTCGGCGTCGCCGCTCTTGGCCGCGATCACGGCCTGGCGCAGGCGGTCGTCCAGCGCTTCATCCGCATCGAGCGAGAGCACGAAGGGATGCAGCGCGTGGGTGATGGCCCGGTTCTTCTGTTCGATGTGCCCGTCGAACGCGTGCTGCACGAAGCGGGCGCCATGGCTCCGCGCGATCTCCTCGGTGCGGTCGGTGCTGAAGGAGTCGAGCACCACGATGTCGTCGGCCACGCCCTGAACCGAGGCCAGGCAACGGGCCAGGTTGCGCTCCTCGTTGCGCGTGATGATGACGACGGAAAGGGGCCGCATGGCGTGCGCCGAAGGTAGGGTGGTGAACGCGAAGGGCCCGGCATGCCGGGCCCTTCGTGTTCGGAGCGATCGCTCAGTAGAGCCCGTGGTAAACGATGAACTTCCCGCGGTGCACGTCCGAGCCCTGGCGTTTCACCTGGTACACGTAAAGTCCTTCCTCGAGGAAGGCGGTGGACAGCGTCATACGGCCCTGCTCGATGGTCCGGCTCATCACCAGGCGCCCGCTGTTGTCCAGCACGTCCACCTGAAGGGCACCGCTCGCCAGCGGACCGAGCACATCGAGGAAGAGCACGCGGTCGGCGGGGTCGGGGTAGGCCTTCACCACCGAGCCGTCACCCAGCTCGGCCACGCCCACGGTGCTGTTCAGCGTCACGCAGTAGTCCTCCGTCTCGCCGTAGGCGTAGTTGTCCTCGCAGCCGTCCACCGGCGCGGCGTTGTACTTCATCACCACGCGCATGCGCGAAGGCCCGGGCAGCGCCGTCATCGGCACGGTGAGGGAACCTGTCACCGTGTTGGAGCTGCCGCTGCCGCTGTCGAAGACCAGGTCGGTCACCTGGAACTGCCCATCGTGGTCCAGGTCGATGTACACACGGAACCACTCGTTGTAGGCGAACATGCTGAAATCGGGATCCAGGCTGATGGGATGGGCCTGGCCGATGTTCAGCGTGGCGCTCTCCCCGGTGTAGTCGCCGTACCCGCCGTCGGACCCGCTGGTGTTGTTGATGGTGCCGATGGTGACGTTCGCGATCCACTCCGCGGTGGCATCGGCGCCTGCGCTGGTGCAATACAAGTTGTCGATGCAGGCTCCGCAGCCGGGCGTGGCGAAGGTGGTGGTGCCGCTCCACGGGCTGGGCGATCCGTTGCAGCTGCTGCTCATCTCCAGCTCGTAGGTGGTGCAGCTGTCCAGCCCGTTGATCACCGTGCTGGTGCCTGTGAGACCGGAGAGCACCGTCCATGTGGAGGACCCGGTGGGCCGGTAATGGAGCTCATAGCTGCCGGCCACGAGCACGGTGGACCAGTTCACCGTGGCGCTGGTGGCATCGTTGACGGCGGCGCTCACGCTCAGGGGCGCGGTGCAGCAGCCTTCGCTCGTCCACGTGTACGATGGCGCGAAACCGCTGGTGCTGCTGTCGCACGCGGCCTCCACCTGGAACTCGTATTCGGTGCAGTTGCTGAGGCCGCTGACCACGAGCGCGTTGTTGATCACGCCGGGGAAGCTGGTCCATGCGCCGCCGCCCACCGGCCGGTACTGCACGTTGAAGGTGGGCGTGCCCACGGCGCTCCAGCCCAGGGTGGCATCGCCCAGGCCGTTGTTGGTGGCGATGAGGTTGTAGGGGTTGGGGCAGCTGCCGCAGTTGTTCATCACCCACTGCACGCTGTTCGCGGCGTTGATGCGGCCGCCGGTGACCGTGTTGCCCGGCAGGTTGCCCACCTGTTCCACGCCGTTGAAGAGGGCCTGCCGCACGTAGAGCGCGCCCGCCTCGGGATCGCCCTGCATGAGCGCGGCCATGCTCGGGCACGGCGCGCTGCAGATGAGCGCGATCACGCCTGCGGTGAGCGGACTGGCGAAGCTGGTGCCGCTGGTGCTGCCGTACCCGCCGCTGATGTTGGTGGTGTACACGTTGTCGCCGGGCGCGCCCACGTCGATGGTGGTGGCGCCGTAGCCGCTGAACGTGCGCATGTCGCTCGTGTTGGTGGCCGTCACGCTGATCATGAAATCGCTGCTGCACGCCGTGGGCATGTCCCCCACCTGGTCGATGTCCACGTTGTTGTTGGCCGTGGCGCCGCAGTTGAGGATGCCGGCGGTGCCCAGCGTGTCGTAGAAGGCGCACCACAGCGGGTAGTCGGCCGGGTCGGCGTTGTCGATGCCCCAGCTGGCGTTGGTGGCCACCACGAAGGCGCCTTTTCCACCGCCGGTCTGGTTGTACATGCGGCGCATCACCAGCGGGTAGGTGTACGACTGCATCACGCTGGCCTCGGTGATGCTGGCGCGGGTCACCACCATCAGCTTCACGTTCCAGTTGGCGCCGGCCACGCCCTGGCCGTTGTCGCCCTTGGCGCCGATCATGCCGGCCACCTGGGTGCCGTGGCTGCCGCCGTACACCGCGTCGTTGCCGCCGCCGGGGTTCCAGCCGCGGAAGTCGTCCACATAGCCGTTCTGGTCGTCGTCGAGGCCGTTGTTCGGCACTTCGTTGAAGTTGTACCACGCGTTCCCGATCAGGTCGGTATGCGGCAGGTCGGCGTTTTCCACGATGCACACCACGATGGTGTCGCCCAGCGCGGTGACCCCGCCGGTGGTGAGGTCCCAGGCCGCCTCGCTGTCGATGTTCTGGTGCTGCCACTGGTTGCCGTAGTCGGTGTCGTTGGGCACGGCGCGGTCCTTCACGATGTGGTTGAGCTGGGCCAGCTGCGTCGCGGGGTGCATCTGCACGGCGCGGAGCATCACGGGCTCGGGGATGGCGGCGTTGTCGTAGTGCAGCAGCCAGACGCGCATGGGCGCGCTCAGCTCCTCCACCACGCGCAGGTGGGTGGCGCGTCCGTCCACAACGGCCAGGTCGGTGGCGATGTGCGTGGCACTGGCGCCCGGGCGCAGCATCACCAGGATGTCGCCGGGCTGGATGGCTTGTTGGGCGTTCGCCAGGGAGAGGGCGAAGGCGGCGAAAAGGGCGAAAAGGGTTCTCATCGGGGTCGTTGCAGGGGCACGAAAATAACCCGTGCCACGACCGGTAAGACGGGATGAGACCCTCCGGCGCCGCCCGGATGGGGGCTGGGATCGGAGACCTGAGCGACTATTGCCCGGCCATGACGATCCGGGCGTGGTGGAGGCGGCCATCGCGGGTGGTGAGACGCAGCAGGTAGGTGCCCGCAGGCAGCGTGCCGCGCTCCAGCACCAGCACCCCGCTGCTCCACGTGCTGCGTACCGGGCATGCGTGCCCGTGCACGTCCAACAGCACGATGTCATGTGGTTGGGCGTCGAGCCCTTCGATGCGCAGACGATCGGTGGCGGGGTTGGGGGATGGGGTCAGCGGGCCGTTCGCTGTTCGTTCAGCCAAGCCCACGGGTGTACTACATGTATCCGTGTAGGTTGAACCGATGAAGCGCAGCGCACAACTGGCCGGGAGACCGGTATCGTATGTGCTTATGTACAGGGTGTCGTGGAAGAATGCGATGGCGTTCGCGGTGCGTTCGTTCGGTAGCAAGGGCACATCAGGTGGAGCGCACCAGTTCACCCCGTTCCAACAGGCTACCGTCGGCGCCGGAATGTTCCCGGCGTAACTGAAGCTGCCCCCCGCCCACAACAGGCCGTCATGCACGAGCATCTGTGCTGCGCCGACCAACTGCTGGAAGTTGTTGTTGGAGCCTTGCAAACCGGTGCCTACAGGGTGGTATTGTGTTCCATCCCAGCGCATGATACCATGGCCGGCATTGCCAGCGCCAATATCGATCGAGCCGCTGACGTATAGATCACCTTGGTATACCACGAGGGATCGACCTGTACCGAAGGCGCCTTGTATCCCTGCACCCAACGGCTGCCATTGCGCACCATTGAGGATGGCGATATCCTTGGCCGTGGTGCCGTTGAAGCGGATCACGCCCGTTGCCACCAAGGAGCCGTTCCACATCACCAGGTCCTGGATGTTCGAAGGCGTGTACACGTCGAAGGAACCTACGCTTACCCAGCTGCCACCTACCCGCCGTGCTATTCCGTTGCACATGCTGCCATCCAACGAGTCGAACGCACCCAGGGCGTAGAGTTCATCGTCAATGATCCGGAGCCGGTAGACCCATCCCCCGGGGGATGGATGACCATAGCTAGACCAGCTGCCGTTGGCGTAGGCCGCGATGCGGTCCATCGGCACGCCGTTGATGTTGTTGAATGAGCCTGAGACAATGAGCGTGTCGTGCCAGCGGATGATGCTCTGTGGCCTGCCATGGAAAACGCCTACAGTATCCCATTGCCCATTGGTGTAGGCGGCGATGGCACCATCGCCGACATCAAAGTCATTATTTAGCGAGGACTCTCCGCAGAAGTAGATGACGTCGCCGATGGTATCCACTTCAATGTTACCCATTTCGAAAACGGAGAAGGGTATACCCGGCTGCTCCCAAGAGGGCTGAGCTTGAAATTCTCCAATGCTTAACCAGCACAGGCCGCTGAACACTGCCGCACGCATCTGCCTCAATTGGGCTGAACCACGAAACGAAGCCTGTGAACTTGAACAGGGAAGGTCTCGAATGTGCGTGAATATAGGGAGCATGCCTATGACATCGCCGAGCAAGCCCCAGCCCCGAGCTCAACCATGCACATACACCCGCTTCACCCGCTGGCTGATGCTGGTGAGCGCCTCGTAGGGGATGGTGCCGAGGTCGCGGGCGTAGTCGGTGAGCGGGTGCTGCGCATCGAACACGATGGCCTCATCGCCCTCGCGGCAGGCGATGCCGGTCACGTCCACCATGGCCATGTCCATGCAGATGCTGCCGGTGAAGCGCGCCTCCTGGCCGTGGACCCACACGCGGCCGTGGCCGTTGCCCAGGCGGCGTGAAAGGCCGTCGGCGTAGCCGATGGGGAGGATGGCGATGCGCAGCGGTCCCTCCGCGCGGTGGCGGCGTCCGTAGCCCACGGTGTCGCCGGGCGCCACGTCCTTCACCTGGGCGATCACGGTGCGCAGGGTTGCGGCAGGCCGCAGCTTCGCGGTCTCGGCCGCGTCCACGCCGATGCCATGCAGCCCGATGCCCAGCCGCACCATGTCGAAGTGCGCCTCGGGGAAGCGGCTGATGCCGCCGGAGTTGGCGATGTGCCACAGGGGCTTGTAGCCGAGCACCTCCTCGATGGCCGTGGCCCAGGCGGTGAAGCGCGCGATCTGCCCGCGGGTGAAGTCGTCGTGCTGCGGGTCCTCGCTGGCGGCGAGGTGGGAGAGGAGGGAGCCCACGGTGAGCCCGCGTGCCTCACGCAGCAGCTCAAGCAACTGCGGCAGATCGGGCGCGGTGAAGCCCAGGCGGTGCATGCCGGTGTCGAGCTTCAGGTGCACGGGCGGCGCCTCGGGCACGTGCTGCGCGAAGGCGATGGCCTCACGCAGGGTGCGCAGGTCGTACACCTCGGGCTCGAGCCGGAAGCGGTGCAGCGTTTCGAAGGGCACCGGCTCTGGGTTCATCACCATCACGGGCGTGTGAATGCCGTTCTGCCGCAGTTCAATGCCTTCGTCCGCGTACGCCACGCCGAGGTAGTGCACGCGCTCGTGCGCGAAGAGCCGCGCGAGCTCCAGCGCGCCGCCACCGTAACCGAAGGCCTTCACCATGGCCATCACGCGGGTTCCCGGCCCGAGCAGTGAGCGGTAGTGGTTGAGGTTGTGCCGCAGCGCATCGAGGTCGATCTCCAGTTGCGTGCCGTGCACCTGCTGCTGCCAGCGTTCCACCACGCGTTCCAGACCGAAGGTGCGCGCGCCCTTGATCAGCACCACGTGGCCGTCCAGCTCGTCCGCGGCATTGCTCCGCAGCAAGGTGTCGGTGTCGGCGAACGTGCGCACAGGCACTCCGAACCGATCGGCGTGCGCGGCGATCGCCGGCCCCACGGCGAGCACCTGTTCCACCTGCGCCTGCTGCATCAAGCGGCCCACGCGGTCGTACAGGCGCTCCGGCGCCTCGCCGCTCTCGAGGATGTCGGAGAGCACCACCACGCGCCGCCGCCCGGCGCTCATGCGCACCAGGTGGTCGAGCGCCACGGTGAGCGAGGCGAGGTCGTTGCTGTACGCGTCGTTGATGAGGGTGCTGTCGTGCACGCCCTCGAGCATCTGCAGGCGCATGGCCACGGGCGCGAGCTGCAGCAGGCGCTCCGCGATCCATTCGGGCGCGTGGCCGAGGTGGAGCAACAAGGTGATGCAGTGCAGCGCGTTCTCCAGCGATGCGTTGTCCGCGAAGGGGATGGTGTAGCGGTGCGCGCGGCCGGCATGCACGGCGTTCACGTGCGTGTGCGTGCCCTCGTGCCGTACCCCGAGCACATGCACGAAGGCGCTGCGTTCGCGCGACCAGTCGAGCAGTTGCGCGCTCTTGTCGAGCCCGCGTTCCACCAGGGCCTCGTGCACCACGGCGTGGTCGCGGCAGTACACGATGCTGCGCGCATCGCGGAAGAGCGTGGCCTTCTCCAGGGCCTTTTCGCGGTCGCTGCCGAAGTTCTCCCCGTGCGCCGGACCGATGGTGGTGAACACACCGATGGTGGGACGGATGATGGCGCGCAGCTTCTCCATCTCGCCGGGCCTGCTGATGCCCGCCTCGAAGAGGCCGAGGTCGTGCTCGGGGCCGAGCTCCCACACGCTGAGGGGCACGCCCACCTGGCTGTTCCAGCTGCCGGGGCTGCGGGCGATGTGCGCGGTGCCGCGTAGCAGCTGGAAGAGCCACTCCTTCACCACCGTCTTGCCGTTGCTGCCGGTGATGCCCACCACGGGCCCGTGGAAGTGGCCGCGGTGCCAGGCGGCGAGGCGTTGCAAGGCATCCAGCGTGTCGCTCACCGCGATGCAGCTCATGCCTTCGCCCTGCGGTACGCTGTCCTTGTGGACCAGGAAACAGCGCACGCCGCGCGGCACGAGCTCGGGGATGTAGCGGTGCGCGTCGTGCCGCTCGCCCTGCAGCGCGATGAAGAGCGTGCCTTCGCCGCCGATGGCCTGCCGCGAGTCGATGCTGAGGTCGGTGATGAGCGCGTGGCCGTCGCCGTGCACGATGCCCCCCACGGCGGTGGCGAGGTCGGCGAGGCGGTGGCCGCGGGGCGTCATCGGCCGGTGGGCTGGCTGGCGGTGGCCTGTTCCTGCGCCGCGCGGGCGGTGTCGAAGCAGCTGCGGCACAAGGGCACGTAGCTGTCGGTCTCGCCCAGGTGCACCAGGTCCTGGCTGGCGTGGGTGCGGTGGCTGAAGCTGGCCAGCCCCCCGCAATGCATGCAGATGGCGTGCACCTTGGTGACGTACTCGGCCACGGCCATGAGGTCGGGCATGGGACCGAAGGGTCGCCCCTGGAAGTCCATGTCCAGGCCGGCCGCGATCACGCGCACACCCTGGTCGGCGAGCTGCGCGCAAACCGCCGGCAGCCCCGCATCGAAGAACTGCGCTTCGTCGATGCCCACCACCTGGATGTCGGCCGCGAGCAGCAGCAGGTTGCTGCTGTTGGGCACAGGCGTGCTGCGGATGGTGGTGCCCTCATGGCTCACCACGTTGGCCTCGTCGTACCGCGTGTCGATGCCCGGCTTGAAGATCTCCACCTTCTGCCGGGCGAACTCGGCCCTGCGCAGCCGGCGGATGAGCTCCTCGGTCTTGCCGCTGAACATGCTGCCGCAGATCACCTCGATCCAGCCCTTGCGCTGGAGCTGTTCACCGGTCTGCTCGAGGAACATGGTCTGGCTGGAAGCCCGCGGCCCGCGCGGTGTGGCGGCGCGTTGCGGATCGGCACGAAAATAGGCATCTTCGCGTTGGACCTTTGGTCCGCACACCGTTCCGCATGTCCACCGAGAAAGGCTACACCCGCATCACCGAGCTGGTGACGGCGTTGAACGCGGCCCTCCGCGACATGGAGCAGGGCCGCTTGGGCGCGCAGGGGCTGGAACGCGCCACCGAGGAGGCGCGCGAGCTGTACGAACGCCTGGTGGTGCTGCGCCACAAGGTGCGCGAGGCGCGCGCAGCGAAGGTGGCCGCCGCAGCACCGCCCGCCAAGGCCCCCGAGCCGGAGACGACCGCTCAGCCCGCCATCCGCCTGGATACCCGGCCGCACGAGCACCCGCGGCAGACCTCCCTGATCGACGCCATCGCCGAGCACGAGGAGCATGAAGAGCCCAAGGGGCAGGTGCAGGCGCAGCAGGCAGCGAACCCGGTGATCGAGCCGAAGGAGACCGCACCTGCCGCTACCCTTCGAGAGCCTCAGGGTGCGGCAGCCCCTGCCCCCGCTCCTGCCCCTGTCCCCGCTCCTGCTCCTGCTGCCACCAAGTCTCCCTCGCTCGCCGAGAAGCTCGAGCATGCGCCCATCGCCGACCTGGGCAAGGCGATCTCGCTGAGCCAGAAGTTCCTGTTCCTCGCCGAGCTGTTCAACGGACAGAAGGAGCTGTACGAGCAGGCCATCGACACCATCAACGGCGCGAAGGCCTTCGAGGAGGCGAAGCGCTACGTGGACGGTGAGGTGCTGGCCAGGCTGAAGAAGAACCCCGACCCGGATGCCGTGTCGTCCTTCATGGACCTCGTGGAGCGCCGCTTCAAGTGAGCGCCGCGCCGGGCCTTCGCGGTACCGTGACGTTGATGTGTTGAACCCAAGCAAGAGACCGACCACCATGCGCGGACCGCTCCACCTCGCTGCGATCTTCCTGCTGCCTGCGGTGCTCCACGCCCAGCAGCTGCCCGACCCCGCCGTGCTCCGCGCCCGCGCCAAGGGCATGGTGGACACGCTCGCTTCACCCGCCATGCACGGCCGGGGCTATGTGCTCCACGGTGGCGACCTCGCGGCCGATTGGATCGAGGCGCGCTTCAAGCGCATCGGCCTGCAGCCCATGAACGGGGCCTACACCGAGACCTTCACCTTCGATGTGAACACCTTCCCCGACAGCGTGCGCCTGGCGGTGGACGGCAGGGCCTTGGTGCCAGGCACCGACTTCCTGGTCGATCCGGCGAGCGGCACCTCGGAAGGCACCTTCGATGTGGCACGCCTCACGCTCCCGGACCTCGCCACGCCCGAACGCCGCCGCGTCACGCTCAGTGCCGTCACCGGCATGGCCATGCTGCTCGACCTGCCGCCCACGAAGAACGCGGACAGCCTGCGCCTGTACGCCGAGCTGGAGGATGAGCTCGTGGGATACGGCCCGGTGCTTCGCCGCACCTCCGGCAAGCTCACCTGGAGCGTGGCCCGGCACGCGCTGCCGCACGCCGTGGTGGAGGTGCGCGCCGACCTGCTGCCCGACACTGCGCGCACGGTGACCTTGCGCGTGCACAACCGCTTCGTGCGCGGCCACAAGGCCCGGAACGTGTGGGGCGTGGCACCGGCGAAAGGCCGCAGCAAGGACTGGGTGCTCATCACCGCGCACTACGACCACCTCGGGCACATGGGTCCCGATGTGCTCTTCCCCGGCGCCAACGACAACGCGAGCGGGGTGAGCATGCTCATGACCCTCGCCGAGTGGTTCAAGGCCCATCCCGCCAAGGTGAACCTGCTCTTCGTGGCCTTCGCCGGCGAGGAGGCCGGGCTGGTGGGCAGCGAGTGGTTCGCCGTGGACCGCCCCATGGACATGGCCTCCATCAAGCTCGTGCTCAACCTCGACCTCAACGGCACCGGCGAGGAGGGCATCACCGTGGTGAACGCCGTGGAACAGAAGGCCGTGTTCGATCAGCTCGTGGCCATCAACACGAAGGGGCAGCGACTGCCGCAGGTGAAGCCACGCGGCCCGGCCTGCAACAGCGACCACTGCTCCTTCACCAAGCGCGGCATCCCGGGCATCTTCATCTACACCATGGGCGGCATCAGCGCCTACCACGATGTGCTCGACAAGCCCGAGACGCTTCCGCTCACCGAGTTCGGCGACCTCGCGCTGGACCTCATCGAGCTGGTGCAGGGGTTGAAGTAGGGTCCATGGACCGCGACGGCGCGACGAGCGCAACGTGAATGCCTGTGCCCTTCGAGCTCCGTTGCGTACGTTGCGCCGTCGCGGTGAAATCCAAGATGTGATCCATGCCCGGTAAGCTCACCCTCGTGCCCACGCCCATCGGCAACCTGGAGGACATCACCCTGCGGGCCGTGCGCGTGCTGCGCGAATGCGATGCGGTGGTGGCGGAGGACACGCGCGTGAGCGGCCGGCTGCTGCAGCACCTCGGCATCAGCAAGCCCTTCGTGAGCTTCCATGCGCACAACGAGCACCGCGTGGTGGAGCAGCTGGTGGAGCGCATGCAACGCGGCGAGCACCTGGCGCTGGTGAGCGATGCGGGCACCCCGGCCATCAGCGATCCGGGATTCCTGCTGGTGCGCGCTGCGGTACGTGCCGGTCTGCCGGTGGAATGCCTGCCCGGCCCCACGGCCTTCGTGCCGGCCCTGGTGGCCAGCGCACTGCCCTGCGACCGCTTCGTGTTCGAGGGCTTTCTACCGGTGAAGAAGGGGCGGCAGACCCGCTTGCAGGAGCTGGCCATCGAACCGCGCACCCTGGTGTTCTACGAGAGCCCGCACCGGATCGCGCGCACCCTCGCCGACCTCGCCGCGGCCTTCGGCAACGAGCGCCCCGCCTGCGTGAGCCGTGAGCTCAGCAAGATCTACGAGGAGCACGTGCGCGGCACCCTCGGAGAGCTCGTCGCGCATTTCAACGCGAAGGAGCCCAAGGGCGAGATCGTGGTATGCGTGGGCGGTGCGGAGGACAACTGCGCCCTGAGGTAAGGTGAAGCGCTTCGAGCGCCTCAGCCACCCGGACAACTGCGCCCTGGAAGGGTGCCCCTCTCGAAAGGGCAGTGAAGCAGATGTGGCTTCGAGCGCCTCAGCCACCCGGGAGAACTGTGCCCTTTGGTCCTGGAAGGGGGCCCCTTGAAGAGAACCGTACCCTGAGGTTCTCGAAGGGTACTCCTTGAAAAGACTTGCACCCTTAGATCCGGGAAGCGTGGCTTCGAGCGCCTCAGCCACCCGAACAACTGTGCCCTGAGGTTCTCGAAGGGCTCATGCAAGTGTGGCTTCGAGTGCCTCAGCTACCCGGACAACTGTGCCCTGAGGCTCCTGCGCCTTCGCGGTGGGCACTACGGCGGCGAAACCACCACCTTGCCCCCGCACAGCCAGCGCGACCCATCGCGCAGGTGCACGAAGTAAAGGCCCGGCGCCAGGCCGGTGGTGGGCAGCTCCGCCCGGTTGGCGTTGCGGGGCACTACCTGCTCGCGCACCAGCCGCCCCTGGCTGCTCACCAGCCCCAGCGAGCGCACCTGTGGTGGCGAAGCCCGCCGGCAGGGCAATGCCCACCCGCAGCTGGCCGGCGCCCACGGGGTTGGGGTACAGCGTGAGCGCCCCGCCCAGGTCGGTGTATTGTTCCCGCAGCCCATCGAAGAGCTGGCAGCCGGGCACCAGGCACCCGAAGCTGTCCACCTTCACCAGCCAGGCATCCTGGCTTACCAGCAGGCTGTCGAAGGCCGTGCCCGCCATGATGTAGCCGCC
>JBGAGX010000028.1:0-48532 GCA_044226515.1 Flavobacteriales bacterium | reverse complement strand
TCCTTGACCGCTGTGACCCGGAAGCCCGTGGTGGTGAAAAGGACGGGGTTGCTCAACAGCTCCACCACCGTCAGGCACACCCCGTTGTGGGCCACGCTCTGATCGATGCGCAGTTCGGGGGCCATGCGCGCCGCGATCACCAGGTCGCGGTTGGTGCCGTGCGCGCTCACGCGCAGCACCTCGCCCACCTCCTCCACGATCCCGGTGAACATCAGTTGAGCCCGTTCTTGCTGTCGCGCAGGATGTGCACGTAGCCCTTGAGCTGCACCACCTGATCGCCGGCGAGCCGCTCGAAGGTCACCAGGCACACGTAGAAGTACACGCCCTGGGGCACCTCCACACCGCTCTTCTGGTTCTTACCGTCCCAGAGGATATCGGGGTCCTCCGAGGTGAAGACCACATTGCCCCAGCGGTTGAAGACCGTGAGGTCGATGCGCTTCACCCCGCGGTACGGGAAGGGAACGAAGAGGTCGTTCACCCCGTCCTGGTTCGGACTGAAAACGTTCGGCAGGGTGTACTCCGGGCAATTGTCACCGCACACGATGTTGGAGAAGGCGCTCTCGTTGCCCACGGTATCGATGGCGGTCACCGCGTAGCAGCCCGCCACCGAGGCCCCGTCCGTGTGGGTGAAGGTGGTGAGCTCGGCCCCGGTGATGGTGGCGATGAGCTCAAGGGGTCCACCCAGCGAGTCCGTGAAGTAGATGTGGTACTGGTAGGTGTCGTCCGCGCAGCTGTTGTTCGGGTTGTTCCAGGTGAGCGTGTTCAGCGGGGTCTCGCAGTCGTTGTCGATCGCCAGGGTCGGCGGGCAGGGCGGCGTGCGGTCCACCGGCGTGGCGCACACGCGCTGGCTCCAATTCACCAGCGGGGCGATGATGGCGGGATCGCTGTAGGCCCCGTAGCTCACCACGTAGTAGCAGTACTCCCGTCCGTTCACCAACCCGGAGTCGATGTACACGGTGGTGTCGGTGGAGCCGATGTAGGTCCATACACCTGCATCATCGCGGAAAACCTGGAAGGTGTCGTTGACCCATGGCGTGCTGTAGGTGATGCCGAGGGCCACCTGCTCGTCGTTCGGGTCGGGCACCAGGAAGACCGACGAGGCCGTGTTGCCGGAGCCCACGAGCGTGGGCGTACCACCGTTGGTGTAGTACAGCTCCACCCGGAAGGCGTTGGGCGTGGCCACGGTGTTGAGCGACTGCTGGATGAAGGTGGTGTCGGGGTGCTGCAGGAAGGCGGACGGCGCGCTCGTGTGGATGAGCGTGTTCGCGGTGGCGTACGATGCGCCCTGGTAGAGCTTGAAGGTGTACGGACCGGGATATTGGATGGTATCGAGGTCCCATGCGTTGCTCCACTGGATGGTGTCCACGCCCGTGGCCACGTCCGTCACACCCACGCTCACCTTGGTCATGATCGGCACCTCGCGTTCGAGCATGGCACAGAACTCCACGCTCGCGTAGCTCTGCGCACCATCGGGGAAGAAGGCCACCACCATGTAGCAGTACTGCACCCCGAAGGCGAGGCCCTGGTCGGTCCAGGTGGTGGTGTTCACCCCGTTCAACGTGGCCACCAGCTGGTACCCCGTGTACCCCGGTACGCCCAGCTCGCAGTTGTCGGGCGTGAAGCCGAAGAGCCCCTGGCGCCGGTACACGTAATAGCCGGAAGCGTTGCTGCACACGCTCGGGTCCCAGGAGAGCTCCATCACCGCGCCGTTGGGCGTGGCCTGCGGGTTCTGCGGCGCGGGCGCCACCACGGTGATGAACATGCTCTCGAAGTCCTCCAGCGACACCGGGCTGTCGTTGTCCTCCGCATTGAAGAGCACCTGGTACGGCTGCTGCCGCACGTGGGCGCACACCGTGTTCCACGTGAACACGCCCGTGGCACCGCCCACGCCGGGTGAACTGAGGAAGGTGGCAGGGCTGGGCGTGATCACCATCGGGCCGCCGATGGCCGATAGCGAGATGGTCTGGGTGGTGTTGGGGTCCGTGGCCGTCACGTTCACCGTGAGCTGTGTGCCGGCGGTGACGCAGGTGTCCGCGATCTCGGCGATGTCCGGCGGCTGGTTGTTGCAGGGCGAGACGTAAACCTGCATGTCGCGCATCACCCAGCCGATGTTCACCCACACACCGTTCACCTTGCGCCATTCGAGCACGGCGAAGGCGATGTTGTAGATGCCCTGCACCTGGGGCGAGACCCAGGAGATGGTGCCGGTGACCGGGTCGATGTCGTACTGGTTGTTGGCACCCGCCCCCACCTGATCGGGATAGAGGTAGCCGGGGATGGGGATGCAGCTCTGGCCAAGGCAGATGCGGGGCTCGAACGAGAGGCTGTCGCCATCGGGGTCGAACGCGCCGGGGTTGTGGTACCACGGTTGGTAAAGGCAGGCGTTCTGGATCGGCGGGTTGAGGAACTGTGGTGAACAATTGTTGCCCGCCACGCTGATCACGAGCTCGGTCTGCACGCACATGGGCACGTCAACCGAGTTGGGGATGTTCACCACCCCCTGGATCCGGTTGGGGTCCTCGTACTGCAGGATGTACACCCCCGGCCCCGGGTACACGTGCGTCTCCGAATAGATGTTCCGCTGCACATCGGGAGCGACGTTGAAGATGATGTTGTCCCGCTGGATCGTGTCCAGCGGCGAGCCATCGCCCCAGTCCACCACGAACTCCGGTCGGTCGGCCGGCGAACTGGTGCGGGTGTGCGTGATGATGGTGACCTCGTAGAGCAACCCGCCCGGAACGGCCCCCGCATAGCACACCAGGATCTCGCCGGCCTGGTTGTGCGTGGCCATGGCGCGGCCTGCGGTGAGGAGCACCAGCAGCACGGTCAACAGGCGCCAGCAACGGGTCATGGTCCTTGCAAAGGTCGGCATTCTTGATCCTGGAACGACAGGGCCGCTCGGCGAATTGCCGCACCGAACGGCCTGTTCCCGGCCGAGGAGCGCGTTTCCGGAGCGCTATCCGTGGACGGCTATCTTCGCCCTCCCACCCTGAGACCATGCTCAACCTCGTCCGCTCCACGCGGTCCTCGGCCGGCAAGGACACGCTGGTGATCCTCAGCGACACCGCCCAGCTGCGCCACCTCGACCTGGAACGCAGCGACCGTCAGTACCTCATCGAACAGCTGAGCAGTGAGGCCAACGTGGCCGTGTGCGACATCAGCGGCCGCCTGGTGATGGTGCACCAGGTGCGCAAGGGCGGCGCGGAGGCACGGCTGGAGAAGGCCCGCAGGGCCGGCAACGAGATGGTGACCCGCCTGATCGCCGCCAAGCGCGAGGATGCGCAGCTGGTGAGCCTGCAGGAGGAGCCCCACCTCACCCTGGCCCTGGCCGAAGGGGCCGCGCTGGGCAGCTACAGCTTCCGCAAGTACCGGTCGAACGGCAAGGAACCCGAGATGCGACGCCTCACGGTGGTGGCCTCCGAGGTGAGCGCCAAGGCCCTCGAGGAGCTGAACGATGTGTGCGAGGCCACGGCCATCGCCCGCGACCTGGTGAACGAACCGGTCTCCTTCCTCAACGCCAAGCAGCTCAGCGCCGAGGTGCGCAACCTCAGCCGCAACGCCGGCTTCAAGGTGCAGGTGCTGGACAAGGCACAGATCGAGGCCCTGGGCATGGGCGGCCTGCTCGCGGTGAACAAGGGCAGCGTGGACCCGCCCACCTTCACCGTGGCCGAGTGGAAGCCGAAGAACGCCGTGAACAAGCGTCCCATCGTGCTGGTGGGCAAGGGCGTGGTGTACGACACCGGCGGCCTGAGCCTGAAGCCCACGCCCAACAGCATGGACTACATGAAGTGCGACATGGCGGGCGCCGCCGCGGTCGCGGGCGCCATCTATGCCGTGGCCAAGCGCGAGCTCCCGGTGCACGTGGTGGCCCTGATCCCGGCCACGGACAACCGTCCAGGCGGCAACGCCTACGCGCCCGGCGATGTGATCCGCATGCACAGCGGCCTCACCGTGGAGGTGATGAACGCCGATGCCGAGGGCCGCATCATCCTGGCGGACGCCTTGAGCTACGGTGAACGCTACGAGGCCGAGCTGGTCATGACCATCGCGACGCTCACGGGCGCCGCGGCGCGTGCCATCGGGTCCTACGGCAGCGTGAGCATGGGCACCGCCGAGGAGAGCCGGTTCCACCAGCTCCACGCCGCCGGTGAGCTCACCTACGAGCGGCTGGCCCGCATGCCCTTCTGGGAGGAATACGGCGAGGAGATCAAGAGCGACATCGCCGACATCAAGAACCTGGGCAGCGACCTGGCCGGGCAGATCACCGCCGGCAAGTTCCTCGCCCGCTTCACCACGCGGCCGTACATCCACCTCGACATCGCCGGCACGGCCTTCAACCACAAGCGCGACCACTACCGCGTGAAGGGCGGCACCGGCGTGGGCGTGCGCCTGTTCTACGAGTTCATCAAGCGCCGCGCGCACGAGAAATGAGCGAGACCAAGACCCTGCGCGTCGGCATCAGCTGCGGCGACCTCAACGGCGTCGGCATCGAGGTGGTGCTGAAGACCTTCGAGGACGCCCGGATGATGCAGGACATCACCCCGATCCTTTACTGTGGCAGCAAGACCGTGAGCCACCACCGCAAGGCCCTGGGGCTCGACGAGGTGCAGTACCACGGGGTGCAGCACGCCACCGACGCCCTGCCCCGGAAGCTCAACGTGGTGAACCTGTGGGAGGAGGAGCTCCCCATCGAGCTGGGCAAGCCCAGCGGCCAGCTCAGCGCGTACAGCATCCGCAGCCTGGAGGCCGCCGTGAACGACCTGGCCAGCGGCAAGGTGGACGTGCTGGTGACCGCCCCCATCGACAAGCACAGCATGCAGGGGGCCGGCTTCGAGTTCCCCGGTCACACCGAGTACCTGGCCCATATGGCCGGTACGGACAACCCCGTGCTCATGGTGCTGGTGGGCGATGGCCTACGCGTGGCACTGGTCACCGGGCACCTGCCGATCAAGGAGGTGGCCGAGGCCGTCACCGCCGAGCGCATCATCGCCAAGGCACGCCTGTTCAACCAGAGCCTGCAGCGCGATTTCGGCGTGGCCTCCCCCCGCATCGCCGTGCTGGGCCTCAACCCCCATGCGGGCGACGGCGGTGCGCTGGGCAGCGAGGACCGCGAGCGCATCGCTCCGGCCGTGCGCCGCCTGCAGGAGGAAGGCATCCAGGCGATGGGGCCCTACCCGGCCGACGGCTTCTTCGGTTCGGGCGGCTACAAGCACTTCGACGGGGTGCTGGCCATGTACCACGACCAGGGGCTCGCCCCCTTCAAGGCGCTCAGCTTCGGGCACGGGGTGAACTACACCGCCGGCCTGCCCATCGTGCGCACCAGCCCCGACCACGGCACCGGCCTGGGCATCGCCGGCAAGGGCGAGGCCGACCCGGGAAGCTTCCGCCAGGCCGTGTGGCTCGCCGGCGATGTGCTCCGCCACCGCGAGGCCTGGAAAGCGCTGACGGCCAATCCCTTGCAGCCGCAGAAGAAGGAGAAGGGCGGGGACTAGGTACGGCCCGAACGGCGTCCTCCACAGGTTGTTGATAACCCGTGGTCGTTCCGCAGGAACTGCCTACATTTGCCGCCTGTCTTTTCCCGGCCCATCGGCCATGGACGCGTTCCCCGAGCATACCATCCACTTCTCCGGACTGAAGGACGGCGCGCACCGGTTCTCCTACGAACTGGACGATGCGTTCTTCAAGGCCACCGAACAGGAGGAGTTCGTGGGCGGCAAGGTGGCCGTGACCGTGGACATGGACAAGAGCCTGCACCTGCTGGTGTGCCGGATCCATGTGCAGGGCATGGTGCAGGTGCATTGCGACCACTGCAATGGCCTGATGGATTGCCCGGTGAACGGCGACCAGCGCCAGATCTTCACCCTTACCGGCGAGGAAGGGGATGAAGGCGACGAGGAACTGGTGAGCCTGGCGACCGACGCCCATGAGGTGAACCTGACGCACTACTTCTTCGAGTGCATCAGCCTGCACATGCCCGCCCGCCGGATCCACCCCGCCGGCCAATGCGACCCCGAGGTGGACAAGGCCCTGGCCCAGATCAATGTGGAGCACGAGCCCGTGGCCGACCCCCGCTGGGCCGCCCTCAACGCCCTGAAGAACAAGTCCTGACCGAATAATCCGTCCCGACGATGCCAAACCCGAAGCGACGCCACTCGAAGACCCGCACCATGAAGCGCCGCACCCACCAGCGTGCCGGTGTGCCCACGGTGACCACCGACGCCAACACCGGCGAGGTGCACCTGCGCCACCGCGCCTACAAGGTGGGGGACGACCTCTACTACAACGGCAAGCTGCTGGTATCCAAGAGCGCTGAATAAGCGCGGTCCATGCCAACTCCCCCGCAGAGCGCCTGCATGAGGATCGGAGTGGACATCATGGGCAGTGACCACGGTCCTGCCGTGCCCGTTCGCGCGGCCGTCATGGCCCAGCGCGAGCTGTCGGCGGACGTGCGCCTCGTGCTCATCGGCGACCCGGCCGCCATCCAACGCCACCTGGCCGAGGAGGGTGCGGACGCGTCCGCCTTCGATGTCGTGCCCAGCAAGGACGACATCACCATGGAGGACAGCGCCACCAAGGCGCTGCAGAGCAAGCCGCACAGCAGCATCAGCATCGGCTTCCACCTGCTGAAGGAGAAGCGCATCGATGCCTTCGCCAGCACGGGCAACACCGGCGCCATGCTGGTGGGCAGCGTGTTCAGCGTGAAGCCGATACCCGGGGTCATCAGACCCTGCATCCCCAGTGTGGTGCCCAAGGAGAACGGGAGCTACGGCATCCTGCTCGATGTGGGCGCCAACGCCGATTGCAAGCCCGACGTGCTGTGCCAGTTCGGCCTGTTGGGACACCTGCTGGCCAAGCACGTGTACCACATCGCCGAGCCCAAGGTGGCCCTGCTGAACATCGGCGAGGAGGACAAGAAGGGCAACGCCACGGCCCTGGCCGCCTACGGCCTCATGAAGGAGCAGGCGCAGTACCGCTTCATCGGCAACGTGGAGGGGCGCGACCTGTTCAACGAAAAGGCCGATGTGATGGTCACCGACGGCTTCACCGGCAACATCGTGCTCAAGGCCGTGGAGGCCTTCCACGACCTGCTGAAGCTGCGCGGCGTTCATGAGCCCTTCTTCGACCGGTTCGATTACGAGAACTACGGCGGGCTCCCCGTGCTCGGTGTGAACGGCAACGTCATCATTGGCCACGGCATCAGCAACGAGCTCACCATCAAGAACATGCTCCTTTTCACCCGCGAGGTGATCGAGAGCAAGTTGAACGAACGCATCGCCGAAGCGCTGGTATGAGCCAGAAGGTCACCGCCGCCATCACCGCCGTGCAGGGCTACCTGCCCGAGTTCCGGCTCACCAACCAGGTCCTGGAGACCATGGTGGACACCAACGATGCGTGGATCACCGAGCGCACCGGCATCAAGGAGCGTCGCATCCTCACCGGCAAGGACCAGGGGCTGAGCGTGATGGCCGTGGAGGCCGTGAAGGGCCTGTGCGCCAAGCGCGGCATCGACCCCCTGGAGATCGACCTGCTGATCTGCTGCACGGTGACCGCCGACATGCAGTTCCCCGCCACGGCGAACATCATCTGCGACCAGGTGGGCGCGAAGAACGCCTGGGGCTTCGACCTCAACGCGGCTTGCAGCGGCTTCCTCTACGGCCTCACCACCGGCAGCCAGTTCATCGAGACGGGCAAGTACCGCAAGGTGGTGGTGGTGGGCGGCGACAAGATGTCGAGCATCATCGACTACACCGACCGAGCCACCTGCATCATCTTCGGCGACGGCGCCGGAGCGGTGCTGCTGGAGCCCAACACCGAAGGGCTGGGCATCATCGACGCCATCCTGCGCAGCGATGGCAGCGGCTGCCAGTACCTGCACCAGAAGGCCGGCGGGAGCCGCCGACCCGCCAGCGAGCGCACCGTGGAGGCCCGCGAGCATTACGTGTACCAGGAGGGCAAGGCCGTGTTCAAGTTCGCCGTGACCAACATGGCCGACGTGAGCGCGGAGATCATGGAGAAGAACGGCCTCACCAGCGAGGATGTCGCGTGGCTGGTGCCCCACCAGGCGAACAAGCGCATCATCGACGCCACCGCGCACCGCATGGGCCTCGACGACAGCCGGGTGATGGTGAACATCGAGAAGTACGGCAACACCACCAGTGGCACCCTTCCCCTCTGCCTGTGGGAGTGGGAACCCCGCCTGAAGAAGGGCGACAACATCATCCTCAGCGCGTTCGGCGGCGGCTTCACGTGGGGCGCCGTGTACCTCAAGTGGGCCTACGGAAGCTGAACCACCGACTTTCCTACCTTGGCCTTGAACGGCCACCCAACCCAACGATGGACCCCATGAACCTGACCCAGATCCAGGAGCTGATCAAGTTCGTCGCCAAGAGCGGCGTGAGCGAGGTGGAGATCGAGCAGAAGGACTTCAAGATCACCATCAAGACGCCTGCAGGGAAGAAGGAGGCCGCCGCCCCCGTGCAGGTGATCGCGGCACCGGCTCCCGCCTACGCGCCGCCGATGCCCGCCGCACCGGCACCCGCCGCAGCCCCGGCGCCCGCACCGCCCGCCGCACCGGCACCGGCACCCGCCGCCGACAGCAAGTACATCACGATCAAGGCCCCCATGATCGGCACCTTCTACCGCGCAGCGGGTCCCGGCAAGCCCGTGTTCGTGAACGTGGGTGACGAGATCAAGGCCGGCAGCAAGATCTGCATCATCGAGGCCATGAAGCTCTTCAACGAGATCGAGAGCGAGGTGAGCGGCAAGATCGTGAAGGTCCTGGTGGACGACGCCAAGCCGGTGGAGTACGACCAGCCGCTGTTCCTGGTGGATCCCTCGTAGCGCCATTCACCACAGAGGCACGGAGAGCACGGAGGAATGCTTGACAGGCACGCAAGCGACTTCCTCGGCTCGAATGGCCCGGTGGTAGCCCTCGCCTTCTTCTCTGTGCCCTCAGTGCCTCTGTGGTGAACCAGACCGGAAGCCTCCCATGTTCAAGAAGATCCTCATAGCCAACCGCGGCGAGATCGCCCTGCGCGTGATCCGCACCTGCCGCGAGATGGGCATCAAGACGGTGGCCGTGTACAGCACCGCCGACCGCGAGAGCCTGCATGTGCGCTTCGCCGACGAGGCCGTGTGCATCGGTCCGCCCGTGAGCAAGGAGAGCTACCTGAACATGCCGCGGATCATCGCGGCCGCCGAGATCACCAACGCCGACGCCATCCACCCGGGCTACGGCTTCCTCAGCGAGAACGCCAAGTTCAGCAAGCTGTGCCAGCAGCACGGCATCAAGTTCATCGGCGCCACGCCCGAGCAGATCGAGGCCATGGGCGACAAGGCCACCGCCAAGGCCACCATGATCAAGGCCGGCGTGCCCGTGGTGCCCGGCACCGAGGGCCTGGTGACCGACCTGACGGTGGCCAAGAAGGAGGCCAAGCGCATCGGCTACCCCGTGATCCTGAAGGCGACCGCCGGCGGCGGTGGCAAGGGCATGCGCCTGGTGTGGGCCGAGGAGGAGTTCGACGAGGCCTTCGAAAAAGCCAGCCAGGAGGCCGGCGCAGCGTTCGGCAACCCCGGCATGTACATGGAGAAGTACATCCTGGAACCCCGCCACATCGAGATCCAGATCGCCGGCGACCAGTACGGCACCTTCTGCCACATGAGCGAGCGCGATTGCTCCATCCAGCGACGCCACCAGAAGCTCGTGGAGGAGACGCCGAGCCCCTTCATGACCAAGGCCCTGCGCAAGAAGATGGGCGAGGCCGCCATCAAGGCCGCCGCCAGCGTGAACTACGAGGGCGTGGGCACCGTGGAGTTCCTGGTGGACAAGGACCGGAACTTCTACTTCATGGAGATGAACACCCGGATCCAGGTGGAGCACACGATCACCGAGGAGGTGATCGACTACGACCTGATCCGCGAACAGATCAAGATCGCCGCCGGCATCCCCATCAGCGGCCTCAACTACGAGCCCACGCGCCACAGCATCCAGTGCCGCATCAACGCCGAGGACCCCTTCCACAACTTCCGACCCACGCCCGGCAAGATCACCAGCTACCACAGCCCCGGCGGCCACGGTGTGCGGGTGGACACCCACGTGTACGCGGGCTACACCATCCCGCCGAACTACGACAGCATGATCGGCAAGCTGATCGTGAGCGCACAGACGCGGGAGGAGGCCCTCACCAAGATGGAGCGCGCCCTCAGCGAGTACGTGATCGAAGGCGTGAGCACCACCATCCCCTTCCACCTGCAGCTGATGCAGAACGAGGATTTCCGCGCGGGCAACTTCACCACCAAGTTCCTCGAGGGCTTCGAGATCAAGAAGCCGGGCTGACGCTCGTCATCCCGGGCGTGCCGGTGGAGGACTAAGTTGACCCTGCTAACGGGCAGGTCATGCGCAGTGTACTGCTGTTTCTTGGTGTTCTGGTGTTCCTGAACGTCCGCGGTCAGGAAGCTGCGGCCTCAGGCAGCAAGCCATCGGTTTCCGACGCTGCCCATCTGGGCATTGGTGCCGGCTTGGACCACGGCGGGATCGGGATACGCCTTGACCTGCCCTTCACACACCACCTCGCCGGGGTGCTCGGCGCCGGCTATGCCCTTGTCGGGCCCGGCTGGAACGCCGGGGTACAGTACCGCTTCGCACCTGACCGCAAGATCGGCATGTACGCCACCGCGCACTATGGCTACAACGGGGTCATCAAGGTCGAGAACGCGTCACAGTTCGACGACATCTACTACGGCTTCAGTGTCGGGGCGGGCGCGGAGTTCCGCAGAACGCACACATCCAACTTCTTTCGGATGTCCATATTGGTGCCTTTCCGCAGTGCGGAATTCTGGAGCGATTGGAGCGACCTGAAGAACAACAAGAGCATCGAAGTGAAGCAAGGCCCTCTTCCCGTCGCTTTCAGCATCGGTTACCACTTCTCGTTGTGAGGTCACCGGTCCTTCCGGTCGACATCCCTTCCCGGTCGGGTGCACCGGTTCATGGCACGGTCCTGGTCTCGTAGCTTGATCCAGCATGGTCCGCCTCCTGCTCCTGTTGAGCGCGCTGATGCTCGGCCTCCTCGCCGAGGCCCAGCTGCTGCATCCGCCCGTGCCCTACAACGGCCACAGCTACCCGGTGGTGCTGATCGGCACGCAATGGTGGTTCGCGGAGAACCTGCGCACGGAGCAGTACCGCAACGGCGACACCATCCCCACCCTGCCGCACGGCCCGGACTGGCGCGCCACGCGGTGCGGTGCGCAGGCCGTGTACGGCAGCGACCCCGGCATGCTCGAGGCCTACGGCCGCCTCTACAACTGGTACACAGCAACGGATCCACGTGGTCTGTGCCCACTGGGTTGGCATGTGCCCTCCGCCGCGGAATGGGACACGCTCGCACGCGTGCTGGGCGGTGACAGCGTGGCCGGCGGCGCGATGAAGGACACGCTGTGGTGGAAGCGGCCGAACACAGGCGCCACCAACGCCAGCGGCTTCACCGGGCGGCCCGGCGGCGCGCGCTCGAACCTCGGCGACAGCGTGTTCGAGGGGGCCTACGGTTACTTCTGGACCAGCACCTTGGAAGGCCCGGACAAGCCGGTGTTCCGCTTCCTGGGCACCTACAACCCCGAACTGTACCGGAACAGCAGCGAACCGCAGGACGGGTTCTCGTGCCGGTGCGTGAAGGATGATGGAGCCGGGCCCTAGGCGCTCGCCTTTCTTCCCTTCACGACCTTCTGCTCACCAAGCAGCTCCTTCACCGCGGCGATGAGGGCCTTGTCGTCGAAGCCGCATTCCGCGTAGAGCTCGTTCTGTGAGCCGTGCTCGATCCAGCGGTCGGGGATCCCGAGGCGCTTCACCTGGGCATTGTAGCCATGATCGGCCATGAACTCGAGCACCGCGCTGCCCATGCCGCCCTGTATGCAGCCGTCCTCGATGGTGACCACGTGCTTGAACTTGCCGAAGACCTCGTGCAGTAGCATCTCGTCCAGCGGCTTCACGAAGCGCATGTCGTAGTGGGCCACACTGTAGCCTTCCGCTTGGAGCGCATCGATGCCCTTGGCGGCGATGTTCCCGATGTGGCCGATGCTGAGCACCGCTATGTCGGAGCCGGAGCGCACCTTGCGGCCGGTACCGATCTTGATCGCCTTGAAGGGCGTCTTCCACTCGGTCATCACGCCCTCGCCCCGCGGGTAGCGGATGCTGAAGGGGCCCTGGTCGGGCAGCTGGGCCGTGTACATGAGGTTGCGCAGCTCCTCCTCGTTCATGGGCGCGCTCACCACCATGTTGGGGATGCAGCGGAAATAGGCGAGGTCGAAGGCGCCGTGGTGCGTGGGGCCGTCGGCACCGGCCAGACCGCCGCGGTCCAGGCAGAACACCACGTTCAGCTTCTGCAAGGCCACATCGTGCACCACCTGGTCGTAGGCGCGCTGCATGAAGGAGCTGTAGATGTTGCAGAAGGGAACGAGGCCCTGCGTGGCCATGCCGGCGCTGAAGGTGACGGCGTGCTGCTCGGCGATGCCCACGTCGAAGGCGCGCTCGGGCATGGCCTTCATCATGATGTTGAGCGAGCAGCCCGTGGGCATGGCGGGCGTCACGCCCACGATCTTCGGGTTCTTCTCGGCCAGCTCCACGATGGTGTGGCCGAACACATCCTGGTATTTGGGCGGCTGCGGGCTCTTGGGCACCACCTTGATGATCTCGCCGGTCTCCTTGTTGAAGAGGCCGGGCGCGTGCCACACGGTGGGGCTGCCCTCCTCGGCCGGGCCATAGCCCTTGCCCTTCATGGTCACCGTGTGCAGGATCTTGGGACCGGGGATGTCCTTCAGGTCGCGCATCACCTTCACCAGGCGTTCCACGTCGTGGCCGTCCACCGGACCGAAGTAGCGGAACTGGAGGCTCTCGAAGAGGTTGCTCTGCTTGAGCAGGGCGCTCTTCAGCGCGTTCTCCACCTTCTGCACCGCGCTCTGGGCGTTGGGGCCGAACTTGCTGATCTTGCCCAGCAGGTTCCACACCTCGTCCTTCACCTTGTTGTAGGTGTGGCTGGTGGTGATGTCCGTGAGGTACTCCTTCAAGGCACCGACGTTGGGGTCGATGCTCATGCAGTTGTCGTTGAGCACCACCAGCAGGTCGCTGTTGGCCGTGCCGCCGTGGTTGAGCGCCTCGAAGGCCATGCCGGCGGTCATGGCGCCGTCGCCGATCACCGCTACGCACTGGCGGTCGGTCTCGCCCTTGAGCTTGCTGGCCACGGCCATGCCCAGCGCCCCGCCGATGGAGGTGCTGCTGTGCCCCACGCCGAAGGTGTCGTACTCGCTCTCGCTGCGCTTGGGGAAGCCGCTGATGCCCTTGTGGATGCGGTTGGTGTGGAACACCTTCCGCCGGCCGGTTAGGATCTTGTGCCCGTAGGCCTGGTGCCCCACGTCCCACACCAGCTGGTCGTAGGGCGTGTTGAACACGTAGTGCAGGGCCACGGTGAGCTCCACCACGCCCAGGCTGGCGCCGAAGTGGCCGCCCTTCACGCTCACCACGTCGATGATGAACTCACGGAGCTCCTTGCAGACCTGCTCCAGCTGGTCCTCGGGCAGGGCACGGAGGTCGGCGGGCAGCTCGATGCGCTCCAAGAGCGGATAGGTGCCGGGGGGCTGTTGCTCAGGCATGTGGGAAGGGCCGGTGCGGAATGAACAAAGGTAACGGCCCCAAGGTTCACGGGCCCGTCCATGAACGCGCCGCTGGGGCGATCGGTATGCCTGAACAAGAGTACCTTGGAGGTACACCGACCGACACACCCATGAAAAAGTTCCTCAAATGGACGGGCATCACCGTGCTGGTGCTCCTCCTGGCCCTGGCCGCGTTCGCCATCTACCACATCGCCAACACCCGAGGCCGCCTGAACAAGGTGTACGCCATCACCCCGCCACCGGTGGCCATCCCCACGGACAGTGCCGCCCTGGCCCACGGCGCGCACCTGGCCAGGACCACCTGCGCGCCCTGCCACGGCAACGACCTGGGGGGCAAGCTCTTCTTCGAGGACCCCGCCCTGGCCACGATATACACACCGAACCTCACCGCTGGCAAGGGGGGGGTCGGGGCCACCTACACCACCGAGGACTGGGTGCGGTCCATCCGTCACGCCGTCGATCCCAAGGGCCGCCCCCTGTTCATCATGCCGGGCCGCGAGTTCAAGGAGATGGGGGAGCACGACCTGGGTTCGCTCATCGCCTACCTGCACACCGTGGAGCCCGTGGACCGCGAAAAAGGCCCCACGGAATACCGGCCGATGGGAGAGCTCCTGGTCTCCTTGGGTGCGCTCGGCGACGTGATCAATGCGGAGACCATTGATCACACAGCCCCCTTACGCGTTCCCCCGCCTGTCGGTGCAACCGCGGAATACGGGTCCTACCTCGTTGACATCCACGGGTGCCGCACGTGCCATGGTCCGCAGCTGAACGGCGGCAAGGACCCCAACCCGAAGGCACCCTTCGCGCCGAACCTGACCCGTGGTGGGACGGCCGCGAACTGGCCGACAGAGCAGTTCCTGCGCACGCTTCGCACAGGCATCACCCCCGATGAGCGCTCCCTGAACCCCGAGTTCATGCTGTGGCCCTACTACGGACAGATGCACGACGAGGAACTACAGGCCATCCATTCGTACCTCGCGAGCTTGGAACCCCTGCCCACCACCCCGCACTGAGCCGGAAGGTCCCTGCACTGACCGCTTGCGAAGCGGGGTGATCGGGCGGCCCTCTGGGCGGCCCCGACCCTTTCCGAGCCGGCTCCATCACCCCGATCAAACGGTCCGTTGCGTCGAGGCAACGGATCACCGCGCCGTTCTGTCTCCCTGAACACCGACAACACACATGATCACCAAGCGCCTGTTGCCATTGCTGCTGCTCTCCCTGCCGCATGCCCTGGCCGCCCAACAACCCGACTGGCTCGTGAACTGGCCGGTGAACTGGACCCTGAACCCCGGCATGCCCCGGCACGTGCTGGCCTCCTCGCCCGGCGGGGAGCTGATGGCCGCACGCCTGGACGGTGCCGTGCAGAGCTTCGGCATCTCGGTCTTCGGCAGTGTGGTGGTCCACCGGTTGAACCCCGGCACTGGCCAGCCGCTTTGGTCCTGCAGCCTGACCCCCAACGCCACCGTGGACTGCGGGGCGGTGGACGACAGCGGCAACGTGTACGTGGCCGGGCAGTTCATGGATGACCTGCCCCTGTGCGACGGATCGGTGCTGGGACACACCGGGAGCGGGCTCGACGTGGACCTGTACCTGATGAAATTCGACCCGAACGGGATGCTGGTATGGAAACGCAACCTTTCCGTATCGCAGCCCGATGCCACGATGATGGCCGCCCTGGCCATCGATCCGAACGGGGACCTGTGGTATGCCACCAGCGACTTCTTGCTCACCCGCATCAACCGGGTGGATGCCAGCGGCAACGACGTGGAGTTCCGCACCATTGACGGGGGCAAGACCATCGGGGGCATGAGCTTCGACCCGTGGGGCGGACTGTACGTGAGCGGCGGCTGCGACAACACCGCCTTCGCGTTCGGAGGGATCAGTCCCGTGCTTCCTGCGAACGAGCCCTACCTCATGTTCCTGTGCCGCTTCAAGCCCGACGGCACGGGCGATTGGGCGCAGTTCGCGCACGATGTCACCTTCCAGTTCCCCGTGGTGGTGGCCGATGCCTTCGGGCATGCCTACCTCGGCGGAAGCATCCTGGACGATACCGAATGGGGCGGCCTGCCGGTGAACGGTGCCAACTGGATCTCCGCCATGTTCCTGGCCAAGGCGGACAGCACCGGACAATTCCTGTGGACCGCCGCGAGCGACACTGCAGGCGGGCCCATCACCGGCGATGTGGATGCGGGGGTGCGCGGCTGCCTCGCGGTGGATGGCGCCGGGAACCCCTACCTCACCGGATCGGTGCGCGGCCTGGTGGATTGGGGGAACGGGGTGGTGAGCGACGCGGGCAGCCTGGGTGTGTATGCCCAGACCATCGTGGCCTTCGATCCCAATGGGACACCGCAATGGGCCTCCACGAGCGCGCCCATCGGTTCGGTCACGAGCCACACCATCACCTGCCCCCTGAACGGCACGCTGTACTTCAGCAACCACGCCAACGATGTGGTCAGTTTCCCGCCATTGCAGATCGGCTCGAGCGGTGTGCAGTCGTTCACCATCGGCCGCATCACCAACCCCTCCACGGGTGTGGACGGACCGGCTGAGACCACGGCGTTCACGCTGTTCCCCAACCCCTTCACGGAGTACTTCCGCATCAGCCCACGCCCTGGCCCCGGCACCGTGGTGCGGGCCTTCGATGCCAGCGGGCGGGGGGTGTACAGCGGCGCTTACCGCGATGGGCTGGGCAACGGCTGGCCCGCCGGGCTGTACGCAGTGGAACTGCGCGAAGGCGCTGAACGAAGTGTGGTGCGCGTGGTGAAGGAGTGAACTAGCCCTTCTTCAGGAAGGCGTCCCAGCCCTGGGCCGTGAGCTCGTGCTCGCCGCCCTGCCTGTCCACCAGGCGGTAGCCGCTGTTCGCATCGGTCATGTGCCCCACCACCGTGAGGTTCGGGTTGCCCTTGATGGCCTCGTAGTCGGCCTGGCGGACGGTGAAGAGCAGTTCATAGTCCTCGCCACCGCTGAGCGCGCATACCGTGGGGTCCAGGTTGAAATCGCGGGCCGTGTTGTAGGTGTGCGGGTCGATGGGCAGCTTCTCGTCGTAGAGCCGCACACCCACGCCGGAACTGCGCGCGATGTGGATGGACTCGCTCGCCAGCCCGTCGCTGATGTCGATCATGGCGGTGGGCTTCACCCCCATCTGCTTCAGCAGGGCCACGATGTCCTTGCGGGCCTCAGGCTTCAACTGGCGCTCCAGGATGTAGTCGTGGCCGGCTAGGTCGGGTTGGGCGCCGGTCTCGGTGAACACGGCCTTCTCCCGCTCCAGCACCTGCAGGCCCATGTAGGCGCCGCCCAGGTCGCCGCTCACCACCAGCAGGTCGTGCTCGCCGGCGCCGTTGCGGTACACCAGCTCCTCGGGACGGGCCGCGCCGATGGCGGTGACCGCGATCACCAGACCGCTGCGGCTGCTGCACGTGTCGCCGCCCACCAGGTCCACACCGTACTGTTTGCAGGCCAGCAGCATGCCCTCGTACAGCTCGTCCACGGCTTCCACCGGGAAACGGTTGCTCAGGGCCAGTGCCACGGTCACCTGCCGGGGCTCGGCGTTCATGGCGTACACGTCGCTCAGGTTCACGACGATGGCCTTGTAGCCCAGGTGCTTCAGCGGCATGTAGGCCAGGTCGAAGTGCACCCCTTCCACGAGCATGTCGGTGGTGACCACCTGATGGAGACCGCCGGGGTCGATCACCGCGGCATCGTCACCAATGCCCTTCACGGACGAAGGCTGGTTCAGTTGGACACGGGCGGCGAGGCGGTCGATGAGGCCGAACTCGCCAAGGGCGGAGAGCTCTGTGCGGGCGGGGATGTCTGCCATGGTGGGGACGCAAAAGTACCCGGCGAACCGCGGACCCTGCTCGGCTGTTCCATCCGCACCCCTTGCAGCCCGGCCTGCAGGGCGTACCTTTGCTCCACAACTTGTTTAGACTCATTCTAAATAAGAAAAGCGATGATCAAGGTCTCCGAACCCGCCAAGGCGGAAGTCACCAAGCTCCTGGGCCAGGAGGGCCGCGGCCCGAACCACTTCGTGCGGGTGGGCGTGAAGGGCGGCGGCTGCAGCGGCCTGATGTACGACCTCACCTTCGACGACCAGCTGAAGGACGGCGACAAGGTCTTCGAGGACAACGGCGTGAAGGTGGTGGTGGACAAGAAGAGCCTGCTCTACCTGCTCGGCACCACGCTCGACTTCAGCGGTGGCCTCAACGGCAAGGGCTTCCAGTTCGTGAACCCCAATGCCAGCCGGACGTGTGGGTGCGGGGAGAGTTTCTCGATCTGAATACGATGAACCGCCACGACGCAACGACCGCAACGCAGTCGAGCCCTGTGTCTTCACGTAGCGCCCGTTGCGCCGTTGCGGTAGAGAATTAAGCACATGGCACAAGACACCGACGATATCCTCCGCGAGGTCACCGAGAAGGAGTACGCCTACGGCTTCGTGACCGACATCGAGAGCGAGAAGGCCGCGAAGGGGCTGAACGAGGACATCGTTCGCTTCATCAGTGCGAAGAAGAACGAACCCGCGTGGATGCTCGAGTGGCGCCTGGAGGCCTTCCGCCTGTGGCAGAAGATGGAGGAGCCCGCGTGGGCCCACGTTCACTACCCCAAGATCGACTACCAGAACGCCTATTACTACAGCGCGCCGAAAAAGAAGCCGCAGCTCAACAGCCTGGAGGAGGCCGACCCGGAACTGGTGAAGACCTTCGAGAAGCTGGGCATCTCGTTGGAGGAACAGAAGCGCCTGGTGGGTGTGGCCGTGGACGTGGTGTTCGACAGCGTGAGCGTGAAGACCACCTTCAAGGAGACGCTCAAGGAGAAGGGCATCATCTTCTGCGCGTTCAGCGAGGCCGTGCACGAGCACCCCGAACTGGTGAAGAAGTACATCGGCAGCGTGGTGCCGCGCACGGACAACTACTTCGCCGCGCTCAACAGCGCCGTGTTCAGCGATGGCAGCTTCTGCTACATCCCGCCGGGCGTGCGCTGCCCCATGGAGCTCAGCACCTACTTCCGCATCAACGAGGCCATGACCGGACAGTTCGAGCGCACGCTGCTGATCGCCGATGAGGGTGCGTACGTGAGCTACCTCGAAGGCTGCACCGCACCCATCCGCGACGAGCACCAATTGCACGCGGCCGTGGTGGAACTGGTTGCATTGAAGGATGCCGAGATCAAGTACAGCACCGTCCAGAACTGGTACCCCGGCGACAAGGAGGGCAAGGGCGGCATCTACAATTTCGTCACCAAGCGTGGCCTCTGCCTCGGCGAACGCAGCAAGATCAGCTGGACGCAGGTGGAGACCGGCAGCGCCATCACCTGGAAGTACCCCAGCTGCGTGCTGAAGGGCGACAACAGCATCGGCGAGTTCTACAGCGTGGCGGTGACCAACAACCGCCAGCAGGCCGACACCGGCACCAAGATGGTCCACATCGGCAAGGGCACCAAGAGCACCATCGTAAGCAAGGGCATCAGCGCGGGTTTGAGCAACAATAGCTACCGCGGTTTGGTGAAGATCGGACGGGGCGCGAAGGGCGCACGCAACTTCAGCCAGTGCGATTCGCTGCTGCTCGGCGACCGCTGCGGCGCGCACACCTTCCCCTACATCGAGAGCGAGAACCCGACCGCCATGGTGGAGCACGAGGCCACCACCAGCAAGATCGGCGAGGACCAGATCTTCTACCTCAACCAGCGGGGGATCGAGACCGAGAAAGCCGTGAGCCTGATCGTGAACGGCTACTGCAAGGAGGTGTTGAACCAGTTGCCCATGGAGTTCGCGGTCGAAGCGCAGAAGCTGTTGGCTGTAAGCCTTGAAGGATCTGTGGGATGATGTTGCGTGTTGGCGTGTTGCGTGTTACGCGTTGCTGAACCTGAACCACCTGAGCCATGGCCACCGTCAAGCAATTCGAGGACCTCGATGTCTGGAAGGATGCGCGTGCACTGAACAAGAAGATCTACACCATCACCCGTAGGAAGGCCTTCAACGAAGACCACGACCTGCGCAGGCAGATCCGTAAAGCATCCGTATCCGTCATGTCGAACATCGCGGAAGGTTTCGAACGGAACAACAACAACTCGTTCATCCAGTTTCTGACCATCGCAAAAGGTTCGTGCGGTGAGGTCCGGTCGCAACTCTATTGTTGCCTGGATGGTGAGTTCATCACGGAGAAGGACTTCGAACCCTTGAAACAGGAAGCCAAAGCCCTCGGCGAGCGCATCGGCAAGTTCATCACCTACCTCGACGGATACCAAACACAACAAGGAGGGAAAGCGCGGAACACGGTCGCGAGCCGAACACGCAACGCATAACACGCCAACACGCAACCCGTCAACCCGTAACGCATTCGCATTCAATGCTAAAGATCACCAACCTCCACGCCAACATCGATGGCAAGGAGATCCTGAAAGGCCTGAACCTGGAAGTGAAACCGGGAGAGGTGCACGCCATCATGGGCCCCAACGGCTCCGGCAAGAGCACCCTGGCCAACGTGCTGGCGGGCCGCGAAGAGTATGAAGTGACCGAAGGCTCGGTGACCTACCTCGGGGAGGATCTGTTGGAACTGGCCCCGGAGGAACGCGCCTGGAAGGGCATTTTCCTCGCCTTCCAATACCCGGTGGAGATCCCCGGTGTGAGCAACATGACCTTCCTGCGCACCGCGCTGAACGAGACCCGCAAGGCGAACGGCCTCGAGGAGCTCGGGGGCAAGGACTTCCTCGCGTTGGTCCGCGAACGCGCCAGGTTCGTAGAGATGGACGCGGACCTGATGAACCGCAACCTGAACGTGGGCTTCAGCGGTGGCGAGAAGAAGCGCAACGAGATCTTCCAGATGGCGATGCTGCAACCCAAGCTCGGCATCCTCGACGAGACCGACAGCGGCCTGGACATCGACGCGCTGCGCATCGTGGCCGGCGGCGTGAACAAGCTGCGCTCGCAGGACAATGCCTTCATCGTGGTAACGCACTACCAGCGCCTGCTGGACTACATCGTGCCCGACGTGGTGCACGTGATGGCCGACGGCCGCATCATCAAGAGCGGACCGAAGGAACTGGCGCTGGAGCTGGAGGCGAAGGGGTATGATTGGGTGAAGGGATAAATGATGTACGGGCGGACGATCGTCCGCCCCAACGGCATGACAAGCACAACAATAACCGACCCCAAGGCCACCGTGCTGCCGCTGCTCGAAGACTCCTCCTGGCCGGGTGCCGCCGAAGCGCTGGCCCAGGCGCAGGCCCTGCCCATCCCCACGAGCAAGACCGAAGCGTGGAAGTATACCCGCGTGGCCAAGCTGTTCAACCAGCCGTACGCCGCGCCGAAGGGTGACATCAACGTGGCCCTACCCGCTCGCCTTCCCTTCGATGTCATGCGCGTGGTCTTCGTGAACGGCCACTTCCGCGCGGATCTGAGCGATGATCTCAAGGGCCAGAAGGGCATCGTCGTCGACAGCCTGCAGCATCACCTTGCACACGGTCCGGTGAAGGAGCATCACGGCACGCTGGCCCCTACGAGCGACCGCCTCTTCACCGCCATGAACACCGCAGCACCCACGGATGGCCTGATCTTGCTGGTGACCAAGGGCGTGAAGGTGGAGAAGCCGATCCATGTGCTGCACCTCACCTCGTGGGAGCGCCAGTTGGTGCAACCGCGCGACCTGTTCATGCTGCACGAAGGTGCCGAGGCCGAGGTGATCATCGAGCACGTTGCTCTGGACACGCCCGAGGCTTTGATCAACAGCGTGCGAGAGAGCGTGGTCGGCGAAGGCGCGCGCCTCACGATCCACAAGCTGCAGCACGAGGTCAATGGTCCGGCCAACATCAGCTTCGAGGGGGTGCGCGTGGCATCGAAGGGCCACTTCAGCCTGAGCACCACAACGCTGGATGGCGCACTGGTACGGAACGATGTGAGCGTTTCCCTCGCCGGTCCCGAGGCGCATGCCGAACTGAACGGTGTGTACCTGCTGAACGGCACCACGCATTGCGACAACCACACCTACATCGGTCACGACGTGCCGGACTGCACCAGCGACGAGCTCTACAAGGGCATCGTGGCCGGCAAGGGCACCAGCGTGTTCAACGGCAAGGTGTATGTGAAGCAGGACGCACAGCGCACGCGGGCATACCAGAGCAACGCCAACATCCTGCTGGGCGACGATGCCAAGGTGTACACCAAGCCCGAGCTGGAGATCTACGCCGACGACGTGAAGTGCAGCCACGGATGCACCATCGGTCGCCTGGACGAGATGGGCCTGTTCTACCTGCGTTCGCGCGGGGTGAGCGAGGCGGAGGCGCGCAAGCTGATGGCCCATGCCTTCATCACCGAAGTGGTGGAGCGGGTGCAGAACGAGGCGTGGAAGGCGGTGTTGACGGGGTTGATCGACGCGAAGCTCGCCAAGTTGTAACCACAGAGGACACAGAGAAATGCGAATGCGTATCCAAGGCATAGAAGCAGCGCCCGGCAAACAGTTGGGCAACTTCCCTCTGTGCTCTCTGTGCCCTCTGTGGTTCACTCATCCGCAGTCATGAAAACCACAGCGGTGAAACCAGCCTTCAACGTGGAGGAGCTCCGCGCGCAGTTCCCGATCCTGAAGGAGCTGGTGCACGGCAACCCGCTGGTGTACTTCGACAACGCCGCGACCAGCCAGAAGCCGCGCCGCGTGATCAAGGCGGAAAGCGCCTACTACGCGACGATCAACGCCAACGTGCACCGTGGTGTGCACACGCTGAGCACCAAGGCCACGGAAGCGCAGGAAGCCGCGCGGGAGACCATTCGCCAGCACATCAACGCGAAGCACGCGTACGAAGTGATCTTCACCAGTGGCACCACAGCCAGCCTGAACCTGGCGGCGTTCAGCCTGGGGCAACTGCTGCTGAAGAAGGGCGATGAGGTGCTGATCTCCGGCATGGAGCACCATGCGAACATCGTTCCCTGGCAGCTGGCGTGCGCGCGGCACGGGGCGAATCTGAAGGTGATCCCCATCACGGATAGTGGCGAACTTGAACCGCAACGACGCGACGACGCGACGGGTCACGCAACGAGCTCTTTCACCGAGCGGACCAAGGTTCTGGCGATCTCGCATGTCAGCAATACACTTGGGACCATCAACCCGGTGAAGGAGCTGATCGCCGAAGCGAAGAAGCGCGGCATCATCACCGTGGTGGACGGCGCGCAGGCGATCGCTCACTTGAACGTCGACGTGCAGGACCTCGGCTGTGATCTGTATGCCTTCAGCGGGCACAAGGCTTATGGTCCCACAGGCACGGGCGTGCTCTACGCACACGAGGAACTGCTGGAGCGCATGCCCCCCTGGCAGGGCGGTGGCGAGATGATCGACGTGGTCACCTTCGAGAAGACCACCTACGCCAAGCTGCCCTTCAAGTTCGAGGCGGGCACACCGCACATCGCCGGTATCATCGGCCTGGGCGAGGCCTTCCGATGGATGGAGGATTACGATAAGGCTGCCATGGCCGCTCACGAGCACAGCCTCTTGGACCACGCCACCAAAGAGCTCCTCAGCATCGATGGCTTGCGCATCATCGGAACCGCGAATGAGAAAGTGGGCGTGATCAGCTTCGTCATTGACGGCGTACATCACTACGACCTCGGTACCCTGCTCGACCAGCAGGGCATCGCCGTGCGCACGGGCCACCACTGCACCCAACCGCTGATGGAGCGCTTCGGCGTGAGCGGAACGACGCGTGCGAGCTTTGCGTGTTTCAACATGATCGCGGAGGTGGATGTGATGGTGGCGGCGACCAAGAAGGCTGTGAAGATGCTGCGATGACCCTTCGACAAGCTCAGGGTGAAATGACCAACGCTTCCACATTGACCCAGACACAACAAGAGCTCATCGACGAGTTCGCCATGTTCTCCGACTGGCAGGACCGCTATGAGCACCTGATCGAGCTGGGCAAGGACCTGCCGCTGATCGCTCCGGAGCACAAGACCGACGACAACCTGGTGCGCGGGTGCCAGAGCCGGGTGTGGTTGCATGCAGCACCGCAGAACGGTCTCGTCCACTTCACCGCCGACAGCGACGCCATGATCACCAAGGGCATCGTGGCCTTACTGGTGCGTGTGTTCAACGACCGCACACCGCAGGAGATCCTCGGCGCTTCCACCGAGTTCATCGACAAGATCGGGCTGCGTGCACACCTGAGCCCCAACCGCGCGAACGGATTGAGCGCGATGATCGACCAAATGAAACGGTATGCGCTGGCCTACTCTTCGAAGCCATGAGTGGAATACCATTCACCGCAACGGCGCAACGCACGCAACGGAAAATGCCCACTGATCAACACATGGCGCTCGTAGCGCCGTCGCGGTCCAATCCTCACTGCGCATGACACCTGACGAGAAAAAGCAGCTCGAGGAGAGCATCATCAACTCCCTCAAGTCGGTGTACGACCCGGAGATCCCGGTGGACATCTACGAACTGGGGCTGATCTACGATGTGGTGATCCACGACGACGCCAGCGTGTACATCAAGATGACCCTGACCAGTCCGGCGTGCCCGGTGGCGGGGACCCTGCCCGGTGAAGTGGAACAGAAGGTGGCCAGCGTGCAGGGCGTGAAGAGCGCCAAGGTGGAGATCACCTTCGAGCCGCCCTGGGACCGCACGATGATGAGCGAGGCGGCGCAGCTGGAGCTGGGGTTCATGTAGGTTCACCACAGAGGCACAGAGGACACAGAGGAACTTCCAACCGCAACGGCGCGACGACGCGACGAACACGCAACGCGTAACACGCCAACACGCAACTGGGCTCCATGAGCGAAGACTCCATCATCAACAAGGTCGCTTCGAGCGGGATCATCACCCTCGATCTGGAGGAGCTGTACCCGGCCGGTGAGCGCGTGGTCTTCGACCTGAAGCCGTTGCTGTGGCAGGAGATCGCGCTGAAGGAGGACGACCTGCGCGCCTTCTGCAAGGAGCACGACTGGTCACAATATGCGGGCAAGTTGGTGAGCGTGCATTGCTCGGCGGACGCGATCATTCCCACCTGGGCCTTCATGCTGGTGGCCACTCACCTGCAGCCGCACGCGGCCTTCGTCACGCAGGGCGATGCGGACCAACTGGAACGCGCCGTGTTCACGCGCTTCGTGCAGCAACTGGATGTGGAGCCCTACCGCAATGCCCGTGTGGTGGTGAAGGGCTGCAGCAAATTGCCCGTGCCGCTGAACGCCTATGTGGAGCTGAGCGCGAAGCTGCTGCCCGTGGTGAAGAGCCTGATGTTCGGCGAGCCGTGCAGTACCGTGCCGCTGTACAAGGCTCCGAAGGTGTAGCGCTACCTTCACGGCCATGATGCGGTGGTCGTTCCTCGTCCTCCTGGCCCTGTCCACGTTCACCCTGCGCGCCCAGGTCGACAGCAGCAACGTTCCCTTCAGCGAGAACGGCTGGCACCTGAGCCCGCACGGCACCATCCGCGTGCTGGTGCTCTTCGCCGAGGTGGAGTACGACAAGAACCCGGGAAAGGACCCGCAGCCCGAAGGTTCCACGCACTGGCCCAAGGGACAGCTTCCCACCTGGAAGGACGATGTGTTCGAGGCCTTCCCCGTGGCTTCGCCCAACGCGATGGTGACACGCTACTACCACGACATCAGCCTGGGGCAGTACGTGGTGCTCGGCGACCACGTGGACCGGCTGCTCACCCTGAAGGAGAGCGCGTACCCCAACCTGCAGCAGCATATGAACCTGAGCGGTGCGGCGGTGCAGGAGGCCAACAAGCTCGGCACCTTGCGCACGGCGCACGGGCTCGGCATCACCGACTTCGACCTGTGGCAGGACGGTGGCAAGGCCGGCATGCCCAAGGTGAACGCGCCCGACGACCCGCACAGCTACGACCACGTGATGGTGATCCTGCGCAACAGCGCGCTCACCCACGGTCAGGGGAGCACCGATGCGGGCAGCAGCGGCAAGCTCTTCGGGTACGACAGCGATACGCAGAGCCGCTTCGGCGGCATGAACGGCCTGCCCTTCGAGATCCTGAAGCACGAGTTCAACCACCTGCTGCTCGGGGGCAACAACTTCCACAGCGGCGGGGGCAATGCGGCGCAGTTCCAGAGCTACTTCATCCCCCTGCAGGGCGGCTGGAGCATGATGGGCGCCGCCAGCAGCAGCCTGCTAACCTGCAGCGGGTGGGACCGCGACCGCCTGGGCTGGCGACCTGCCGGATCCCCGCACCGGCTCACCACGCACGACCTTGCCGGGGCCGCGGTTAACGGCGACCTCGACCCCGGGCAGGGCGACACCGGTGTGTTCGTGCTGCGCGACTTCGTCACCACCGGCGATGTGCTGCGCATCAAGCTGCCCTACCTCGGTGCCGAGGAGTTCCCCCAGTGGATCTGGCTGGAGAACCACCAGACCTACGCGCGCAACGGCAGTCCCACCGACCGCTTCCACTACGAAGGTGAGATGGCGTGCGTGGAGCGCGCCGTGCCCGGCATCCACGCCATGCTGCAGGTGGACCGCGAACAGAAGCGCGGCGACCGCATCTTCGGTGGTGATGCCGACTACCTGCGTCCGCTGCCGGCCGGCGGCGCGCACGACATCAGCCTGCGCGGCGACACCGTCACCTTCCAATGCCTGTGGCCCGGCCCCACCGCGCCGTACGTGGTGCGCAAGCGGTACGCGAACCCGCTCACCGGCCACCACGACCTGGAGCTGCCCGTCTTCGACCTGAACGACGACGGGGTGATCCTGCGCAAGGAGAACCTGGTGCCGCGCATCGAGGAGCGCGACGGGGCCGTGCTCGACAACGCGCTCTTCTTCGGGCATCCGCGCCAGGTGTACACGCCCGGCGGCAACCGCCGCATCGGCATGGGCACCAACCCCTCATCGGCCAATGCGCTCACGCTGGTGAGCATCCCCGGCCGCGACATGTACAACGGCGGTGCGCCCAACAACCGCGTGGTGCACCTGAACGGCATCAGCGTGGAGCTGCTGGAGCAGCGTGCGGATGGCGGGATCGCGGTGCGCGTGCGGAACAACGACACGCGGATCGACGGCGATGTGCGCTGGTGCGCCGACAGCATCGTGCTGCATCCGATCACCGGGGTCGACGGCTGGTCGCTGCGGTTGATGCCCGGGCGGACCCTGCTGCTCGACCGCTCGCTCACGCCCACACGCATCAACCGGCCCGAGGCGGTGGGGCGCACCACGTACTTCAGCGACCCCACGCGCCTTACCGTGCTGCCCGGCGCGCGCATGCGCCTCGACGACCGTGCGATGCTCGCCCTGGTGAACGGATCGGAACTTCACCTGATGCCCGGCAGCGTGCTGGAGCTGGCCCCCACCGCCAAGTTGAGCGCCGACGCGGGCACGCGCATCGTGCTGCACGGCGATGCCCAGGTGAAGAGCTCACCCAAGCAGGTGAAGAAGCTGCGGAAGAAGAAGCGGCTGGTGCAGGAGTGACCGGAACACCGCTTGGTACGCGGAGCGACCGCAGCCTGGAGCTTAGTAAGCCCGCACGTTCTTGCCCTGGCGCCAGTTGAGGAAGGCACGGTTCACCACGCGGTTGCCGCCCGGTGTGGGGTAATCGCCGGTGAAGTACCAATCGCCCGTATGGCCGGGGCAGGCCGCATGCAGGCCCTCGATGCTCTGGTACACGATGCGCACCTCGGCATTGATGTCGGGCGGGGTGAGGAGCTCGGCGATCTTCTCGCTGATCTGCTGGGCCGTGAAGGGACGGTAGATGTCCTTCACCACGTTGACCTGATCGTGCATGGGACGTTCCAGCATGGCCACGCAACGCTCGTGCACATCGTCGATGATGTTCTCCTGGTGCGTCTCCTTGAGCAGGGCCACGGCGGCCTGGAAGGCCACGAGGTCGCCCATCTTGGCCATGTCGATGCCGTAGCAATCGGGGTAGCGGATCTGCGGCGCGCTGCTCACCACCACGATGCGCTTGGGCTCGAGGCGGTCGAGCATGCGCAGGATGCTCTGGCGCAAGGTGGTGCCGCGCACGATGCTGTCGTCGATCACCACCAGATCGTCCACACCGGGGCGCACGGTGCCATAGGTGATGTCGTAGACGTGCGCCACCAGGTCGTCGCGCGCGTCGTCATTGGTGATGAAGGTGCGCAGCTTGGCGTCCTTGATGGCCACCTTCTCCAGGCGGGGGCGCATGCCGAGGATCTCGCGCAGCTTCCCGGCGGCCGGCTTGGGCCCCAGCTCCAGGATCAGCTGTTCCTTGCGGCGGTTCAGCACGTCCTCCATCTCTTTGAGCATGCCGTAGCAGGCCACCTCGGCGGTGTTGGGGATGAAGCTGAAGACCGTGTTCTGGATGTCGTGGTCGATGGCCTCCAGGATGGCGGGGCACACCGAGCGGCCCAGGGCGATGCGCTCCCGGTACACGTCGCGGTCGCTGCCGCGGCTGAAGTAGATCCGTTCGAAGCTGCACGAGCGCTTCTCCAGCGGCTCGCGCACCTGCTCCTCGCTGAAGCTGCCGTTCTTCCGGACGATGAGCGCGTGGCCCGGCCGCAGCTCGTTCACCTGGTCGGTCTTCACGTGGAAGGCCGTCTGGATCGCGGGGCGCTCGCTGGCCACCACCACCACCTCCTCATCGGCGTACCAGAAGGCCGGACGGATGCCGTTGGGGTCGCGCAGCACGAAGGCGTCGCCATGCCCGATCATGCCGGCCAGCGCATAACCCCCGTCGAAGTCGGCGGCGCTCTGGGCCAGGATGGAGCGGATGTCCATCTTCTCGCCGATGATGGGCGTGATCTGCTGTTCGCTGTAGCCCAGCTGGCGGTGGATCTGGGCCAGGCGGTCGTTCTCCACGTCGAGGAAGTGCCCGATCTTCTCGAGCACCGTCATGGTATCGCTGCGCTCCTTGGGGTGCTGGCCGATGCTGACGAGCAGCTCGAACAGCTCGTCCACATTGGTCATGTTGAAGTTGCCCGCCACCACCAGGTTGCGCGTCATCCAGTTGTTCAGCCGGCGGCGCGGGTGGCAGTTCTCCTCGCCCTGCTTGCCGAAGGTGGCGTAGCGCAGGTGGCCCAGCAGCACCTCGCCCATGAAGGGCATGTGCGCCTTCAGCACCTCCGCGTCATGCGCGGCGGCGGGGTCGGTGCGCACCGCCTCCTCGTACCCCTTGCTGATCTTCCCGAAGATCCTCTGGATGGCCTGCTTGTCGGTGCTGCGCTCCCGGTCGATGTACTGGGTGCCGGGCCGCGGGTCGAGCTTGATGGTGCCCACCCCGGCGCCGTCCTGGCCCCGGTTGTGCTGCTTTTCCATGAGCAGGTACAGCTTGTTCAGGCCGTACAGGGGGGTGCCGTACTTCGCTTGGTAGTGGCTCAGCGGCTTCCGAAGCCGGATGAACGCGAGACCGCATTCATGCTTGATGGCGTCGCTCATCAGGAAGGCCGGTCCGGGTGGGACGGATACCGGGGTGGCAAAGGTACGCCTTCGCCATCGGGGTGAACGGTTCGTCGCGGCCCCTTCCCTGCCTGTCCGGCAGGCAACTTCACACCCCCCGGAGCGGTCATACCTTGCGGTACCGCCCGCAGGGCGGGCCATTCCCTTGCGGTACCTGGCCACCATACTGTTCCTGGGGTGCGCGGGGCTGTCCTTCGCGGCCGGTCCGCTGGTGCCGTTCACCCAGAACAAGGGCCAGTGGCCGGCGCAGGTGCTTTACCGGGCCAACATCCCCGGGGGCGTGCTCTTCGTGGAGCGCAACGCGCTCACCTACGTGCTGCACAAGGGCGGCGACCTGCACGACCATGGGCTGAAGGACGATCACCGGCACGAGCCCCTGCAGACCCATGCCTACCGGGTGACCTTCGAAGGCGCGCAGGGCGGCACAGGGGAAGGGCGCTTCGCCCAAGGCCATTACGAGAACTTCTTCATCGGCAACGACCCCGCGCGATGGGGCACCGGCTGTGCGGTGTACGGCGAAGTGTGGGTGCGTGGCCTCTACCCCGGCGTGGACCTGCGGCTTGACGGGCGCAACGGGCTGAAGTACGACCTGGTGGTGGCCCCCGGCACCGACCCCGGCATCATCCGCATGCGCTACGAGGGACAGGACGGACTGGTGCTGAAGGACGGATCCTTGCATGTGCAACTGAGCACGGGTACGGTGGTGGAGGAGGCGCCGGTGAGCTTCGTGGAACGCGATGGCATCACCAAGGAGGTCGCTTCAGCCTATGTGCTGAACGGGAACACGGTCGGGTTCCACTTCTGCGGCCGATCCGGTGTGCGGTCGGGGGCCATGTGCCTGCGGTCCGGTGACCGGATCACCATCGACCCCACGCTCACCTTCGGCAGCTACACGGGCAGCACGGCCGACAACTTCGGTTTCACGGCCACCTATGACGGCACCGGGCACCTGTACGGCGGCGGCATCGTGTTCTCCTCGGGCTACCCCACCACCCTCGGCGTGCTCGACGCCTCCTTCAACGGTGGCACCATCGACATGGGCATCACCAAGTGGACGCCCGACGGTTCCGCGCTCGTGTGGAGCACCTACATCGGGGGGGCCTTCGGCAACGAGAGCCCGCACAGCCTGGTGGTGAACACCAGCGACGAGCTTTACATCCTGGGCTCAAGCGGGTCGAGCGATTTCCCCACCACCGCTGGCTGTTTCGACAACAGCTTCAATGGCGGACCGGCGTTGGTGTTCGGCATCGGCTACGGCTACGGGCATTCGGCGGGCACCGACATCGTGGTGGCGCACCTCAACGCGGCCGCCACCGCGCTCCTCGGCAGCACCTACGTGGGCGGCAGCAACAACGACGGCATCAACAACGCCACACAGCTCGCGCACAACTACGGCGACAGCTTCCGCGGCGAGATCGCCCTCGACCCGCTGGAACGCCCGGTGGTGGCCACCAGCACCATGAGCAGCGATGCGCCCACCACGGCCAACGCGGCCCAGCTCGCCTTCGGCGGCGTGCAGGACGGCTACATCTTCCGGCTCGACCCCGGGCTGTCCGCGCTGCAATGGGCCACTTTCCAGGGCGGCTCGAACGCGGACAGCGGCTACGGCGTGCAGTTCGACAGCAACGGCCAGGTCTTCGTGGCGGGCGGCACCGCCTCCAGCGACCTGCCCCTGGCCGGCACCCCGTTCGACAACACCGCCAACGGCGATGTCGACGGCTACCTCGTGCGGTTCGAGCCCACCACCGGCGTGCGGCTCTCCGGCACTTACCTGGGCACCGCTGCCTACGACCAGACGTACTTCGTCCAGCTCAACACGGCGGACGAGGTGTTCGTGGTGGGCCAGACGCACGGCGCCTACCCCGTGACCCCGGGCAAGTACGCCAATGCCGGAAGCTCGCAGTTCATCCACAAGGTGTCCCACGACCTCAGCTCCACGCTGTGGAGCACACGCATCGGCTCGGGGCTGGGCACCGAGGACATCTCGCCCAGCGCCTTCCTGGTGAGCGATTGCGGGCAGATCTACTTCTGCGGCTGGGGCGGCCAGGTGAACACCTTCGCCCAGGCCTTCAACAGCTCCACCAATGGCATGGCCACCACGCCCGGCGCGTTCCAGACCACCACCGACGGCAGCGATTTCTACCTGATGGTGCTGGAGCCCGAGGCCGTGGCCCTGAACTACGCCACCTACTTCGGCGGGCCCACCAGCCACGAGCATGTGGACGGTGGCACCAGCCGCTTCGACAAGAACGGCAACGTGTACGCGGCGGTGTGCGCAGGCTGCGGCAGCAACGACGACTTCCCCACCACGCCCGGCGCGTGGAGCAACACGAACAACAGCTTCAACTGCAACCTGGGCGTGTTCAAGTTCGCCCTCACGCAGCCCACCGCCGTGATCGACATCAACGGGCCCACCTACCTCTGCCTGCCCAACGCCACCGCGGTGTTCGATAACCTGAGCCTGGGCGGCACCGACTTCCTGTGGGATTTCGGCGATGGCACCGGCAGCTCCACCCAGTTCGAGCCCACTTACACCTACACCGACACCGGCTCCTTCACGGTGACCATGGTGCTCACCGACAGCAACAGCTGCGTGATCAACGATACGGCCTACCTGGTGATCACCGTGCTCGACCCGGATGATGCGTACATCGAACCCATCGACACGCTCTGCCCCGGGGCCAGCGTGCAGCTGATCGCGCACGGCGGGCATGCGTTCCAGTGGTCGCCTTCCACCGGCCTCAGCGACACCACCATCGCCAACCCCGTGGCCACGCCGCCCGGGCCCATGACCTACACGGTGGTGGTGACGGACAGCTGCGGCACCGACACCGCCAGCGTCGACATCTTCTTCGGCACGCCGTACGGCGAGGCCGGGCCCGATACCGTGGTGTGCCTGGGCAGCTCCGTGCCCATCACCGCGTTCGGCGGCGGCTCCTACAGCTGGTCACAGGGCGCCACCTTGAACGACCCCGCCCTGCAGAGCCCGCTGGCCTCGCCCGTGGTGGCCACCCAGTACGTGGTCACCATCACCACACCGGCCGGTTGCGTGGTGACCGATTCACTGATCGTGGACGTGGAGACAACGCCCCCGGTGCCCGTGACCAACGACACCAGCGTGTGCGAAGCGGGGAGCGTGCAGCTGCTGGTAGGCGGCGGGACCAGCTACACCTGGCAGCCGGGCCCCGGCATCACGGACCTCGACGGGCCCGATCCCGTGGTCACGCCCGCCGCACCGACCACGTACTACGTCACCGTGTCGAACAGCTGCGGCAGCACGCCCGACAGCGTGTTCGTGGACGTGCAGGTGGTGGTGGCCGATGCGTGGCCGGACACGATCATCTGCCCGGGTCAGAGCGTGCTGCTCTTCGCCAGCGGCGCCGGCTCCTTCGCGTGGAGCCCCGGCGCGGGCCTGAGCAGCACCGGTGGAAGCCCGGTCTCCGCCTCGCCGACCACCCCCACCACGTACCGGGTGATCGCCACCAGCAGCGCCGGTTGCGCCGACACCGCCTACGTGACGGTGGACCTCTTCCCGATGCCGCACGTCGATGCCGGCCCCGACCAGAGCATCGACTTCGGCGACCAGGCACAGCTGCAGGCCGCGGGCAACGGCGCCATCGTGTGGCAGAGCGACCCCACGCTCGGCTGCCTTGCATGCCCGACCCCCATCGCCTTCCCGCAGACCAGCACCCTGTACACCGTGGTGCTCACCGACACCAACGGGTGCAAGGCCACCGACGAGGTCCTCGTCATTGTGGACGGTACGCTCTACGTGCCCAACACCTTCACACCCGATGGGGATGGCATCAACGACGGCTTCTTCGCGCTGGCCACCGAGGTGAGCACCTTCAAGCTCTACGTGTTCAACCGCTGGGGTGAGAAGATCTTCGAGAGCGACCGGCTCGAACGGTTCTGGGACGGCACCTACAACGGGGTGCAGTCGCCCATCGACACCTATGTGTGGCGCATCGACCTCACCGAACTGAGCGGGGAGGAACGTACCGTCTTCGGGCACGTGAACCTGGTGCGGTGATCACCGCTCACTGCCAGCCACCGCCCAGGGCCTGGTACACGTTCACCACGGCGTTGAGCTGCTGTTTGCGGGTCTCCACCAGTTCGAACTTCGATTCCAGCGCATCGCGCTGCGTGAGCAGCACCTCCATGTAGTCGGCCCGCGCGGAGCGGAACAGGTTGGTGGAGATGGTGATGGAGCTCGAAAGTGCCTCCACCTGCCTCGCGCGCAGTTCGTAGCTCCGGCGCAGGTTGTCGATGTTCGACAGCTCGTTCACCACTTCGATGTAGGCGTTGAGCACGGTGCGCTCATAGCCGTACACCGCCTGCACCTGGCGCGCGTTGGCGTTGAGGTAGTTCGCCTTGATCGCGTTCCGGTTGATGAGCGGCGCCACGAGCCCCCCGGCCACATTGTAGAGCATGGACTGCGGTGTCTGCACGAAGTGGCTGGCGTCGAAGGCCTCCAGGCCCACGCCCGCGGTGATGCGCAGCGACGGATAGAAACCCGCCTTCGCCACCTTCACGTCGAGCTTGGCGGCCTGCAGCTCCAGTTCCGCCTGGCGGATGTCCGGCCGGTAGGCCAGCAGCTGCGCGGGCAGGCCGGCGAACACCGTGTCGGGCACCAGCTGCGCGAAGGCCGCCGAGTTGCGGTCCACGCGCTGCGGGAAGCGCCCCACCAGGAAGTTGATGCGGTTCTCCGTCTCGATGATCCGCTGCTGGATGTTGAACTGCAGGCTCTGGTTCTTCAGCACCTCGGCCTCGAACCGGCGCACGGCCAGCTCGGTCACCTTGGCGCTCTGCTTCTCCAGCCGCACGATCTCCAGCGCGTCCTGCTGGATGCGGATGTTGGACCGCAGGATGTCCAGCTGGTTGTCCAGCGCCATCAGCTCGTAGTACGAGGAGGCGACCTCGCTCACCAGGTGGGTGACCATGAAGTTCCTGCCCTCGGTGGTGGCGAGGTACTTCAGGGCCGCGGACTTCTTCGCGTTGCGCAACTTCTTCCAGATGTCCACCTCCCACGATGCGTACGCGCCCACCATGAGGTCCGACAGCGGCTCCGGGAACTCACGGTCCTGGTCGATGGTGAGGTTGTGCTCCACGGACCCCGGCCGCGTGTAGCGCCCCACCTTCTCCGTTCCGGCCCCGGCCTCGATGTCCACGAAAGGCAGGTACTCTCCCTTGCGCGCCCGCACCTCGTTCTGCGCGATGGCGATCTCCTGCAGGATGATGTTGAGCTCCTGGTTGTTCGCCAGCGCCGTGTCGATCAGCGACACCAGGTAGGGGTCGCGGAAGAAGGTGCGCCAGCGCATGCGCGCCAGGTCCGTGCTGTCCTGCGAGCCCTGGTAGCTGGCGGGCACGTTCCGTCGCGCGTCCTGCACCTGCAGGGCCGGCACGCAGGAACCCAGGGCCAGTACGAGCAGCAGGGTCCCGATAGCAAGTGGCTTCCTCATGGTTCCGGTGTTTCACCCGTGTTCCCCTTCCCGCCCTTGAGCAGGTCGCGGAGGCGGTCGTTCAACTTCCTGATCGTATCCCGTGTGCTTCGCTCCTCCTCGCTGTGGCGCACGAACTCCTCGCTCACCGGCTCGTCGCGCTCGTCCTTGATGAGCTTGCGCCCCTTGATCAGGTTGGCGAACACATAGTACAGGCCGGGGATCACGAGCACGCCGATGAGCGTTCCGACGAGCATGCCGCCCATGGCCGAGGACCCGATCGTGCGGTTGCCGATGGCCCCTGCACCGGTGGCGATCACAAGCGGGATCAGGCCTGCGATGAAGGCGAAGGAGGTCATGAGGATGGGACGGAAACGGGCGCGCGCACCCTCGATGGCGGCGTCGAACACGGACGCGCCGGCGCGCTGCCGTTGCACGGCGAACTCCACGATGAGCACGGCGTTCTTGCCGAGCAGACCGATGAGCATGATGAGGCCGATCTGCGCGTACACGTCGTTGGCGAGGCCCATCGCCTTCAGCATGACGAAGGAGCCGAACACGCCGATCGGCAGGGAGAGGATGACCACCAGCGGCAGCACGAAGCTCTCATACTGGGCGGCGAGCACCAGGTACACGAAGATGAGCACCACGGCGAAGATGTAGATGGCCTCGTTGCCCCTGCGCGCCTCATCGTAGGAAAGCCCCTCCCAGGCGATGTCGTAGCCCCGCGGCAGGGTCTTCGCGGCCACCTCCTGGATCGCGTGGATCGCGTCCCCGCTCGTGAATCCGTCCGAAGGCAGCCCCCGGATGGCGGCGGAGTTGTACATGTTGTAGCGCGTGATCTCGTTGGGGCCGAGGCGCTTCTCGAAGTGCATGAAGGAGGAGTATGGCACCATCTCGCCCTCCTCGTTCTTCACGAAGAGCCCCGTGAGGTCGGAGGGGTAACGGCGATACTCAGGGCCGGCCTGGGTGTACACCTTGAAGAAGCGGCCGAAGCGGATGAAGCCCTGTTCGTAGGTGCTGCCGATGAGGATGTTGAGGTTCTCCACCGCCTTGCCGATCGATACCCCCTTCTGCATCGCCGCCTTGCTGTCGATGATCATCTCGTACTGCGGGTAGTTGGCGGCGTAGAACGTGAACAGCCCGGTGAGCTCCTCGCGCTGGCGCAGGGCGTCCATGAAGGCGTTGTTCACCCGCTCGAACTCGTGGTAGTCGGTGCCGTTGGTCTTGTCGAGCAGGCGCAGCGAGAAGCCGCCGGACGAGCCGAAGCCGGGGACCGCGGGCGGTTCGAAATACTCGATGACCGCACCGATGTCCTTGGTGCGCTCCTCCAGCTCCTCCATCACCTCGTTCACGTTCTTATGCCGGTCGTGCCACGGCTTCAGGTCGATGAGGCAGGTGCCCGCGTTGGAGCCGCGTCCCTCGGTCATGATCTCGTATCCCGCGAGCGACGACACGGACTCCACCTCGGGGATCTCCTTGCAGATCTCCTGCAGGTCGCGCGCCACCTTGTTGGTGGTCTCCAGGGTGCTGCCCGGTGGGGTCTGGATGATGGCGTAGATGGTGCCCTGGTCCTCGCTGGGGATGAAGCCGGCGGGCAGCACGGTGTTGGTGAGGTAGATGCCGGCGCAGAAGGCCCCGAGCACACCGAAGGTGACGAGGCGGCGCGCCACGGTGCGGTTGAGGATGGCCACGTAGCGCCCGGTGATGCGCTCGAAGCCGCGGTTGAACCAGGCGATGAAGCGGTCCATGAGGGAGCGCTTGTGCTGTCCGGCCTGGTGGGGCCGCAGGATCATGGCGCAGAGCACCGGCGTAAGGGTGAGCGCCACCACCGCGGAGAGGATGATGGAACCGGCCATGGTGATGGAGAACTGCCGGTAGAACACGCCCACGGGGCCGGTCATGAAGGAGATGGGGATGAACACGGACACCATCACCAGGGTGATGGCGATGATGGCCCCGCCGATCTCGCCCATCACCACCTTCACCGCGTTGTAGGGCGAGAGGTGCTCGGTCTCCATCTTGGCGTGCACGGCCTCCACCACCACGATCGCGTCGTCCACAACGATGCCGATGGCGAGCACCAGCGCGAAAAGGGTGATGAGGTTGATGGAGAGCCCGAACAGCTGCATGATGAAGAAGGCGCCGATGAGCGACACGGGCACGGCGATGATGGGGATGAGCGTGGACCGCCAGTCGCCCAGGAAGAGGAACACCACCAACGCCACCAGGATGAAGGCATCGCGCAGCGTGTGCAGCACCTGTTCGATGGAGGCGTCGAGGAAGGTGGACACGTCATAGCTCACCTTGTAATCCACGCTCGGCGGCATCTCCTTCTCGAGCTCCTTCAGCTTCTCCTTCACCTGCTCGATGACCTGGCTCGCGTTGCTGCCAAGGGTCTGCTTCAGCACGATGGACGCGGAGGGACGGCCGTCGAGGTTGGAGTAGATGTCGAAGAACTCGCTGCCCAGCTCCACGTCGGCGATGTCCCTGAGCTTGATCATCTCCCCTTCGGCATTGGCGCGGATGATGATGTTGCGGTACTGCTCGGGCTCGTTGAACTGGCCCTTGTACACGAGCACGTACTCCAGCGACTGGGCGTTGATGCCGGAGCTCTGGCCCAGGCGGCCCGGACGCGCGATGAGGCTCTGCTCCTGCATGGCCTCCATCACGTCCTGCGCGGAGATGTTGTAGGCGCGCATGCGGTCGGGCTTGAGCCATACGCGCATGGCGTACTTGCGGCTGCCGAGGATCTGGGCCTGCGCCACCCCGGGGATGCGCTGGATCTCGGGGATCAGCTGGGTGAAGGCGTAGTTGTAGAGGAAGAGCTCGTCCGCATCCTTGCCGTCGCCGTAAAGGTTCACGTACAGGAGCATGCTGGGCTGCACCGGGGTGATGATCACCCCCTCGCGTTGCACCAGCAGGGGCAGGTTGGGCATCACCTGGTCCACGCGGGTCTTCACGCGCACCACGGCCTCGTTGGGGTCGGTGCCCGGTTCGAAGATCACGCGGATGGTGCCCTCGCCCGCACTGGTGGCGTCCGAGGCGAGGTAACGCATGCCCTGCACGCCGTTGATGGCCGTCTCGAGCTGGATGATGGTGGAGCGCGTGAGCACATCGGCGCTCGACCCGGGGTAGGCGATGAAGATGTTCACCGTCGTCGGCGCGATCTCGGGGAACTGGGCCGTGGGCAGCTGGTTGATGGACAGCCCCCCCACGAACACGATGAGCACCGAGATGACGATGGCCAGTACCGGCCGATGGATGAAGTTCCTGAACATGGCTCAGTGGTTCGGTCCGGTGATCACTCCGCGTACAGATCCAGGTGCGTCACCACCGAGTCGGCGGGAACGAGCTCGTAGTCCACCTTGTCCTTGTCGCGCACCTTGCGCAGGCCCTCGAGCAGGAAGCGGTCGTCCGCCTTCAACCCCTCGCGCACCACGAACAGGTGCTGCAGCTCCCCTCCCAGCTCCACGCGCGTGCTGTGCACCGTGCTGTCCTTGTCCACCACGTACACGTAGCGGTGGTCGAGCACCTCGAAGGTGGCCTTCTGGGGGATGAGCAGCACGTTGTCGAGCCGTTCGTCCATGAGGATGGAACCGGTCTCCCCGTGGCGCAGCAAGCCCTTGGGGTTCGGGAAGGTGGCGCGGAAGGCGATGTTCCCGGTGTGGTTGTCGAAGTCGGCCTCGATGGCGGTGACCACGCCCACCTGGTCGAACTCCTGGCCGTTGGCCATGCGCAGCCGCACCTTCACGCCGTTGCCCGCCTCGGTGCCCTGCTTGTACTTCAGGTACTCGGCCTCGGGCACATTGAAGTACACCCACATGGAGCTGTTGTCGGACAGTTCGGTCAGGAGGTCCCCCTCGTCCAACAGGCTGCCCAGCCGCACATGGAAGCGGTCCATGATTCCGTCGAACGGGGCGCGGATCTCTGTGAAGCCAAGATGGGCGCGGGCCATGTCAAGCTCCGCCTTGGCCTTGTCAAGGCGCGCTTTCGCCAGGGCGAGCTCATTGGGCGACACCACATTGCTGTCCGCCAGGGCCTTGGTGTTGCGGTACTCGATCTCGGCGAAGTCGGCCTCGGCCGCGGCCTTCTGCACCTCGGCCTGATACAGCACCGGGCGTATCCGGAACATGAGCTGGCCCTGTGAGACATGCTGCCCTTCATCCACCAGGATGTCCTGGAGGTAACCCTTCTCCAGGGCGCGCAGCTCGATGTGCTGGATGGCCCGGATCTGGCACACATACTCGCGCGAGGTCACGGTGTCCGTGCGGTACGGCGTGGTGACCGGATACCTCGGCCGCTCTTCGCCGCCATGCTCCTCGTGGTGGCAGCTTGCGTGAACGAGCATGGTGGTGAGGCCGATGACGAGCATGCCCAGCATGCTCCGTTGTGGAACCTTCATGGTGAACGGGAAAAGGAATTGGACGACCACTGACGCGCCGGGGGCGCAGCATGCCACCGGTCGGACAGGACCGGACCGGGGATGCGACCGGGCATCACGCCAGGGGCGGATGCCATACACGGACTATAGACGAAGCACCTGCAGCAGCGCGAGCAGGACGCGAGGCAGCTCAGTGCCTTGCGGCGCACAACCGCCCAAGGCCGCACCGCAGCATCGAACGGTGATGGTGGCGAGATCGAGCGGGACGTGCCCCGCGGTGGGCAGGTCGGTGCGCAACAGGTTATTTCGGTGCGCCACTTCCCGCTCCTCCACTTCCTCACCTTCCAGGTGCGCACCCATGATCGCGGTGATCACCCGGGCCGCGTCGGTCTGGTCGGCCAGGCCGGACACCTCCGTTCGAACGGATGCCTGCTGGACCGCGGCCACCTTGCACGCTGCCACCGACCGGGTGCCCATGCTCCCCAGAAGCACGGTCATCGTCACCACGGCGGTATGGCGGAGGAAGAGCCTGATCATCGCTGCGGGTGCAAACGTAGGCCCGCCATCACCCCACGGTCATGAAGGACGGATTAAGATCCCGCTGGCGGGACCGGTCGTTAACAATTGATCACGATCGGGACGCGGTGGCGGATCACACGAAGCGCTTCCGCTCCGTGGCCAGCCATTGCAGGGCGGAGCCGCTCAACAGCATCTCCTTCTGTGCATTGCTCCACGGCATGCTCCGGATCAGCTGGCCGGGTTCGAGCTCACCGAGCGGGAAGGGGTAATCGGTGCCGAGCGAAACACGGTCGGCGCCGATCAGGTCCACCACGTACTGCAGCATCGCCTGGTCGTGCACGAGCGAGTCGATCCAGAACTTGCCCAGGTAGGCCTTGGGCGGCACATTGTTGTCCACCGCGCACAGGTCCGGACGCACCTCGAAGCCATGCTGGATGCGGCTCACGGTGGCGGGGAACGAGCCTCCACCATGCGCGAAAGCCACCCGCAGCCTCGGCAGCCTTTCGAACAGTCCGCTGAAGATCATGGAGCTGATCGCGAGGGCCGTTTCCGCCGGCATCCCCACCAGCCAGGGGAGCCAGTACTTGTCCATGCGCTCCTTGCCCATCATGTCCCACGGGTGCACGAACACGGCCATGCCCAGCTCCTCACAGGCCTTGAAGATGGGGAAGAGGCGGGGTTCGCCCAGGTTCACACCTTCGATGTGGGTGCCGATCTGGATGCCCTCCAGCCCGATGGCCTTGCACCGTTCCAGCTCCTTGATCGCCAGCTCGGTGTCCTGCATGGGCACCGTGCCCAGGCCCACATAGCGCCTCGGCCACTTGTGCACGATGCCGGCGATGTGATCGTTGAGGAACATGGCCAGGGTGAGCGTGTCCTGCGGCTTGGCCCAGTAGCTGAACATCACCGGCACGGTGCTCAGCACCTGCACCTGCACCCGGAACCCGTCGCACTCGTCCAGGCGCACCTGCGGGTCCCAGCAGTTGGCCTGCACCTCCCGGAAGAACTTGTCGTCCATCATCATCCGCGCACAGCCCGGGCGGTGATGGTCCAGGTGGATGAAGCCCCCGTAGCCGAAGCGACGCCCGAAATCGGGGATGTCCTCCGGCAGGATGTGCGTGTGGATGTCTATGGCCAGCAGCTCCGGCATCAGACGAAGCGCGGGTCGGTCTCCATCACATGGCCGCACTTCTTGCAGGTGCGCATGTCGAGGCTTCCGTAGAACTCACGGAAGCGCGGCAGGAAGTCCTTCTCGATGTTGTGCAGCACGAAGCGGTATTCGTGCAGGAGGTTGTTGCACTTCTCGCAGTACCAGTGCAGGCCATCCTCCAGCTCGCGGTCGTCACGCTTGCACTCGATCACCAGGCCCACGGTGTTCGGTCCGCGGCGCGGCTGGTGCGGCACGTTGCCGGGCAGCAGGAACATCTCCCCCTCCTTCACCGGGATGGTGACGGCCTTGCCATCCTCCTGGATGCCCACCTCGATGTCGCCCTCGATCTGGTAGAAGAGCTCCTCGGTCTGGTTGAAGTGATAGTCCTTGCGGGCATTGGGCCCGCCCACGATCATCACGATGTAGTCACCGGACTCGATGTACAGGTTCTTGTTGCCAACGGGCGGCTTCAGCAGGTCGCGGTTGTCGGCGATCCACTGCTTGAGGTTGAAGGGACGGCGGATGGGCATGGGGAGGGAAGGAAGTGGCTAAAAATAGCGAACCCGCACCGGGCGGGTGCGGGGTGCGCTGCAACTCCCTCGCGGTCAGCGCCGCATCTCGGAGCGGGCCGCTACCAGCAGCAGGGCGCCGCTCGTGCGCTGCATGCTCGCGGTGTACTCCGCGTCCTGGGTGAACGCCTGGTCGCGCTTGCTCCACTTGATCAGGGCGAACGGGAAATCGAGCTCATCGGTGTTGGCGCCGTCGAACTTGGCCTTTTCCAACAGGGTGATGTCCATGCCGATGGGTGCGATCACCACTTCGGCACCGTCGGGGAAGTGCGGCAGGTGCGTGTCGATCAGGATCCGTTTCGGGGCGAAGCCCTCCTTGCGGAACTCGAGGCTGTAGTTGCCGTTCATGCTGAGCCGCAGGTCGAACTTGCCGCTCTTTTCCGTGGTGATGGTGGCCACCCGCTCATTGCCGTTGAACACCAGCACCTCCGCTCCTGCCAGCTTCTCCTCCCCGGCCATCATGCGCCCGAAGATCTCCAGCGGCGCCACATCGCCACCCTGGGCGAAGGCGCAGAGGCCCGGGACCATCATCAGGAGGAACAAGGGCAGACGCATGACAAGGGGTTTTCCCCCTTATACCCGCCCGGCGACGGCAGGGTTACCAACGGAAAGGGGCGGTCCCGCAGGACCGCCCCTTTCACACCGGGAACAATGGGCTCAGCGCACCACCACGCGTTGCGTGCTGCGGCCGGTGGCCGTGGTGACACGCAACGTGTACGTGCCCTGGCTCAATTTGCCCGAGAGGTCGAGCGTGTGCTGTGCACCGCTGGCCAGGCTCGCCCGCTCCGCGTGCATCAGGCGGCCGGCCACATCGAACAGCTCGAGGGTGGCGTTGCCGCTGTTCCCGCCGTTCACCACGGTGATCAAGCCGTCCGTGGGGTTGGGGAACACCGACCAGCTGTCGCTGCTGGCCTGTTGCACGCCCGTGGCCACATCGCCGATCACGCAGATGGTGAAGTACGGGTCGGCGGTGAGCGCCTGGTACCAATGGAACACACGCACGTAGTAGGTCTCGCCGACGTTGAGGTTGGTGAGCAGCATCTCCTCCAGTTCGCCGTCAAGCGTGGCGTCCTCGCAGCCGATCAGGCTGAGGCCACTGCAATCGCCGCTGTAGGCTTGCACCACGGCATCGAACAGCGTATCGCCCTGCACCTGGATGGTGTGCTCGGTGCCCGTGGCGATGAAGCTGTACCACACGTCATCGTTGGCGGAACCCACGTTCACACCCGCACAGCTGTCGGCCGGGAAGCTCTCGGTGGCACCCAGGCTGGTGCCCGCGTAGGGCTGACACGTGGTCTCCACATCGAGCAGGATGGCACCGGCGCAATCGTCGTTCGCAGGCGGGTTGGGGCAGGCCGTCGCCGTGAAGTTCACCGTGTACGGACCGGTGGCCAGGGCGCTCTCCAGGACCGGGTAGTAGTAGGTGCCCGGCGCGAGACCGAGGAAGGAGAGAGCGATGTTGCCGTCGCCGCAGTCCGCACCGGCGGAAGCGTCGAACACGGTGGTGAAGGCGCAGTCGTCCACCAGGTTGATCACGTACTCCCCGAACACCGGGTTGGTGCCGCACAGGTCCACGGTCACATCCGCGCACTGGGTGATCGTGAAGGCCTCCCACACCGTGTTGAAACCGAAGCCCTCGCTGTCGGTGGCGCCGGTGTTGTCACCGTTCACGCTCACCGTGCCCGGCACGCTCAACGATTGGATGTTGGCGTCGACGCACTCATCATTGGGCGGCGTGGTGCCACCCCCGCAGGCCACGGCCGAGAAGGTGATGCTGTACGGGCCGCTGGCCAGGGGGCTCTCGAGCACGGGGTAGTAGTAGGTGCCAGCGGGCAGGTCGGTGAAGAGCAGGATCGGGTTGCCATCGGGGCAGGCGCCCGTGGCGGTGGTATCGAACACGGTGGTGAAGACGCAATCATCGGTGAGGTTGATCACGTATTCGCCGAAGGCCGGGTTGGTACCGCAGTACTCGATGGTCACATCGGCGCAGGCGTTGATGGTGAAGGCCTCCCATACCGTATTGAAGCCGAGGCCCTCGCTGTCCGTGGCGCCGGTGTTGTCGCCGGTCACCGTCACATCACCGGGAACGTTGAGGGTGGCCACCGGGGCGTCCACGCATTCGTCGTTGGCGGGAGCCGCCGGGGTGGCGTACACGCAGATGTCGAAGGTGGGGGTGGAAGGCGTACCGGTACCATAGTCATACACCCGCACGTAGTAGGTGGCGCCCACGGTGAGGCCCGTGGCGGCGATCGTCTCCACTCCTCCGGCTACGGTGGCATCCGCGCAGGCGATGTTCGTGCCGTTGCAGCCCCCGGAACGAAGGTCGATGACGGCGTCGAAGCTCGTGCTGCCGGCCACCTTCACGGTAAGGGCGCCGGCGTTGGCCACGAACTTGTACCAGACATCGTCGTCCGCATCACCGGTGAATGCGTTGCAGCTGAGCGCAGCGATGGACTGGGTGGCGCTGACCACCGTACCGGTGACCGGGTTGCAGCTCGCTCCCGCGGTAAGGGTGATGGCACCCGCGCAGTTGTCGTTCGCGGGCGGAGGGGGCGTGGCGTACACGCAGATGTCGAAGGTGGTGGTGGGGGGAGGCGTGTCGTACCAATCGAACACACGCACGTAATAGGTGCTGCCCACCGTGAGGCCCGTGGCGCTCAGGAACTCCGTGCCGCCTCCGTAGGCGGCATCCGCGCAGGCGATGTTCGAACCGTTGCAGCCGCCCGAGCGAAGGTCAACGACCGCATCGTAGTCCACGCTGCCCGTCACCTCGATGGTCACCGCGCTCTGCGTGGCCACGAAGGAGAACCAGACATCGTCATCCGCGGTGCCGGTGAAACCGTTGCAGGCGATGGCGGCGATGGACTGGGTCGCACCGGCCGCATCGGCGGTGAAGGGGTTGCAGCTGGTGCCCACGGTAAGGGGCTGGGCGCCGGCGCAGTTGTCGTTCGCCGGTCCGGTGCCGCGCAGGTCGGAGAGCGGCGAAGGGGCCCTGTAAGGCTTCGCCATGGGCTGGGTCTTGTTCACCACCGCATGACCTCCCGCCGTGCGGATGCGGGGCTGGTCCTGCGCCGGTGCCGGGCTCTTCCGCTCAACCCGGATGGTGCGGCCGTTGGACAGGCTTTGCCCATCGGCGGAGCCGGGGAGCATGGTCGCAAGGCAAAGGCCGAGCGACAGGGACAGGGTGTAGGATCTCGTCATCGGTATCGTGATATGGATGGATGGTTCCGGTGGAGCTGCAAAGATGCCCCCCTCGGAGCGGGATGGTCCCGAACCGGACGGAACTTCTTCCACGATCCGGATTGGAAACCGCCGGTCCCTTCGCGGGCCGCACCACACCTACATTTGGCGCATGGACATCTCCCTTCATGGTCGCCGGGCACTCGTCACCGGGGCCTCCCAGGGCATCGGGTGCGCGGTGGCGCAGGAGCTGGCCGCCTTGGGCGCCGGCGTAACGCTGCTGGCACGCGACCGGGACCGCTTGAACGCCATCCTGTCCGGCCTGGACCGTTCGACCGGACAGGAGCACCATGCCCTGGCGCTGGACATGGCCGACACCGCGGCGCTGGCGTCGGGCGTTGAACGGCACCTGGCGGCCATCGGTGGGGTGCACATCCTGGTGAACAACACCGGCGGACCTCCACCCGGGCCTGCGCACGAGGCGCAGGTAACGGACTTCGAGCAGGCCTTCAGGCTTCACCTCATCGCCTTCCACACCCTGGTACGCGCGGTGGTGCCGGGCATGAAGGCGGCACAGGACGGCCGCATCGTCAACGTGATCAGCACCAGCGTGAAGGTGCCGCTGCCCAACCTGGGGGTGAGCAACACCATCCGCGGTGCCGTGGCCCAGTGGTCCAAGACCCTTGCCAATGAGCTCGGCCCCTTCAACATCACGGTGAACAACGTGCTTCCCGGGGCCACCGGAACGGAGCGGCTCAGTGCCATCATCCGCAACAAGGCCGTCAAGGGAGGGATCAGCGAGGCCGAGGCCGCGCATGAGATGATGGTGGAGGTGCCGCTGCGGCGCTTCGCGAAGCCCTCCGAGATCGCTAATGCGGTCGCCTTCCTCTGCGGCCCTTCCGCCTCCTACATCAACGGCATCAACCTGCCGGTGGACGGTGGGCGCACCGGGTGCCTGTGATCAGGAGGCCTCGTCCTTGGCGATGAGCCTGAAGCCCTTGCCGTGCACGTTGAGGATCTCCACGCCGGGGTCGTCCTTCAGGTACTTGCGCAGCTTGGCGATGTACACGTCCATGCTGCGCCCGTTGAAGTAGTTGTCGTCGCCCCACACCTGCTTGAGGGCATCGTTGCGCGCCAGCAGGCCGTTGCGGTGCTCGCACAACAGCCGCAGCAGATCGCTCTCCTTGGTGGTGAGCCTCCGCTCCTGCCCATCGATCGCGAGCACCTGCTTGCGCACGTCGAAGCGGAAGCGTCCCACCACATGCTCACGCGGCGCCTCACGGTCGTTGGTGATCCCCTTCGCACGCTTCAGCACGGCGCTCACGCGAAGGAGCAGTTCCTCCATGCTGAAGGGCTTGGTGAGGTAGTCATCGGCACCGCTCTGGAAGCCGGTGATCGTGTCCTGCTTCATGCTCTTCGCCGTAAGGAAGATGATGGGCGTGCGCTCATCGTTCTGCCTGATCTCGCGCGCCAGGGTGAAGCCGTCCTTCACCGGCATCATCACATCGAGGATGAGCAGGTCGTAACCACCTTCCTTGTACGCCTCGAGACCCTGACGGCCATCGGACCGAAGGGTCACGGTGTATCCCTTCGCGCCGAGGTACTGGGCCAGCAGGCTTCCCAGGTTGGGGTCATCCTCGCACAGTAGCAGACGGATCGGTTCGCTCATGTTCGAACGGCAGGTTGATGATGAAGGTGCTGCCCATGCCGGGCTCGCTCTCCACCCGGATGGTGCCGCCGTGCTTCTCCAGCACGGCCTTCACGTAGCTGAGACCCAGGCCGAAGCCCTTCACGTTGTGCAGGTTGCCCGTGGGTACCCGGTACAACCGGTCGAAGATCTTGCGCTGGTCGGCGCGGGCGATGCCGATGCCGTTGTCCTTCACGCGCACCTCGAGCCCGGCGCTGTCGCTGGTGGTGGAGATCACCACCTCCGGGCTGCCCTCGCAGTACTTCACCGCGTTGTCGATGAGGTTGTGGAACACGTTGGACAGGTGGATGCGGTCGCCTTTGATGTGCGCGAGCTCCGCGCCGAGCACGGTGCGGATGTGGCCGTTGCGGCGTTCGGCCTGGATGGCCGCGTTGCGCACCACGTCGCCGATGAGCTGGTGCATGTCCACGTCCACCGGACGCAGGCGCATGCTGCCGCTGTCGAGCACGGCGCTCTGCAGCACGCTCTCCACCAGCACGCCGAGGCGCTTGTTCTCGTCGCGGATCATGCCCACGAAGGCGCGCTGCTGCTCGGGGCTCTTGGGAACGCCCGGGTCGTTCAGCGCCTCGCACGCCAGCGCGATGGTGCTGATGGGGGTCTTCAGTTCGTGGGTGAGGTTGTTCACCAGGTCGTTGCGGATGTCGTTGAGCCGCTTCTGCCGGTAGATGGTGCGCACCGTGTACACGAAGGCCGCGATGATGAGCAGGATGAGGACCGCGGAGACGGTGAGCAGGGCCCACATGCTGCGCAGCACCACGCGCTTCTGGCCGGGGATGTGCACGTGCAGGAAGTAGGGCTCGCCCACCACATCGCTGCGGAACAGGCGCACCCGGTGCGGGCTCGCGGCCACGGCCTCCTCGTCACCCGGGTCGGCGAGCGACACCAGCACACCACGCCCCTTCGCATCGAAGACCCCGTGCTCGGTGGCCGCCGTGATGCCATGCCCGTGGAGCTCCTCGGCGAGCAGGGAATCGAGCAGGCCGGGGTCGATCCGCTCGGTGATGGGGCGTTGCGCGCCGGGGTCGAGCAGTCCTTGCAGGATGTCGGTGAGCAGGGCCTCGCGGTCACCCAGACCATCCCCGCCTTCGGGCAGGGCGATGGTGAGCGTGTCGGTGGGCGCCGGTCCTTCCGTGGTGGCCCGGCGCAGGATCGTCACCCGGCCGTCCGGCGTGATCACCCGCACCTCCTCCGTGGCGGTGTCGAGCGTGGTGGTCCCAGGGGCCTGGCCCAGGATCCGGTGCGCCTCCATGTGGCCGCGGATGCCTTCCACGGCCTCCAACCGCTCGATGCGATCGCTCACGGCCACCAGGGCCGCATCGATGCCCTGTCCGAGCTGCGCGTCCTTGAGCGCGATCGTATCGCTCACCCAACGCCATTGGATGAGCACGAGCCCGGCGAGCGCCACCGTGATGCCCGCGACCAACAGCGTGATGAGCCGCTTGTCCACGCGGTCGAAATTACCCTGACCCCACGCGGCCCTAGGCACTTAACGTTCTTTAACGCTTGTTATCAGCGGCTTAACAACGCTTCCGTGAACGACCCTTCACCTTCGCACCACGGCAACCGACACCATGCGCATCCTGAAGCACCTCCTCTTCGCGATCGGCGTGCACCTCACGCTGTGGACCGTCGCCGACGCGGCCTCCCCGTTCACGCTGAAGCGCAATGACGCCACGCCGTTGCGCACCACATCGCTCACCAACGCTCGCACGCGCCTCTTGAACCAGGGCGGCAGCGCGCGGCTCGAGTTCCAGCTGCCGGCGGAAGGCGAGGCCACGGTGGTGCTCACCGACCGCACCGGCCGGGTGCTGCTGCGGGAGCACCTGAGCGCGCGCGGGCCGCAGGTGCGCACCCTGGGCACCGCACTGCCCGCGAACGGCCCCTACACCATGCGCATCGAACAGGAAGGCATCACCCTATTGAGGAAGCTGGTCATCGAGCAGGCCTAGCGCCTGCCATCGGGTCCGTACCGGCGATCGCCGGACGGCCAGCGCAACAAGGCGTCGGAAGGCTCCCACCCGGGGGCCTTTCGGCGTTTCAGGCGGCCTTCCGCGCCAGGCGCCACAGGTGCAGCACCGCGGCCACCGCAATGCCCAGCCCCAGGAACTCGCGCACCACCTCCACGTGCGGCGACTCCGCCTTCATGGTGCCGGTGATCGTGGGCATGCCCATGCGCAGCCAGGCGATGAAGCCGGGGACCATCGTCGCCATCCAGCCGGCGAGCACCACCGCGAGCACCAGCAATGAACGTGGATGATGACGGCCCATTACAGCGAGCACGCAGAACACGCACACCGCCCCGTAGGCCAGCATCCAGACCACCGGGTCGGGATCGTTGTACTGCACCGCGGCGAACAGCGCGAAGACCAGGGCGAGGAAGGCGTTCAGGTACTTCATGGAGCAGGGGGTTCAGAATTCGATGCGGTAGCTGAGGTTGGGGATGAGGCCGAGCTGGTACTTGGTGACCACCTCGCCCTTGCGCTGGTCATAGTAGACGTAGGACTCGTTGCGCGTGTTGGTCACGTTCTGCAGGTCGAGCGCCCACATGCCGGTGCGGCCC